>NZ_JAGEUF010000006.1:0-349018 GCF_018101215.1 Phaeobacter sp. HS011 | reverse complement strand
TCCTACCACCCCAGCCACTGGCTTTTCTGATAACATCGCAACACGCTGAGCGCTTGAAAAAGGGCGAAATACCCCTGTTTTATGCGCGAGTGGTTTCGGCTGTGGGTGGGAGAGTCACTTAGCCAGGCATTTCCGGCTGAAGTCGTCGGTCACACACAAGATAGGGAGCCGGCTTCTTTTCCATCGTCTGCCTGCTCAGTTGGAGAGCAGGCCAACCTCAAAGCGATGGCATTTCAGAAGAGCACGTAACCAAGTCTTCACTATATTTTGCGATCAGCTCAACGGTTGGAGTTAGCAGTATTTTGGATTTATTGCACCGAATCTGCTTTCCGAGTTTTGCCCGCTAGGGTCTTCACCCCTTTTCAACCCTCCTTGTCTAGGGTGGTGTACCCGCTGAGATGCGCCTGATGCAGTTTGCGTGCCCTCGAAGAGCGGTCATCTTGGAGGCTGAACATGGCAGTTGGATATCTTGTTACGCTAGGTGACGGCACGTTGGATTCCGGGGATGGAATCTCTGCCAATCAATCTGCTTTCACCTCATCGGATGTTATCGGAACCGGCAGCTGGACCTGGAGCGGGCAATACCAGGGCGACGGTCAGACCTACTCAAACGTTACCGACACTGGCACCTATCACTACGGCAGTGACGGGAATGTTTATTTTGTACCAGACACTTGGTACACGACGAGCGGATCCGCCAGCGCCACGACGATCCCCGCTAATTCAATGTCGGGCACATCTGGCAACGACACGATTAGCGGCGATGCCAATGACAACGTTATCTATGGTGGCGATGGTGATGACTATCTGACCGGCTCCTCAGGCGATGACATTATCTTTGGTGGCGAGGGGAGCGACAACTACGACACCGATACCGGTAACGACACTTTCTATGGTGAGGGTGGTGATGATTGGGTGGCCATCTACGACAACATGGATGGCGAGTCGCTTTACGGTGGCGAAACTGGCGAAACTTTGGGCGATATGCTCGAAGTTTATGGTGACTACGCCGGTGTTGATGTCAACGTCACCTTTACCGGCGATGGTGATGGCACTGTCACATTTGGCGGCCAGACAGCCTATTTCTGGGAATTTGAACGGTTCTACCTCCATTCTGGAGACGATACGCTAGATGGCTCTGCTGCGACCTCGGCGATCAATGTCCAAACCGGCGGTGGTGACAACAGCGTCACGGGTGGTATGGGAGACGACACGATCTCCACCGGTGCGGGGGCTGATACCGTCGACGGCGGTGCGGGGGCAGATTCCATTGACGCCGGCTCGGGGGACGACGTTGTAACCGGGTCAAGCGGTGACACCCTACTTGGTGGCGCTGGCAACGATCAAATCACGATAAATGCTGCATCAGGGGGCTCCGTTGCACCGTCAGGCGCGACAGTTGTTACCGATGGCGGATCTGCATCTGGTGACTACGACAGCAACGATTTTGCCTGGAACCCCGGCAGTTCCAGCAGCAGCTCAATTTCAATGGGGGGCACACCAGGAACAACCGGCAGCGATGACGTCTACGATTCAATTACGGTTTTGAATACCACTGATGGCGCCTTTCTGGGGGTGAGCCAATTTGATGTCGGGATCGACAAAGTCTACCTTTCGGAAGAGCCTGTTTCGTTCACAAACACGCTCGCCAGCTCCGGCGTGTCGGACTTTGTCGTGACCTATGCCAACGGGAATACCCAGTCGTTTCGGTTCTACAATGATGGCGGCGCTGCGATCTCGGATCCAGCACAGTTTTTCGGCACTTCCGTTATAAGTGGCGCGACACTCAGCGGGGGCGAGGGCGACGACACCCTAACCGGCGGATACGGAGCAGATAGTATCGATGGGGGGGACGGGCAGGATCAGATCATCCTGCAAGATGGTTTTGGGAACGATACCATCACTGGCGGAGAGGGTGGGGTTGATCAGGATTCCCTCGATCTGTCTCAGCTTTCTTCTGGGGCCGTGATCACCATGTCGGGACCTGAGGCCGGCACAGTTACCGTCGGCAGTGATACGGCCCAGTTTTCCGAAATCGAAAGCATAACTGGGACAGAGAAATCAGATTATATTGACGGGTCGGCTCAATCTGGGAACCTCGCCTACGTGAACAGTGGTGGCGGTGACGACACTATCCTAGGTGGTTCGGGCAATGATGATTTGCGGGGCGGGGCGGGGAATGACCGCCTGGAAGGGCGGGCTGGCACTGATGATCTGCGCGGCGGGGCCGGCGATGATTATCTCGATGGTGGCACTGGTGGCGACTATATCGATGCGGGAACGGGATCTGACACGGTCATTGGCGGGACCGGTGACGATACAATTCAGCTGACGGCAGATACGGATCGCGATGAGGTGATACTGGAAGATGGATCTGGCTCAGATCTGATCTACAACTTTGATCTGGGCGACAGCGGTGACGGAACCACCGTTGATCAACTGGATGTTTCGGGCCTCACGAATTTGGCCGGAGATCCGGTCAAAATCGGTGATATCGTGGTGACCGATACCAATGGTGACGGAACCGGCGACGCGATCATGACCTTCCCGAACGGAGAGAGTATTACGCTGGTCGGGGTTCAGTCGTCGCAGGTGGATAGCGGGCCTGAAATGTATGCAATGGGCATTCCTTGTTTTACGGCCGGGACGCTGATTGATACGCCAACCGGGCCGGTAAGGGCCGAGGAACTCAGTCCGGGTGATTACGTCACAACTTTGGGTGCAGGGGTGCAGCGCGTCCTCTGGGTTGGCGCCTCTTTCTCCACAACTGCTCGCAAACAGTTACCGGAAGCGCTGATGCCGGTTCGAGTGAGCTCTGACGCTTTTGGCAGCGACGGGGCACCTGTTGTGTCGCCTCAGCATTGCATCCTTATGAAGCATCGTAGCAGTGGTCGACCGTTGCATCTGCGAGCTAAGCACTTGGCCCAGATGACTGATTTTGCGTCTTTTGCATGCGAGATGACGCAGGTAACATACGTGCATATCCTGCTGAAAACGCATGATAACCTTATGTCCAACGGGATCCCCAGCGAAACGTTTTACCCGGGGCCGATGGCTGTTTCAACGCTTCGCCCGGCAGATCGGCTGTGCCTCTATAAATGCCTGCCGCAACTGATACTCTATCGGGTGGAGCAGGCCTACGGACCCCGCATTTTGCCTGTGCTGGCGCGCCGGGAGGTACGGTCGCTTTCAGACGCGGGAGAGTTGGTGCCTTGGCGCGACGCTGATGAAACCCCGGACTTGCTGAACAATGACCGGTTGGCACGCGCTCTCTGGCAGGTGGGTTCTTCGCAAGAACGGATCTACCCACCGGCCTCCGATAACTCTTCTGGAATGCTAAGTTCGGGCCTCAGCCTATCCTAGCTCAACCCAGGAGGGAAAGCATCATCATGCGAGGAGCAAACAGGTCTGGACACAATCTGGCGCCTGCGCATTGGGGCGCGGAAAACGACTTCATCGTCTGAGGTCGCAGGCGGGTAGATCTGCCTTAGGTGGGTAAGTTATTGGGGCTGCCGCTAGTAAACAGGCGATGGTGGTCAATGAGTGTCACGCAGGATGATTTCTGCATCCAGCAGCACGGTCTCTTCCTGTGCCTGCGGGTGGTCAAGGCGCCGATCTAGACAGCGCAATACCGCAGTGACCATGTCAGCAATCGGGTTGCGCAATGTGGTAAGCCGGATGGTCGGCCAGCGGGCCATTTCGATATCATCAAAACCGATGACCGAGATATCCTGTGATACAAGCCGCCCTGCGTCCTTTAGCGCCCCGAGTGCCCCGATGGCCATGGCATCATTGGCACAGAATATTCCGTCGAAGTTGGCCTGTTCCAACAATCGCTGCGTGGCGAAATATCCGCTCTCGGTGGTGTAATTTCCTTTGATTTCTCCGGCCAGGGTGAGCTGGTGCTTCGTCAGGCCGTCGAGCAGCCCGTTCCGGCGCTCAGCGGTCGCGCCGAAGTCGTCCGGTCCACCCACTAAGGCGACTCGCTGCCGCCCCCGTTTCGCAAACAAATCTGCTGCCAACATCGCCGCCTGGTGGTTGCGCAGACATATATTATCGACCCGCTCAGCATCGATAATCCGACCGGAGGCGATAACGGGAATATGCAGCTTGCTGCAGAGATCGACGATCTCGGTGGCGAGGCTGCCACTGCGCAGAATCATTGCGTCCAGCGGATAGCGCAACACCTGAGTGACGGCATCACGGGCGTGGTCACCACTACCAGCGATAACCACAGGCCATTTACCCGCAGCGTTCAGGCCAGCAATCAGAGCAGAGGTTGCTTCCTTGTCGTATTCATTCCGCATCTCACCAGCAAAGACCGCAACCAGATTGGAGCGGGCACCTTGTAATGTGGCCGCCAGTGCATTCGGTTGATAGCCCAGCTCATGTGCTGCCAAGAGGATGCGCTCGCGTTTTTCCTGATCAAGATAGGCGCCCTCGGTGAAGGCTCGTGACACTGCCGAGCGTGAAACACCTGCGATTTCAGCTACATCCGCTGCTGTCACGCGCGGAAGCCGCCTGCCAGCTGCTGGGCTTTGTCGTTTCATATGTCGTCCCTCTCGGGCGGGATGTTTTTTTCGTTAAACACCGAAACCCTTGACACAACCGTTACATACCGCCCCTATATGAACACGTGTGCAGGTCTGGTGCAATGGACTCGTTCCTGAGACAAAAGCGCTTCAAGCGCTGCTGCAGCAGAGCTCACTGGCCTAAGGGGAGGCCAATTCATAATACCGCGGCGGGCTGAACCGGTCGCCGTGGTTCAATTGGAACCGCTCGCTCGCAACTGGGCGACGGAGGACCGGAGACAGAAGATGAAACGTATTGCGTTCACAACCGCTGCCACGCTGGCATTCGCCGCCAATGCTGCATATGCCGAAACTGAAATCACCTGGTGGCACGCGATGGGTGGTGCGCTGGGTGACACCGTCAACCAGATCGCATCCGACTTCAACGCGAGCCAGGATGAGTATAAGATCACCCCAGTTTTCAAGGGCACCTATGAGGAGACCCTGACCGCAGGCATCGCGGCCTTCCGTGCGGGCGAGCAACCCAATGTGATGCAGGTGTTTGATGCTGGCGCCGCCACCGTGATTGGCGCGAAGGGCGCGACCATCCCGGTTCAGGATCTGCTGGCCGACAATGGCGTTGATTTCGACATCAACGACTACATCGCTGGCGTGCGCTATTTCTACGCCGACAGCGATGGCAAGATGATCGGCATGCCGTTCAACTCCTCCACGCCCATCATGTATTACAATATCCAGGCGTTGGAAAAAGCAGGTGTTACCGCACCTAAAACCTGGGAAGAGTTCCAGACCGTGACCGCGCCCGCGCTGAAAGAGGCTGGTTATACCGCCTTGTCGCAATCTCACCTGCCCTGGATCTTCACCGAGAACTTCCATTCCCGCCACAACCTGCCGTTTGCGACCAACAACAATGGCTACGACAGCGTCGACACTCAGATTCTAGTGAACAATGACGCGATCAAAGCGCATTTCACCGCCGTGACCGACTGGCAGGAAAAGGGCCATTTCGAATGGTTCGGCACGGGCTGGGGTGACAATCAGACGCCGTTTGAAGAAGGCAAGGTTGCCATGTGGCTCGGTTCTTCCGGCTCCTTTGGTGGCCTGAGCAAGAAAGACCTGCCGTTTGATTTCTCCGCAACCATGCTGCCCTACTGGGAAGGTGTGACCAAAGAGCCGACGCAGACTTTCATCGGTGGTGCGTCCCTGTTCGCGATGGCTGGTCACGATGCCGAAGAAAACAAGGCAACCGCTGCGTTCTTCGATTTCCTGACGTCTTCTGAGGTGCAGTATTTCTGGCACAAAGAGACCGGGTATGTGCCGATCACCGAAGCCGCTTATGAAATGGCGAAAGCGGACGGCCATTATGACCGCGCCCCTGCTGCCGAGGTTGGCATCCAGCAGCTGTCGCTGCCCGGTGGTGACAACACCAAAGGCTATCGCATGGGCTTCTACGTGCAGATCCGCGACGTAATGAACCGCGAATATGGTCGCATCCTGACTGGTGAAACCTCGGTTGAAGACGCCTTCAACGCGATTGAGTCCGAAGCCAACAACCTGCTGGCCCGTTTCGCCAAGACCCAAGGCTAATCGCGGGGCTTCCCCTTACTTGTGACGGCCGCAGCCCCTGCGGCCGTCACGCATTCCAACGAAGAGGCACACCGTGAAACGCGCCGGATTCTCGACCAAGTGGATGCCGATCCTGTTGCTTATGCCGCAGCTCGTCATTATCGCTATTTTCTTCTATTGGCCCGCCTGGCATGCAATCCAGTCGTCCTTCTACCTTCAGGACCCGTTTGGGTTTGGCTCGACCTTCGTCGGGTTGGATAATTACACCGATCTACTTGGCAATTCCGAATATCGCCGTGTCGCGATTTTCACTCTCGTCTTTACGGTCCTTGTGACTTTCTTCTCGTTGGCGATTGCGCTGTTGCTGGCGGTTAAAGCGGATAATGTTCTGCGAGGCGCACGCACCTACCGGACCCTTCTGATGTGGGTCTACGCGGTGGCACCTCCGGTTGCGGGTTTTATCGGCTTGATCATGTTCGACCAAAGCTGGGGGCCTTTGACACGCCTCGCAGGCTTCTTTGGCTGGGATTTTGTGCTGGGTGTGAATTTCAATGACACTGCCGCCGCTATGGTCCTGGTTTCGGTCTGGAAACAGATCCCGGTCAACTTCATCTTCTTCCTGTCCGGGCTTCAGTCGATCCCGCGTTCTGTGCGCGAAGCAGCGCTAATCGACAATCGCTCCGCCACAGGCCGGTTCTGGGATGTCACGTTTCCGCTGCTGGCGCCGACTGGTTTCTTCCTGCTGATCATCAACATCACCTATGCGCTGTTCGACACCTTCGGCATCGTCGACACCCTTGTGAAAGGTGAGCCGGGGAACAACCCGATGACCCTGGTTTACAAGGTCTACGTGGATGGTTTCCGTGGCAACGATCTGGGTGGTTCGTCGGCACAGTCGGTCATTCTGATGGTCCTTGTCCTAGCGCTCACGATCTTTCAGTTCCGGCTGATCGACCGCCGCATCCACTACACCTGAGGGGGCTGACATGGCTGACCAAACACCCGTCCAAACGCCGCGCCGCTCCATCAATTGGGGGGCTGTTGGCGACCACACCGTTCTGATCCTCGGCTCGCTATTCATGTTGGTGCCGCTGATCATGGTGGTGATGACCACGACCGTGCCGGATGTGGATATCATCAAATACGGCCCGCAGCTGAAGATCGGCGATCAGTTTGATGAGAACTTCGAGAAGGCGATGTTCGAGGCGTCGGGGTTCTCCGGGGCGAATACCGGGACCCGTATGCTGTTCAACTCTTTCGTGCTGGGCATCGGCTTTGCACTTGGTAAGATCGTGATCGCGATGATGGCGGCCTATGCCATCGTCTATTTCCGTCTGCGTTTCGCTTCGCTAGCATTTTGGGTGATCTTCACCACGCTGCTTCTGCCGCTGGAGGTGCGTATTCTGCCGTCCTATGAGGTTGTGCAGCAGTTGGGTATGCTGAACACCTATCAGGGGTTGATTATCCCGCTTATCGCATCGGCCACGGCGACATTCTTCTTCCGGCAGTATTTCCGGTCGATCCCTGAGGAACTGGTCGAAGCCGCCCGCATCGATGGGGCAGGGCCGGTGAAATTCTTCATCGATATTCTCGTGCCGCTGTCCAAAACCATGATCGCTGCGATGTTCATCATCATGTTTGTCTTCGGCTGGAACCAGTATCTCTGGCCCACGATGATCACGACCGAAGAAGACATGTATACGCTTGTGCGGGGGATCAAGCAGATCACCCAGACCCTTGAAGGCACCAATGTGCCGGAATTTGGTCGCGCAAATCTTCTGGCAGTGATTGCCATCCTGCCCCCGGTGGCAGTCGTCATTTTCTTCCAAAGCTGGTTCGTCAAGGGCCTGACGGAATCCGATAAGTAAGGACTTCACACAATGGCTCAGGTTACCCTGAATTCTGTACGCAAGGTCTACCCTAACGGGGTTGAGGCCGTCACTTCCTCCAGCTTCAAGATTGAGGACGGCGAATTCGTCGTTCTGGTCGGCCCGTCGGGCTGCGGCAAATCCACCCTGCTGCGCATGATTGCCGGTCTGGAGGATATCACCGAAGGTACGCTGGAAATCGGCGACCGGGTGGTCAACAATGTCGATCCGGCAGATCGCGATATCGCGATGGTGTTCCAGAACTACGCGCTCTATCCGCATATGACTGTGCGCAAGAACATCGCCTATGGCCTGAAGAACCGCAAAACCCCAGCAGATGAGATCGAGCGCAAGGTGGCCGAGGCCGCCAAGATGCTGAACCTCGAGGAATATCTGGACCGAAAGCCTTCGCAGTTGTCCGGTGGACAACGCCAGCGGGTTGCCATGGGGCGCGCTATCGTGCGCGATCCGGCGTTGTTTCTATTCGACGAACCGCTGTCGAACCTTGATGCCAAGCTGCGAAACCAGATGCGGATTGAGATCAAGGCTCTGCAACGCCGTCTGGGCGTCACCTCGATCTATGTGACTCACGATCAGGTCGAAGCGATGACTATGGCGGATCGCATCATTGTGCTGAACGGTGGCCGTATCGAACAGATCGGCACGCCGTCGGAGATCTACCACAATCCGGCGTCCGTCTTTGTGGCCTCGTTTATGGGCGCACCGCCGATGAATCTGCTCGACGCCACCATAGCCAACGGCCAGGTGGCATTGCCGGATGGTGTCTCGATGGGCGCGCTGGACACCTCGGCGCAGGGCGCAGTCAAGCTGGGTATCCGCCCGGAGGACGTCCAACTGGTCGCTGAAGGTGGCCTCGCCATCGATGTGGAACTGATCGAAGAACTGGGCGCCCATCGTCTGTTGCATGGCAAACTGGGGGGGCAACCCTTCACCATTCATGTGCTGAAAGACATTCCGGTCGATCCCGGCACCCATCAGATTTCGGTCGATCCTGCGGCGATTTGCCTGTTTGATGCGGAAAGCGGCCAGCGACGATGACACGGGTTCTGGACAGTCTGCCGTCGGTTTCGTCCGATTTGCAGGCGCGGATCAAGGCGGCACCGCGCAATGCGGTGGCGCACCGGGCGCTGATGGCTGAGGTGCCGGCAATGTCGGCCTTGCAATCCGGCGGTCAGGCAGCTCTGGACGCGTTGACCGCCTCGGTTTCTGTTGTGGCCTGGAACGTCGAGCGCTGCCTGTTCCCGGAGGACACAGCCAGCCATATCCAACCTCTCGCCCCGCAGGTTGTCCTGCTGTCCGAGGTCGATCACGGCATGGCCCGCACCGGTCAACGCCACACCACCGAGGCTATGGCAAAGGCGCTGGAGATGGCCTACGTCTTTGGCGTTGAGTTCCATGAACTGGATCTGGGTGGCCCAACAGAGCAGGCGTTCTGTACGGATGATTTCAATCTGTTTGGCTGGCATGGCAATGCCATTCTCTCGGCCGTTCCGCCAGAGCGCGTAACCCTGATCCGGTTGGATGACCACGGCCACTGGTTTTCTTCCGATGAGGTGCCCGCCGATCCGGACCAGCCGCGTCTTGGTGGGCGGATGGCTATTGCGGCGGTCCTGCCGACCGAGGCCGGACCGATTTGTGTTGTCTCCACCCATTTGGAAAGCAACGCTGACGCTGACCACCGCCATGCGCAATTTGATCGTCTGCTGCGTGCGATCGATGCGTTTGCACCGGATATGCCTGTGCTGATCGGCGGTGATCTCAACACCGGCAACCATTTGCCGCCGGATTTCGACTGGCAACGTGAGACGCTGTTCGAGCTGGCGCGCGCGCGAGGCTATGATTGGTCGGCGACCCCGGATGGTGTCACCACGCGGCCAAGCCTCATCACGCCGCATCCGGACCGGCAGATGAAACTGGATTGGTTCTGCACCCGTGGCATGCGCTCTACTGAGAACCGTCTGGTGTCTTCAGTCGATGAAAATGGCCGTCCGCTGTCCGATCACGATGCTGTCTGGTGCCGTGTCGCGCTGGACTGATACGGGTGCCCGTCAGGCGCTGCTGAACCAAGATGCCTGTCGCTGCATAATCCACGCCTGATTATCGGCGGCAGGCGCGCTGCCCTATGCTAAACAAGGCATATGTTATTTGATCTTCCTGACCACGAGGCGCTGTATCAGGCGCTACTCACTCGCGATGACCGCTATGACGGGCAGGCTTATGTCTGCGTCGCTACGACCGGCATCTTCTGTCGACTGACTTGTCCGGCACGCAAACCTAAACGCGAAAACTGCCAGTTTTTCGGCAGTGTAGGCGAATGTATCGAAGCCGGGTTTCGCGCCTGTAAGCGGTGCCACCCGCTGCGCCCGATGGCAGAGGCGGATCCCGCAGTGGCCACCCTCTTGGCGGCCCTTGATGAACGCCCGGATTACCGGTGGGGGGAGGGGGACATCACCCGCATGGGCCTTGATCTCTCCACGGTGCGTCGCAGTTTCAAACGGCAGTTCGGCATGACGTTTCTGGAGATGGCGCGCCAGCGCAGATTGCGCGAAGGTTTCACCGTTCTGTCCGATGGAGGCAAGGTGATTGAGGCGCAGCTGGATGCGCAATTCGACTCTCCTAGTGCGTTTCGTGCGGCCTTCGCCCGATTGCTGGGCAGGGCACCCGGCAGCCTGACCCGCGAAGGCCTGTTGCTGGCGGATTGGATTCCGACGCCGCTTGGTGACATGATTGCTGTCAGCAGCCAGACCGAGCTACACCTGCTGGAATTTGTGGAGCGCAAGGCGCTGAAGGGGGAGCTGGACAAGCTACAACGCGCGGTGAAAGGCGACCTCGGCATAGGTCCCACACCGCCGAGCGAGCAGATCCGGGCGGAACTTGACGCGTTTTTTGGAGGGCGTTCGGCGCGGTTTGAGACTCTTTTGGCTTATCATGGTACAGCCTTCATGCAGCAGGTCTGGGATGCGCTGCGACAAATCCCACCGGGCATCACCCGCAGCTATTCGGAGATTGCCCGCACCATAGGCCGACCCGATGCCACCCGTGCTGTTGCCCGCGCCAATGGTGCCAATCAGATCGCTCTGGTGGTGCCCTGTCACCGGGTGATCGGTGCGGATGGGTCGCTGACCGGATATGGCGGCGGGCTGTGGCGTAAACAGCGGCTCTTGGACATTGAACGCCAGTATCGCACATCGGCGGCGCAGCCGGTATGAGGACCTCGCCCAAGAACGGAGGGGCACGCGGATAGCCTCTCCAGACCGATCGGCGGTTTCCCAATCCCCGGCAAATCTGTAGAAGGCAGTAACGCCACTCAGAGCCGGAGCCTGAAACCATGTCGACGCCCAAACCAGTTGTTTTGTGTATCCTTGATGGCTGGGGCAATGCCGAGCCGGGAACCACCAATGCGCCCTATCTGGCTGAGACACCAACGCTCGACGAGATCGCCAGAACCTGCCCGACGGCGCGGCTTATCACCCACGGTCCGGATGTCGGCCTGCCAAGCGGTCAGATGGGGAACTCCGAGGTGGGCCACACCAATATCGGCGCCGGCCGGGTGGTGGCGATGGATCTGGGCCAGATTGATCTCGCAATTGAGGATGGCTCGTTTTTCCACAATGACGCACTGCAGGGGTTCATTGCCCGGCTGAAAGAAACCGGCGGTGCGGCGCATCTCATGGGGCTGGTTTCGGATGGCGGCGTCCATGGTCACGTTTCTCATATCATCGCTGCGGTGAAGGCCATTCGTGATGCAGGTATCCCCGTCTGGCTGCATGCGATGACGGATGGACGAGACGTGGCCCCGAAATCTGCTCTGGAATTTGTTACCGCCCTGCAAAGCAAGCTGGCCGAGGGGGCGCGTATCGCCACCGTGACAGGGCGCTATTATGCAATGGATCGCGACAATCGCTGGGAACGCGTCAGTCAGGCCTATGACGCTATAATCCATGGTCGCGGCCAATATCAGGCGGAAACCGCCGCGGACGCGATCAAAGCCAGCTATGCCCGCGATGAACTGGATGAGTTCATCAAGGCCACGGTGATTGATGGCTATGATGGCGTGAAAGATGGCGACGGCCTGTTCTGCCTTAATTTTCGCGCCGACCGCGCCCGCGAGATCCTGCGTGCGATGGGGGAGCCGGGCTTTGATGCGTTCGACACCGGCACGCGCCCGAAGCTGGCAGCAATGTTGGGCATGGTGGAATATTCTGAAGGTCACAACGGGTACATGCAGACCGTTTTTCCCAAACGCGCAATCGTCAACACTTTGGGCGCTTGGGTGGCCAAACAGGGCAAGCGCCAGTTCCGCCTTGCCGAGACAGAGAAATATCCGCACGTGACCTTCTTTCTCAACGGAGGGAAAGAAGATCCGGAGGAGGGCGAAGACCGTGCCATGCCACAATCGCCCAAGGTTGCGACTTATGATCTGCAACCGGAAATGTCAGCCCCTGAAGTAACCGAGCGGTTCGTCGAAGCGATTGAGGCGGGTTATGATCTGATCGTCACCAATTATGCGAACCCGGATATGGTTGGTCATACCGGTGATCTCGGTGCCGCGATCAAGGCCTGCGAAGCGGTGGATGAGGGGCTGGCCAAGGTTGTCGCCGCGCTGAAGGCAGCAGGTGGCGTGATGCTGGTCACCGCTGATCACGGCAATTGCGAGGTGATGGTCGATCCTGACACGGGCGGACCGCACACCGCCCATACCACCAATCTGGTGCCTGTCGCACTGGTCGGTGGACCGGCTGGGGCGCAGTTGCGCGACGGTCGGCTCGCGGATCTGGCGCCAACACTGTTGCAGCTGATGGACCTGCCTAAACCGGATGAAATGACCGGAGAGAGCCTGCTGGCATGAACTCAGCTTGCGGCATCTTTTGGCCTGATTTTGTCCGGCGTTGTTTGCAGGTCTCTGCCGTTGCGCTGGCCTTGTCAGTATTGGCATGGGGCGCAAAGGCGGCAGAGGATCCCGCGACCGCTGCGCAGCGTGCTGCCAGCCAGCTGGAGGCAGCCACGCTTGCGCTTCAGCAGGCTGAAACTGCGCGGGACCGCGTCGCGGCATTGACCGAAACCGTCCGCGCCTATGAGGCTGGGCTGGCGGCCATGCGCGATGGCCTGCGCCGTGTCGCGCAGCGTGAAGGGCAGTTGGCCGCCCAGTTGAAAGCGCGCGAAGATGACGTGGCGGATTTGCTCGGGGTCTTGCAGACCATCGAGACCGCGCCACCACCTGTGCTGATGCTGCACCCGTCCGGGCCGCTTGGGGCCGCGCGCTCTGCCATGACATTGGCTGAGGTGACACCGGCCTTGCAGGCACGGGCAACCGCGCTGCGCCGCGACCTGGAAGAGGTCCAGACCCTGCGCCTGTTGCAACAAAGCGCCGCCAACACCCTGCAGGAGGGTCTGAACGGTGTGCAAGAGGCCCGTGTACAGCTGTCTGCCGCGATCGCCGACCGCACCGACCTTCCACGCCGCTTTACCCAGGATCCGGTGCGTACTGCTATCCTGATATCCTCGACGGAGACGCTCAGCGGGTTTGCCAGCGGGTTGGCTGAAATCGCGGAGGGGGAGATCGCAACAACTGATGCCGACGTCAGCGCCCTGCGCGGTACGCTGCCGATCCCTGTCGAAGGATTGGTCCTGCGCGGCTATGGTGAGAAAGACGCCGCTGGCATCGCCCGCCCCGGCTGGCTGATCGCAGCGCGCCCGCGCGCGCTGGTGGTTTCGCCCACCGCCGCCACGATCCGGTATCAGGGGCCGCTGCTGGATCTTGGCAATGTGGTCATCCTCGAACCGCAGCCTGAGACACTTTTTGTGCTGTCGGGACTGGCCGAAGTGTATGGAACCATGGGCGAGGTCATCCCCGCAGGAACCCCAATTGGCCTGATGGGGGGCAAAAACCCGGAAATCGGCGCCATTTTGTCACTAAGCGGTGAAGGGGCTGGAACTGACCGCACAGAAACGCTCTATATAGAAGTGAGAATGGACAACAGTCCGGTGGACCCCGAAACCTGGTTCCGCACCGACAAGGATGGAAATTAGTTCATGAGAAAATTCGCGATGGCCGCAGTGGGCGGCACGCTGGCAGGGATACTTGCCACCACCTATGTAGCTGAGCCGCTTTTGGCGCAGGAAGGCAGCCGGGAGGCCAGCGTTTATGAGCAGCTGGACCTCTTCGGAGACATTTTTGAACGCATCCGCGTGCAATATGTCGAAGACGTCGATGAGACTGAGCTGATTGAGGCCGCCATCGGTGGCATGCTTGCCTCGCTGGACCCGCATTCCAGCTATCTCTCCCCGGATGATGCTGCCAATATGCGGGTGCAAACCCGTGGCGAGTTCGGTGGTCTCGGTATTGAGGTCACACAGGAAGAAGGCTTCGTCAAAGTGGTTTCGCCCATTGATGGCACCCCGGCGGATGAGGCCGGGATGGAATCGGGCGACTTCATCACCCATGTGGATGGCGAAAGTGTTCTGGGGCTGGCTCTGGACGAGGCGGTGGATCTGATGAGAGGTCCGGTGGGATCAGAGATCGTGATCACCGTCGTCCGGGAAGGCGAGGCGGAGCCTTTTGATGTGTCGATCATTCGCGATACAATCAAACTAACGGCTGTACGCGCCCGCACTGAAGATGAAACGGTTGTCTTGCGTCTGACCACCTTCAACGATCAGACCACGCCCAATCTTGAGGCTGGCCTGAAAAAGCAGCTGGAGGAAGCCGGTGGCATGGACAATGTCAACGGTATCATCCTTGATCTGCGCAACAATCCCGGTGGTCTGCTGACGCAGGCGATCAAGGTGGCTGACAGTTTCCTCGACAGCGGCGAAATTGTTTCTACCCGTGGGCGCAACCCTGAGGACGGCGAACGGTTCAATGCCACTCCCGGCGATCTGGTCGACGGTAAACCCATTGTGGTGTTGATCAACGGCGGCTCTGCGTCTGCATCTGAGATCGTGGCGGGTGCGCTGCAAGATCACCGCCGTGCCATTGTGGTCGGTACCAAGTCCTTTGGCAAAGGGTCGGTTCAGACGGTAATGCCGCTCAAGGGAGATGGTGCGATGCGCCTGACCACGGCGCGCTATTACACGCCGTCTGGTCGTTCAATCCAGGCGCTTGGGGTTTCGCCCGATATCGTCGTGGAACAGCCGCGCCGCGATCCAAATGCGGAAGAGGAAGAGGAAAACACCTCCGCCGCCCGCCGGACCCGGTCTGAGGCAGATCTGCGGGGGCGTCTGAACAACGACAGCCTTTCCGAGGATGAGATCCGCCAGATCGAGGAAGACCGCGCCAAGGCCGAGGCCGCAGCGGAGCGCCGCGAGGAAGATTATCAGCTGGCCTATGCCATCGATATTCTGAAGGGTCTGTCAAAGCTGGGGCCAGAGCAGTAAGCGCTGGCGCAACCCTGTGCACATTATAAAAACCGCCTCGGAATACCTCGGGGCGGTTTTTTTGTCGGATAGCGTAGTTCCTCACTCAGGGGGCAGCCCGCTCGTAATGATTTGTCGGCGAAAGCGACGTGGTGGCAGCCCGGTGCCGCGGGCAAAGACCCGGCTGAAGTGAGCCGGGTCTGCATAGCCGAGCTCATAGGCGATCTGTGCCGCACTCATGGACGTATAGATCAGCAGGCGTCGCGCCTCGCGGAGCATCCGCTCGTTGATCAGCTGCGAGGCGGACTGCCCGGTGGCCTGATGACTTATCCGATTGAGGTGCGTTGTCGAAACGGCAAGTTCGCGCGCGTAGTCGCTGACCTGACGCCGGGCACGGAAATCCCTGTTCACCAGCGTTTCGAACCGGGCGAACAGTTGATGCGCCTTCGGGTTGGCATCGCGCGACTGCTGCGCGCCGATGCACTGCGCGACGGTGCCGGTGATCGCGCCGACAAGTCCACGCAGGATCGGTGTGCGCGCAAAACCGTCGGCGTCATAGGCGTCGCGGATCGCGGTGAGAAGCTGTAGCAGGTCATCCCGTAGCGGTGTGACCGCCGCGCGATCCAGGGTTGTCAGAATATCGAGACTATCCCCAAGCACCTGATCCATAAGATCGGATGTCAGTGTCAGCACCCATCCTCTGGTATCGCTGCTAAACTGGAACCCATGCACGGCGCCACGGGGAACATTGACCATGCACGGGGGATGAAGATCCTGCTCGTTTCCGTCAAGCGTGGCCAGTCCACCGCCTTGCGTCAGCGTCAACAGCTGATGCAACCGGGCATGACGATGGGGCGTCAGCGACCAATCATGGAGCGAGGACCGTGCCTCAATGCTCTCAATATGCAGTAGATCCGCCAACTCCGTATTCTCTCCGAACAGGGAGTAGGTGGTTATCGCCTTTGCCTCGATCATGTGCGAAATATACAAGAACCGGGCGGTTGGGTCTATTCGCAAGATGGCGAAGTTTCGGCATGATGGGTGGGCGAACAGGAGAAAGCTGATGCAGAGCCAGACAACACAGGTGGTGATTGTTGGAGGTGGTCCCTCCGGACTGTTGCTGTCGCAGCTGCTGCACAGGGCCGGGATCGACACAATCGTGCTGGAGCGCCAGACTCGGGACTACGTGCTGGGACGTATTCGCGCAGGCGTTCTGGAGCACGGGTTTGTGGACCTGCTGCGCCGGGCTGGTACCAGCGCGCGCATGGACCGCTATGGTATGGTGCATCATGGATTTCACATCGCCCATCAGGGGCGGCTGGACCGCATCGATCTTGCAGGCAGCGCCAAAGGGCAGACGGTGATGGTTTATGGCCAGACCGAGGTGACCCGCGATCTTTATGACGCCCGCGACGCTATGGGCGGTCAGATCATCCACGAAGCCGCGAATGTCGCCCTGCATGATCTGACGACGGCGCGGCCTTATGTTACCTATGAACAACAGGGCGAAACCCGCCGGATTGATACCAAATTCATCGTGGGCGCGGATGGGTTTCATGGGGTCAGTCGTAAGTCGATCCCATTGGATGTGCTGCGCGAATATGAAAAGGTCTACCCGTTCGGCTGGCTCGGCGTGCTCTCGCAGACATCGCCCGCTGCGGATGAGTTGATCTATGCCCGACACGATCGTGGCTTTGCGCTATGTTCGATGCGCAATGCCCAGCTGAGCCGCTATTACATTCAGGTGCCGTTGACGGATCGTGTTGAAGACTGGAGCGACGCTGCCTTCTGGGAGGAGCTGAAGCGACGCTTGCCCGAGGATGTGGCGAATGGTCTGCAGACCGGCGTTTCGATTGAGAAATCCATCGCGCCGCTGCGCAGCTTCGTGGCAGAGCCGATGCGCTATGGAGCGCTGTTTCTGGCGGGCGACGCCGCCCATATTGTGCCCCCCACCGGGGCCAAAGGGCTGAACCTCGCGGCCTCGGATATCCACTATCTGTACGAAGGTTTGTCTGATCACTTTCAACGCAATGATGATACTGCGCTGGACAGCTATTCCGAACGCGCGCTGGCGCGGATCTGGAAAGCTGAACGGTTTAGCTGGTGGATGACCAACCTGCTGCATCGCTTCCCTGACATGTCGCCAGCGGATCTGCGGCTGCAGCAGGCGGATCTGGACTATCTGTTTTCCTCCGACGCGGCCCAGGCATCTTTGGCGGAAAATTATGTGGGATTACCCTATTAGGGTCTAGGTTCAGGCGTTCCCCCAGGCGACCGTCAGCCGCTTTTCGGGGCGATTTTGCTGCTCTGCCAGATCCATCAGGGCGCCGCCAAAATCGGCAAAGGAAATCTGCGACAGCCCATTGGTATCGGTGACCAGCGTATCGGTGCCCCATTCGTAGCGATCTCGCCGCTCTCCCTCCTGCAGCATCGCAGGTGGGCGCAGGCAGGTCCAATCGACATATGGGGTGCTCTCCAGTAGATGGTCTTGCGCAGCGCAGGCCGTGGCGATCGGACGTACTGTATCTGGGAGAAAGCCCAGTGCGCTCAGCACCGTTTCGCCGCTGCCATCGGCTAGCTTCAGAAGGGCAGCGCCCCCGGTGATCAGTGCGGGGATATTGCCTGCCTCTGCGGCCCGTAGCACCGCTTGCGTCAGCTCCACCAGCAGCGCGTCCTGCCCGGCAACGGGGCGCAATGCGCTGATAATGATCTGATGGTGGCGGGCAAGATCGGCCAGCTGGTCTGCGCTGGTCAACACATCCAGTGCAAGGGGTGTCACCAACCTGTCGCCAAGTGGTCCGCGCAGGTCAGGCTTGCGCGCGATTGCGGTCACACGGTGCCCGCGTTCAATGGCTTGCTGCACCGTGGCACGGCCAACATCTCCGGTCGCCCCAAAAAGAAGAATATCCATTTAAACCTCATATCTTGACATCGAGATAACTAATGTTCCGATTTTAATTTGACGTCAAGATAAAATCCGCCCTGCACTAACGCACAAGGCAATGCGCACGTGTAAACACCCGCGCTGCAATCCCCGCTGGCGATTGCGCAGTGTTGGCGCTACCGTGCGCTGAACTGATGAGTTTACTTTTGAAGGGAGGCAGCAATGTCAGCCATCCTATCCATTCGTGATTTGGAAAAGACATATGAGGGCGGGTTTCAGGCCCTCAAGGGTGTCTCGCTCGACATTGAGGAGGGCGAAATTCTCGCGCTGCTTGGTCCAAACGGCGCCGGCAAGACCACATTGATTTCAACCGTCTGCGGTATCACAACACCCACTTCGGGTCACGTATCGGTCGGCGGGCACGATATTATCGAAGACTTCCGGGCTGCGCGTAGCCTGATCGGGCTGGTGCCGCAGGAAATCAACCTGGAGCCGTTTGAAACAGTCTGGAACTCTGTCCGATTTTCCCGCGGGCTGTTTGGTAAACCGCGCAACGATGCGCTGCTTGAGGAAATCCTGCGCAAGCTGTCGCTCTGGGATAAACGTAAGAGCCGGATCATGGAGCTCTCAGGTGGGATGAAACGGCGGGTGTTGATTGCCAAGGCGCTCAGCCACGATCCCCGCATCCTGTTTCTGGATGAACCGACGGCAGGCGTCGACGTGGAACTGCGAAAAGATATGTGGGACGTGGTGGCGGAGCTGAAACGCGATGGCGTCACCATCATTCTGACAACCCACTATATTGAGGAAGCCGAGGCTATTGCCGACCGGGTGGGCGTCATCACCGATGGGGAAATCCTGCTGGTGGAGGAGAAGGCCCGGCTGATGGCGCAGCTTGGTAAGAAGCAGCTTGAAGTCCAGCTGACCGACGCGCTGACAGCCGTACCCGACAGCCTTGGTGCCTATGGGCTGACCCTGACCGAGGATGGCCGCGGGTTGATTTATTCCTATGACACCAACGCCGAGCGCACCGGCATCACGACGCTGCTGAATGATGTGGCGAAATCCGGCCTGACGCTGGCGGATGTGCAAACCCGGCAATCCAGTCTTGAAGACATATTCGTCGGGCTGGTTTCAGGAGAACCGACATGAACTGGACCGCAATCGCTTCAATCTACCGCTTTGAAATGGCAAGGTTCTTTCGCACATTGATGCAGAGTTTCCTATCCCCTGTCCTGTCTACCTCGCTCTACTTCGTTGTGTTCGGGGCCGCCATCGGCAGCCGTATCGATGAGGTCGAAGGCGTGCCATACGGTGCCTTCATCGTGCCTGGTCTCATCATGCTCAGCGTGATGACACAGGCCACGTCCAACGCGTCCTTCGGGATCTATTTTCCAAAATTTATCGGCACCATTTATGAGTTGCTCTCCGCGCCGGTGAATTTCCTGGAGATCGTGATCGGTTATGTGGGGGCGGCGGCAACCAAGGCGCTGTTTATCGGCGTGGTAATTCTGGTGACGGCGTCGCTCTTTGTCGATCTGACCATTGCGCACCCGCTGGCTATGGTGTTGTTCATGGTGCTGACATGCGTCAGCTTCGCTTTGCTGGGGTTCATCATTGGGGTCTGGGCCAAGAATTTTGAACAGCTGCAACTGGTGCCCTTGCTGATCGTGACACCGTTGGTGTTCCTTGGCGGGTCTTTCTATTCGATCTCGATGCTGCCGCCGATCTGGCAGAAGATCACCCTCTTCAACCCGGTGGTCTATTTGATTTCCGGTTTCCGCTGGTCGTTCTTCGGGGCCTCGGACGTGCCCGTCGGGCTTAGCCTGTTGGCTATCGGCGGCTTTACGGCGCTCTGCCTTGCGGTGATCTGGTGGATTTTCAAAACCGGTTGGCGCATTCGGTCCTGATGACCCGTCAATATGGTCAGACCATCGCGCCTCTGCGGTGAGGTTTGACCCTCCAAAACATGATATCGGGGTGGTCCTTGCCGGGCTGCCCCAACGGCAGGCAATCTGTGCGAACCTCGCACGTATTAGGGGAACGTTGCAATTTTACCCACGCTGCGCGGCTTTTTTGCCGCTGCGCTTGCTTCGTTCCGGCGCCATCCCTTGTTTCAGGTCAGTCGGCATTCTACATCGGCGACATGAACCTGAAATTGCCTTTCTTGAACAAGCCACCGCTGGTTGCTGTTGTGCGCCTCAATGGCGCCATTGGCATGGCCGGCCGCGGTGCGCTGAATGATGCCGCACTGGGCCCGGTGCTCGAACGTGCCTTCCGCAAGGGCAAGCCTGCTGCGGTCGCGTTCGAGATTAACTCGCCAGGTGGCTCCCCCGTGCAAAGCGCCTTGATCGGCGCGCGTATTCGCCGCCTCTCTGAGGAGCTGAAGGTTCCCACCATCGCCTTTGTCGAAGATGTGGCCGCCTCTGGTGGCTACTGGCTGGCGGCCTCAGCGGATGAGATCTGGGCCGACGAAAGCTCGATCCTCGGCTCCATTGGTGTTATTTCCGCAGGCTTCGGCGCCCATGTCTTCCTGGCGCGTCAAGGTGTTGAACGGCGTGTCTATACCGCCGGTCGCAGCAAATCGATGCTGGATCCTTTCCGCCCGGAAAATGCCGAGGACGTGAAGCGTCTGAAGCAGCTGCTGGGCGATATCCACGACAATTTCATCGCCCATGTCAAAGATCGCCGTGGCGACAAACTGGACACAAGCGAGGATCTCTATACCGGTGAGATCTGGCTTGGACGACGCGCCGTGTCCCTTGGTCTGATTGATGGCATCGGCCATCTGCGCCCCAAGATGCAGGCCCGCTTCGGGCCCAAGGTGCGGTTCCGCCGCTATGGCATCAAGAAGCCGCTTCTGGGTCGGATCGGTGTACAGATCGCGCAAGATGCGCTGAGCGGCATCGAGGAACGCGCCGAATATGCGCGGTTTGGCCTCTGACGTGATATTTAAGATCGTTTCCCTGTTTCTTGTGGTGATGGCTGTGCTGGCGATGTTCGGCAAGCTGCGGATGCCCGGCCAAAAACACCTGGCCTCGCGGCGCTGTGGCAGCTGCGGCCGCTTCAAGATCGGAAAAGGCCCCTGTGCCTGTAAAAAGAATGGAGGGCCTCGGCAATGATGCCATGGCTGTTGTCTGGACTTGGGCTTGTGATCCTGTTGCTCGCCGGGGACGCTCTGGTGCGCGGGGCTGTGAACCTCAGCCTGCGACTGGGCGTGCCGGCGCTGATCGTCAGTCTGACGATCGTGGCTTTTGGCACCTCGGCGCCTGAGCTGCTGATCGCGATCCGTGCCGTCGGGGAAAACGCTGACGGGATTGCCCTTGGCAATGTGGTCGGGTCAAACACCGCCAATATCCTGATGGTCCTGGGCATTCCCGCCCTGATGCGATCCTTGCACACCAGCGAGTGCGACACGCGCAAAAACTATGTCTTTATGCTGATCGCCTCGGTCCTCTTCATTGCGCTGGCCTTCTGCGGGACCTTCACGATCTGGTCCGGCCTGATCCTGCTTGCGGCCCTGTCGGTGGTTCTTGGGGTCGCCTTCCGTGAGGCCCGCGCTCATCGCCGCAATGGCAAGGACAGTGAACTGGATGATATCGAAGAGGCGGATCCCGATATGCCTTACTGGCGCATCGGCATTTACCTTTTCCTGGGGTTGATCGGTCTGCCGCTGGGGGCTGATCTGCTGGTCGATAACGCGTCGATCATCGCCCGTACCTATGGGGTCACGGAAACCGTGATCGGCCTGACGCTGGTTGCCATTGGCACCTCCTTACCGGAACTCGCGACAACCGTAATGGCGGCGCTGCGCCGTCAGGCGGATGTTGCTCTTGGCAACGTCATCGGCTCCAACATGTTCAACTTGCTGGCCATCGTTGGCATTGCCACCTTCATCGGCCCGATCAGCGTTGATCCCTCTTTCCTGCGGGTCGACCTCTGGGTGATGCTGGCCTCTTCACTGCTGCTGGTGCCATTTGTGTTCTTCAAAATGGATATCACCCGCACCTGGGGAATTATTTTATCTGCTGTTTATGTGGTCTACCTGGTGCAGCTGTTCTAACTCATTGCCAACAGGCAGATGAGGAGAGAGCAATATGCGGGCATTGGTAACCGGCGCGGGCAAGCGAATTGGCCGCGCGATGGCGCTGGAACTGGCGGCAAACGGATATGACGTCGCCGTCCACTATGCGAGCTCTGCCGATGCGGCAGAAACCACAGCGGTGGATATTCGCGCTATGGGCCGCGTTGCCGTTACCCTGCAGGCTGACCTGCTGGAGGAAGAGGCGACAGAGGCCCTGCTGCCTGCTGCGGCGGACGCTCTGGGAGGGCCGATCACCTGTCTGGTGAACAATGCCTCTATCTTTGAACATGACAGCCTGGAGACCGCGACCCGCAGCAGCTGGGATCGCCACATGGACAGCAATCTGCGCGCGCCTTTCATCCTGACACAACAATTGGCCGCGCAGGATCTGCCGCAACAGGTCGATGAGCAGGGGCGGGCGCTGGCGTCTGCATCCGTCATAAATCTCATTGATCAGCGCGTGTGTAAACTGACACCGGAATTCATGACCTATACGCTGGCGAAATCGGCGCTTTGGACGCTGACCCGCACCAGTGCACAGGCGCTCGCGCCGCGCATCCGTGTCAATGGAATCGGCCCGGGACCCACGCTGAGAGGTCCACGGCAGAGCGAAAGCCAATTCGCCCGCCAATGTGCCAACACACCGTTGCAGCGCGGTGCTGATCCGGCTGACATCAGAGCCGCGCTGAGCTATCTTTTGCGCGCGCCGTCGGTCACCGGACAGCTGATTTGCATCGATAGCGGTCAACATCTCAGCTGGGAAACACCGGACGTTGTGGGGCTGGAATAACCGGGTTTGCGGGGCGGTTCAAAAGTGGTAGCGCCGAAGTTGTGCACGTAGCGTCAACCCGTCGTAAATTCGTTACAAAAATCCTTTTGAAATCATTAACTTGTCCGCAATGTGAAAAGTTTTCGTGTTTTATCAATGGCTTAAATAAGTGCCTATTTTTTAAGCAAACGCTGGAAATCAGCCAAAAATAAGGAAAAATCGCGGATAGCCATAAGATATTACCAGACTTATCCACAGCATCAGTGGATTTGTTCCATGTTGATCCTGGTGCGCTAACATTGCAGACCACCTGCGGGAATCATAGATCTCGAAACATGACAGACCATCAGCCCGACACCTCGCCTGAAACGGCGCGCCCGACCCACCGGACGGGGTACGCCGTAATACAGGATTATCTGAAGACCCTGGACAGCTCGCCTGGTGTCTACAGGATGCTGGATAGCGAGAGCCGTGTGCTCTACGTCGGTAAGGCGCGCAATCTGCGGGCGCGGGTGTCGAACTATTCCCGACCGGGCCATTCGCCCCGGATTGAGCGGATGATCGCGGCAACCGCATCGATGATGTTCCTGACCACCCGCACGGAGACTGAGGCACTGCTGCTGGAGCAGAACCTGATCAAGCAGCTCAAGCCGAAGTACAACGTGCTGCTGCGTGACGACAAAAGTTTCCCCAATATTCTGGTCGCGAAGGATCACGCGTTTCCGCAAATCAAGAAACACCGCGGCACCCGGCGCGAGAAGGGCAGCTATTTTGGTCCCTTCGCGAGTGCAGGCGCGGTGAACCGAACTCTCAATCAGTTGCAGAAGGCCTTCCTGCTGCGCAATTGCACCAATGCGATGTTCGAAAGCCGCACGCGTCCCTGCCTGCAATATCAGATCAAGCGCTGCACCGCGCCCTGTACCGGCGAGATATCGGCCGAGGACTATGCGTCTTCTGTGCGGGATGCCGAACGTTTCCTGTCCGGGCGCTCAACCAAGATTCAGGAAGAACTGGCCGAGCAGATGGCCGCAGCCTCCGAAGCGATGGAGTTTGAACGCGCCGCCGCCCTGCGCGACCGGATCAAGGCGCTGACACAGGTGCAGACCTCGCAGGGTATCAACCCACGTGGTGTGGCGGAGGCAGATGTGATCGGTCTGCATCTCGACAGCGGACAGGCCTGCGTGCAGGTGTTTTTCATTCGGGCTAATCAGAACTGGGGCAACCAGGATTTCTACCCCCGTATCAACGGGGACGTCTCCCCCGCGGAGGTAATGGAGGCCTTCATCGGCCAGTTCTACGACAACAAGGAACCGCCCCGGCAGTTGATCCTGTCTGATGAGATTGAGAATGGGGACCTGATGGAACAGGCTCTTAGCGACAAGGCCGGACGCCGGGTCGAAATTCTGGTGCCGCAACGGGGGGAGAAGACAGAGCTGGTGGCAGGTGCCGTCCGCAACGCCCGCGAATCTCTCGCCCGCCGCATGGCCGAAAGCGCGACACAGGCGAAACTGCTGCGCGGTGTGGCTGAAGCCTTTGGTCTGGAGGGTCCGCCGCAGCGGATCGAGGTCTACGACAACTCTCATATTCAGGGCAGCCATGCGGTGGGGGGCATGATCGTTGCCGGCCCCGAGGGTTTCATGAAAAACGCCTATCGCAAGTTCAACATCAGGGGAGATGATCTCACTCCCGGTGATGATTTCGGCATGATGAAGGAAGTGCTCAACCGCCGCTTCTCTCGTCTGCTGAAAGAGGACCCTGACCGCGAGAAGGGTCTCTGGCCGGATCTTTTGCTGATTGATGGGGGCGCAGGGCAAGTCAGCGCGGTGGCGGAGATCATGGCAGAGCATGGTGTGCAGGACATACCGATGATTGGTGTGGCAAAAGGCGTCGACCGTGACCACGGCAAGGAAGAATTCCACCGCCTGGGTGCGCCCGCCTTTGCTCTCCAGCGCAATGATCCGGTGCTTTATTTCGTGCAGCGGATGCGGGATGAGGCGCACCGTTTTGCGATTGGCACCCATCGCGCCAAACGGGCGAAAGCCATGGGCGCCACACCGCTGGACGAGGTGCCAGGTGTCGGCGCGGCCCGCAAGCGTGCGCTTCTCGCGCATTTTGGCAGCGCCAAGGCGGTCAGCCGGGCCAATCTGTCGGACCTGAAGGCGGTAGAGGGGGTTTCGGCGGCGCTGGCACAGCGGATCTATGATTTCTTTCACGCGCAGGGGTAGGGGCCCCGCGCGGGTGTCAGCCCGCACGACAGCCATCTGGTGTCGGGTGCGGTGCGCTCGGTGGGAGGCCGAAGGTGTGGCGGCGACAAGGTCCTGACTTGATGGTCAAAAAACAGCCGCACAGATGTGACCATTCGCGTCCGAAAATTCATCTGTACCGCTTTCCACCCGTGACACTGCGGGCTAGTGTGCAGCCATGAAATGGACCGTGCCTAATATCCTCACCCTATTGCGCCTGGTGGCAGCACCGGGGCTCGCGATTATGTTCCTCTATTTTTCGCGCCCCTATGCGGATTGGTTTGCGCTGATCCTCTTTGTCAGCGCGGCGATTACTGACTGGTTTGACGGCTACCTCGCCCGGTCTTGGGGCCAGGAGACGAAGATGGGGGCAATGCTTGATCCCATCGCTGACAAGGCGATGGTGGTGATCGCATTGATGATCCTTGTCGGATATGCCGCCGAACACTGGACGCCCTGGCTGGTGCTGCCCGCCACGGTGATCCTGTTTCGTGAGGTGTTCGTCTCGGGTTTGCGTGAGTTCCTCGGCGATACGGCCGGCACGCTCAAGGTGACGGCGCTGGCGAAGTGGAAGACCACCGCGCAGATGATCGCGATCGCCACGCTGTTTTCCCAAGGCATCTTCGAACACTATCTGGTGATGTCCTCCTTTGGCATGGATCAGGCGCTGGTGGATCAGATTATGCTGGGGGAGGTCAGCGATGAGTTTGGTCTGCGCTGGAAATACGAAGGCATGATCTGGACCAGCCGGCTGGGCCTGTGGCTGCTGTGGATCGCGGCGGCACTGACGCTGATCACTGGCGCTGACTACATGCGCAAGGCGCTGCCACATCTGAAGGAGACGCGCTGATGGATATTCTCTATTTTGCCTGGGTGCGCGAGCGCATCGGACTGCCCAAGGAAAAGGTTGAGACCACAGCCGCAAACGTGCGCGATCTCGTGGCTGAACTCAGCGCCCGCGATCCGCGCTATGCCGCGGCTTTTGCCGATCTGTCGGCGCTACGTGTGGCGCTGGATCAGGACCTGTCGGATTTTGATGCCCCGCTTGAAGGCGTGCGAGAGGTGGCGTTCTTCCCACCAATGACCGGAGGCTGAGCGATGCGGATCGCGGTTCAGAAGGACGCATTTGATCTGGGGGAGGAAAGCCAGCGCTTTGCGTCGGATGTCGCCACCTCTGGGGTCAATGCCGGCGCTCTCGTAACCTTTACCGGTGTTGTGCGGGGATCCGAGAAGGGTGACATGGTGGCGATGGAGATCGAGCATTACCCCGGCATGACTGAGCGCGCGATAGAGACGATTACGCAGGAGGCGCAGCAGCGCTGGTCACTTGCGGATGCGCTGGTCATTCATCGTCATGGGCGGTTAGTTCCGGGCGAGCAGATCATGATGGTCGCCACCGCTGCGCGCCATCGCTCCGATGCGTTTGAGGCAGCGGAATATCTGATGGATTACCTCAAATCCCGCGCCCCCTTCTGGAAGAAAGAGCTGACGCAGGACGGCACCGGCAATTGGGTTGAGGCAAAGCACAGCGACGAAGAGGCACTGACCCGCTGGGACTGATCCCCGTGCCGGCCGCTTCAGCCGTGCAGCTGTCCGCGCAGCTCTTCTGCCTCGCGGCGCGCATCCCGCAGACCATCCATAGCCGCCCGTAACTCTGCCTCTGTCTGGGCCAGTTGGTTGGACAGTTCGGCCTCACGCTGCTGCAGATAGGTGATCGCCTGATCGCGGGTTTCCTCTGCTTCGTGCAGTTCCTGGCTCATCCGGTCCAGATCGGCCACGTCGCTCTGCTTCACGCGGGTGAAGCGATGCACAAGCCAATTGGCAAACCACCCCATCGCAAAGGCGACAAACAGGATAATGGCAGTGGTGATGATGAACTCTGTCCTGTTCATTGTCCGGATGTCTCCTGTTCACTGTCGGAAGGGGTCTCTGAGGTGCCTTCAGGGGCGGTGGCGGCCTCATCAAGTGTGGTTTCGCTGGCGGCATCATTAGCCGGGCGGATAAGGCGGAACTCGATCCGACGGTTGGCTTCACGGCCGTCCTCGGTGTCGTTGCTCGCAATCGGGGTGCTTTCGCCATAGCCTTTGGCGGTGAAACTGCTGGTGACCAGACGACGGCCACGCAGCTCATTCAGAACCGACTGTGCCCGGGACTGGCTGAGAGTCTGATTCATTTCTTCGCGCCCCTGACTGTCGGTATGGCCCTGGATTTCCAGCCGCACGCCGTCACAGCGTGCCAGGATGTCTGCAATCTGATCCAATGTGTCCCGGCTGCCCGCTGCCACAGTCGCCGACCCCGGCTCAAAGGTGATTTTGGAGACCGTCTGCACCGCAGCCAGCTCCGCCTCACACAGCTCCGGCGACATCGGCTTGTCCGCAGGTTCGGGCGGCGCTTCATAGGTGACATTCAGCTCATAGCTCTCTGCATCGCCCAGTTTGGCAGACAAGAGTTTGGCGATTTCGGAGGGCGCGTCCTCGCGGTGGCTCATCCCGCTCAGGCTCAGGCTGTCAGGGGTCACCGAAACCGCGCCGCGCTGAAGATGGGACAGCGCCTCTAGCCCGGCCAGCACCCGCACCGGCCAGTCGGCAGGCAGATCCTCGACCACCCGCGTGGCACTGTAGACATTCTGCGAACCGAAGCGCGCCTGGGCATAGCTGCTGCTGATCTGGCGTAGGGCTTCATCCGAAATCCGGCCCCGCAGCTGCACCTGACCTTCCGGGCTTAGGGTTGCGGTAAACTCAGGCGGACCGTTGCCGTCTTCGGTTTCCGGCTCGGGCAACACCGCATGCAAGGCGAACACCTGGGGCAGCGCGCTTTCCAACTCACCCACCACATGGTCAAACAGGGCCGGTGCCGTTCCCTCTGCCGCAACCAGAGTCATATCGGCATTGGCCAGTGTCACGGAGCCCCCGCCCAGCTCTGACAAGGACGCAATGCCCAGCTCCGCGGCGCGGGCCCAATTGGGCGAGGGCACCCCCATGCCGATCACGCAATCGGCTTTGCCGTCAAACCCTGCCTTGGTCGCCGCCCGCAGAATTCGATCACGGCTCAACTCGCTTTCGGCAGAGCAGGCATCAAAGCGGCCGCCCGCGTCATCAAGGCTGTAGCGCAGCGTGAACGGCGTGATGACGGGGCGCGGCGCAGCGATATCCAGTGACAGGCGCAGCCCGGCTGGGGCCATGCGGGTCAGGCGTTTTTCGATTTGTTCCTTGGCATCAACACTGTCGGAGATCGCCGTGATAGAGACTTCTTCCGCCTCGACCGAGATCTTCGACCGGGGCAGCAGGCTCAAGGCATCCAGTGCGTAGTCCATTGCGGCCATCCAGCCCCTGGGGGCGGTGTAATTTGCGGTTTCCAGCAGATCCGCGACCTGATCCGCACCTGCGATCGTATTCAGCCGGGTGATCACGGTTTCACGGTCGGTAACCCTCGGGATGAGCCCGATGATCGAAATGCCGCTGTCATTGCGCAGAATTTCCGCCGAGAACCGGGGAGGGGCGATGCCTTCGGACGGGGTGATCTGCATTTCATCGATCACCCGCGCCGCATCGACCACACCGCCGACCAGCGATATCACGCCAAATCGTGTGGCCTCATCCGGTGCGGTGCCATTCAGGATCACGCGCAGCCCATCCGCGGTAACCTCGGCCCAGGTATAGCCGACTTTGTCCAGCGCACGGCGTACGGCGGTTTCGCTGCCTGCTTCGATACCCGTCACCGCAAAACCGGCCACCACCAGGCTCAGCGCGGCAGCGGCGACAAACGTCAGGCCAGAGATCAAAAGCGAGGACAGGCGCATGGGCAGGCTGGTCTCCGTTAGGGCGTCCGTCTGAGACGGCTTTTGCCTGTCTTACAGGGGCTGCGCGACGGGTTCAATCATGCGAACAGAGCTGCGGCAAAGAAGATCAGCGGAATCAAGCCCGTATCCCGGTTGAGGCGAAACAGTTGCAGCAAACGATCATTGTTCTCGGCGTCAAACACCCGTAGCTGCCAGGTCATATGCCAGCCCATCGCCCAGGGCGCGGCCAGTGCCAGCATCAGCGCGAGAACCGATCCCTGCGGTTGCACGGCCAGAATGATGGCGATCGCCATCAGGCTGACGGTGGCCACAATGAACCGGCGCAGCCACATCGGCGTGTGTGTGCCAAACAGGCGTGCTGTGGATTTAACCCCGATCAGCGCGTCATCCTCAGTATCCTGATGGGCATAGATAGTGTCGTAAAACAGTGTCCAGGCAATCCCGGCCAGATACAATATCACCGCCGGCCAGTTGAGAGTGCCGGTATGGGCCACCCAGGCCAGCATCGCGCCCCAGTTGAAGGCCAATCCCAGAAACACCTGCGGCCACCAGGTGAACCGCTTGGCAAAGGGATAGATCGCCACTGGAAACAATGCCAGAATGCCCATCGCGATAGCAGCCTGATTGAAACTCAGAAGAATGCCGAGCGAGATCAGTGCCTGCAGCCCCATCCAGATAAATGCCCCGGTGACCGTGACCTGACCCGATGGAATAGGGCGGGACCGGGTGCGTTCCACCTGTCCGTCAAAATTGCGGTCGGTGATATCGTTCCATGTGCAGCCTGCGCCGCGCATCAGCCATGCCCCAGCAGCGCAGGCTGCAAAGATCCACAGATCCCCCCAGCGTGGGCTTTGATCCCACAGAATCGCCAGCATCAGGCCCCACCAACAGGGGATTAGCAGCAGCCAGGTGCCGATCGGTCGGTCGGCGCGGCTGAGGCGCAGATAGGGGCGACTCCATTCAGGGGCGTAGCGATCGACCCAATTGCCTTTGACCGCATCTGCGACCTGTCCATCTGGTGTTGGCGTCCCGCCTTGCATATGTATGCCTCATGAGTGCAAAGATCAGACTGTATGTAGAGCACCCGCTGGGGGCAGGGCAATCGGTTCCTCTGGACCGCGATCAGGCGCATTACCTGTTTGGGGTCATGCGGCAGACGGTTGGGGCGCAGCTGTTGCTGTTCAACGGAGAGGATGGCGAATGGCGCGCCGAGGTGGCCGAGGCGAGCAAGCGCAGTGGTGTCCTTATCTGCCAGGAGCAGACGCGGCCATTGGTGCTGCCGCCGGATTTGTGGCTGCTGTTCGCCCCGATCAAGAAGGCGCGAACTGATTTCATCGTGGAGAAGGCTGCTGAAATGGGCGCGGCGCGGATCCTGCCGGTGCAGACCGAGTTCACAAATTCTGACCGCATTCGCCAGGACCGGCTTCAGGCCCACGCGGTTGAGGCCGCCGAGCAATGTGGTGGCACCTATGTGCCGGAGGTGGCAGATCTGCAAAAACTCTCGCGGCTGCTGGACCACTGGCCTGAAGAACGCCAGCTGATGTTTTGTGACGAAGCAGAGGTCGGCAGTGCATTGGCACTGGCCAGCGAGACAGCGGCACAGGCACCCTGGGCCATTGTGATCGGACCCGAGGGCGGGTTTTCCGAGGCCGAGCGCAAGCGACTGCACGCGTTGCCGCAGTCCCATGTGGTGAGTCTTGGCCCCCGCATCCTGCGCGCTGATACCGCAGCGGTGGCCGCATTGACTGTGTGGCAGCAACGCTATGGAGATTGGGGATGAGCTGGCGCCCGGCACAGGATCGCGATCTCGCCGCGATCCATGATCTGCTGCGTCGCAATGTCGCCAGCTCCATGTTTCTGCTGATCAATTTGCGGGACCACGGCTTGCACAGTGCCGCAGCCAAGGCGATGCGTGTATGGGTGCGCGGCAGTGGTGACGGTGGCGTCGCCGGTCTGACCAACGATGGCACCTTATTGTTGCAGGCGGCGGAGGCTAGCGCCACGGATTGGCATGAACTACAACAACTGGTCGATTTGCAGCTGTCGACGGGGACGCCACAACCGCAGGTCGGCGTCCTGGGCGAAACGGCGCAGGTGCGGCGCTATCTTGCGGCCACCGGGCTTGACCAGCACCCCAAGCGACTTGATCGCGATGAACCGGGACTGGCGTTATCGCTGACGGAACTGGATCTGGGCAGTCTGGATCGCCCGCAGTTGTCTGGCGCCGTTCTGCATCTCCTGTCGGCTGCGCCCCGACCAATGCTCGTGCAATGGCGCGCGGCCTATCACCAGGAAATTCTCGGCACCCCCGCGTCTGAGGCGGTAGCTGTCGCATCACAAGATATCGACAGCTACCTGCTGCGCGACAGTCACCGCGTGCTGAATATCGCAGACCGTTGGGTCGCAATGACAGGGTTCAACGCGCAACTGCCCGAGGTGGTGCAGATCGGCGGGGTCTATACACCGCCGGAACAACGCGGCCACGGCTACGCCCGCTGCGCTCTGGCACTGCACCTTAAGGAAGCCCGCGCGGCGGGTGTGGAACAGGCGGTTCTCTTTGCTGCGGGAGAGGCCGCCGTGCGCGCTTATCGGGCCATCGGATTTCAATCCATTGGCGGCTATTCTCTCGTCCTTTTTGATCACGGGCCGCAGCCTTCGATGGCTGAGGGGGAGCCTGCTTCATGACCTTTATTCGACCAGAAGCCCGCGCGGCCCTCTGGCGCTGGCGTGAGATGATCGCGGCGGCTGCTCTCGGTGCGCTTGGCCTGTTCTGGGCGCTTGGCAGCTACGGGGCTCAGGCGCTGCTGGGCTGGGCGCTGCTAGGGCTGAGTGTTGTCATCGCAGTTATCGGCATGCAGCGGATGCGGTTCCGTCTGGGCGGCGGCGGCCCCGGCGTGGTTCAAGTGGACGAAGGGCAGATCGCCTATTTCGGCCCCCTCACTGGCGGCGCTGTCGCGCTCTCTGAATTGGAGCGCCTGACACTGGATCACGCTGCGAAACCACCTCATTGGCTATTGGATCAACCGGGGCAGTCCGCCTTGGCAATCCCGGTCAATGCGACCAACACCGATGCGCTCTTTGACGCCTTTGCGACCCTGCCGGGGTTGCGTATGGAGCGGATGCTGGCAGAATTGCGCAAATCCGGTGGTCACCAGGTCGTGATCTGGGAGCGCGCGCCAACACGGCCAACCGTGCACAGGCTGCATTGACACTGCCGGAAATACCGACCACGACTTGCAGCGCAGGACGGATCAACCTTACGGAGAGCCCCAGATGTCTATCCCTCAATCCGGCGGTGGGCCGATCGAACGGCACGAACAATTGGCGGAATATCTTGCCTCTGGCTGCAAGCCCCGTGACCAATGGCGTATCGGCACCGAGCATGAGAAATTCGGCTATTGCAAGGACTCGCTGAAGCCGCTGCCGTTTGAAGGCACGCGGTCAATAGTGGCCGTTCTTGAGGGGTTGCGCGACCGTCACGGCTGGTCCGAGGTGCGCGAAGGTGGCCACCTGATCGGTCTTGAAAAAGATGGCGCCAATGTTTCGCTGGAACCCGGTGGTGCGCTGGAACTTTCTGGTGCCCCATTGGAGACAATCCATGAAACTTGTGACGAGGTGAACACCCACCTGCGCGAGGTAAAGGATATCGCCGATGAAATCGGCGTCGGTTTTATCGGTCTGGGGGCGGCTCCGATCTGGTCGCACGAGGAAATGCCGCTGATGCCCAAGGGCCGCTACAAGCTGATGGATGCCTATATGGGTAAAGTCGGCACTATGGGCCGCACCATGATGCGCCGGACTTGTACCGTTCAGGTCAATCTCGACTTCGGATCCGAGGCGGACATGGTGCAGAAAATGCGCGTGGCCATCGCGCTGCAGCCCGTCGCAACCGCTCTCTTTGCCAATTCGCCCTTCCTTGAGGGCAAGCCGAACAACCACAAATCCTGGCGCTCGCGCGTTTGGCGCGATCTGGATGCGGACCGGACCGGCATGGTGCCCTTTGTCTTTGACGAGGGATTCGGGTTCGAACGTTGGGTCGAATACGCGCTCGATGTGCCGATGTATTTCGTCTACCGCGACGGCCAGTATATCGACGCGCTTGGCATGTCCTTCCGCGCCTTCCTCAAGGGAGAACTGCCTGCGTTGCCGGGGCAAACGCCCACCCTGAGCGACTGGGCTGATCATCTGACCACCGCCTTCCCCGAAGCGCGGATCAAGAAATATATGGAAATGCGCGGTGCCGATGGCGGCCCCTGGCGCCGCCTCTGTGCCCTGCCGGCCTTCTGGGTGGGGATGATGTACGATCAATCCAGCCTTGATGCCGCCTGGGATTTGGCAAAGGGCTGGGATGCAGAAACCCGCGAGGCCCTGCGTGTGGCCGCATCTGAACAAGGGCTGCAGGCACAGGTCGGCAATATCAAGATGCATGATCTGGCCCGCGAAGTGGTGGCGATCTCTGAGGCGGGCCTCAAATCCCGCGCGCGCGCCGGGGCCGGGGGGTTGGTGCCGGATGAAACCCACTTCCTCAATGCGCTGAAGGACAGTATCGAGACCGGCAAAGTCCCGGCGGATGAGCTGCTGGATCGCTACCATGGCGACTGGAATGGCGATCTGAGCCGCATCTACTCTGAATACAGCTACTGAGACCCACAGGGGACCAGATTGAGACCATCGAAGAGGGCGCTGTGCAGGCGCCCTTTTTTCTGCGCGGGCCGCGCGGCGGGTTCTAGACTGATTTTGCGGGTGTTGGTGTGGGCTCCCTCTGGCGCTACCCGCTTGATTTTCCCCCTAATTGAGAGCTTGTTCTCTCTATTCCTCCCCCCTAGAAAACGCGCAATCTATAGCTCGGAAAGGTATTGATATGGGCAATTTCTTTATTTCAGCATTTGAAAAACTGGTTGGTGTCGTCGTTGTGCTGCTGCTGCTCGCAGTTGTCGGCGGGGCAGTTCTGGCAACCATGCAGCCGGGCGGCGGCGGTATCCTCGCGGCACTCGGTGTGCTTGTGGTTGGCACCCTCTACGTGATCCTGATCGCCGGCTCGCTCTATCTGGCGCTGGGAATTTACAACAACACCAAGCGCACGGCCGAGGCAGTCGAACGGCTGGCCTCGAAGTAATATCCTGCGCAGAGGGAGTGTTCTATCTGAGGCGAGAACAGAATGGGCGGCAGGATATCCTGCCGCCCATCTGCGATTTGGATCTGCCGTTACAGGCTTACTGCAGCAGCTCCGCCGGCTCGGCGTCAGCGATCTCATCCCAGTTCACATCGGCTTTTTCGATGAAGCCGGGAATGTCTGTGCTCCAACGTTCCTGAATGTCCTTCGACAGGTTCAGGTAGAGGACATCATCGACGATTTTCCACTGATGCGGATCGCCGTCGAACTTGAAGCCCATCGCCGCACCAAAGGCGCAGTAACCGCCGTAGGCCGGGATGTAGGCGTCCGGTGTGGCTTCAAACAGGGCTTTGTTCTCCTCGGTAGTGAACCAATATGTGGCATCGTCGTGGGTGGCGGTCACCTTGTAGGAACCTTTGGTGGCTTCACCGGCGTTGAAATAGGCGACAGGGTCATATCCCTGCATGGCCAGACCGGTAGAGGAGGCGTTGACATCAACGCCAGCGGCCAGCGCGGAGGTTGCCAGAGTAACGGAGAGGGCGATCCCGCCCAGAAGGGATTTTACGGTATTCATCGGTATGAACCTTTCGATGTAGCGGGTACCTCAGCACCCTGAGTTGGAATGATCAAAGCGTTACGTCATCAAAATTCAGGTCTTCAAATTGGACCGTTTTGGTCACGATACCGATATGAGGACTCCCTCGATCACGTTCAAAACAACTCCTTTTGTATGTGCGTTGATGCACAAATTCTCTGCACAGGCGCGGTGGCACATTCCTGTGAGCATGAAAAAGCCCTCGTCCATGGTGGAGGAGGGCTTTTTATAAAACAGAGGTTTAGCTGATATCGGGCTACTTCTGTCCGATCTTCGGCTCGGTGCCGATGCGCAATCGCGCGATGTTTTCCTTGTGCCGCCACAGGATGATCGCGGCCAGTAGCGCGGCCAGCCCCGTCGTTATGGGTGCGCCCAGAAGCAGGCACCACAGCGGCGCCGCCACTGCAGACACCAAAGCCCCCATTGAGGAGATCTTGCTCAGATAGGCGGCGGCCAGCCAGGTCAGGCAGCAGGCGATCCCTACGGGCCAGGCCAGCGCCAGCATCAGGCCAAGGAAGGTGGCAACGCCTTTCCCGCCCTGAAATTTCAGCCAGATCGGGTAGCAATGGCCAAGAAAAGCCGCCAGACCCGCCAGCTGTGCGGCATCTTCGCCCGCCAGCGTGCGCGCCAGCAGCACCGCGACCGCCCCCTTGCCACCGTCCAGCAGCAGGGTCAGCGCGGCGGCTTTTTTCGATCCGGTGCGCAGCACATTGGTGGTGCCGATATTGCCGGATCCGATGCTGCGCAGGTTCCCCAGCCCCATGATGCGGGTCAGCAGCAGTCCAAAGGGAATAGACCCCAGTGCATAGCCGATCACGGCCCATAGCAGCAGGACAGGGGCGGCAGTTTCAATAGGCGGCATCATTCTCTCCGGTAGACCGGTTCACCGGCCACATAGGTTGCCAGCACCCTACCTTGCATCCGCTGCCCGTCAAAGGGGGTGTTCTGTGATTTCGAGTGCAGCGCAAAACGGTCCATCACAAAGGGCTGGTCGGCATCAAACAGCACCAGATCGGCAGGAGCCCCTTCGGACAGACGGCCGCAGTCCAGTCCCAGACGTTTGGCCGGGTTCAGCGCCATCGCGCGAAACAGCGTCGGCAGGTCCAGCTGTTCCGCATGATAAAGCCGCAGGGCGGCAGGCAGCAGTGTCTCCAACGCCACGGCACCGGCAGCGGCCTCCTCAAAGGGCAAGCGCTTGCTTTCCTCGTCCTGCGGCGTGTGCATGGAGGAGATCGTATCAATCAGGCCTTCGCGCAGTGCCTCGATCAGCGCCAGACGGTCCTCTTCGGAGCGCAACGGCGGTTTCACCTTGAAGAAGGTGCGGTAGTCCGCCACGTCCAGTTCGTTCAGCGTCAAATGGTGAATCGACGTGCCTGCGGTGATGTCCAGCCCGTTTGCCTTTGCCCGTTGCAGGGCGGGCAGGGCACGGGCGGTGGTGATCTGGTCGGCGTGGTATCTGGCGCCGGTCATCTCCAATAGGGCGATATCGCGATCCAGCCCCATCCGCTCCGCCATCGGCGTGACGGCGGGCAGTCCGCGCAGAGTGGCGAATTTACCCGAGGTTGCCGCAGCCCCTTTGCTCAATCCCGGCTCCTGCGGATGCGCAATGACCAGCGCGCCGCAGCTGCGCGCATAAGACAGCGCGCGGGAAAAGACCTTGGTGTCGGCGACCACGTGATCGCAATCGGAGAAGGCAACCGCGCCCGCATCCATGAGAAAACCGATCTCGGTCATTTCCCGGCCTGCACGGCCCTTGGTTAGGGCGGCCATTGGCAGAACATTCACCGGCGCATCGGCCTGCGCGCGACGGGTCACGAACTCCAGCGTTTCCGGACTGTCGATGGACGGGGTGGTGTCAGGGCGTGTCACCATGGTGGTGACCCCACCCGCCGCCGCCGCGAGACCTGCAGATTTATAGCTTTCCTTGTGGCGCTCACCCGGCTCGCAGACCTTCACGCCGATATCGACAATGCCGGGGGCCAGACATTTGCCGCGGCAATCGATAAGGGTCACATCCTCTGCCCCAATGTTTCGCGTGCGAAACAATTGGTCAGAGCCGGTGCCATTCTTATCCACGGCCGCGATGCGCCCGTTCTGCACCAGAACCGCGCCGATACTGTCGGTTCCGGCCTCAGGGTCGATCAGGCGGGCGTTGGTAAACAGAAGGGTCATACGCGGGATCTCTCGGACAGGGTGGACAGGGCGTTTTGCAGCGTTGCAATCGTTGCGGCGGCGTCGGGCTGGTATTTGATCAGGTACTTGTTGCCATCATGGGTGACGATCTGGACCGTGCTGCCAAGGCGGTTCAGCTCGGCCACACCGGCCAGCGGAATGATCTGTTGGTCGGGGCCGTTGATGGTGGTGTCGCCGAGCTTCCAAACACGGGTCATCTCATCGGACATGAGATAGCCGCCGCGCAGGCCAATGGCGGCCAGCCCGCCGATGGCGCCGGTCCAGACATGCGGGTTTCCCATCACCCAGAGAATGCCCATTGCACCAACCATGGCAATCACAGCGAGCCAGGCGTGGCTGCGCCAGTAGGCCATGCGATCAGGAGGGAAGACGGTTTCGGACATCTCAGGTTGCCAGCATCAGGACGGCGAATAGGATCAGCGCCATCACAATCGCAAAGATCGTGGCCCCGATGCGCCGCGCGCGGGAGCGGGCCTCCCGCGGGGAGGGGCGTGGCGCCGAGTAGAGTTTGGCGCTATCGGGGGTGTCGTCGGGGTGGCTGGGTAGACTGGCCCAATCCGCCCCCACCTCACTATAGCCGCCAATATGTCGAATTTGACGGGCCGGAGTGAGGCGCGTTTCCTCGCCCCGCAGCGCTCGGGAACGCAGGAGCAGCACATAGCCTTCAATCGCGGTGAGCTTTTGTGTGTCTGAGGCCAGCTGCTCATTCGGGATACCGCAGCCGTCACGCAGATAGCCGACAAGCCCCAGATCCTCCAGATCGCTCACCGGGAAGATCTCCACGTGATCCAGATCTATATCTTCAATTCCCAGAACCTGCGCCAGCGCGCCGGGTTCTCGCAGGAAACGCGCCTGTTCGGGCCGCATGTCGAGGTCGAAGACATGGATCATCCTCTGCTCACCTGCGGCGATGCTGAGGGGTTGTGCAACCAGCTCAGCCATGGATCAGGCCACGCCCGGTTGCGCCGCTGCCCGCTCGCGGTTGGTGCGCAGGTTGCGGGCCAGAAGGTCCATGGCGGCCATGCGGACGGCGACGCCCATTTCGACCTGTTCCTGAATGACCGAGCGGTTGATGTCATCGGCAAGCGTGCCGTCGATTTCAACGCCCCGGTTCATTGGGCCGGGGTGCATGACGATGGCGTCGGGTTTGGCCAGCGCCAGTTTCTCCGCATCAAGCCCGTAGCGATGGTAGTATTCGCGCTCCGACGGGATGAAGCCGCCATCCATACGCTCCTTCTGGAGGCGCAGCATCATGACCACATCCACGTCTTTCAGGCCTTCGCGCATGTCGTCGTAAATCTCGGCGCCGAAGTCGGCAAAGTGGCCGGGCACCAGTGTCGGCGGGCCAATCAGGCGGATGCGGTTTTCCATCTTGCCCAACAGGATCAGGTTCGATCGCGCCACACGGGAATGCGCGACATCGCCACAGATCGCAATGTTCAGCCGGTGCAGACGCCCTTTCGCACGGCGGATGGTCAGCGCATCCAGCAGCGCCTGTGTAGGGTGCTCATGCCGCCCGTCGCCTGCATTTAGCACGGCGCAGTTCACCTTTTGCGCCAAGAGATCCACGGCGCCGGAATGCGGATGGCGCACCACCAGAAGATCTGGGTGCATCGCGTTCAGCGTCATCGCGGTGTCGATCAGGGTCTCCCCCTTTTTGATCGAGGAGGCCTGCATGGCCATGTTCATCACATCCGCGCCCAACCGCTTGCCCGCGATTTCAAAGCTGGCTTGCGTGCGGGTGGAGTTCTCAAAGAACATATTGACCTGGGTCAGGCCCGACAGCGCATTGGCGTGTTTGTCGGGACGCCGGTTCAGCTCTGCATAGCTGTCCGCGAGATCAAGGATCGCGGTGATTTCATGCGGTTTCAGCGGTTCGATGCCCAGAAGATGCCGTTGAGAAAAGGCCATCGGATCAGGTGACGAGGTGGCTGTGGGCATGGGCAGGCTCCGCGATGTTTGCGCTCTTATAGCAGGGCTGTGACCTGCGGCAAGCGGTGCGCACAGCGGGTATTTTGATCCGTCGCAAGGCGGGGTAGCTTGGGGTATGGAATCGGCATTGGATTATCACAGCGCCCATGCGCTCTTGGCCTGGCAGATTGAATTGGGGGCGACCGATGCGATCGGTGACGCGCCCGTCAATCGTTATGAACTGCAGGCGCGGCTGCCCAAACCCGGCGCAGCGGCGGCTGAGGTGGCACCGGCGAAGCCTCGGGACATTGATCCGGTTGAGGTGGCCCGACAGATGGCGGGTGCAGCAGGGTCGCTGGAGGGCCTTTATGAGGCGCTGGGGCAGTTTGAACACTGCGAACTGAAAAAAGGCGCGCGCAATCTGGTGTTTGCAGATGGTCAGCCCGGTGCCCGCGTCATGGTGGTGGGCGAGGCGCCCGGCCGCGACGAGGATATTGCAGGCAAACCGTTTGTGGGGCGGGCCGGGCAGCTGTTGGATCGGATGCTGGCGGCCATCGGGCTGTCTCGTAAGGACAGCGTCTATATCGCTAATGTGCTGCCCTGGCGGCCACCGCAGAACCGCGATCCCCTACCGGCAGAAATCGCCATGATGACGCCCTTTCTGGAGCGACATATCGCGCTGGCAAAGCCGGATATCCTAATCGCTATGGGCAACATCAGCTGTGATGCCTTGCTTGGCAAACGCGGAATCACCCGGATGCGCGGCACCTGGCAGGAGGCGCAGGGCAGGCCCGTCATGCCGATGTTCCACCCGGCTTATCTGTTACGCCAGCCCGCGCAGAAACGGGCAGCCTGGGCTGATCTGCTGGAGATCAAGGCCCGGCTGACAGCGGATTGAATCTAGCCCAGGTCTCGGGGGGTCTTTGGGCATCATTCTTCAAGACTGTGAAAACATCAGAAATAAGGGCCACGACCATGGCGCAACGCGACAATAGCAAGGATTTCATTCCGGTTCGGATTGCGGTGCTGACCGTATCGGACAGCCGGTCACTGGCTGAAGATCGCTCCGGTCAGGTGCTGGTTGACCGGCTGGAAACGGCGGGACATGTGCTGGCGGATCGCAAAATCCTGCCGGATGAACGGGAGGAGATTGCCGACCAGCTGCGGGACTGGATCGCCAACTCGGAGATTGATGTTGTGATCTCAACCGGAGGCACTGGTCTGACCGGGCGCGATGTCACAGTCGAAGCGCACCGCGATGTCTACGAGAAGGAAATCGATGCGTTTGGAACTGTTTTTACCATCGTGTCGATGCAGAAAATCGGCACTTCGGCCGTGCAGTCACGGGCCACGGGCGGGGTTGCGGGGGGCACCTACCTCTTTGCGCTGCCGGGAAGCCCGGGGGCCTGTAAGGATGCCTGGGATGAAATCCTCGTGAAGCAGCTCGACTACCGGCATCGGCCCTGCAATTTCGTGGAAATCATGCCACGACTTGACGAACATTTGCGCCGCAAGTGAGACGGAATTGATCCGCGACTGCGTGTAACCTCGTATAGCTTTGTGCAAACTGGTATTCTCCGGCTCTGACGGCGTGCATGCATGTGTGTGTCGCGGCGGTGGTGGACCGGTTCGTTTGGCCGATTGAGGAATTGAGTATGCGTTTTTTGCGGCAAACGGTGATTGGGGTTTTCCTTGCGGCGCTGACGGCGGCGCTGCTGCTCTTGGCGGTACAGATGGTGCTGTCCGCGATCCAGACCCGTATGGGTGAGGAGCGCCGCGCGCCACCGGCCCGCGAGCGGGTGTTTGCCGTGAACGTTGTGCGGGCCGAGCTTGGGGCGGTGCAGCCTGTGCTGACGGCCTTTGGTCGGATCGAGAGCCGTCGCAGGCTGGAATTGCGCACTGCAGCGGCGGGTCGGGTGGTGCAGCTGGCGCCTGGGTTTGAGGATGGCGGCGACGTCACGGCGGGCAGCTTACTTGTGCAGATCGACCCGGCGGATGCGCAGGCGGCCCTGCAGCGCGCCGAAGCGGACATGATGGATGCGGAGGCCGAATCCCGTGAGGCCCGGCGCGGATTGTCGCTGGCGCAGGATGAGCTGTCCGCAGCCGAAGATCAGGCGACTTTGCGGGCCCGGGCGCTGGACCGGCAACAAAATCTGGAAACCCGCGGTGTTGGGTCTGCTGCAACAGTGGAAGTGGCGGAACTGGCTGCTGCACAGGCCCGGCAGGCGGTGATCTCACGCAGGCAGGCGCTGTCCTTGGCGGAGGCGCGTATTGATCAGGCGGTAACGCGGCTGGCGCGGGCGCAGATTGCGCTGGGTGAGGCCCGTCGCAATCTTGACGACACGACCATCACCGCCGCCTTTGACGGAACTTTGCAGTCGGTCAATCTGGTTGAGGGGCGGCTGGTATCGGCCAATGAAAAGCTTGCGGATCTGGTGGATCCGGCGCAGCTGGATGTGGCGTTCCGGGTCTCGACCGTGCAATATGCCCGGCTTTTGGACGCTGCGGGGCAGCTGCTCTCGGCGCCGGTAGAGGTTACGCTGGACGCAACCGGTGCAGCGCTGAAGGCGTCTGGCGTGGTGGTGCGAGACAGTGGCGATGCAGGTGAGGGGCTGGCTGGCAGATTGATCTACGCCCGGCTGAACCCGGCGCTTGGTTTCAAACCCGGTGATTTTGTCACGGTGGAGGTTGAGGAACCGGTGGTGAGCGACGTGGCCCGGCTGCCCGCATCGGCGCTGGGGTCCGACGGGACCGTGCTGCTGCTGGGAGAGGATGACCGGCTGCAGGCGTTGGACGTGACATTGGTGCGCCGACAGGGGGACGATGTGCTGTTGCGTGGCACAGGGCTGGAGGGGCGCGAAGTTGTCACCGGGCGCACGCCTCTGCTGGGCGCGGGCATCAAAGTGCGACCCCTGCGGCAGGGTGCAGAGGTTACCGGTGCCAATCCTGACGCCCCGCGCGACACCGCTGCGGCGGAGGCTGAACTGATTGAACTGTCGGAGGATCGCCGGGCCAGGCTGGTCGCCATGGTCGAAGGCAATAGTCGGATGCCGGAGGCGGTGCGGGCGCGGATGCTGGAACAGCTGGCCGCCGCAAAGGTCCCCGCGCGGCTGATCAACCGTATTGAAACCCGGATGGGGGGCTAGGGGTCATGCTGCGGAACCTCCCCCGCTCGGCTGGCGGCGTTCTGAGCTATTTTGCCCGTCACCGGACCTTGTCGAACCTGCTTTTGGTACTGCTGCTGGTGCTGGGCGCAGCGGCGATTCCCAATATGCGGGCGCAGTTCTTTCCGGATGTGATTGTGGACCGGGTGTCAGTCTCTGTCGAATGGGAAGGGGCCGGGCCTGAGGACATCGACAGCGCCATTGTGCAGGCGCTGGAACCTGCACTGCTGGCGGTTGACGGGGTCGAAAGTTCCAGTGCCACATCGCGCGAGGGGCGCGCCAGCATCTCGCTGGACTTTGAGCCGGGCTGGGACATGGCGCGCGCGGCGGATGATGTGCAGAGTGCCGTAGACGGGATCACCACACTGCCGGAGGAAGCCGAAGACCCGAGTGTGCGTCGCGGGGCGTGGCGCGATCGGGTCACGGATGTGGTGATCACTGGGCCAATCGCACCGCGCCAGTTGGGACTGTTTGCGGATGAGCTGGTGGTACGTCTGTTTGAGGTGGGTGTCACCCGCACCACGATCCGGGGCATTGCTGCTCCGCAAACCATGGTCGAAGTGCCTTCTGCCAGTTTGATCGCCCACGATATCGCAATGGCCGATATCGCGGCGGCGATTGCGGCGGAGGTTGACGCCAATCCGGCTGGTGACGTGAGTGGCGCCAATGCGCGCATCCGCACTGGCAGTGAGAAACGCACGCCGGATGAGCTGGGGGGCATCGTGTTGCGAACCAATCCGGATGGGTCGGCCCTGACGGTTGGTGACGTTGCTACGATCCGGGTCGAGGGCGTGGATCGCAATCGCTCCTATTTTGTCGGGGACAACCCTGCGATGTCGATCCGGGTGGACCGGTCGGATCAGGGCGACGCCATCGATATTCAGCATCAGGTCGAAGATGTGGTGGAAGCCTTGCAAGCCAGCCTGCCGGATGGTGTCAGTGCGGATCTGATCCGCACCCGCGCCGAAGCGATCACCGGGCGTCTGGATATCCTGGTCGATAATGGGCTGATGGGGCTGGGTCTGGTGCTGGCGCTGCTGTTCTTGTTTCTTAATGCGCGCATTGCCTTCTGGGTGGCCGCAGGCATTCCGGCAGCAATGTTTGCCGCCATTGCGCTGATGTATATGGCGGGGCTGACCATCAATATGATCAGCCTGTTTGGCCTGATCATCACCCTTGGCATTGTGGTGGATGACGCAATCGTGGTGGGGGAACATGCCGATTTCCGTGCGCGGCGTCTGGGCGAACACCCGGTTGCCGCGGCAGAGAACGCCGCGCGCCGCATGGCGATGCCGGTTTTCGCAGCCACATTGACCACGGTTATCGCGTTTTTCGGATTGGTGTCGATTGGTGGGCGGTTTGGCGAGTTGATCCGAGATATCCCTCTGACGGTGATTGCGGTGCTTCTGGGATCGCTGATCGAATGCTTCCTGATCCTGCCAAATCATCTGGCTCATGCGCTGGCACATAGTGCCAAGGAGCATTGGTATGACCTGCCCAGTCGTGTGGTAAACCGGGGGTTCCGCCGCCTGCGCGACACTCTGTTCCGGCCTTTGATGGCGCTGGTGGTTCGCGCCCGCTACGTGGTGCTGGCCGCTGCTGCGGTGATCCTGGCGAGCCAGCTGGCGCTGTTCATCGGCGGCGACGTCAAATGGCGGTTTTTCAACGCGCCGGAGCGCGGATCGGTCACCGGAAATTTTGCCATGGCTGAGGGGGCAACGCGGGCGGATACGCTTGCAATGATGCAGGAAATGCAGCGCGCGGTAGAGGCGCTGGGACAGGACTACGAGGCACGGCATGGCCGCAACCCGGTTGATTTTGTCATGGCCGAGATTGGCGGCAATGCGGGGCGTGGTCTGGCCGGGGTGGATGCCAAGGACAGCGATCTTCTGGGTGGGATTTCGATTGAGCTGATTGATGCCGATCTGCGCCCATACTCCAGCTTTGCCTTTGTGGCGGAGCTGCAGGAGAGTGTGCGCCGTCACCCGCTCGCGGAGACGGTATCGTTCAGAGGCTGGCGGTCGGGTCCTGGTGGCGATGCATTGGATGTGCAGTTCAGCGGCGCTGCTGTCGAGGTGCTGAAAGCAGCGTCCGAGGATCTGAAAACCTCTGTCCTGCGCTACCCGGAGGTATCGGCGGTTGAGGACAATCTTGCCTATGACAAGGAAGAGCTGGTGCTTGAACTGACACCGCAGGGGCGCGCGCTGGAATTCACGGTGGAGACGCTGGGGCGGGCCTTGCGGGCACGGTTGAACGGCATAGAGGCGGCAACCTATCCGGATGGCCCGCGCAGTGCCGCAATCCGGGTCGAACTGCCGGAGGGTGAGTTGACCGCCGATTTCCTGGAGCGCACGCTGATGCGCAGCCCGGCAGGGGTCTATCTGCCCTTGGCCGATATCGTGTCGGTGACCCAGCGTACCGGGTTTTCCACCGTGCGACGTGAAAATGGTGTCCGTGTGATCAGTGTCACCGGGGACATCTCAGAGGATGATCCGGCACGGGCACAGGCAATTGTCACAGCGCTGCAAGAAGAGATCCTGCCGAAGATCGCCAGCGAGCGACAGGTGGATTGGCAATTGGCTGGGCTGAGTGAGCAGGAAAACGAATTTCTGAATGACGCCAGAACTGGATTGATCCTGTGCCTGACGGGGATTTATCTGGTGTTGGCATGGATCTTTGCCAGCTGGACGCGGCCCGTGGTGGTTATGGCGATCATTCCTTTTGGCCTCGTCGGGACGATCTGGGGGCACTACCTCTGGGAGGTGCCGCTGTCGATGTTCACTGTGGTTGGCCTTTTGGGGATGACAGGCATCATCATCAACGACTCGATCGTATTGGTGACAACCATTGACGAATACGCAGAAGAGCGCGGGCTGATCCCGTCGATCATTGATGGAGCTGCAGATCGGTTGCGACCGGTGATGCTGACGACTCTGACGACCGTTCTGGGGCTGGCTCCGTTGATGTATGAAGGCTCGCAGCAAGCGCAGTTTCTTAAACCCACAGTGATCACGCTGGTCTATGGCCTTGGCTTCGGCATGTTCCTGGTGCTGCTGGTTGTGCCCGCGTTGGTGGCGGTGCAGGCAGATGTGGCGCGTCCCTTTGCAGCGCTGCGGCGGGGGATGTCGTCGCGGGCTGGCGACCTGCGTTGGCTGACGCTGGGGCTTGGTGCGGCGCAGATCCTGTGGCTGGCGCTGACTGTTGGCTATGCGATGGCGGTTGGGGCGCTGCATCCGGTGCTGAGAGCCGCCGCGCCGGAGCTGGTGGAGATGGATCCACTGCGCGCTGCCCTGTTGCTGTTCGTGGCCGGTGCGGTGCTGCTGAGCCTGATGAGCTATGTCACAGCGCGGATGCTGGGGGGACGTCGCGCAGGTATCCGATGAGCGGCTGCCACCTGTTCGAATGGCGAATGAAGGTCAGGCGCCCGTTGTGCGATGCTGCCGTTTCTGGGCAAGGGCGGCAACCTCCGCCACCTGATCGATCAGCATACGGTCAGGGGTGGCGCCAAAACGGCTGGTCAGATCGGCGACCGGCACCCATTGCGCCTGCAGGGCATCATCATCCGGGGCCGGCTGGCCGGAGACGTAGTCACAGAGCACAGCGACCAAGAGATACTGTCGTTGAACCTCGCCGGCTTCATCGCGCAGCATGACATCGACATGAGTCAGGACTTCGCGCGGGGTTGCGATGACCCCGGTTTCTTCAAGCAGTTCACGGGCGGCAGCCTGCATCGCGGTTTCGCCCAGTTCAACATGGCCGCCGGGGAAACCCCACCAGCCTGCATTCGGGGGCGATCTGCGCTGGACGAGGACCACCTGATCGCCGCTTTGGCTGGATTGGCAGACCACGGCGAGAGCGCCAAGGATCGGGCGCAGGGGCTGATTGGGACCACCGGAGTTATCAGGGGCGGCTGCTTCGTTGGACATGGCTGGATCCGATCCGGCTGATCATCCCCTTATTAGTGTCGGGTGCAGCCTTGAATGTCCACCGCGTGGTTGCGCCCCAGCACGGTAAACCGCATCTGTGAGCGATCAACGGCGAAGGGGCCACCCTCAGCGGAGATGATCTCGGTCTTAGCAGTCAGGTGGCGGCCCTGCCGGGTGGTTGTCGTCTCGGTAGTCACCAAGGTGGGAGGGCCGGGCTCAACCACCACGATCTCATCTCCGCCTGCGCTGGGCATGGTGATCCGGGCGACGAGTTCCATGCCGTAGCGGCTGGGTGTGATCGCACAGGTTGCGGCCTGCACGCCGGCTTCTTTGGCCGACCACGGACGATCGGCCAGCGCTGCAATAATCGCCGGATTGCGGCGGCTGTCGGGTTTTAGCGGGCGATCAAAGCGCAGTTCGGAGGGGATGCAGACATCTTTACAGATGCCCAGCTCCATCCGGCCTTTCAGTCGCAGTGGCTGGCCCGGTTTGGCGGGGGTGATTTCAATCGGAAGCACCAGTTGGTCATGGTAGCCGATGGTGCGAAATCCGGAGGTCAGAAAAACCTCGGGCGTGGGCCAGCGGATTTCGACGGCACCGACGTTGCGCGAGCCCCGCCAGCTGAACCGGGGTGGGATGCCGGCGTCACCGGGTGCGCGCCAGTAGGTTTTCCAGCCCTCCGAGAGCGTCAGTCGCAATGCACCCATATGGGTGCCGCGCCGGGTCGCGCCCCCATCCAGCACCTCAATCTGCACGATGTCGGACATTTGCTCGGCCGATGTGCTGGCGGGCAAGGCTAGCAGTCCCAGCACAAGAGGTGTGCCAAGACCCTTCGCCAGTGATCTGGCAGCTGTTGCGAGAGCAGAGAGAAACCGATGTGTCTTCATGCCAGATTACATGCGCAATTCCGCCTGAAATGCCAAGTCACGTTCCGGTCAGCGCCGGTGAGTCGGCGCTTTGGTACGGCTTGGCCTTGAACCTCTTGCTGTGGGTGGCCATTGTGAAAGGGCAGGCCCGTCGCCGCTCTACGGATGACGGCAATTACAAAAAGGACGACAGCTTCATATGGATCTTACCGGCGAACTGCTGATTGCGATGCCCGGCATCGGTGACCCGAGGTTTGAACATTCGCTGATCTTGCTGTGCTCACATGAAGACGATGGCGCAATGGGGTTGATCGTGAACAAGCCCGCTGCGGGTGTCGATTTGTCCAACCTTCTGGAACAACTGGATATCACACCGCGCAGTGCAGAGGAGGCGGCGCTGCCGGTCCGTTTCGGTGGACCGGTCGAGACGCAGCGTGGCTTTGTGCTGCATTCGCCTGAGTATAAATCCAACGTCAGTTCTCTGCGGGTGGCAGAGGCGTTTTCAATGACTGCGACCGTGGATGTATTGGAAGACATCGCAATGGGGCGCGGGCCTGAACAGGTCATGGTGATGCTGGGCTATGCAGGTTGGGGCCCGGGACAGTTGGAAACGGAAATCGCCAACAATGGCTGGCTGAACGCTCCGGCAACACCGGAGCTGGTGTTTGATCTGGATGATATCACCAAATGGGAGGCGGCCTTGCGGTCGCTGGGTGTTGATCCGCTGACCCTGTCGACCAGTGCCGGTCACGCTTGACCGATCAAGATAAGCTGACGTTTGGGGGCTGCCGATCAGCGCGGCGCCGCGGCGCGGCGCAGGCGGTCGTTGATGGCGACGCCCAGTCCGGCCTCCGGTATGGGGGCGACTGCGATGGGCTGCGCTCTGGCATCGAGGCGGTGCAGGTGACCAAACAATTGCGCTGCCGCCTCGCGCAGGTCGCCGCTGGCGGAGAGGTTCAAATCACACTCCATGGCGCCAAAACCAAGGTAGAGTTCGCCGTCTTGCGGGGTTGTCACGTTCAGGCGGACGCTGGCGCGGGGGGCATAGTGCGACAGCAGCTGCCCCGGCGCGGTCAGCGGATCGCTGGCATCGCGCAAATGCAGGGTGTGGCCCAGAACCGCTTCAATCTCTTCTGTGGCGAGTCCACCGGGACGCAGCAACAGGGGGGTGCCGGTAGCCAGCCCGATGATTGTTGACTCCACGCCAACGCCGCAGGGGCCATCATCAACAATTGCAGCAATGCGTCCACCGAGACCGGCGATGACATGGGCTGCGGTTGTCGGACTGATCCTGCCCGATGGATTGGCCGAAGGCGCGGCAACCGGGCCATCCAGCACCGATAGCAGCGCGCGGGCGGCGGGATGGGCAGGAATACGGATACCGAGGGTGTTCAGCCCGGCGGTGACCAGAGGCGAGATACCGTGGTCCTCACGCAGCGGCAGGACCAGCGTCAGCGGGCCAGGCCAGAAGGCCTCCGCCAGCGTGTCGGTGATATCAGACCAGATCACATGGCGCCGGGCTGTTTCGACCGAATGGACATGCGCGATCAGCGGATTGAAGCTGGGGCGTCCCTTGGCGGCATAAAGCGCCTCAACCGCGTTGGTCTGGCGCGCGTCGGCGCCCAGTCCGTAGACGGTTTCTGTCGGAAAGGCGACAAGCTGGCCCTCCTTCAACAGGTCCGCAGCGGTGCTGATTTCCTGCGGCTGAGCGGTCAGGAGGCGGGATGTAGGGCTGGACATGGCTGGTGACGCGGCGTTTTGGTTGCTTGAATAAGGGGCCCGGTTAGGTAATCGGACAAGACGTTCAACATAAAGGTTTGGGGCAATGATGCCAAGGCTGCCCCGACCAGCTCTCTCTGAAAGAGGCCAGACATGACCTTCCGTGCCCCCGTTCCCGAGTATCAGTTTCTTCTGAACCACATCGTTGGCTATAGCGATATTTCCGCAACCGACCGGTTTAGCGAGGCGAGCGACGATGTCGTGACTGCGATTCTGACCGAAGCCGGAAAATTCTGTGATGAGGTGATGGCGCCCTTGAACCGGGGCGGGGACCTCCAGCCGGCACATCTGGAAAACGGGGTGTTGCGCACATCGCCGGGCTATGCCGAAGGGTGGCAGGCGATCTCCGAGGGGGGCTGGATCGGTATGAGCGCCTCTGAGGAGTTTGGCGGCATGGGGCTGCCGATGACCCTGACCACCGCCGTAAATGAAATGATGTCGGGCGCCTGTCTGTCGCTGCAGCTGGCACCGCTGATGAGCCAGGGTCAGATCGAGGCGCTGGAACATCACGCCAGCGATGAGATCAAGTCGCTTTATCTGCCGAAGCTGATCTCCGGCGAATGGTCCGGCACCATGAACCTGACCGAGCCGCAGGCCGGCTCCGATGTGGGGGCGCTCAGCTCGAAGGCGGATCCGTTGGACGACGGTACCTATGCGATCAGCGGGCAGAAGATTTACATCTCCTGGGGTGACAATGATTTTGCGGGCAATATCTGCCATCTGGTGCTGGCGCGCCTGCCTGATGCGGCACCCGGCACCAAGGGAATTTCCCTGTTTCTGGTGCCCAAGTACCTGCCCGATGCTGAGGGGAATCCCGGCAAAGCCAACGACCTGAAGGTGGTAAGCCTGGAACACAAGATGGGTCTGCATGGTTCACCAACCTGCGTGATGCAATATGATGGTGCGATCGGCTGGATGATTGGCCAGCCGGGCGGTGGTCTGGCGGCGATGTTTACCATGATGAACAATGCCCGTCTGGGTGTTGGTGGTCAGGGCGTTGGCATTGCTGGAGCAGCTTATCAAAAGGCGCTGGCCTATGCGCTGGAGCGCAAGCAGGGAAAATCTGCCTCTGGCACCATCGTTGATCATGCGGATGTACGCCGGATGCTGATGGAGATGAAGGCAGATCTGTTTGCTGCCCGTGCGATCCTTCTGGCCTGTTCGCAGGCGATTGATATGCAGACGGCCACCGCGACGCAGGAGTGGGCAGCGCGGGCTGCCTTCCTGACGCCGATTGCCAAGGCCTTTGGCACTGAAACCGGGATGCGGGTTTCTGAGACCGGTGTGCAGGTGCACGGCGGTATGGGATTCATTGAAGAAACCGGCGCGGCGCAGTTCTATCGTGATGTACGTGTGACGGCGATCTACGAGGGCACCAACGGCATTCAGGCGATGGATCTGGTGGGGCGCAAGATGATGGACGGTGGCGATATGGCGCACCGTTTGATCGACGAGATCGAGGAACAGGCCGAGCGCGCGCGCACCACCCATCCGAATATGGCCGAAGCGGTCTGGCAGGCCTGCGAATCCCTGCGCGAGGCGACCGAATGGCTGACGGCACAGGATGATATGGACGAGCGTTTCGCCGGGGCGGTGCCGTTCCTGCATGCATTTGCGCGGGTTCTGGGCGGGCATTACCACCTGGCGGCGGCGATGGCTGATATCGGTGGCCCGCGTGAGAAGCTGGCGCGTTTCTACATCAACCGGATGTTGCCGGAACATGCTGCACTGCTGGCCCATGCGCAGGCAGGGAGCGCGGGCGCTCGGGCGCTGACTTTGGATGAGCTGGCCGACGGATGACCAGTCCGCGCCCAGACGGCCCATGGGCTGAGCCACCCGCGCAGGGCGAGGCGATCGAGGTGGCGGAGGGCGTCCTCTGGATGCGCTTGCCACTGCCGATGAAGCTGGACCATGTGAACGTCTATGCTCTGGATGACGGCGATGGCTGGACCGTCGTGGACACGGGTATGTCGTCGAACAAGACCCGTCGGATCTGGGAGCAGCTGATGGCGGGACCCTTGGGCGGCAAACCGGTTCGCCGGGTGGTCGTGACGCATCATCACCCGGATCATATCGGCAATGCGGGGTGGTTCCAGTCGGAGCATGGTGCGGAGCTGGTGACCACGCGCACAGCCTGGCTGTTTGCACGTATGCTGACACTGGACGTGCAGGAGAGCTGGCCGGAGGAGACACTGGCGTTTTATCGCAGTGCCGGAATGGATCCGGCAATCTATGACGCGCGGGTGGCGGAGCGGCCATTCAATTTCTCCGATACGGTTTATCCCATGCCGCTTGGGTTTACCCGCATCAAACAGGGTGATGTGCTGCGCATGGGTGGGCGTGACTGGGACATCCACATGGGCAATGGTCACGCGCCTGAGCATGCAACCTTCTGGAGCCGCGATGACAATCTGGTGATCACCGGCGATCAGATCCTGTCCTCTATCAGCCCCAATATCGGCGTTTATGCGACGGAACCGATGGCCGATCCGGTGGCGGAGTGGCTGGAGGCCTGCGAGCTTCTGGCACCACTGACACGGGCTGATCAACTGGCCTTGGGCGGGCATAAGTTGCCATTCCTCGGCCTGCCGCATCGCATGGCGCAGCTCATTGACAACCATCACGGTGCGCTGGCGCGGTTGCTTGACCATCTGGATGAGCCGCGGACTGCGGCTGAGTGCTTTGCGCCGCTGTTCAAGCGCAAGATCGGGGGCGGGGAATACGGGCTTGCTTTGGTCGAGGCGGTGGCCCATGTAAATCATCTGTACCATCTGGGTCAGGTGGACCGCAGCCGCCGGGCTGACGGGGCCTGGCTCTACCAGCGCAAGGGGTGATCGACCCCTGGAAAGGGAGAGATCATGACAGATGAGATCGCAACAAGCGCCGAGGCCGTCGAGGCGGCTATTCTACCTTGTGTACATGAGGTCCATTCAGATCCTGATGCCTGCTCAGGCATCAAAAAGCTGCCTGAGCCGCTGCAAAAGCCGGTTGCAGATAAGAGCGCTGCACGCTGGGCCTATGAACGGCTGATCCTCTATATCAAGAATTTCGAGGAACAGCTGGATGGCGAGCATGAGGTTGCCATGGGCTTTGCCGGTGGCGATGCGGGCGTGATGCGGATTGAAGGCATGGGCTATTTTGATCCCGATATGATCACATATTACGGGAGCGATTCCAGCGGCGCGCGCACGCAACTGGTGCAGCATGTCAGCCAGCTGAACGTGATGTTACGGGCGTTGCCCAAGCGCAATGAGGCGGCACCCGCCAATCGGATCGGCTTTCGTCTGGTCTCTGATCTTGAGGGCGACGGGTCTGACACCTGATCGTCGGCTGGTGCTATCCCTGTGGGGCGGCCTTGCGCTGCTTTGCTGCATCGTCGCGGGCGTTGCTGACGCGGATACGGATGTGCCGACCGGATATTGGGAGCGACTGGAGCGCGCCGCGCATCGCGCGCTGATGCAGGAGGTCGCAGCGGCTGGGGGGAAGACTGCACCGTTCACCACGGACGGCTGCAGCGGTGGTCTGTCAGCGATCTGGCGGCAGCTGAGCGGAAAGTCTGGGGCTGATGGCGGACCGCCATTTGAGGTGTGCTGCATTGCCCATGACCGGAAATATCACAACGCGGCTGGGATTGGCGGTGCAGATCCAACCGTGTCGGACGAGGTGGAACTGGCGGCGACCAGCCAACGTGCGCGGCTGGCCGCGGATCAGGCTCTGCGCCGCTGCGTAGAGACAAATCTGAGCGCCAAAGACCCCACAATCGCCAATCTTGCGTCACCAGTGGCGGCAGCGATCTACGCGGCCGTGCGATTCGGCGGCGCGCCTTGCAGTGGGTTGAGTTGGCGTTGGGGATATGGCTATCGGCCCTGTCGTGGCAATTCCACCCGCTGATTTGATCCGGCTGCGCCCGATTGACGTGGTGACAGGGTCTGCGAAATCCAGTATTCAGCGGAAAACAGACGCGAATAGGAATGGACACATGGCTGACCATAAGCACGGTTCGATGGATATCACCGTTCAGGAAAAGACCTACAACGGCTTCCTCAAATTCACCACTCGGTTCTGCATTGCGGCGCTGCTCTTTGCGGTCTTCCTTGCAATCTTCGCTACCTGATCACCCTCGTGAGTGGTTCTGATCTCAACGTGCGTTCCGGTGTCCGGTGGCTGCCGACTGGGTTGCGATTTGCAGCTCTCGGTCTGGCAGTTGCCGCGCTGACGGCCTGTGCAGCCCAGCAGCAGCCAAATGCCGATGACGCCACGCTGGAGCGGGTGGCCTATCGTCACAATGGTCCGCCTGCACTGACGCTCTACACCATGATCAACAACCGCACCGGCAAGGGCGCGCATACATCGCTGATGGTCAACGCCTCGGAGCGGGTGATCTTTGATCCGGCGGGCTCGTTCTATGCGGATGTGGTGCCAGAGCGCGACGATGTGCTGTTCGGTATCACGCCGGGCGTAGAGAAGGCCTATCGCGGGTCTCATGCGCGCAGCACGCATCATGTGGTGGTGCAGCGACTTGAGGTGACACCGGAGCAGGCGCAACGGGCCTATCAACTGGTTCGGGCGAACGGGCGCGTGCCGGGTGCGTTTTGTGCCAATGCGACGGCATCGATCCTGAAACAGGTTCCAGGTTTGGAAAGCCTGAACGTGACCTTCTATCCAGGCAATCTGTCTGAGCAGTTCGGCGCCCTGCCGGGTGTCACAACGGAGCGCTACCGGGAAAATGACAGCGCAGACCTGCAAGAGGGGCTGGCGAAGAATAACGCGGCGCTGAACGCGGGCGGCTGATCACCTCGGCGCTTGCCAGGACCGAAGATATTGAAAAGCCGCAGCATCGCCTGCGGCTTTTGCTTTTTGCCGGAATAGATCAGCCTGAGAACAGAAACAGCAGCAGGAAACCGATCGCGCCGCTGCCCATGGCGATCAGCACATTTCGCGTCCAGTAGCCAAGCGCAAAGACAGCGGCGGCGACCGCCAGATGCGGGAGACTGGGCGTGCCGCCTGTTGGCGTCGGCCAGACCACGAGAGGTGTCACCAGCGCCGGAATGATCGCCACCGCAGTGTACCGCAGATGGCGCATCAGCCATGGTGGCATACTGCGCCCACCCATCAGCCCGATAAAGGCGAAACGCAGGGCAAAACTGCCAATGGCAAGGCCAATAATAATAGTCCAGAGCAGCGTCGGATCGGGGGACTGGGTCATGACGGGTCCTTTGCAATTTGGCGGCGCTCCAGCCAGACCTCGGCCTGGGCACCGGCCATCATGCCGACGAGGCCTGCAACAATCAGGCCAAGGTTATAGGGCAGCGCAGTTGCAGGCAGGGCAGTGACGACGGCGGCGAAACAGGCGACAACGTGGGCCGGCGTCCGCAGCATTGGTCCGATCATGGCCAGAAACGCGAGCGGCAAGACAAAATCGAGCCCCCAGCTCGCCGGGATCTGGGTGCCGACCAATGCACCGATATAGGTTGCGACCATCCAGCCCGGCGCCACGCAGCCATTGGTGCCAAAGAAATAAGCCATGCGCTGTGATAGGGTCATCTGCGGATGGGTTTCGAACTGCACAATCGAGAGCGCATAAGACTGATCAACCGTCAGATACGCCGCACAGGCGCGCTGCCACAACGGGGCGCCGCCGAGGTACGGTGTGAGCGATGCCGAATACATCGCGACCCGCAGATTCACGGCCAGAGCTGAAATCAGGATGATCACCAGTGGCGTGTTTTCCTCCATCAGCTGCAAAGCAGTAAACTGTGCCGACCCGGCGAAGACAGAGAGCGAGAAGATCATTGCTTCGGGGACAATCAGTCCCGCTTCGGCGGCGAGAACGCCAAACAGTAGCCCAAATGGTCCGGACACCAGAAGGAAAGGTGCGCCATCACGAAAGCCCTTCCAAAACGCCGATTTCGTGGTGGTGATTGCCATGATCTGGTCCTAGGTTACTACTCAGATGGCATAAGCCTGGTGGCGGAGGTTTGCAATTGATGATGGCTGAAGAAGGCTCTGATCTGGCGTCGGTATTGGCTGAATACGTGATCGCCCCTGCGCCCGCAGATGTCCGGCTGACGCGGGCGGTTCAGGGAATCGATCACGCCGGCACGGTAACGGAAATCTCGGTGGTGGAGGAACGGCCGCTGACGATCTACCTCAACCGTCAGGAAATCGTGACGGCGATGACCATCGGGGACTATCCTGAGTATCTGGCGCTCGGCTTTCTGCGCAATCAGGGTATGTTGCACCCCGGTGATGAGATTACGGCCATCGATTATGACGAAGAGCTGGAGACGGTGGTGGTGCGAACCGCCGTTGAGACCTCTTATGAGGATAAGCTGCAGAAAAAGACCCGAACATCCGGCTGTGCCGTGGGCACTGTGTTTGGCGATATGATGGAGGGGCTCGAGGGGGTCGTGCTGCCACAGACACCCGTACGCAGCTCCTGGCTTTATGCACTTGCGCATAAAATCAACCGCACCCCCTCGCTCTATCTTGAGGCAGGCGCCATTCACGGCACGGTGCTGTGTCAGGAGGATCGCCCGCTGGTCTATATGGAGGACGTGGGGCGGCATAACGCCGTGGACAAGATTGCGGGTTGGATCCAGAGCACTGGCGCGGAGGTCTCCGACAAGATCCTTTATACGACCGGACGGCTCACCTCGGAGATGGTGATCAAAACCGCGATGATGGGGATCCCGGTGCTGGTGTCGCGGTCCGGCTTCACCGCCTGGGGTGTCGAGATCGCACAGGAGCTGGGCCTGACACTCATCGGCCGGATGCGAGGGCAGCGGTTCATCTGTCTGTCGGGCGAGGCGCGGCTGATCCGGGATACCGATCCGGCCAAAGTGCCTGTAGAGGCAAAGGCGCATCGGCGCAAAAGCGCGGAGCGATAGGCGCTTTCCATGCGGGCTATGCTTCTGAAACCACCTCATTTCGGGCGCTGAGAGGAGATGTCATGAAACAAAACGGACCATTGGGCATCATTCTCGCAGGAGGTCTCGCCACCCGCATGGGGGGCGGCGACAAGGGGCGCCTGCAGGTTGGCGGGTGCAGCCTGATCCGTCATGTGATTGACCGCCTGTCGCCGCAGGTGGAGCTGATGGCATTGAACGCCAACGGAGAGCCTGCGCGTTTCGATGACCTGGGGCTGCCGGTGATTGCGGACAGTATTGACGGGTTTGCCGGGCCGCTGGCCGGTGTGCTGGCGGGATTGGACTGGGCTGCGGAACAGGGGGCTGACAGCATCGTGACCGTTGCAGCGGATACGCCCTTTTTTCCGCAGTACCTCGTCGCGCGTCTCAGCGAAAGCGCCACCGGGCAGATGCATCCACTGGTGCTGGCAACAACGCCGCGGACCGGAGAAGAGCTGAAATCAGGTGGGCGCAGCCGGGTAAATCGACATCCAACCTTTGGCCTCTGGCCGGTGGCCCTGCGCGATGACCTGCGTGCGGCCTTGCAGGGTGGCCTGCGTAAGGTTGTGCTCTGGACGGATCAGCACCAGGGGCGCGAAGCCCTGTTTGAGGCTGACCCGTTTGATCCTTTTTTTAACGTCAATACACCGGATGATCTGGCGCGGGCGGAGGCATTGCTGCGATGAAGGTCTACGGTGTCACGGGCTGGAAGAACTGCGGCAAGACCGGCTTGATGGAGCGACTGGTCGCTGAGTTCTGTCGGCGCGGCCACAGCGTCTCGACGTTAAAACACGCTCATCACAGCACGGATGTGGATCAGCCGGGCACCGACAGCTATCGTCACAGGACGGCGGGGGCGGCTGAGGTTATCCTTGCTTCGCCAAACCGGGTGGCCATCATGCAGGAATTGCGTGGAGCGGATGAACCGAGCTTTGTTGAGCTGCTGTCCCGGTTGCGCCCCGTCGATCTGGTGTTGGTCGAAGGGTTCAAACGTGAGACCCACCCGAAGATCGAAGCTTATCGTACGGCGGCCGGGCAGACGCTTATTGCGCCCGAGGACGCGACGATCCGCGCCGTTGCCAGCGATGTTCCACTTCATCTGGACCGACCGGTGTTTGATCTGGACGATACGGCCGCGATTGCCGATTTTATCGCGGGGGAGTTGGGGCTTTGAAGATGTTTGATACGGTTCTTATTGCTGACTGGTCTGCGGCCACCCGCAAGCCTGTGAATGAGAGCAAGGATGCGATCTGGCTTGGCGTTGCACGCGCAGGGTTATCGGTGGAACAAGTTTATTGTCGTTCTCGTCTTGAGGCCGAGCATTGGCTGAACACTTTTTTCGATGCTGAACGAGCCGCAGGACGACGGGTTTTAGCGGGGTTCGATTTTCCTTTTGGTTACCCCAAGGGGTTTGCGGCTCAGTTAACAGGCAAGGATGACCCCTTTGCAGTTTGGCGGTGGCTCTCAGAACGCATTACTGATGATGAAAGGGGGCGGAACAATCGCTTTGCGGTTGCGTCTGAAATGAACCGGGCCTTTCCGGGCAATGGCCCTTTTTGGGGGAAGCCAAATGAAGAGGCATGGCCTGATATTCCTTACCGTAAAGCCGGTATCGCTTATAATCTGGTGCCTGAGAGGCGCAAAACAGATCTGGTCGCTAAAGCTGCATCGTCGTGTTTCCAGTTGTTTTTCAATCCTACGGTTGGAAGTCAGATCTTGATGGGGTTGCCAACACTAGAGCGGTTGCGCGAACGGCACCATGCTAAGGTCTGGCCGTTTCAGGAAATTGGCCGCGCCCGTCTGGTGTTCGCCGAGGTCTGGCCGGGTCTGATTGAGGGAGCTGTCAAGCAAGCCGCCGCTAATGATGAAGCGAATGACATCCGTGACAAGACGCAAGTGCGTCTACTGTCTCAGGCATTGTCGGCATTGGATGAGACGGCGCTTTCCTCTCTGTTTACCGCGCCAACTTCGGATGCGAAGGAGGAGGCGTGGATTCTCGGAGCTGGCTGTGGTCAGTTGCTGGATCTACGGGCCCGCCTGGCAATTACAGAAGTAAAAAAGACCCTTGCCCCACCGCCATTGCGCAATGACTGCTTTGCTTTGCCTGCCGGGGTGGACTGGACGCCGGTGGATGTTGCATTGGAGCATTTGCGACAGAACCTGACCGCGGTGACTGCGGTTGAGCTTGTATCGCTGGCCGAAAGCCTTGGCAGGGTTCTGGCCGAGGATGTGTTTGCGGCCCGCAGCAACCCGCCGCAGGCGAATACCGCCGTGGATGGTTACGGGTTTGCAGGCCCGGCAGAGGATGGCCCGCAGGTCATGCCGCTCACTGAGGGGCGGGCGGCTGCCGGGTTGGCCTATGAGGGGGAAGTCGCCGCCGGACGGGCCATTCGTATTCTGACCGGTGCGGCGCTGCCTCCGGGGGTGGATACCGTGATCCTTGAGGAGGACGTCAGCCGGGAAGGTGCCGAGATCGCCTTTCACGGGCCGTTGAAGAAGGGCGCCAACACCCGCAAGGCAGGCGAGGATGCTGTGGCCGGTGATCTGATCCTGTCCAAGGGACGGGTGATTACGCCTGCGGATCTGGCGCTGGCCTCGGCGACGGGGGTGTCTGAACTGCCAGTGCGGCAGTTGCTGCGGGTTGGGGTTCTCTCCACGGGCGATGAGCTGGTGGAGCCGGGCGAGCCTGCGGTGGCAGGGCAGATCTATGATGCTAATCGTCCGATGTTGTTGGGGGTGCTGACCCAGATGGGATTTGTCGCTGTGGATCTGGGCAAAGCGCCGGATGATCGTGCGGCCTTGCGGGCCTGTCTTGATCATGCGGCGACACGGGTCGATGTGATCTTGACCAGCGGCGGTGCCTCTGCGGGGGATGAGGACCATATGTCGGCATTGTTGCGCGAAAGCGGCGCGATGCAGCAGTGGCGGATTGCCTTGAAACCCGGCCGACCTCTGGCGTTGGGGCTGTGGCAGGGGGTGCCGGTGTTTGGTCTGCCGGGGAATCCGGTGGCGGCGATGGTCTGCACCTTGATCTTTGCCCGTCCGGCCATGGGGCTGATGGCGGGAGCAAGTTGGGCCCTGCCGCAGGGCTTCGATCTGCCTGCGGCCTTTCAGAAGCGGAAAAAGCCGGGGCGGCGGGAGTATCTGCGCGCCCGTGTGCGGGATGGCAAGGTTGAGGTGTTCAAATCCGAAGGGTCAGGGCGGGTCAGTTCGCTCAGCTGGGCGGAGGGTTTGGTTGAACTGGCAGATGGCGCCGCGACGATCCAACCCGGTGACCCAGTGCGTTTCATTCCCTACGCAAGTTTCGGCCTGTAAGCCGCGCGGTCCTAGTCGAAGGTGCCAGCCACACGACCCAACAGCATGAAGGCGCGCGCGGTGCGCGTTTCGCCCAGCGAAGAAATATCTGTATCGCTTGCCTCTTCTTCGAACTCGGCCAGCATCTGATCAAAGCGGCGCAGGAAGTGATGGGCCGCATCGCGAAAGATCGGATCCTGCTTCATCCGGGCGGAGGTCAGCGCAAGGGAGCTGCGGTCGCGGATGCCGCCAAGCGCGGCCACGGCGCGCCCGCGGGTACCTTGGGCGAACTGACGCCAGATCTCAGGACGTGCCATATCGGGGCGCAGGTCATCCATATAGATGCCGTCCTGGCTGAGCAGTGTCAGCACATCCTGCGCGGCTTGAATAACCTGTGCAGCCTTACGATCCTGCAGTGCCAGACGGAGCGCGGCAAAGCCCTCCTCATCCTCTGCGGTTTCTGGAAAGTTCAGTGCGCGGATCAACTGGCCGGAGGGCAGGGGGGCGGCCAGATCCTCGGCAGGGGTGCCAAGTGCCAGAAGCCCCTGATCGGTCACCTCACCCCCTGCGGCGGCGGTGGCGATCCCAGGCATCGGCCGGTCACGACGGCTGGTGTGGAAGGTGGCGAGGGCCGTTTCCGTTTTGCGGGTTGCGGCGGCGATTTCATCCAGCTTGCGGGTCACCGAAGGTTCGGCAACCGAGGCCGCCTGTTGGGCATGGGCGATGTAGGCGTTGCGCATCCCGTCGATGGCAGCGTGGAGCCGTTGTGATTCATCCCGCATCACCTGCGCTGAGCGCAGGGCGATGGCGCCCACCCAGATGAGCAGCACCGGCAGGATTACCGCGACGATGCGCAACAGAATATCCGGCCATCCCGCTGCTGGCGCGTCTGGTGTGCCGCCCAATACAAAAATCGCGACAACTGCCAGAAACCACATGGCGCTGAGCCCGAGTGCCGCGGCCTCAATGAGGCCAAAGACCGGGCGTTCCGGTGGCGTATCAAGGGCGCTGGTGGGCGGCGTTGCGGCTGGGGAACTGGAACGGGTCATACTGTTGCTCGGAAACAGGGGCGCGGTGGGTTGGCATATGCCGCGGGACGCGGCGGCTGGGTGAGATTGGCGGGGCGCCTATATGGCGCGCCACGCCGATGCAGTGTGTCAGGCGTAGATGATCTTGAGGATCTCATAGGCGCGGTCCCCACCGGGGGTGCGGACTTCGACGCTGTCGCCTTCTTCTTTGCCGATCAGGGCACGGGCGATGGGTGATCTGATGTTCAAAAGACCGGCTTCGATATTGGCCTCATGTTCGCCGACAATCTGCCAGGTCTTTTCCTCATCGGTGTCTTCGTCGACGACGGTGACCTTGGCGCCGAACTTGATCGCGCCGGAGAGTTTTGCCGGGTTGATCACATCGGCCAGGGACAGGATGCCCTCCAGCTCTTTGATGCGGCCTTCGATGAAGGACTGTTTTTCGCGCGCGGAATGATATTCGGCGTTTTCCGACAGATCGCCCAGTTCGCGGGCTTCGGCGATGGCCTTGATGATCGCCGGGCGTTCCACCGATTTCAGGGTCTTCAGCTCAGTTTCGAGGGCGGCGTGACCCGTTGGGGTCATCGGGATCTTTTCCATGTCTGTGTCCAGATATCGTGTCAGGTTTGGCCACCGGCCGTGGCGGTTCGCGTCTATAGGAAAACCGGTTTGTCCCACTGCCGAACTGACAGCGGGACAAACCGGTTGTGTCACATTTACCTGACCCAATCCTGCCGCCGAATGCAAGAGGGCGGGGTCGCCTGTCCACAGCGATTTCATGCCAACAGGCGGAAAACTCCGCTTTTTCAGACGTTCCCGGACAGAGGGTCGGCGAAAAACTTGCAACGTGTCGGCCAGTTTAGGTCCGGTTTTGTCATCATTGCGGCAGCGCCTTTATGGGGTCAGGGAACCTCCGGCAGGCCGGATGTCTTGCCAGTCAGGCTGTGGCGGGGAACCCGCGGCCGGGGATCCAGCCGCTGTAGCAAGCTGATCAGGCGGTCGACCGGGGGAGATCGGTGGATCTGTTGCAGCTGGCCTATCGTCGCGCGCTGCTGTGAGAGCATCTTTGGGGCGGGGGGCCGCCGCCGGGTGGGCAAAACCGCGCGCGGGTGGCTGCTGTGCCAGAGAAGATCAAGCATCATATTGTACCACCTCGAATTCGATATTGTCCCGGTCTCGGAAATAGAACCTGCGACCCGGTTCATAGTCGTGATGCTCACCTGGGGTGAAGCCAGCCTCGCGGACCCGTGTTTCGACGGTGTCCAAATCATCGACAACAACGGCGATATGATTGAGCCCTCCGTTTACGGTGTAGCTGGTCGGGGCATCGGCCAGTGGTTCTGGAGGGCAGTAAAGCGCCAGATAGCTGTCGGTCTCCCCCACATGCAGGCTGTAGCCGCCGCTGATGGCTTCCCCCTGCCAGCGAATGTGCCAGCCAAATACATCCTGCATCCAGGCTGCGGTGGTTTCTGGAGAGGACACGGTGATGTTTGCGTGTTCAAGACGTACGGTCATGTCAGGCTCCTTTGTGTTTTCTCTTGCCTGATTGAGTCGTAATTTCTAAACCTAACTTTAGCTCAAGCATTTTTTTGATATTTTGTGATTTTTCTCAGTCTGCGGATTCTGGCGCTGCGAAATCTCAGGGACTGTAAGGGCTCAGTGACTGTAAGGGAGTATCCCATGGCTGCATCTCACGGGTTGACCATCGGCTATCTGGCGGAGCGCACGGGCCTCGCAGTGTCGGCCATTCGCTACTATGAGGCACAGGGGTTGGTTGAGCCTTGGCGCAATACGGGCGGGCAGCGGCGATTTCATCGGGCTGATCTGCGGCGGTTGAGTTTCATCATGATTGCGCAGAAGTTTGGCTTCACCCTGCCGGAGATCCGCGACTTTCTGAAAAGTCTGCCGGGCGGGAGGACCCCGACCAAGGCAGATTGGACCGATCTGTCTGCCGCCTTTCGTAGCCATCTGGATGCCCGAATCGAAACGCTGGAGCGTTTGCGCGATAATCTGGATGGTTGCATCGGCTGCGGCTGCCTGTCTTTGCCCACATGCAAGCTGTACAACCCGGATGATGCTGCCGCTGCCAAAGGGCAGGGGCCGCGCTATCTGATGGGAGATAAGCCCTCAGAAACAGTGAACGACGGGAATACTCTTCCAAATGACGAAAACTGACGCTCGAATTGTCGCATTTGAGGGTTCTACAGCAGTGTAACGTAGAGTTTGGATTGACCAGTGCCTCTGCCAACCGCTAAGCAACCGCGAAACAAAATTACGCCAAGGACACGCCGTCCGTATCGGATGGCCCAGACCTACAGCCAAGGAGCCCTCAATGGCCGAGATTGAACGTGAAGCGATGGAATACGACGTTGTGATCGTTGGGGCAGGCCCGGCTGGTCTGTCTGCGGCGATCCGACTGAAGCAACTGGACAGCGACCTGCAGGTCGTGGTGCTGGAAAAAGGCTCAGAAGTGGGCGCGCACATCCTGTCCGGTGCGGTGTTGGACCCGTGCGGTCTGGATGCGTTGATCCCTGACTGGAAGGAAAAAGGCGCGCCGCTGAACGTGCCGGTCAAGGACGACAATTTCTACATGCTGGGCGAGGCGGGGCAGATCCGTATCCCCAACTTCCCGATGCCGCCGCTGATGAACAACCATGGCAATTACATCGTCTCTATGGGCAATGTTTGTCGTTGGATGGCCGAGCAGGCAGAGGAACTGGGCGTCGAAATCTTCCCCGGCATGTCCTGTTCTGAACTGGTCTATGGTGATAATGGCGAAGTCAAAGGCGTGGTTGCCGGTGTCTTTGGTCTGGAGGCTGATGGCTCCTATGGTCCCAACACCGAACCGGGGATGGAACTGCACGGCAAATATGTGTTCCTGTCCGAAGGTGTGCGCGGTTCGCTCTCCAAGGAAGTGATTGCCAAATACGGCCTCTCTGATGACAAAGAGCCGCAGAAATACGGCGTTGGCATGAAAGAGATCTGGGAGATCGATCCCGCCAAGCACAAAGAGGGCTCTGTCACCCATACGATGGGTTGGCCGTTGGGCTCCAACGCGGGCGGCGGGTCCTTCATCTATCACCTGGACAACAATCAGGTTTACGTTGGTTTCGTGGTTCACCTGAATTACAAGAACCCGCATCTGTATCCCTACATGGAATTCCAGCGTTTCAAGCACCATCCGATGGTGGCTGAGCTGCTGAAAGGCGGTAAGCGGGTCGCCTATGGCGCCCGTGCGATCACCGAAGGGGGCTATCAGTCGATGCCGAAGTTGGTCGCGCCCGGTGTGGCCCTGCTGGGCTGTTCTGCGGGCATGGTCAACGTGCCGCGCATCAAGGGCAACCACAACGCTATGCTGTCGGGCAAAGCCGCTGCAGAGGCCGCCTATAACGCGATCAAGGCGGAGCGATCGGGCGATGAGCTGGCCGACTATGAGGTAAGCGTGCGCGGTGGCGCGATCGGCACAGACCTCAAGAAAGTGCGCAACGTCAAACCGATGTGGTCGAAGTGGGGCCTCACCGCGTCGCTGGCCTTTGGTGGCGTGGATATGTGGACCAACACCCTCTTTGGCTTTTCCTTCTTTGGCACTTTGGGCCACGGCAAAAACGACGCCGAGGCAACCGAGGAAGCCTCCAAGCATAAGCCGATTGATTACCCCAAGCCCGATGGCGTGCTGTCCTTTGATCGTCTGACCAACGTGGCCTTTGCGGCGACCAACCACGAGGAAAGCCAGCCTTGTCACCTGCGGTTGGGCAATCTGGACACGCCGATCAGTGTCAACCTGCCCAAATTCGCCGAACCTGCGCAGCGCTACTGCCCGGCTGGTGTCTATGAGGTGGTCGAAAAGGATGGCAAACCGGAGTTTGTTGTGAACTTCCAGAACTGCGTTCACTGCAAGACCTGTGACATCAAGGATCCGAGCCAGAATATCACCTGGACCACCCCGCAGGGGGGGGACGGGCCGAACTACCCGAATATGTGATCGCTTCGCGAGCGGTTTCGGCGGGTATTTGCCGGAATAATAGGGGCAGCCTGCGGGCTGCCCCATTGCGTGTTATGGGGTGGCGCTCTACGCTTTGTGGCGAGGCAGATATTGACCAGTCACCACAGAGGAGGCCCCCCGTGCCCGTCCGATTCTTTCGCAGCCTGACATGTGCGGCGGCTCTTGCCGCGACGACCACCCTGCCGATGTTGTTGCAGGCCGATGCGGCGCATGCAGACGGGCTTGCTGGGGCGTATCTGGCAGCGCGGGCGGCGACATTGGACAGCGATTTTCAAGCCTCCGCCGACTATTATAATCGGGCGCTGGTACGCGATCCGCAGAACCCGCTGCTGATGGAGCATGTGGTCTTTGCCCGGCTGGCGTTGGGCGACATCAAAGGGGCAGCGCCGGTGGCGGAACGCCTGTCCGAAATGGGCGCGCGCAGTCAGGTTGCCAATATTGTCATGACCGCCAGTCTGGTGATGGCTGAGGACTACCCGGCCATCATTGAGCGTGTGACCTCGCAGCCAGACGGACAGTATGAAATTAACGCGTTGGTTGATGGGCTGCTGTTGGGCTGGGCTTATCTTGGGGCCGGATCGGTAAGTGATGCGCTGGCGCAGTTCGACCAGCTGGGCGAAAAGGAGGGTCTTGGCCTCTTTGCCCGCTATCACCGCGCCTTGGCGCTTGCATCTGTTGGCGATTATGAGGGGGCGGAGGCGCTCTTTGCCGCTGATGAGGGGCAGCTGACCAATACCTCGCGCCGAGCCGTGATTGCACGGCTTGAGATCCTGTCGCAGCTGGGCCGCAACGATAAGGCGTTGGAGGTTCTCTCCGAGGCCTTCAGTGGGCAGCTGGATCCCGGCCTTGCGGCCCTTTCTGAACGGCTGCAGAATGACGAAACCCTGCCGTATGCGCTGGCTGCTACACCGCAACAGGGCATTGCCGAAGTGTTTTTCACCATGGGTGCGGCACTCAATGGTGAGATGGCGGATGACTATGTGCTGATGTATGCGCGCGTCGCTGCGGCCCTGCGTGAGGATCACGTGGATGCGCTGCTGCTCGCGGCAGAGCTGTTCGACCAACTGGGCCGCTATACCCTGTCGATCGACCTCTACAAACAGGTGCCACGCGATCATCCCGATTATCACGCCGCTGAACTGGGGCGGGCTGAGGCACTGCGCCGTGCAGCCAAGCCCGATGCCGCCGCAGAGGTGTTGCAGCAGTTGGCGCGCGATTTCCCGAAGGAAGTGCCGGTTCACACCAATCTGGGTGACCTGCTGCGCCAGCAGGAAGATTATGGCGGCGCAGTCGCCGCCTATGATACCGCGCTGGATCTGATGGATGATAGCGTCGAGGGGCGCTGGTTCCTGCTCTATGCTCGCGGGATCTGCCATGAGCGACTGAAGAACTGGGAGCAGGCGGAGGCCGATTTCCGTGCAGCTTTGGAAATTCGTCCCGATCAACCTCAGGTGCTGAACTATCTTGGTTATTCGTTGGTGGAAAAGCAGATCAAGCTGGATGAGGCCCTCTCGATGATTGAGCGCGCTGTCGCGGCACGGCCTGATGCGGGCTATATCGTCGATAGCCTTGGTTGGGTGCTCTATCGGCTGGGACGCTATGAAGAGGCCGTTGGCCATATGGAGACTGCCGTTGAGCTGATGCCGGTGGACCCGGTGGTCAACGATCACCTCGGCGATGTCTACTGGGCTGTTGGCCGGGCCCGTGAGGCTGAATTCCAATGGAAGCGGGCGCTGTCTTTCATCGACCCGGAGGATACCGACAGCGAGGCTGACCCTGATCGTATTCGTCGCAAGCTGGAAACTGGGCTAGATGCGGTGCTCGCGGAAGAGGGGGCAGCGCCTTTGAAGGTTGCTCATGACGGTTGAGGCATTTGCCCCTGCCAAGATCAATCTGACCCTGCATGTGACCGGCCAGCGCGCGGATGGCTATCATCTTCTTGATTCGCTGGTGGTTTTTGCCGATATCGGAGACCGGATCACGGTTGCTGCAGCGGATGAGCGATCGCTGCAGGTGACTGGGCCGATGGCAGTAGGCGTGCCGGTTGATGACAGCAATCTGATGATGCAGGCCGCAGCGCTGATGGATCCTGCGCGCGGGGCGGCGTTGTCACTGGAGAAAAACCTGCCGCCTTCGTCGGGTATCGGTGGGGGGTCCTCTGATGCGGCGGCGACTCTCCGGGCGCTGTCTGGCTTTTGGGGGCTGCCCCTGCCGGGCACGCAGGATGTGCTTCCGCTAGGGGCCGATGTGCCGGTCTGTATGTCGCCGAGCACGCAGCGGATGCGTGGGATAGGGGAGCGCTTGGACGGTCTGACACCGTTGCCAGACTGCGCGATTGTGCTCATCAACCCCGGCGTGTCCGTGGCCACGCCCGCGATTTTTCGCGCCATGGGCAAACGGGACAATCCGGCCATGCCTGCCGAGCTTCCTACCTGGGACTCTGTTGGCGATCTGGCAGCATGGCTTAAGACTCAGCGCAACGATCTGCAGCCGCCAGCTATGCGGTTGGAGCCTGTGATCGGAACGGTTCTGGAGGCATTGTCTGGGACGGACCCCCTGTATCACGCGATGTCCGGATCGGGCGCGACCTGCTATGGTCTCTACTCAACAGATGCAGAGGCACAGGCCGCCGCAGACCAGCTGCGGGCGGCACATGCTGACTGGTGGGTTCGCGCGGGGCGTCTGCTGGCCTGATGCTCTGATAGTGAAAAAGCCAGCGCATGGGCGCTGGCTTCGTCTTGGCGGAAACGCCACTTTATTTTTCAGATATCAGGCGAGCCGGGCCACAACGTAGTCGGCCAGATCATGCAGCATCTGGCGGATGGGATCATCGGGTAGTGCGGTCAATGCGTCCTGTGCCTTTGCCACCCAATCCATGGCGTCGTGGCGGGTTGCGGTCAAGGTGTCGTATTTGTCCATCAGAGCCAATGCGTGATCCAGATCGCCCTCATCCTGACGCCCCTTCTCAATAGTTCGGACCCAGAATCCGCGCTCCTTAGCGGTGGCCTGTGCCACGGCTTTGATCACCGGCAGGGTCAGCTTGCGTTCGCGGAAATCATCACCGACGTTCTTGCCCGTCACGGCGCTATTGCCTTGATAATCCAGAAGATCATCGGCGATCTGAAAGGCAATGCCGAGCGCATCGCCATAGGCAAACAGTGCATCAATCTGTGTTTCGGACGCATTGGCCACAACACCACCTGCCTGCGTGGCTGCTGAAAACAAAGCTGCGGTTTTGCCCCGCACAACCTGAAGATAGATCTCCTCGTCCGTGGCCAGATCACTGGCTGCAGTCATCTGCAGGACTTCGCCTTCGGCAATAGTGGCAGACGCATTGGCGAGGATATCGAGAACCCGCAACGATCCCGTTTCCACCATCAACTGAAAGCTGCGGGCAAACAGGTAATCTCCCACCAGGACCGAGCTTTTGTTGTCCCAGAGGAGGTTGGCCGTCGGTCGGCCACGCCGCTGGCCGCTTTCGTCGACCACATCGTCATGTAGCAGGGTGGCTGTGTGGATGAACTCCACAGTGGCCGCCAGTTTCACATGGTTGTCGCCGCTGTATCCACAGAGGCGCGCTGCCGCGAGCGTCAGCATCGGGCGCAGGCGTTTGCCGCCGGCCTCAACAAGATGCGCCGTTACTTCGGGAATGCGCGGGGCGTGTTTGGACGCCATCCGGGTCTGGATCAGCGTATTCACCGCTGCCATTTCGTCGCTGAGTGTCGCGGCCAGCATATCATGCGGCTTTTGCGTCAGGATTTGATTCATCGTTTTCCCGCTTGCAAGGCTCGACAAGGCGCGGGCCTTGCCCTTAGATCCATCCCTATGAAGGAACTTTTGCGCAGCACCGACCCAACCATCATGGCCTTTGCCACCGCCCTTCTTGAGGGTGAGGATATAGACTGCTTTCAAATGGACGTAAATATGAGCATCCTTGAAGGCGGCATCGGAATCTTCCCCCGCAGGTTGATGGTGCGCAGCGATGATCATGCAGCTGCTGAGCGCGTGATGCGCGATAATGACATCCCGTTGCGCTGATGCCCGGCTTTGATGACGCGGCGCTTAGTCAGGACGCGTTCCTGGGCGGGCAAGTGCAGCTGTTGCAGCCAATACAGGGATATCGCGCGGGTGTAGATCCGGTATTGCTGGCCGCTGCTGTCCCTGCTCGCCCCGGCGATAGGGTGCTGGAGCTGGGCTGCGGTGGTGGGCCCGGGCTTTTGTGCCTGGCGGCACGGGTGCCGGACCTGGACCTGACCGGTGTGGAACTGCAAGCCGACTATGCGGATCTGGCGCGACGCAATGCCGCGCTGAACTCGGTCGATATGACCGTGGTTGAGGCGGATCTGGCGGCGTTGCCAGCGGATTTACGGCAACAGCAATTTGACCAGGTGATCGCCAACCCGCCCTATTATCGTGCAGGTGCACACAGCCCCGCGCAGGATGTTGGGCGGCAAATCGCGCTTGGTGGAGCAACCGAACTGAGCGTCTGGTTCGACACGGCCGCGCGGCGTCTCTGCCACAAAGGATATCTCCATATGATCCAGCGGGCTGATCGCCTACCGGAAATGCTGGAGGCCTGTCTGGGGCGTCTGGGATCGCTTGAGGTTCTGCCCTTGGCCGCCCGTGTGGGCCGGAGCGCGGAGCTTGTGTTGCTGCGCGCGCGCAAGGGCGGACGTGCGGGTTTCAAGCTGCATGCGCCGATGATCCTGCATGATGGTGAGGCGCATCTGTGTGATGCCGAGAGCTACCGTCCCGATATTCGGGCGGCCCTTCGCAACGGGTGTGCGCTGCCCTGGCCTCGATGATACTTCCGGATGATTCGCAAAAATCGGACCCCGCTCGGCGGGTCCATGCCGAAATGACGGTTTCATAACAAAATATATGCTTCTGCAGCGTGACAGGGCAATAATCTTGTGTTCCACTCACTTTGTACGCAACACGCTCAAAGAAGGAGGAATGACATGAGCCTCAGCTCGCATCTCACCGAACTAAAGAAGAAGCATGAGCATCTGAGCATGGAAGTTGAACACGCCCAACGTTCGCCCGCCACAGACGGGCTAAGTATCGCGTCGATGAAGAAGCAGAAACTAAAGCTGAAAGAAGAAATTGAACGCCTCTCGACGGAAGAGCTTGCTGTCTGAGGAGCGCCTTTGCTCCTATATGACCTGCGGTCTCACCGCTGCGGCTGTATCGGGAGCTTGAAAGTTGGATGTGAGGGGTCATCAGCGGGGCTGATGGCCCCTTTTTGTTTGCACCGCTATGAATGCCCTCGGTTGGCGCGGGCGGCGAGAACGGCTCCGCCCGTAATCAAGCAGGCTGCGACGGCCAGCGTCCAAGTGGCAGGGGCAATCCCTACCAGCACCAGGAGCAAGGTTGAGAGAAGCGGTGCGGCATAAGAGCTGGTGCCAAGCAACGGGGTGTCGCCCTGCTTCACACCGATGTCCCATACATAGAACGCCAGACCAACAGGTCCCAACACCAGACCAGTCCCAGTGAGCTGTCAATGCTGAAGCATAGCGCATTCAACAGCAGCGGCGGTGTCGGGGCCGTGCCAACGGTAAAAACTGCCAGCAGAGCCCAGAGCAGCACGGCGACAAATCCGATAGCGGTTGCGCGATTTCTACTCATGTAAAGCTGTCCACCGAGACAACAGTCAAGCCTTCGGATACCCCAGCCGTCTTTTCAATCTCGGCGAGTATCCAGTCGCGAAAGGCGACGATTTGGGGCCGGTTCTCGGCTCCTTTTTGGCACAGAAAGCTAAAGCGGGCCTTGCCGGTAAGTGCCGTCCTGAATGGCGTTACCAATCGCCCTTCGGCGATATCCTTCACCACCAGCGCCCGCCTCCCTAGGGCCACTCCGGCACCGGCCAAAGCCGCGTCTACCGCGTGATCTGCGTTGCTGAAGCGCGCGCCATGCATCGGGGTGAACTCTTCGCCCATCATCTTGAACCAAGCTGCCCAATCGAGCAGTGGTGACATGAAATTCAGTGAATCATCATGGATCAGCGGCGCATCCTTCAGCGCGGCGACAGTGGGGTATTGCCTGGCGATTTCCGGCGTCATCACTGGCATGACCCATTCGACCGGAAGCGGCATAGAATAGACATCCGGGTAGGGGCCATAGCCAAAGCGGATGGCGACATCCACATCGTCGCGTATCAGGTCTACCCGGCGCAGGCTGGCGGAGAACCGAAGATCAATCTCCGGATGGGCGCGGGCAAATTCATAGAACCGGGGGGCCAGCCATTTCGCAGTGAAGGCAGGGCCTGCCGTGACCGTCAAGGCACCGTCGTCTTGCAGGCGTAGGGCCGTGCGCCATGCAGCGGTTAGGGCCTGAAACCCATCAGAGGTTCCTGGTGCCAGGGCGGCTCCGGCGGCGGTCAACTCGACTGCGCGGTTTAGCCGACGAAACACAGGCGTGCCCAGATGCTCTTCAAGTGATTTTATCTGGAACGATAGCGCAGCGGGAGTCACGTTGAGCTCCTGCGCCGCCCTAGCGAAGGACATGTGGCGCGCGGCCGCCTCAAAGGCACGTAAGGCGGTCAGTGGGGGAAGACGGTCCGACATCCGACATAAGTATTACTTAACTGAAGCCGCGAAAAGTCTCGTTTGTCGCTTTTGCAAGAAAGGGCCATATTGAGGTCAAGTTAGCAACACTGATCTGAATGGAGGCCGAAACGATGGAATATTCTGCCAATAGTACCGTGAAACTGGCCATGCAGCGCGCGCATGAAGAACGCGGTCAGGTCCTTCGGGCGCTCTGGGCTCGTCTATTTGCATCCCGCCGTACTGGCCGTGTGGGTGCAGGAATTTCCCGCTGGGCGTAGCGCGCATGTCCTTACGGGATTGGAAAAGGGCCGACCCGTAGGGTCGGCCCTTGCCGTTTTTTGGCTTTGTGGGCCTTAGACGAAGAACTGCGCGCCGTTTGCGGAGATGGTTGATCCGTTGATAAAGCCTGAATCCTCTGAGGCGAGGAAGGCGACACAGCGGGCGATTTCTTCGGGTTCACCCAAGCGACCTGCCGGAATCTGGCCGATGATCGATTCGCGGACTTTCTCGGGAACGGCCATCACCATCTCAGTAGCGATATAGCCGGGGCAGATGGCGTTGGCGGTGATGCCTGCGCGCGCGCCTTCTTGAGCCAGGGATTTCACAATGCCAAGGTCACCGGCTTTGGTTGCGGCGTAGTTCACCTGAGCAAACTGACCCTTTTGCCCGTTGATTGAAGAAATCACGATAACACGGCCAAACTTGCGCTCACGCATACCGGGCCAGATCGGGTGTACGGTGTTAAACACACCGGTGAGATTGGTGTCGATCACCTGCTGCCATTGGTCCGGCGTCATCTTGTGGAACGGGGCGTCGCGAGTGATGCCGGCATTGGCGACCACGATGTCGATGGGGCCGATATCCGCTTCGACCTTGGCGATGCCGGCGGCACTATCCTCATAGCTGGCAACGTCCCATTTGTAGGTTTTGATGCCGGTCTCTTCGGTGAACTTCGCGGCTGCCTCATCATTGCCGGCATAGGTCGCCGCTACCGTGTAACCCTCCGCCTTCAGCGCCTGAGAAATTGCGGCGCCGATGCCGCGAGAGCCGCCGGTGACGAGTGCGTTACGTGCCATGGAAAAATCCTCCGTTATTTAGCTTGGTAATCTTGCTACTATTTTGTTTTGAAATACGCAATTATATTGCGTCGCAAAAGGGTGTGTCTCAGATCGATATTGAGTTGGACGTCGCGTCGCCTCCTCCGCAAAGCCATCGCAAAATACACCAGAGATAGAAAAGGGCGCCACAGGGGCGCCCTTGATATGACCAGCAGTCTGCGCCTCAGGGGCGCTCCACGCACATTGCGACACCCATGCCGCCACCAATGCAAAGGGTTGCCAGCCCTTTCTTTGCGTCGCGCCGCTTCATTTCGAACAGCAGCGTATTGAGAACCCGGCAACCAGAGGCCCCAATCGGGTGACCAATGGCGATGGCGCCGCCGTTGACGTTCACGATTGCCGGATCCCAGCCCATATCCTTGTTCACCGCGCAGGCCTGGGCTGCGAAGGCTTCGTTCGCCTCGACCAGATCAAGATCATCAACTGACCAGCCGGCCTTTTCCAGTGCCTTACGGGAGGCGTAGATCGGGCCGACACCCATGATCGACGGATCCAGCCCCGCGGTGGCATAGGAGGCAATCCGCGCCAGAGGCTCTATGCCGCGCTTTTCGGCGTCATCCGCACTCATCAGCAGAGTAGCGGCGGCACCATCATTGAGGCCGGAGGCATTGGCGGCGGTGACCGAACCATCCTTGGCGAAGGCGGGGCGCAGTTTTTGCATGGCTTCGATCGTAGCACCATGGCGGATGTATTCATCCTGATCCACAATGATATCGCCCTTACGGGTCTTGACGGTGAAGGCTGCGATTTCATCGGTGAATTTGCCCGCCTTCTGTGCCGCTTCGGCCTTGTTCTGGCTGGCAACGGCGAATTCATCCTGCATCTCGCGGGAGATCTGCCATTTTTCAGCAACATTCTCAGCGGTCTGGCCCATATGGTAGCCGTTGAAAGCGTCCCAAAGGCCATCGCGGATCATGGTATCGATATAGCTCATATCGCCCATCTTGTGACCAGCACGAAGATTTGCAGCATGCGGCGAGAGTGTCATATTTTCCTGACCGCCCGCGCAGACGATGGCAGCGTCGCCCAACTGAATGTGCTGTGCAGCCAATGCCACGGCCCGCAGCCCCGATCCGCAGACCTGGTTGAGGCTCCAAGCCGCGGATTCCTGAGGGAGCCCAGCGTTGATATGTGCCTGGCGGGCTGGGTTCTGCCCCTGCGCTGCAGTCAGCACTTGGCCCAGAATGGTCTCTGAGACTTCGGATTTGTCGATCCCGGCGCGTTCGACAACAGCTTGCAGCACCGCAGCGCCGAGGTCATGTGCGGGGGTCTTGGCGAATGCGCCACCAAAGCTGCCGACGGCGGTGCGTGCGGCGGATGCAATTACTACATTAGTCATCAGTTAGGGTCCTCTGCCATTCATAGTCCCGGGAGGCCAACTGAGCAGTCCACTTCTTCGCAGCCGCAGCAACCGGGATCCCCTGCCTTTTCTGAGACAGGCTGTGTATCTCGCTGCAGGTGCAGCACGCGCAAGGTGTCCCACAGGGAGAGCCTGTGTCAATCAATACTATGGGGAATATATTGTGGCAGGCCCGTGCATTTGCCAAGCAATCAATTCAACGCGGCCTTGAGGCGATCCCACCCGGAGCGAGAATCGGCCAATTCTGACTAGGTGGTGGATAACAGGTTGGCGGCGTTCAAGAGGCGCGGCTGTTTTCCCGCAGCTCTTCCAGCCACGGCGGGCTGACGGAGGGGGCGCCGAACAGATAGCCTTGCAGACAATCAACCCCAATCGAGATCAGGAATTCTGCATCGGCCGGGCTTTCGACGGATTCGGCAACCACAAGCATGTCAAATTGCTTGGCGATCCCGACCAATGCACGGACAACTGCCTGATTGTCGTGGCTGGCATGGATGCGGCGCACGAACTGCCCGTCAATTTTAACCGCATCGAAGAAGAATTGGCGGAAATAACTGACGGCGGTTGCTCCCGCACCAAAGTTATCAAGCGCGAAGGCGATGCCATGTTTCTGCATCCGGTCAATGAAATCGATCACAAGTTCAGGCGTAGCCATCGCAGACGCTTCGTTGATCTCAAGCATCAACCGCTCACCCAGCGTGAGATCTTTCTTCAGGTGCCGCTCCAGAACCCGCATCCAGCGTCGATAGCCGATAGATCGCGCTGACATGTTGATGGAGAGCCGGATATTGGGGCTGCGCGCGAGCGCCTTCAGGCCATGTTCCAGTGCAAGGCAATCCAGTTCGCGGCCTTCCTCTTTATCCTCAACCAATGGCATGAAGTCGCGTGCGGGGATCACACGACCCGTCGAGTCGAGAACACGGATATACCCCTCATAGAAGGCAACCCCCTGTGGCGGCATGGCCTGCATGATGGGCTGATAGGCGAGCATGGTCTGATTGTGGCGAATAGCATCGCTGACCATGTCGAGGGTCGACCGATCGCGCGAGACGACCGCAGAGGTCAGCGGGTTTTCCCCGCCTTCCGGCATGTCGGCCATGACCTTTTGCTTCTTCTTCACGGGTATATCCCTTGGCACTGGCGTAATCTGATCAATATGGATCAGGCTGCACTTTGACGCAAAAGCGTTGCGCTTGGATTAAAGGGAGAATTTTACCCAAATTGAGAGGCAGCGCTCAGGTCTAGTCGAATCCGGCGCTGCCAATGTCCTCGGGATGGCGCTGCAGATGTTTGGCGCGGATCGTCTCTGAGCTGTCACGGCTGCCATCGTGGCTGTAACCAGGTGGCGCGACTGCGTAGAGAAGCCGCTGTCGTGGCGTCAGGCCGGGTTGTGTCATGTCCTTGAAAATACTGACCCATTCGTGAAAAGCCACACGCAGCGGATTGAAGGTGCCAATGTTGTGGACCAGACCGTAATCCGGGCGGTCGTGGTCCTGTTCGGGAACGAAGGTACCAAACACCTTGTCCCAGACGATGAAGACGCCGGCATAGTTGCAATCGAGATAGCGTGGATTGCGTCCATGATGGGCGCGGTGGTGACTGGGCGTGTTCATCACCGCCTCGAACCAGCGCGGCATACGTCCAATTGCTTCGGTGTGGATCCAGAACTGATAGACCAGATTAATCCCCCCGACGAAAAGCACCATGGCCGGGTGGAACCCCAGAAGCACCAGAGGCGCGCGTACCACCATCATGAAGGTAAAGGTGCCGGTCCAGGTCTGCCGCAACGCTGTGGTCAGGTTGTAGTGCTGGCTGGAGTGATGATTGACATGGCTGGCCCAGACCCAGCGCACCCGATGCCCAAAACGATGCACCCAGTAGTAGCGCAGGTCATCAAGAATAAAACACAGTGCAATCACCCAGACCGAAGTGCCGAGGTCCAGCGGCGTGATCTGCCACAGCAGCATGAAAAACGCCCAGGCGATGAAACCGAGCGCAATGCCGGAGGCAACGCTGCCCGCCCCCATTACCAGAGAGGTGACAGCATCACGGGTTTCGTAGCGCCCGCCCCGTCGTTTGATCGCGATCCAGAGAAACTCCGCCAAAATGGCCGCGATGAAAAAGGGAACGGCCCATTGGGTGACATCAGGGTATGAGATCGTATCAGGCATGTGTCTGTTCTCTCTGTTCTGTGGCGGCCGGGGGCTGTGGGGACCTGCTCGCAGCCAGGATCTGGCTGCGCCAGTCCTCGCGTTCTTTATCGGACAGGCGCAGCAGCACCGATGGGGTAGCGAAATCGGCGAATCGAATCCGGAGCCCTTGGGCGTGATCTACAAGGCTGCACTCAGCAAGCGGGCGTGCGATCGTATCGGCGCCAAAACACCAGACCAGTCCAAGCCCCTTATCCGTGTCGATCAGTGCAGCATGGCCATTGGCGCTTGGTCGGGCATCAAGAATCCTTGAGTCGGGATCGTGGCGGGACCATGCCTTAGAGGCTGTCTCGCGCGTCATGAGCACTGGCGCGGACCAGCCGGTGAAATGAAGCAGAATAGCTATGACAATAATGCCCACGAGCACCATTGTGACCAGGATCTCCAGCGGCATCATATCCTCCCTGCCACCGAGATTGGCGGCAGGGTCGCGGTCCTGTCAAAGGTGGCGTTGGGTCAACCGGCCTGAGTACTCTCCCAGGCCGGAAGTTCGGCTGACGATTGCCCTGAGGTTCAGTCAGAGGCGATCAGCGCCCGGATGATGGTTTTGGCACTGTCGGAGTTCCATTCAGCATCGCCGCGCAGGCGTGCGATTTCCTCGCCCTCGCGGTTGAGCAGAACGGTAATCGGCAGACCCAGCACCGCCATTTCGCGTGCTACGGCCTGCCGGGGGTCCTGATGGCGGGGGAGGTTGGTGATACCGGTATCGTCAAAGAACTTCTGGATACCGGCAGGCGAGTTGCGTCCCGTGGCTAGGGTTAGCACCTCGAACTCGTCACCGCCAAATTCCTCTTGCAGCTCTGACAGCTGGGGCATCTCCTTGCGGCAGGGCGCGCACCAGGTGGCCCAGAAGTTCAGCAGCACGATCTTACCTTTGTAATCCCCCAACGTCGCGGTGCCAGCGCCGTCCGCCAGCTGAAACTCTGCGCTGGAAACAGGTTTTGGGGCGCTATGTAGCACTAATTTTTTCATATCACCCTGTCGCATATCCGCCAGCACGGCCGGATCGGCGGCCAAGGCGGCATTTGCACCCAAGGTCAGGGCCATATAAAGGGAAAGCTGACGTAACAGACGCATATTATCTCCGGGGTTCCACACCATGACAGATCAATCCTCGAACCAGATGTGGGGCGGCCGCTTTGCCGCTGGCCCGGACGCGATCATGGAGGCGATCAACGCCTCGATCGGGTTCGACAAGCGGATGGCAGCTCAGGACATCGCAGGTTCCAGGGCCCATGCGGCGATGTTGGCCGCAACAGGCGTTATTACGGATAATGATGCCGAGGCCATTCGGGAAGGGCTGCTCACCGTTTTGTCAGAGATTGAGGGCGGAACCTTCCAGTTTTCCACCGCTCTGGAAGACATCCACATGAATGTGGAGGCCCGCCTGAAAGACATCATCGGCGAGCCCGCAGGCCGTCTGCACACGGGCCGGTCGCGCAATGACCAGGTGGCGACGGATTTCAAACTCTGGGTGCGGGACCAGCTGGACGCAGCCGAAAGCGGCCTCCTGGCGCTGATCCGCGCGCTTCTGTCGCAGGCCGAGGCGGGCGCTGATTGGGTGATGCCGGGCTTTACCCACCTGCAGACCGCGCAGCCGGTGACTTGGGGCCACCACATGATGGCCTATGTGGAAATGTTCGGCCGCGATCTGTCTCGTGTGCGCGATGCGCGCAAACGTATGAACGAATCTCCTCTGGGCGCGGCGGCGCTGGCCGGTACCTCCTTCCCGATCGACCGGGAAATGACGGCAAGCGCGCTGGGCTTTGACCGCCCGGCGGCGAACTCGCTGGATGCGGTCAGCGACCGCGACTTTGCGCTGGAGTTCCTGTCTGTGGCGTCGATCAGCGCCGTGCATCTCTCCCGCTTTGCCGAAGAGCTGGTGATCTGGTCCTCCGCTCAGTTCCGTTTTGTGACCCTGTCTGACCGTTTCTCCACCGGCTCCTCCATCATGCCGCAGAAGAAGAACCCGGACGCCGCCGAGCTGATCCGCGCCAAGGTGGGCCGCATTTTCGGTGCCAATACCGCGCTGATGATGGTAATGAAGGGTCTGCCGCTGGCCTATTCCAAGGACATGCAGGAAGACAAGGAACAGGTGTTTGACGCTGCCGACAACTGGATGCTGGCGCTGGCAGCGATGGAGGGCATGGTCAAAGACATGACCGGTAATCGCGAGTCGCTGGCAGCCGCAGCCGGCTCCGGCTTCTCCACCGCCACCGATCTGGCGGACTGGATGGTGCGGGTGCTGAAAGTGCCATTCCGTGACGCCCACCACGTCACCGGTACGTTGGTTGCTATGGCCGAGAGCCGCGGCTGCGATCTGCCGGACCTGACATTGGCGGACATGCAGGGCGTTCACGAAGGTATCACCGAGGACATCTTCTCTGTGCTTGGTGTCGAAAATTCGGTAAACTCGCGTATGTCTTATGGCGGTACTGCACCTGCGCAGGTACGCGCGCAGATCGCCCGCTGGCGGGATATCCTCTCCGATTGACCGCAGTAAGGTTGCGGTCAGGAGGTCGAAACCGGATCGCAGCCGTCCAATTGAAAAGACGCCAATGTCAAAGAGGTCATCATGGCAAAACCTGTTCTGATCCTATGTGCGCTGGCAGCCTGCGCTGGTCTTGCGGCCTGTGGTGTTGACGGCGAACCGGTGCGCCCCTCTCTGAATGCAGGCGTCGGCGTCTCCAGCAGCGGTGTACACGCGGGGGGCAGTCTTGGTCTGCACAAGGGGCCGCTCAGCGTCTATCTTGGAGTGTGATACAGCGCGGAATCATTTGATCCGCGCCCCGGTTCTGGTCTAAGCGCGACCTATGGATCATTTTCTCTATCGTGACGGCGCGCTTTACGCCGAAGATGTGCCGGTGGCCGAGATCGCAGCCACTGTGGGCACCCCGTTCTATCTGTACTCCACCGCAACGCTGCTGCGCCATTTCCACCTTTTTAACGACGCACTGAAGGGGATGGATCATCTGGTCTGTTACGCGATGAAGGCGGCCAGCAATCAGGCGATCCTAAAAACGCTGGCACAGGCCGGAGCCGGAATGGACGTGGTGAGCCAGGGCGAATATCTGCGCGCCAAGGCTGCCGGGGTTCCGGGTGACAGGATCGTGTTCTCGGGCGTTGGTAAGACGCAGGATGAAATCCGCACAGCACTTAGCGGAGGCATCCGCCAGTTCAACGTTGAGTCCGAGCCGGAAATGGATGTGATCAACGCCGTGGCGCTGGAGCTGGGCGTGGTTGCACCCATCACCGTGCGTGTGAACCCCGACGTGGACGCCAAAACCCACGCAAAGATCGCCACCGGCAAGTCCGAGAACAAATTCGGCATTCCAATTGCCCGCGCGCGGGAAGTCTATGCCCGGGCCGCCAGCCTGCCGGGGCTGAAGGTGATTGGCATCGATGTTCATATCGGTTCCCAGCTGACCGAGTTGGCGCCGTTTGAACTGGCGTATCAGAAGGTTGCGGAGTTGACCGAACAGTTGCGCGCTGATGGGCATGACATTCATCGGCTGGATCTCGGCGGTGGCTTGGGCATTCCCTACACCCGCTCCAACGATACACCGCCGCTGCCGGTGGAATATGGTGCCATGGTGCAGCGCACACTGGGCCACCTTGGGTGTGAGATCGAGATTGAACCGGGGCGCCTGATTGCGGGCAACGCGGGGATCATGGTGAGCAAGGTGATCTATGTGAAATCCGGTGAAGACAGGGATTTCCTGATCATTGACGGTGCGATGAATGATCTGATTCGCCCCGCAATGTACGAGGCATACCATGATATCGTACCGGTCATCGAACCGAGTGCCGGGGTCGAGCAGCGTGCTTATGATATTGTCGGGCCGGTCTGCGAAACCGGCGATACTTTCGCCCGCCACCGCGATATGCCGCCACTTGAGGCTGGGGATCTGGTCGCCTTCCGCAGTGCAGGCGCTTATGGGGCGGTGATGGCCAGCGAATATAATTCGCGCCCGCTCATCCCCGAAGTCCTGGTGAACGGGGATCAATTCGCGGTTATCCGCCGACGTCCGGACTTTGACGAAATGATAAACCGCGATACCATCCCCGAGTGGCTCTGACGGGTTTCGCGGCATCTGGCGCGGCGCAGGGCTGATCGGAGGCGCCGCCCGCATGGTGAACACCCCCAAGTTCCGCCGCAAGGCTGACGATATACCTGCCGCCGCGCCCGGCTCTCCGGGACGCGGTAAGGCAGATGTAGGGCTGCCATGGGGGGCAGGCGGCAGCGACGCGGTGCCAGATTCTGCGTCATCAGGTTTGCAGTTCTCAGATCCGCGGTTGGCACGGTTGCGCTGGCCCCTGCGACTGACATGGCTCGGTCTGCTGTCTGAACGTCTGGTGCGCGCCTATTGGCCCCTGTTGTCGCTGGTGATGCTGGCGCTTGCCGCGATGATGCTTGGCCTCCATGAACAGCTGCCGGTGGAGCTGGTCTGGGTCGGCGCGGTTGTACTCGTCCTTGCTGCTGTGGCAGCGCTTGGTTTTGGGGGCTGGCGGTTCACACGCCCTCGCCTGTCCGACGCTCTTGCGCGATTGGATGCGACGGTCCCCGGACATCCGATTGCGGCAGTTCTCGACGCGCAAGCCATTGGATCTGATGACCCTGCCTCGCAAGCGCTCTGGCACGCCCACCAACAACGGATGCAGGCCCGCGCCGCGGCGGCCAAAGCTCCGAAACCCAATCTCTCCGTTGCACGTGCGGACCCGTTTGCGTTGCGATATCTGGCGATGTTGGCGCTGGCGGTGGCGTTGTTGTTCGGCTCCATCTGGCGTGTTGGCACCCTTGGCGAGATGACCCCCGGCGCGGTTGCGGCTGCCACGGGGCCGACGTGGGAAGGCTGGATCGAGCCGCCACGCTACACTGGCCTTCCGGTGCTCTATCTCAATGATCAGACTGAGACCGCGCTGAGCTTGCCGGAGAACAGCCGCCTAACCCTGCGATTTTATGGCGAGGTCGGCGATCTGACGCTGGACGAGACCATCTCCGGACGTGTCGGCGACCTGCCGTCTGCCGCTGCCGCAGAACAGAGTTTTGACATTACCCGTGACGGCACGCTTGCGATCAATGGTGCAGGCGGACGCAGTTGGGATGTTACGCTGCTAAAGGACCTGCCTCCGAGCGTTGGCATTATCGGCGACCCGACGTTTGAATCCGATGACACCACATCGCTGGCCTATACCGCGAGTGATGACTACGGCGTTGCTGGCGGGCAGGTGGAGATTGCGCTGGATATGGAGGCGCTGGATCGTCGTCACGGATTGGCGGTGACGCCGGATGCGCGTGCCCCGATTGTACTGGATCTGCCGCTGCCACTAAGTGGCGATCGCCGTGCGTTTGATGAACAGATGATCGAGACCTTTGCCAAGCATCCTTGGGCGAATATGCCGGTCACCTACCGGATGCTTGCACAGGATGCCGCTGGTCAGGAGGCTCAGGCCGAGCCGCTGAGCGCGCCGCTTGTGACCCGTCGTTTCTTTGATCCTATGGCCGCTGCAGTGGCCGAGCAGCGGCGCGACCTCCTCTGGGCGCGCGCCAATGCGCCAAGGGTGGCCCAGATCCTGCGTACCCTGTCGACCTACCCGGCGGAGGTGTTTCGCGACCACGGTGACTACCTGCGCCTGCGTGCAATTTTGCGACGTCTTGAGCAGCATAGCACGGCGGGCACTTTGGGTCCGGACCAGCAGGACGACCTTGCTGACGCGCTCTGGGATCTGGCCATTCAGCTTGAGGAGGGGGATGTCGGGGATGCGTTGGCACGAATGGAGCGCGCGCAGGAGCAGCTCAGCCAGGCGATGCGTGATGGCGCCAGCGAGGAAGAGATTGCCCGCCTGATGCAGCAGTTGCGCGATGCGACGCAGGACTATCTGCGCCAGTTACAGCGTCAAGCACAGGAGCAGGGTAATCAGGGAGAGCAGCAGGGTGCCCCGGATGAGAACGCTATGCAGCTGACCCAGCAGGACTTGCAGGCGATGATGGATCGCATTCAGGAACTGATGGAACAGGGCCGCATGGCCGAGGCTGAACAGGCGCTGCGCGAGTTTCAGCAGATGATGGAAAACATGCGCGTGACCGAGGGGCAGCAGGGGCAGGATGGTTCTCCCGGTGAGCAAAGCATGGATGGGCTGGCCGATACCCTGCGCGAACAGCAGGGCTTGTCGGATCAGGCCTTCCGCGACTTGCAAGAGCAGTTCAACCCCGGTGCCCGTCGTGGCGAAAGTGAAGGCAACGAAGGACGCAATGGCGGTCTGGGCCGTGGACAGTCCCACGAGGGCGGGCAGGGCAATCAAGGCGGTCAGGGCGACCGGCCGGGTGCTGGCAATCCTGGCGGAGAGAGGCAACCTGGCCAAGGTGGTCAGGGGCAACGCGCACCGGATGCCGAAGGAGGTCAGGGTGGCGACGACGCGACCCAGCCAGGCGGCGGTCGCGGACTTGGTAGTTCCCTCGCGGATCGCCAGCAAGCCCTCAGGGATCAGCTGCGCGCACAGCGCGAGGGTCTGCCATTGGGCAATGGCGAGGGTGATCAGGCGACGCGAGATGCATTGGATGATGCCGGGCGCGCCATGGACGGTGCTGAGGACGCGCTGCGACAGGGAGACCTGGCAGAGGCCATAGACCGCCAGTCCGACGCTATGGAGGCGCTGCGCGAAGGTATGCGGGCACTTGGCGAAGCGATGGCAGAACAGCAACAGCCCGGACAGCAGCAGGGGCAGGGGCGCGCCAGTACCTCGGCGCAGGGCAATCGTATGGACCCGCTGGGCCGACGCAATGGTGAGCAGGGCGACGGCGGTGTCTCGGACGGGCAGTTCAGCGAGGGTCAGGCCTATCGCCGCGCTTGGGACCTGCTGGAAGAAATCCGCCGCCGGGCCGGTGAGCGTAGCCGTAGCGAAACCGAACGCAGCTACCTTGAGCGGTTACTCGACCGGTTCTGACAGCGTCGGTGGGGCCGCTGCGTTTGGGCGTTTTCTAGGCTTGAGCACAACGGCAACGGCGCTATTGCTGCACGGTAAAGGCGCGCACCTGCGTATCCAGCCACAACCGCGCGGCATCCACCTTGGCGACATAAGTGCTGAGATAGGGATCAGCCTGTGGCAGCTTCTGTGCGATCAGCGGAGCATTGTCATAAGCCATAGCAAGGGCCAGAGCGATCAGCAGGGCAAAGGCAAAGCCGCGGGTAAAGTTGCGCTTTTTCTTGGGAGGTGCCGCATCCATGGGGGGCGCGATTGGTGCTGCGGCGCCCTCACCCGAGCGCAGCGTGGAATTGATCTCATCAATATTGGGCAGCAGTCCACGGCGGGATTCCGTCTCAGCGGTCGCAAGCTGCTGCGGATCCTCGCCGCGCATCCGGGCCATTTGCTCGCGCGCCTCGCGGGCGCGTCGGGCCGATTCTTCCTCAGGCAGTGAATCAAGCCCCAGATCGGTCTGGGTTTGCAGTGTGCTGTTTTCGGCGGCACGCAGGCTGGCTTCACGCTCAGCCTCTTCGCGTAGGATATCGCTGATTGCCGGGTCCAGACCGCGCGCAGTGGCCGCGACGTCAGGGGCCGGTTCCTCAGTTGTATCCTCTTCGGAGGCCTGATCTTCAGGCGCCTCCTCATCGGGTGGCAGATCGGCCTCTTCGGCGATATCATCGCCTGCATCATCTGTCAGCGGATCCTGATCTGGAGCATGGGGCGCGGGTTCAACAGCGTCCGGTGGCAGATCGGCGAGCTCTGGGTCTGTGATCGGCGCGCGCTCTGCATCATCTGCGTCAAGCGCACGGCCAGCCTGAAACCACGTCTGCCCGCAATTGGAACATTGCACGTCGCGGCCCTCATCAGGGATTACATCATCCGGCACCTCATACTGGGCTGCACAGTTCGGACATGTCAGTCGCATGGGTCACTCCTTGGGACCTGGGGTGGCTCCGGGGGGGATCCGGGCGGCTGTCGGCGTGTGATTGTTGAATAATCATAGGCAGTTCCGCCTTTCCACGAAAGGGCCAATCGCGTCGACGGGCATGGACTGTTTCCAGAGGGCGCAGCGCGGCAACAGCGCGGACCATTGAAACTGGCCGCACAGTCGGGCAAAACACCGGTGACCAAAAGGGGACCGCCGTGATCGAGCTGGACAATGTGGGGTACAATTACGGTGGCGGGGAACTGCTGAGCGAGGTGTCAGTACAGCTGGCGCCGGGGTCATTCCATTTTCTGACCGGTCCATCCGGGGCAGGTAAAACGACCCTGTTGAAACTCTGTTACGGCGCATTGACACCAACGTCTGGCCGGGCACGAGCTTTCAATATGGATATCAATGGCTTGGACCGTGATCAGATGGCTTATCTGAGACGGCGTATCGGTGTGGTCCATCAGGATTGTCGGTTTCTGGACCACCTGCCAGTAATCGAAAACATCGCCTTGCCGCTGACGGTGTCCGGGCGTGACATTGATCAGGAAGAGGCCAATCTGAGAGAATTGCTGAATTGGGTCGGCCTATCGGAGCGGGCGCATGCAACGCCGCCGGAGCTGTCCGGGGGGGAGCGACAGCGCGCCGCGCTGGCCAGATCGGTCATCCTGTCACCCGAGGTGATCATCGCGGATGAACCAACTGGCAATGTGGATTGGGAAATGTCGCAGCGACTGCTGCAATTGCTGGTAGAGCTGAACCATATGGGCAAGACGGTACTGGTGGCCACCCATGATCTGTCGCTGATCCGGGCGGCCAAGAAACAGGTGCAGGCGCGAGTACTGCGGATTTCCAACCGGCAGCTTCAGCAGGCGGGGGCAGATCTATGAACCTAGGCCGGATGCGCGATGTGATTGCCGGAGATGCTCAGGCTGACCGCGTGGTTCCGCCAAGCGGATTTACCGCCCAGCTGACATTATTTGTGTCGGGGGCGATGGCGTTTCTCGCGGTTTTTGCGCTGGCCTTGTCGCTGGCCTCGGGCCGGTTGGCGGATCGCTGGGCAGAGGAATTGGCCCGCGCTGCGACGCTGCGGATCAACGCGCCTGCCGAGCAACGCGTGGCTCAGACCGAGGTGGCGATGACCATTCTGGAGCAGACACCGGGTGTCGTCTCGGCCCGCGCGCTCAGCCGCGAAGAGCAGGCTGCGCTGCTGACGCCGTGGTTCGGGACCAAGCTGCCGCTGGATACACTGCCGATACCGCAGCTGATTGAGGTGATCGAAGGTGATCCGGGTTACGATGATGCGGGGCTGCGACTGCGGCTGCAGGCTGAGGTGCCAGGTGCCGTTCTGGATGACCATACCCGTTGGCGCGCACCTTTGGTGGATGCGGCGCAAGCGCTGCGTCGTCTGGCATGGGTGTCTATTCTGCTCATCGGCGGTGCGACGGCGGCGATGATCACCCTCGCGGCCAATGCGGCTCTTGCGGCCAACGCCCAGGTGATTGAGGTTCTGCGCCTTGTTGGTGCATTAGACACCTACATCGCACAGGCCTTTATCCGGCGCTTTACTCTACGCGCTCTGTTCGGGGCGGGGGTTGGCATGGGGCTTGGCATGTTGGGGGTCTGGCTGATGCCCGAAGCCTCTCGCGAGGGCGGGTTTCTGACCGGTCTTGGCTTTCAGGGCTGGAGTTGGCTCCTGCCGTTGTGCATTCCTTTGCTTGGTGCGCTCGTTGCCTTTGCCGCAACGACCCGCGCTGCCAACAAACGTCTTGGAGATTTGGCGTGAAAACTGCATTTCGATGGCTGCTCTCGGCCGTGTTTATGGTTCAGATCTATGTGATGATGCTGATCTTTGGCCTGGTTTTTGCACCTTGGGCTCTGGTGTCGCCACGCGGTGCACGTGTGGCCTGTCGCAGCTATGCCGGCTATGTGTTGTGGTGCGCCCGCTGGATGCTGGGCCTGCGTACCGAGGTGCGAGGTCCGGTGCCGACCGAGGAGGTGATCATTGCAGCGAAGCATCAGAGTTTTCTGGATATTCTGATCATCTTTCACGCCACCCCTTCAGCCAAGTTCATCATGAAACGCGAGTTGCTGTGGACACCGATCATAGGCATCTATGCCAAGCGTTTGGGGTGCGTGCCGGTCAACCGCGGTAAGAAGGGCAATGCCATTGCCCGCATGGTCAAGGACGTCGCGGCAGAGTTCGCGGACCCCGGCCAGCTGGTGATCTATCCGCAAGGCACCCGTGTCGCACCCGGTGCGGACCGGCCCTATAAGATCGGTACCGGGGTTCTTTATGCAGCGCTGGAGCAGCCTTGCGTACCGGCAGCAACCAATGTGGGTTTGTTCTGGCCGCGCACCGGTATCATGCGCAAACCGGGGTTGGGCGTGGTGGAATTCCTGCCTGCGATCGCACCGGGACTGGACCGTGATGCCTTCATGGCCACGCTGGAGCGCGAAGTGGAGACACACTCAAACAAGTTGATGCAGGAAGCGGGGTATAATATCGATGGAGTTTCTCACCACGGTTGAGGCGCTTGAGGCGCATTACGGCACACCCGGCGCGCCCTCTCTGCGCAAGGTGGCACGGCAGATGACGCCGCTTTATCGCAAGTGGATTATGGCGTCGCGGCTATGCATGTTGGCCACGGTTGGGCCGGAAGGCACCGATGACAGCCCGCGTGGCGATGATGGTCCGGTGGTTCTGGAATTGGATCCGGGCAGGCTGGCCCTGCCGGACTGGCGGGGTAATAATCGGATCGACAGCCTGCGCAATATCGTGCGGGACCCGCGTGTCTCGTTGATGTTTCTGGTGCCGGGATCGAACAACGTGGTGCGCGTGAACGGTGAAGCCCGGGTGACGGCGGACGCCGATCTGCGCGCCAAGTTTGACAAGAGCGGCAAACAGCCCCGCACCGTCATTGTTATTGAAATCAACGAGGTCTACAGCCAATGCGCTCGCGCGCTGATGCGTGCGCGTACCTGGGCCGCAGAAGATGAAAGCGCGGATCTGCCGACTATGGGGGAGATCCTTGCCGAGCAGACCGCCGGAGTAGAGGGCGGGAAGGCCTACGACGAAGCCTGGGCACCGCGCGCTGCCAAGACCATGTGGTAAAGCCAAGGCGTCGGGAGGCAAACCGGCGCCCTGTCCTGTCATCAGGACATCGACCGTTAAGGCGCGAGGTGTTTCCGATCAGCTCATCAGGACCTGTCCAATAAGGATTTGCGGGCGGATGTTGGTAAAGTTTGCCACATCATCAATGATCGGCCCGCCTTTCTCCGCCATCGCCGTGTCGAGCGTTTCCATATCCGGGAAGGTAATTGTCGCGATCAGCAGAAAGGCAGGCGGCACGTCCGGCCCGCTGGCGATCCCGCGTGAGGCCTCTACCGTGTCCATCATATCGCCCCAGTGCTCTTCCAGTAGGGGAAGATGGGTTTTTTCATAGTAGTCGTAGTCAAATGTCGCGTCTTCGGATGCAGGGTAGATCACTTGTAGGCTGACGGTCATGGCAGGGGCTCCGGTTCATGAGAAAGCGGCCCACCATGAGTGGACCGCTTTGGTGTTGGGTCTGTATCTAGCAGGAGGCGGCGGCAGAAAGTACCCCGTTTCCTGTAGGCAAATCCATGATCAGCTGTGGATCGGACCGTCGCCGCAGGCCAGTGCTGCCTCGCGGACGGCTTCGGAGTAGGTCGGATGCGCATGGCAGGTGAGAGCCAGATCCTCGGCAGAGGCGCCGAATTCCATTGCGACACAGATTTCATGGATCAGATCGCCAGCGCCGGGACCGATGATGGCCGCCCCCAGTATACGGTCGGTTTCCTTATCCGCGATGAGTTTCACAAAGCCACCTTCGGCCTGATGCACGGCCTTGGCGCGTGCGTTGCCCATGAACATGAACTTGCCGGTCTTGATCTTGCGACCTTCGGCCTTCAACGCATCTTCGGTCTGTCCCACGGTGGCCACCTCGGGTGTGGTGTAGACCACGCCGGGAATCACGCCGTAGTTGACGTGGCCATGTTTGCCTGCAATCACCTCGGCAACGGCCATGCCTTCGTCTTCGGCCTTATGGGCCAGCATAGGACCTTCGATGACGTCACCGATGGCATAGACGCCTTTGACATTGGTGGCCCAATGGGCGTCGGTTGCGATCTGGCTGCGCTCGGTCATCTTGACACCCAGAGCATCAAGGCCCAGCCCCTCAGCATAGGGTTTGCGACCGGTGGCGACCAATACCACATCGGCATCAATCACTTCGTCATCGCCGCCTTTTTTCGGCTGGTACTTCACCTTTGCCTTGGTCTTGGAGGTTTCAACTTCCTGTACCGCAGCCCCCATGATGAAGTTCAGACCCTGCTTTTCCAGGATCCGCTTGAAGCTGCGCTGGACATCTTTGTCCATGCCGGGGCAAACGGCGTCCATATATTCAACCACGGTCACGTCAGATCCCAGACGTGCATAGACCGACCCCAGTTCCAGCCCGATGACACCAGCACCAATCACAACCATTTTCTTTGGGATCTTGGGCAGGTCCAGCGCGCCGGTGCTGTCCACTACGATCCCTTTGTCGTTATCGACCTCAACGCCTGGCAGCGAGGAAGGCACCGAGCCGGAGGCAATGACGATGTTCTTGGCCTCATGGGTGTCGTCACCCACCTTGACCTTGCCGGCTTCCGAGAGGGAGGCCCAACCCTTGATCCAGTCAATCTTGTTTTTCTTGAACAGAAATTCGATACCGCCGGTGTTCTGGCCGATGACTTCTTCCTTGTAGGATTTCATCTGGGACCAGTCGACCGAGGGGCTTTTGCCCTTCAGACCCATGTGGGCGAAGTTATGTTCAGCTTCATGTAGCAGATGGGTCGAGTGGAGTAGTGCCTTTGAGGGGATGCAGCCGACGTTGAGGCATGTGCCGCCGAGGGTTTCGCGGCCCTCGACCACTGCGGTCTTGAGGCCCAGCTGGGCGCAGCGGATAGCGCAGACATAGCCACCGGGGCCGGCGCCAATTACGATCACGTCATAGGATGCCATATTGATGTGCTCCTTCAGGGTTGACGGGGAGGGGGCGCTGCCCCCGGCCCATGCGGGCCTCCCCCGGAGTATTTGAGGAAAGATGACGGCTCATACCAGCGCTGCGGTCAACATAAAGACCGTGGCAAAAAAGCCAACAAACCAGATGATCGAGCGGCCCGGGGTCCAGCCCAATGCGTAGGCCGGCACGTAGAGCAACCGGGCGCAGAGGTAGACCCATGCACAGCCCGCAGTGAAACCGGTGGATTGATCGCTGATCACCACCACGCCGCAAGCGATAGTAAAGAGGATCAAACCTTCGAAATGGTTTTCCATCGCGCGTTTGAAGCGTCCGGCTGTACCTGTGAGGGTTACAGGTGTGTCGCGTGGGCCGAGTGCTATTTTCGGGTCCAGCTGGCGGTTTGCCGTGATGGCATATGCGCAAAACTGAAGTGCTTGCAGCAGGGCGGCGAGGGTGAGGGCGGTGAGTTCTGGGGTCATTTTGATCAAAACAAATTTTGCCAATTAGGTGCCCTTGCGAAACACGTCGCAAAAGATGGCGGTTCGCCTGAGGCGTCAGGCGAACCGCTTGGTCTTACAGATCCATCAACAACCGGCGGGGATCTTCCAGTGCTTCTTTGACACGCACGAGGAAGGTCACGGCACCTTTGCCGTCGACGATGCGGTGGTCGTAGGACAGCGCCAGATACATCATCGGGCGGATCTCCACTTTGCCATTGATGGCCATCGGGCGGTCCTGGATCTTGTGCATGCCGAGGATGCCGGACTGCGGCGGGTTCAGGATCGGCGAAGACATCAGCGAGCCGTAGACGCCACCGTTGGAGATGGTGAAAGTGCCGCCCTGCATCTCTGCCATCGACAGTTTGCCGTCACGGGCGCGCGCACCTTTCTCGGCGATCGCCTTTTCAATGTCGGCAAAAGACATCGCATCTGCGTCTCGGATCACCGGGACAACCAGGCCCGTGGGCGTGCCTGCCGCGATACCCATGTGGACGAAGTTCTTGTACACGATGTCGGTGCCGTCGATCTCCGCGTTGACCTCGGGCACCTCGTTCAAGGCGTGGCAGCAGGCCTTGGTGAAGAAGGACATGAAACCCAGTTTCACGCCGTGCTTTTTCAGGAACAGATCCTTGTACTCGTTGCGCAGGGCCATCACCTCGGTCATATCGACCTCGTTGTAGGTGGTGAGCATGGCTGCGGTGTTCTGACTGTCTTTCAGACGCTTGGCGATGGTCTGCCGCAGGCGGGTCATTTTCACGCGCTCTTCGCGGGCGGCGTCGTCTGCAGCAACGGGCGCGCGCACAGGTGTGGCCGCTGCTGGGGTCGATGTGCTGGTCGCCGGAGCAGCTGCGGCAGCCGCCACGGCGCGGGCGACGTCATCTTTCATGATGCGGCCATCGCGGCCACTGCCTTGCACCTGATCTGCGGAGAGGCCAGCCTCAGCCATCGCCTTTTCGGCGGAAGGCGCATTGGCGATATCCTTGGCCGGACCGCCCTGGCCTGCGGGGGGCGTGGTATATTGCGCACCATCTGCAGTTTCGCCTTTGGTGGGCGTGGGCGTTACGGCGCCTGCCTCGCCACCTGAGATCACGCCGAGTTTGGCCGTCGCATCGACAGTGCTGCCTTCCTCAGCTGTGATTTCGGTCAGGATACCGGCAGTCGGGGCTGGCACTTCAACCGAGACCTTATCAGTTTCCAGCTCGCAGAGCATTTCGTCCTGCGCGACACTGTCGCCGACCTTCTTGAACCAGGTGGAAACAGTGGCCTCGCTCACGGACTCGCCAAGCGTTGGCACCATCACGTCGGTTGCGGCGCCTGCATCACCCTTTGCTGCGTCCTTCGTGGCGGCTGGTGCGGATGTTGCAGGGGCTGCCGCTGTGTCAGAACCGCCTTCTGCGATCGTGGCAAGCAGCGCATCGACGCCGACGGTTTCGCCCTCGGCGGCGACGATCTCACCCAGGGTGCCGGCGGCAGGGGCGGGAACCTCAACGGTGACTTTGTCGGTTTCCAGCTCGCAGAGCATTTCATCTGCGGCGACCGCGTCACCCGGCTTTTTGAACCAGGTGGCGACGGTGGCTTCGGTCACGGATTCGCCCAGGGTGGGCACGCGAACTTCGGTGGTCATGGGGTGTTATCCTTCGATGCTCAGCGCTTCGTTCACGAGCGCAGCTTGTTGGGCTTTGTGTTCGCTGGCCAGGCCCGTTGCGGGCGAAGCCGAGGTGGCGCGACCGACATAGGTCGGCCGGCTGTGCTTGGCGCCGATGCGCGTCAGCACCCATTCGATATTCGGTTCGATGAAGCTCCAGGCGCCCTGATTTTTGGGCTCCTCCTGACACCACACCACCTCAGCACCTTTGAAGCGCTCAAGCTCCTTCACGAGCGAGATGGCAGGGAACGGGTAATATTGTTCGATCCGCATCAGGTACACATCGTCGAGACCACGGGCGTCGCGTTCTTCCAGGAGGTCGTAGTAGACCTTGCCCGAGCAGAGGACGACGCGTTTGATCTTTTCATCGGCGACCAGTTTGGTGTCGGAATTGCCGTGCTGGGCATCATCCCAGAGAACGCGGTGGAAGCTGGAACCGGTGGTGAATTCTTCAGCCTTGCTGACTGCCAATTTGTGTCGCAGCAGCGACTTTGGCGTCATCATGATGAGCGGCTTGCGGAAGGTGCGGTGCAGCTGGCGGCGCAGGATGTGGAAGTAGTTCGCCGGTGTGGTGCAGTTGGCGACAATCCAATTGTCCTGACCGCACATTTGCAGGAAGCGCTCCAGACGGGCGGAGGAGTGCTCCGGCCCCTGGCCTTCAAAACCGTGCGGCAGCAGGCAGACGAGGCCCGACATCCGCAGCCATTTCGATTCACCCGAGGAGATGAACTGGTCGAACATGATCTGGGCGCCGTTGGCGAAGTCGCCGAACTGGGCCTCCCACAGGGTCAGCGCGTTCGGTTCCGCCAGCGAGTAGCCGTATTCAAAGCCGAGAACTGCGTATTCGGACAGTGCCGAGTCGATCACCTCATAATGAGACTGGCCGCTGCGGATATTGTTCAGCGGATAGTAACGCTCCTCGGTGTTCTGGTTGACGATACCTGAATGGCGCTGAGAGAAGGTGCCGCGCGTGGCATCCTGCCCGGACAGGCGTACCGGATAGCCTTCGGTCAGAAGAGAGCCAAAGGCCAGCGCCTCGCCAGTTGCCCAGTCGATTCCTTCGCCGCTATCCGCCATCTTGGCGCGCGCGTCCAGGAAACGACCAATGGTCTTGTGGACGGGGAAACCCTCGGGCACTCGGCTGAGAGCGGTGCCGACCTCCTTGAAGGTTTCTGGCGATACAGAGGTCTGGCCGCGCTGGTAATCGGTATCTTTCTTGTCGAGGTGCGACCAGCGGCCATCGAGCCAGTCTGCCTTGTTCGGCTTGAAGTTCTTGCCGGCTTCGAATTCCTCATTCAGGCGGGCCTGGAATGAGGCTTTCATATCCTCAATCTCCCCCTCGGGAATCAGGCCATCCTTGACCAGACGCTCAGTATAAAGCGACAGCGTTGTCTTGTGGCCCTTGATCTTCTTGTACATCAGCGGGTTGGTGAACATGGGCTCGTCGCCCTCGTTATGGCCAAACCGGCGGTAGCAGAAGATATCGAGAACGACATCCTTGTGGAACTTCTGGCGGAATTCGGTGGCGACCCTGGCGGCGTGAACCACGGCTTCCGGATCGTCGCCGTTGACGTGGAATATCGGTGCCTCGACCACCAGCGCGTTGTCGGTGGGGTAAGGTGAAGAGCGCGAGAAATGCGGCGCCGTGGTGAAACCGATCTGGTTGTTCACCACGATATGCATGGTGCCGCCGGCCTTGTGACCGCGCAGGCCCGAGAGAGCAAAGCACTCGGCTACAACACCCTGACCCGCAAAGGCCGCATCACCGTGCAGCAGAATCGGCAGCACCTTGGTGCGTTCGCTGTCCTTGAGCTGGTCCTGCTTTGCGCGAACCTTGCCAAGAACAACCGGGTTTACGGCCTCAAGGTGCGAGGGGTTCGCGGTCAATGACAGGTGAACGGAGTTGCCGTCAAATTCGCGGTCAGATGAGGCGCCGAGGTGATATTTCACATCGCCCGAGCCATCAACATCCTCGGGCTTAAAGCTGCCGCCCTGAAATTCATTGAAGATCGCCTTGTAGGGTTTCTGCATCACATTGGCGAGCACCGAGAGACGGCCCCGGTGCGGCATGCCGATGACGATATCGCGGATCCCCAGCGCACCGCCGCGTTTGATGATCTGCTCCATCGCCGGAATCAGGCTTTCGCCACCATCAAGACCAAAGCGTTTGGTGCCCATGTATTTGACGTGCAGGAATTTTTCGAAGCCTTCTGCTTCAACCATTTTGTTGAGGATCGCCTTTCGACCTTCGCGGGTGAAGGTGATTTCCTTGTCATAACCCTCGATCCGCTCCTTCAGCCAGCTGGCCTGTTCGGGATCGGAGATGTGCATGTATTGCAGCGCGAAGGTGCCGCAGTAGGTCCGCTTCACAATGCTGACGATCTGGCGCATCGAGGCGACCTGAAGCCCCAGCACGTTGTCGATGAAGATCGGGCGGTCCATGTCAGCTTCGGTGAAGCCATAGGTGCGCGGATCCAGCTCGGGGTGCTGGGCCTCCTCGCGCATACCGAGCGGATCGAGATTAGCTGCCAGATGGCCGCGGATCCGGTAGGCCCGGATCAGCATCAAGGCCCGGATCGAATCCAGAACAGCGCGCTGCACTTGGTCATCGGTTACTTCGACGCCCTTGGCGGCAGCCTGCTCCTTGATCTTCTTGCCGGCACCCTTGGCCTCTGCCGGGGCAGGCCACTCGCCGGTCAGCGCGCCTGTCAGATCATCATTGGGGGCAGGCGGCCAGTCAGCGCGCGCCCAGGAAGGGCCAGCGGCCTCCGCCTTCACATCAAGTTCTGCGTCACCCATCTGCCGAAAGAACTCAGCCCAGGCGGCATCCACCGCGTTGGGGTCGTTGGCGTATTGGGCATAGAGCTGCTCAAGATACTCAGCATTGTGCCCCTGCATGAAGGAGGAGGCATGGAAGAGTTCGTTAGGGCTCTGGTCGGTCATGTAAGTACCTCTTGCGGGTTGGGACCGGTTCTAGTGCGACCTGGGGTCATGAGGGGCAGCCTGATCAGAAGGCGTTTCGGAAGAGTAAAACGTCTCTGGAATCCTGCAGCAGATAAGATCGGCCTCTGGAGGTAACAATCCTATCGGCAAAAGGATCCAACAGTTGGGAGGGCGGGCATCCTTGCGGAGTGCCCGAAGCCGGGGCAGATGCGGATGATCTGCCCCGGTTCAAATAATCTGCGCCATATGCGGCGACATGCGGCATTATTTGCCGATGGCCTTTAGTACGGCCTCGCCCAGTGTGGCGGGGCTGTCGGCCACAACGATACCAGCGGATTTCATCGCCTCGATTTTGTCCTCGGCGCCACCTTTGCCACCGGCAACGATGGCGCCGGCGTGACCCATGCGGCGGCCCGGAGGGGCTGTGCGGCCTGCGATAAAGCCTGCGATGGGCTTCCAGCGACCTTTTTTCTTCTGCTCGGCGATGAATTCTGCCGCTTCTTCTTCAGCGGAGCCACCGATTTCACCGATCATGATGATCGACTGTGTCTCATCATCGTTCAGGAACATGTCCAGAACGTCGATGTGCTCGGTGCCCTTGATCGGGTCGCCGCCAATGCCCACAGCGGTGGACTGGCCCAAACCGATATCAGCGGTCTGCTTCACCGCCTCATAGGTCAGGGTACCCGAGCGGGACACAACACCGACCGAGCCACGCTTGTGGATGTGGCCGGGCATGATGCCGATCTTGCAGGCATCAGGCGTGATCACGCCGGGGCAGTTCGGGCCGATCAGACGCGATTTGCTGTCTTCCAGCGCCCGCTTCACTTTCATCATGTCCAGAACCGGGATGCCCTCGGTGATGCAGACAATCAGCTCCATCTCGGCGTCGATGGCCTCAAGAATGGAATCAGCTGCGAAGGGGGGCGGTACGTAGATCACAGAGGCATTCGCCTCGGTCACGTGCTTGGCTTCGTGTACGGAGTTGAACACCGGTAGGTTCAGGTGGGTCTGGCCACCTTTGCCCGGTGTCACGCCGCCGACCATCTTGGTGCCATAAGCGATGGCCTGTTCAGAGTGAAAGGTGCCCTGCGAGCCGGTGAAGCCCTGACAGATGACCTTGGTGTTTTCGTCGATGAGGACTGCCATTGGGGAGTCTCCTGTTCTATCTTTTTGCGATTGTATAGTAGGCGACGCCGCCACGAGCGCCGCCTTCAATGCCGAACTTGGTGCGGCCAATTTTCACTTCGTACCATTTGCTGCCGCCGATCGCGCTCTTGCGAGCACGCAGGCTGCCACCAGTATTCCGGGCCAAATCCGCTGCGATGCTTTGGATTGTCGCGTCGGCTGGAGCAGGGGCTCCTCCAAAGTTTACTCTGCAGGATTTCCCAGCGTCATATGCCACGCCAGCTCCGCGGATATTCTTTGCGGAGTAGATGGTGGCACGTGCAGCATACTCAATGGCGTACTCTTCTAGAGCGGGTGCATTGTTTGCGCAGACTTGCCTGAAGATCTCCGCTTCGCGGGAAGCGCCTAGCAAGTGGTCCGGTGTCGCGTCGACAACAGACGCGTCAGTTCCACCACCAACATAGGACGGAGCAACGTAGGCTGTCGCTACAAGCCCTGCGCCGACGCCTGAACGCTGGTCACCTTGAGGCAGATTTGCAGGCGACATCGCACCAGAGTGCAATGTCGCCGCTGGGATGTAGGTATCGGTGGCGGGGTCATATCTCCCGCCTTCAGCACCTGGCAAGGGCGCACTGTATGCAGTTGCGCTTGTCGACAAAATAGATTGCTGACTTTTGCCAGAGGAATAATCACTGGTGCAAGCGGCCATCGCTAACAGGCAGGTGCACAGCAAGGAGCTGACCAGGCGCATCAAGTTCAGCCCTTAACCGCTTTCACGATTTTTTCGGCGCCGTCGGACAGGTTGTCGGCTGCAATCACATCAAGACCGGAGGTGTTGATGATGTCTTTGCCGGCTTCCACGTTGGTGCCTTCAAGACGGACAACCAGCGGCACCTTCAGGCCGACTTCCTTCACCGCGGCAACCACGCCTTCGGCGATGACGTCGCAGCGCATGATGCCGCCGAAGATGTTGACCAGGATACCTTTGACGTTCGGGTCAGAGGTGATGATCTTGAACGCCTCGGTCACTTTCTCCTTGGTGGCGCCGCCGCCCACATCGAGGAAGTTCGCAGGCTCGGCGCCGTAGAGCTTGATGATGTCCATGGTGGCCATCGCCAGCCCCGCACCGTTCACCATGCAGCCGATCTCACCGTCCAGAGCGATGTAGTTCAGGTCATATTTGGACGCTTCCAGCTCCTTGGGGTCTTCCTCGGTGGTGTCGCGCAGTTCGGAGATATCGGCGTGGCGGTAAACCGCGTTGCCGTCGAAGCCGACCTTGGCGTCCAGCACCTTCAGATCGCCGCTGTCGGAGACGATCAGCGGGTTGATCTCCAGCATTTCCATGTCTTTTTCGACAAATGCCTTGTAAAGCTGGCCCATCAGTTTGACGCATTGCTTGATCTGCTGGCCCTCAAGACCCAGAGAGAAGGCGATGCGGCGGCCGTGGAACGGCTGGTAGCCAGTTGCCGGATCAACGGAGAAGGACAGGATTTTCTCGGGGGTGGCTTCTGCCACTTCCTCGATGTCCATGCCGCCCTCGGTGGAGCAGACAAAAGAAATGCGCGAGGTCTGGCGGTCCACCAGCAGCGCGAGGTAGAGTTCGGTCTGAATGCCGGAGCCGGCCTCGATGTAAATGCGGTTCACCTGTTTGCCGGCCGGGCCGGTCTGGTGGGTCACAAGCGTGCGGCCCAGCATTTTTTTGGCTTCGTCAGCGGCTTCTTCGACCGATTTGGTCAGGCGCACACCGCCTTTTTCGCCTGCGTCGGCTTCCTTGAAGGAGCCTTTGCCGCGACCCCCAGCGTGGATCTGAGCTTTGACCACCCAGAGCGGGCCGTCCAGCTCACCTGCTGCGGTTTTGGCATCTTCTGCCTTGAGCACCACACGCCCGTCCGAAACCGGCGCGCCGTAGCTGCGGAGGAGGGCCTTGGCCTGATATTCGTGGATGTTCATCTGAAACTGTCCCGTCTGGCTGCAATTATCTTGATCTAATACGCCGTCATAGCGCCAATGTTTAAAGGGTTTTCTTACGGCTGGTAAAAAAATCCCGAAGATTTATCGATTTTGTGATCACGGCTTTCCGACGTGTGATCACAAATTTACAAGAGGTGAACGTGGTTGATTCGATAGGAGCGGTTTTGATCAACTCCGACCCTACGTTAGACTGATGCGGCATTCATCACGTTAAGGCGTAACTGATTGGGCTGCAGTGTTGCAGCTTGGTCCGGGGCCGCATGATGGGGTTGAAAATAGGGGGGTGCCAATTGCCATGGAGGGTTGGAGTACCAATATGACTGCGGACATCAAGACACGGCATGTGGTCCTGTCCGGATGTTCCGGCGGGGGGAAATCAACGCTGCTGGCAGAGCTGTCGCGGCGGGGGTTTGCGACGGTGCCGGAGCCAGGGCGCCGGATCGTCGCACAAGAGATGGACGGCGTGGGGGCTGCCCTTCCTTGGGTAAATATGGAGATCTTCGCCCGGCGCGCAATGGAACTGGCGCGCACCGACCGGCAACAGGTTGCAACCGTAGAGGCGTGGGTGTTCTTTGATCGTGGGTTGGTGGACGCGGCCCTTGCACTGGAACACGCGTGCGGGGCCTCGGTTGCGACCACTCTTGATCCTTCCGAGCGCTATCATGACGTGGTCTTTCTCACGCCACCCTGGCCGGAAATCTATCGGCAGAATGCGGAGCGACGGCACAGCTACGCGCAGGCGATTGAGGAATACACACGGCTGCGGGCGGGTTATCTGATGCTGGGATATGATATCGTCGTATTGCCGAAGACCGACGTTGCGGCTCGTGCGGATTTCATTGTGGCGCGCCTTGGCTGCGCGTGAGCGGGTACGAAGCGGCGCTCAGGACGCCCACTTACGGGAAGGCAAAGAAAAAGGCCCGCCAATTGGGCGGGCCTTCCAATGAATTCACGATGTTCTGGTTGACCTTAGGCTAGCGAACCATCGATACCTTTGCACGCTTCGACCAGACCTTTGACCGCGTCGACAGAGTTGTCGAACATGGTTTGCTCGTCCGAGGTCATCTTGATGTCGATAACGCGTTCGATGCCGCCAGCGCCGATCACTGTCGGCACGCCGACATACATGCCTTTGAGCCCGAGAGCGCCGTCAACATAGGCCGCGCAGGGCAGGACGCGTTTCTGATCCTTGAGGTAGGCTTCGGCCATCTCGATGGCGGAGGTTGCTGGTGCGTAGAAGGCAGAGCCGGTTTTCAGCAGACCGACGATCTCTGCGCCACCATCGCGGGTGCGCTGGACAATTGCATCCAGTTTCTCCTGGCTGGTCCAGCCCATCTTGACCAGATCAGGCAGCGGGATACCAGCAACGGTCGAGTAGCGTGTCAGCGGCACCATGGTGTCACCGTGGCCACCCAGAACAAATGCGGTGACGTCTTTCATGGAGACGTTGAATTCTTCTGCCAGGAAGTGGCGGAAGCGGGCGCTGTCCAGCACGCCGGCCATGCCGCATACTTTCTCGTGGGGCAGGCCGGAGAATTCGCGCAGAGCCCAGACCATCGCATCCAGAGGGTTGGTGATGCAGATCACAAACGCATCTGGCGCGTGATCACGGATGCCTTCACCTACGGATTTCATGACCTTGAGGTTGATGCCCAGCAGGTCATCGCGGCTCATACCAGGCTTGCGCGGCACACCAGCCGTCACGATGCAGACGTCTGCGCCAGCGATGTCCTCATAGGATTGGGTGCCCTTCAGCCTGGCGTCGAAGCCTTCGGAAGGACCGGATTCGGCGATGTCGAGCGCCTTGCCTTCGGGGGTGCCTTCGGCAATGTCGAACAGGACGACGTCGCCGAGTTCTTTCAGTGCTGCGAGGTGGGCAAGTGTGCCACCGATCTGACCTGCGCCAATCAGGGCGATTTTGGGTCGAGCCATTGGAATTTATCTCCGGTCCGGTTGTGATTGCGGGGAGGACTAAGCCGTTCCGTGGCGTGGCGCAAGATCCCTGCGCCGGGAAGGCCGATGTGCCGCAGACTGTTCAAATCAGACAGATGCGTTTAAAAAACCGACATATGAGGCACTTAGAGGGATTTCTCAGATGCCTGAGATCACAGTGATGTTTTTTCTGGTAGCGGTTTTGGCAATTACATTTGCCGGTGTTTCCAAGGCCGGTTTCGGATCGGGCGCAGCTTTTGCGTCATCTTCGATTCTCGCTCTGATTGTGCAGCCCGGAGCGGCGCTTGCCTTTATGTTGCCATTGCTGATGTTGATCGATGCGGTCTCGCTGCGGCCTTATTGGAGACGCTGGCGGCTGCGGGAGTCTCTGTTACTGATCCTCGGCGGTTTACCAGGCGTGGCACTGGGGGCAGCGTTTTACAAATCCGTTGATGCCGACGCGATGCGGGTATTGATTGGTGCGATCTCGGTCGCGTTTGTTGCCTGGCAGCTGTCCGGGCGGCTCCGGGTGCGACTGGTCAAGCCACGCGAAAGGGCGGATGTCACAGGAGTTGTGGCGGGTGTGGTTGCCGGGTTCACCAGTTTCGTGAGCCACGCTGGTGGGCCGCCAGCAGCTGTTTATTTGCTTGGGCGCAGTATGAGCAAAACTGAGTACCAGGCTTCAACCGTATTAGTGTTCGGTATTCTGAATGCCGCAAAGTTTGTTCCCTATGCGATGCTTGGGATGGTGACGCCTGCGTCGTTGACGCTGGATCTGATGCTGGCGCCCTTCGCCCTTCTGGGGGCCTGGATCGGGGTCCGTTTGCATCACCGCGTATCTGAGCCTGTGTTTTTTGGTCTGACCTATGTGCTGCTGGTTACCACCGGGACAAAGCTGATTTGGGACGGGCTGACCTGAGGGGGAGTCCTGCGAGGGGCGCGGTGTTGCTGAGTTTCTGCATGTTTCAGCCCACTGTTGAACCTCGGATATGCACTGAATAAGCCCCATATAAGCCCCATTGACGCTTGAGCGGATCACGAGGACGCGGCTTGCGCCGCTGGCAGAGGGCCCGTCTCCACGCTTCCCCTCCGCCCGCTGATCAGGCGGGGCGCCTCACCTCGGTGGCTTACTTTGCAACGACGCCTGCTCAGGCGTCACTGTCGACCACTGGTAAGGCCTCCGCCAGGAATTCAAATGATTGTCCAGAGGCCACAAGGCAGGTAACGCCGCCGGGGGTGGTAATCGTGATGGTCCAACTGCCTGTATCCGCCGAGGCGAATGTTTCCATTACCACTCCGCGCTGGCCGATGCCGATGCTCTGACGACTTTCGCCGTAGCGTTCGGCGAGGCGCTTTACAACCTGATCGCGGGGTGCGCAGTTGTTGCTGGTCTGTGCGACAGCGGGCAGTGCCATCAGTGTGAGTATTGCCAAAGCGGCGCTATTGAGGACTGCAATTTCAAACGTCTTCTTCAACATGGGTTTTACCCTTTCCGGAAGATCCGGCGGCGGGCTAGCCCTTCGGGTCATGAGATCAGACCCGGACAGGTTGTGCGCCGTACCGGTATCGCGTCATCGTCTGCACGGGCTGCTGTGCCCGCTCCCGGATATGTGATGCCGTTTTGGTTCGATCCTCATCCGGTGCAAATAGAGTGGCAAAAAGATGCTGATATCCTCTTAACGGTCCGCTCTTGTAGGGTAACATCAATAATTACGTTGATTTATCAGTATTTTGTGTTGGTTCAGGCATCTCGTGTCTACTGCGTCGACGCTGCGTATTCTGCGATGCGGCATCATTTCACTTGAAAGCTTACTTTCAATTATGTAGCCGTTTGCGCAACAAAATGACTCTGGAGATCACTCATGGATCCGCGCATACGTCCCTATAGGTCCGTTCTCTATATCCCTGGATCCAAGCCACGTGCTCTGGACAAGGCGCGCAGCCTTCCGGTTGATGCAATCATCTTTGACTTGGAGGATGCGGTCTCAGCTGAAGAGAAGGTGAACGCCCGCCAGACGTTGGAAGAGGCGCTGCGCGCAGGTGGCTATGGGGCGCGGATGAAGATCGTTCGGATCAATGGATTGGATACCGTGTGGGGGCGCGCTGATGCCGCCGCCGCGGCCAGGATGGACTGCGATGCGATTTTGCTGCCCAAAGTGTCCTCTCCAGAAGATCTGGATGCTCTGGCAGTGGTCACAGGGGATAAGCCGTTGTGGGCGATGATGGAAACACCGCGCGGCATGTTGAACGCCGCGGCCATCGCTGCGCATCCGCTATTACAAGGCATGGTTATGGGGACGAATGATCTGGCGAAAGAGTTGCAGACCCGCTTCCGCCCGGACCGGTTGCCGCTGATGGCGGGGCTGGGCCAGTGCCTGTTGGCGGCCAAGGCGGAAGGCATCATAATTGTCGACGGGGTCTACAACGCCTTCAAGGATGCCGAAGGGTTGGAAGCTGAGTGCACTCAGGGCCGCGACATGGGGTTTGATGGCAAGACATTGATCCACCCGGCGCAGGTGGATGTGGCGAATTCCGCCTTCGCTCCCTCCGAGGACGAGATTGACCTCGCACGACGCCAGATCGCCGCCTTTGATGCCGCGGAGGCCGAGGGGCAGGGTGTGGCCGTGGTCGATGGCAAGATTGTCGAGAATTTGCACGTGGCGACCGCCCGTGAAATTCTTGCAAAAGCGGATGCAATCGCAGCGGTTTCAGCCTAGGCGTTGGGTCAGTCATAATTCTTTGGGAGACTGACATGGCATTGTTGCTTCTAGGCATCCTGATTTGGTGGGGCGCCCATTTTTTCAAACGTTTGGCGCCTGATGCACGCGCTGCTCTTGGTGATCGTGGCAAGGGGCTGATTGCGCTTATTCTGTTGGCGAGTGTGGTTCTGATGGTTATCGGGTACCGCAGTGCCGAGTCCTTCGATCTGGCCCTGCCGCCGCCGTTCTTCACGCATATCAATAACACATTGATGCTGCTGGCACTTTACTTCACCAGCCCTGGCCCCAGCAAAGGCGCACTGTTTTACAAACTCCGCCACCCGATGTTGCTGGGTGTTGCGATGTGGGCGGTCGCACATCTGCTGGTTAACTGGGATCCTGCGTCCTTTGTGCTCTTTGGGAGCATGCTGATCTGGACGCTGGCAGAAATGATTGTGATCAACCGTGCTGAGCCGATCTGGACAGCGAACCCAAAGGGCCGTCTTGCCAAGGACGGCATGTTCTTCTTTGCGTCGATCGTGCTTCTCGGTGTGATCGGCTATGTCCACGGGCTTGTCGGCCCTTCGCCGTTTCCGGGGTGATCACTGATGAAGCTTTATCGATTTCTGTCTGAGGACGACACGTCAGCGTTCTGCCACAAGGTAACTGACGCGCTGAACAAAGGGTGGGAGCTCTACGGCAGTCCGACCCAAACTTTCGACCCCGTGAAGGGGATCATGCGCTGCGGCCAATCCGTGGTGAAAGAGGTGCCCGGCACCTACACCCCTGACACCAAACTGGGAGAACACTAATGGCCAAGACCACTCCGGGCCGCTTCTTTGAGGATTATGCTGTTGGCGATGTGCTGCATCATGCGGTACCGCGCACCGTCTCGGGCGGGGAGCGTGCATTGTATCACGCGCTCTACCCGGCGCGGCATGCGCTCTACTCCTCGGATGAATTTGCGCGTGGATGTGGTCTGGCGGGAGCGCCGCTTGAGGATCTGGCGGCGTTTCACATGGTCTTTGGAAAGACCGTTCCGGATGTCTCGTTGAATGCGGTGGCAAACCTTGGCTATGCCGAAGGACGCTGGCATCTGCCGGTCTACGCTGGTGATACCCTGCGCGCTGAGAGTGAAGTGATCGGGGTCAAACAGAATTCCAACGGCAAATCCGGAGTAGTTTATGTCCGCACACGTGGCCTGAACCAGCGTGATGACTGCGTGCTGGACTATGTGCGCTGGGTTATGGTGCGCAAAGGCAATCTGGAGTTGCCCGCGCCCGAAACCTGTATTCCCGAACTCACTAGGGTGATTCCGGTTGAGGATCTGGTCATTCCCGAAGGGCTGGATTTCTCCAGCTATAATTTCACGCTCGCGGGGGAGCCACACCGCTGGGGCGACTACGCGGTGGGGGAACAGATTGACCACATCGACGGGGTCACGGTCGAAGAGGCCGAGCATATGCTCGCAACCCGGCTGTGGCAGAACACGGCGAAGGTCCATTTTGATACCACTGCGCGTCCGGATGGGTCCCGGCTGATCTATGGTGGTCATGTGATCTCTATGGCGCGGGCTTTGTCGTTTAATGGTCTTGCCAATGCACAGATGATTGTCGGGCTAAATGGCGGCGCGCATGCTAACCCATGTACGGCCGGCATGACGATCCGTGCCTGGTCCGAAGTGTTGGACAAGGCTGAGACCAGTGCGCCCGGTGTTGGCGCTATCCGGTTGCGGCTGGTGGCGACCAGCGGTGGGGCGCCCTTCCAGCTGAAGGGCGAGGATGGAAAATATCGCTCAGAGGTCTTGCTGGATCTCGATTATTGGGCGCTCATGCCGCTCTAACGCAGGGGCAGAGAGGTCGCGCCATGCAACTGACGCCACAGACGGCGATCTATATCACCCATCCTCAGGTTATCGTGGACTCGCAGGTTCAGGTGACCGAGTGGCAGTTGTCCCCATTGGGGGTGGAACGCGTTGATTGGTTGGCGAAACGTGTTGCGGATCTGTCGTCGACTTGTCCTGTTGCAATGGTTTGTAGTGCAGAGCGCAAAGCGATCGAGACGGCCACACCGCTGGCCGATGCACTGGGTGTGGATCTTGAGCAGCGCCCCCACACCCATGAGAATGATCGCAGCAGTACCGGGTTTATGCCGCCGGACGCGTTTGAGCGGCAAGCGGACGCGTTTTTTGCCAGCCCTACGCGATCAGTCCGGGGTTGGGAGACAGCGCAAGCGGCACAGGCCCGCATTCTACGCGAGGTGCTCGCCGCGGAGGCAGATCACGAAGGGCGTGCGTTAATCATCTGTGGTCATGGCGCTGTTGGTACGCTGCTCTATTGTGCGCTGGCGGGGCTGGAAATTGACCGACGGTGGGACCAACCGCCCGGAGGCGGAAATTGGTTTGCCTACGATCGTCTTAGCCGTCGTCCGCTGTCCCACTGGGCACCGATAGAGACATTGTTTGTGGATCAAAACCAATCACGAGAAAAACAATAGGGCAGCGGTTCAGTTTTAGTTAAGCTGGCCTTATGCAGATTTTTCGACTGTTGGTTTTCATGCTTGTTGTCCAGGTGCCAATACCGGCGCGCGCCTGTGATCTGGCATTGGTGCTTGCAGTGGACGTCTCGGGTAGCGTCGATGTCGAAGAATACCGAACACAAATGGAAGGTCTGGCCGCAGCATTGCAGGACGGGGTCGTGGCGGAGGCCTTGGTGCGTGCGCAGGCGCGTGTGGCATTGATTCAGTGGTCGGGCAGTGGTCGTCAGGAGCTGACGCTCAGCTGGCGGCACGCTTCGGACTTCCAAGCCTTGGACCAACTGGCGGCTGATATCGCGGCGGCGCCGCGGCCCTGGCGCAACTATGCAACCGGTATAGGAGAGGCGCTGCAGCTGGCCATTGAGCAGTTTCAAACCGTACCCGGATGCCGCCGACGCGTGATTGATGTCTCTGGCGACGGGCCGTCCAACGAAGGAGTGGAGCCAACCGCCATCCGAGGCGCGCTCAGCGCGGCTGGCATCACGGTGAATGCGTTGGCCATTGAGGAGAGCGAGCCGGATCTAACGGCCTATTTCTTCGAGCAGGTCATTCATGGAGCGGGTGCCTTTGTGCAGACGGCGGCAGGGTTTGAGGACTATCCGCAAGCAATCCGTAAAAAGCTGTTACGCGAAGTGGCGCAGCAGAATGCCGGATTGAGCAGCTTTTACCAAGCGATCCCATAAATTCGCGAACACCATGTGATTCTGTAAGGATTCCCGTGTATCCTGTTTTGTGATCACTTACCGGAAGCGTGTGATCACATATTGTTGTTTTCGCGGCATTCCTAAAAATAACTGCGCATTTTTACCGCTCGTTTGCGTGACAGGACGTAAAAAACCGCTAAAACGTCGTCAGCTAACCGGAAAGGAGCCAACATGGCCGATGTAAATCGGGGCAACCGCCCGCTTTCGCCACATTTGCAGGTCTATCGCCCGCAGATCACTTCGATCACCTCGATCCTGACGCGGATTACGGGCAATGCCCTTATCGTGAGCGCGTTGCTGATCGCCTGGTGGTTCCTGGCGGCGGCAACCTCTGAAGACTACTTCCGCACTGCCAATGCTGTAATGACCAGCTGGTTCGGTGACATCGTGATGAGCCTGTCGGTGCTTGGCCTCTGGTATCACACGCTGGCCGGTGTGCGTCACCTGATCTGGGACAACGGCAAGATGTTGGATCTGGAGCCCGCGCAGAAATTGGGTTGGTTCGTCATTATCGGATCGGTTGTGCTGACCGTTCTCACCCTTGTTATCGTCTGATCTGAAGGAGCAATCGCAATGCGTTATTTGACAGATCGCAAGCGTGCCGTTGGCATGGGTGCTGCGAAATCCGGTACAGCTCATCACTGGTCGATGCAGGTCAGCTCTATCGGGTTGCTGATCCTGGTGCCCCTGTTCGTCTTTACTTTTGGCTCGGCGCTGGGCGGATCCTACGAAGAGATCACCGCCTATTACGCGCGCCCGTTTCCTGCACTTGTTGCACTGCTGACCATCTGGGTCGGCATGATGCACTTCAAATCCGGTGCGCAGATCATGATCGAAGACTATGTCCATGGCTTTGCCGGTCGTCTGACGATCATTCTGGTCACCTGTCTGTCTTATGCCGTGGCCGCGGTCAGCGCCTATGCGCTGATCCGCCTGGCGCTGTAAATCCCGAGGTTTTCAATGGCTGCTTACGAATACGAAACACATGATTATGACGTGGTCGTGGTTGGCGCCGGTGGTGCCGGATTGCGCGCCACCCTCGGCATGGCGGAGCAGGGCCTGCGCACGGCCTGCGTGACGAAGGTCTTCCCGACACGCTCGCATACCGTGGCGGCCCAGGGCGGCATCGCGGCGTCGCTGTCCAATATGGGGCCTGACCATTGGCAGTGGCATATGTATGACACGGTCAAAGGGTCAGACTGGCTCGGCGACACCGATGCGATGGAGTATCTGGCGCGCGAGGCGCCGAAGGCGGTCTATGAGTTGGAGCACTATGGCGTGCCGTTCTCACGTACCGAGGAAGGCAAGATCTACCAACGCCCCTTTGGTGGTCACACCACAGAGTTTGGCGAAGGCCCCGCAGTGCAGCGGACCTGTGCCGCTGCGGACCGGACTGGTCACGCGATCCTGCACACACTCTATGGTCAATCGCTGAAGAACAATGCTGAGTTCTATGTCGAGTATTTCGCGATCGATCTGATCATGTCCGAGGATGGGCAGTGTCAGGGCGTTGTCTGCTGGAAGCTGGACGACGGCACCATGCATGTCTTCAACGCCAAGATGGTTGTGCTGGCAACTGGCGGTTACGGCCGGGCCTATTTCTCCGCAACCTCTGCGCATACCTGCACCGGCGACGGCGGTGGTATGGTGGCCCGTGCTGGCCTGGCATTGCAGGATATGGAATTCGTGCAATTCCACCCCACGGGCATCTATGGCTCCGGCTGTCTGATCACTGAAGGTGCGCGCGGTGAAGGCGGGTATCTGACCAACTCCGAAGGCGAGCGGTTCATGGAGCGTTATGCGCCCCAGTATAAGGATCTGGCGCCGCGTGACTATGTTTCGCGTTCGATGACCATGGAAATCCGCGAAGGGCGCGGCGTTGGGGAACATGGTGATCACATTCACCTGAACCTGTCGCACCTGCCAGCCGAAGCGTTGGCTGAGCGCCTGCCGGGGATTTCCGAAAGCGCGAAGATCTTCGCCGGCGTGGACGTGACCAAGGAGCCGATCCCGGTTCTGCCGACCGTCCACTACAACATGGGCGGTATCCCCACCAACTACTGGGGGGAGGTCCTGAACCCAACTGCGGATGATCCAACCGCTGTGGTGCCAGGCCTCATGGCCGTGGGTGAGGCGGGCTGTGCTTCGGTGCATGGTGCCAACCGTCTGGGTTCGAACTCGCTGATCGATCTCGTGGTCTTTGGCCGAGCTGCAGCAATTCGCGCAGGCAAGGTCGTTGATGCAGAGGCGCCCAACCCTGTGCTTAATCAGGCGCAGGTGGACAGTGCCTTCGACCGGTTTGACGGTCTGCGCCATGCCAAGGGCAGCATCCCAACTGCGGACCTGCGTCTGGAGATGCAGCGCACCATGCAGAGCGACGCTGCGGTGTTCCGCACGTCGGAGACCATGGCGGAAGGTGTGACTAAGATGACCGCCATCGCGGCGAAGATCGATGATCTGGCTGTGACGGACCGGTCGCTGGTCTGGAACTCGGACCTGATGGAAACGCTTGAGCTGACCAACCTGATGCCAAACGCCCTTGCGACAATTGTCGGGGCAGAGGCACGTCAGGAAAGCCGTGGCGCCCATGCTCATGAGGATTTCACCAGCCGTAACGATGAGAAGTGGCGGGTCCATACTGTCAGCCGTGTCGACGGCAACAAGGTGGATCTGTCCTATCGTCCGGTGATCGTGGATCCCCTCACGACCGAGGCCGAAGGCGGTATCAGCGAGGCGAAGATCGCACCCAAGGCACGGACGTTCTAAGACCTTGATGTACCCAGCCGCTGCATATCACATGACACTCAGCGCCCGTTTGCGGGAGCTGAGTGTACATGGCTGGGGGAAGCTATGATGACGGTCGAACAAGACGTCTCGACACCATCCTTGGCCTCTGGTGCAGAACGACACGGCGGTTGGCCGGAGCTTGGTTGGCAGCCAGATGTGGCACTGCGCCTGTTCGGGATGCGCCGTTCAGGCAATCATGCGGTTGCCAATTGGCTACAGCGCAATGCGCCGGGTCAGCAGGCTCTGTTCTTCAATAATTGCAAGCCCGGACGGGCGCCGTTGACGCACCATCAGGGGGGGGAGCGCAATGCTCTGCGGCTGTCCCGCCATGAAATTGGAGATTTGACCAGCCTAGGTGCGTCTATGGCTCCGGGTGGCCTGTTGCTGATCTCCTATGAGGATACGGTTCCCTCCGACTACGGGTTTGATCGGCCTGTTTCCGGTGATCTGGATGAGGGGCTGCTGAGTGGCGATGTCCTGCTATTGCGTGGGTTTCTGAACTGGTCCGCGTCGTTGTTGAAGAAGCTTCAGGGCAACCCTGCTTTTTCTCTGGTTCAGCGCAATGCCGTCATTCTGCGGGCGATCGACAGCTATCGGAGAATGCTGGAGCTGGCCTCTCAGGCGAATGAGCTGGCGCTGGTGGTGGTTGATTACGACCATTGGATGCGCAGTGCCAACTATCGGAAGGATCTGCTGGACCGTCTGGACTTGCCAGTTGCGGACAACACGCTCGGTAAGATGCAAACCTACGGCGGTGGGTCCTCCTTCGACAAGGATCAAGGTGACGCCGATTTTGATCTGAAGACGGATCAGCGCTGCCGACAGATGGTGGGGGATGCCGAATATCAGGCGATCCTGCACCTTGCGGCCCGTGATGAGGCGCTGTTGGCGGCTTTGACGCGGCACTATCCCGATGATGCGGCCCGGCTTTCACAACTGGCAGAGCACCCCCCTTTTACGGCGGGAGGGCTGTTCTGATGCCGTCCTGCGTCTACGAAATTGCGGCAGGCATGGCCGCGACACCCAAAGATCAGCGATCCGGTCTGTCCGGGCCGCTGACACCGATCTCCTGCCTCCGCAGTGCCTCGCGCCTGCGGTTGGTGGGCAGCTAAGCAAGGAGAACGATCTATGGTCGAATTCGCACTTCCGAAAAATTCCAAGATCACCACGGGTAAAACCTGGCCCAAGCCCGAAGGCGCAACCAATGTGCGCAAGTTCAGCATCTATCGCTGGAACCCGGATGACGGCAAGAACCCGCAGGTGGATACCTATTTTGTCGATATGGATAAATGCGGTCCGATGGTTCTGGACGCGCTCATCAAGATCAAGAATGAGATTGATCCAACCCTAACATTCCGCCGGTCTTGTCGCGAAGGGATCTGCGGCTCCTGCGCGATGAACATCGACGGCATCAATACGCTGGCCTGTATTTACGGGCTGGATGAAGTCAAGGGCGACGTGAAGGTCTATCCACTGCCGCATATGCCGGTGGTGAAGGATCTGATCCCCGATTTGACGCATTTCTATGCGCAGCATGCCTCAATCATGCCGTGGCTGGAAACCAAGACCAACCGCCCCGCAAAAGAGTGGAAACAGTCTATCGAGGACCGCAAGAAACTCGACGGTCTTTATGAATGTGTGATGTGCGCCTCCTGTTCGACGTCCTGCCCCAGCTACTGGTGGAACGGCGATCGCTATCTTGGGCCAGCGGCGTTGCTGCACGCATATCGCTGGATCATCGACAGCCGGGATGAGGCGACACCGGAGCGTCTGGACGAACTGGAAGATCCGTTTAAGCTCTACCGCTGCCACACGATCATGAACTGTGCCAAAACCTGCCCGAAGGGGCTGAACCCGGCCAAGGCGATTTCGCACATCAAACAGATGATGGTGGAACGCGCGGTCTGATCTGACACAGCGTACGCATGACCAAACGCCGCTCAGGAACTCCGGGCGGCGTTTTTCTTTGTATCGCCAGACTCTGTCTTGTCAGTAATCACTCTCAGAAGGGGTTGCGCTGCACGCATGGCGATCTTGTTGAAACGGAGGGTGTGTTGCCACGCTCACAGGCATAAATTCCTGAGCGGGGAAGAGGTATTTTCTTGAGCAGGAGCGATCACATGACCGATCAAGCCGCGAAGCAATTTCACCAGACCGCTGCAAACTCTTCGACGTCACCGAAGGCAGAGCGAGCTGCCGACGCACTGGCACATCTGGAACAGGCCTGGGCTTACTATGTGCCGGAACCATACGTGCCTGCCGCAGATCCCGCGATCACTGAGGGTGTCGTCGACTACTACGCTGCGGCCTGATCGGTAGGAGCGGATAGGCGTTGGCGACAGTTGCGGCTGAATAAAACGGTAGATAGACAGGCCACATGCCCGTGTTGATCATCTTTCTGTTGCTCGGCGTTTTTGGATATTTCCTATGGCGACACAAGACGTCCAGTCTTAGCCGACATTGTCGTTGGCGGCAGGAGCGTGCCGCTGACCAATGGAGATGTGCCGCTTGCGGGGCCGTACAACCCGGCTCTGCAGCGCCGAAACTGTGCCTGCGTCAGGCGGGGTAGGCAGGGGATACGCCCAAAACCACCGTGTGGCACGGCTGGTGAGACCCTTGACACATAGCATACGTAAATATCCCGTATAAGTTGAAGGATAAGGCGAAAAAAATGCTTGATCGACTCATCGCTTTGGTGGATATGGCGCACAGACGCCAACGCACGCGCCTCTGTCCCAAGGGTTATCCCCCATGGTTACGTAGCGACGGTAACGTCTCTGATTGAAGTGAGCGGTCATAGATGGCCGGGTCTTTTGGAGATGACCATGAACGCAAACGTAACCGGGCAACTTGCCCGTCAAGATGCTATTGTCCCCGTTTCTCGCCACCTGTCCTACATTGCACAGAATGCGTTTGACCGACCGACACTGGTGATCGACAGTCAAGCTGTTGCCCGGCAATACGCCGCCCTAGCGCAAGGTTTGGGCCGCGCGCGTATTCACTACGCTGTAAAAGCCAATCCGGAGCCGCAGATCCTGCGTCGCCTGACCCGCATGGGGGCGAATTTCGATGCCGCCAGCCGTGCTGAGATTGAGATGTGTCTGGCCGCTGGCGCAAAGCCGAGCCAAATTACCTTTGGCAACACCATTAAGCGCCCGGCTGATATCGCTTTCGCGCATGAGATCGGAATCACGCATTTCGCCGTTGATGCCTTGGCGGAGCTGGATAAACTGGCTGACCACGCGCCGGGTGCGCGGGTTTGCATCCGCCTGCTGGTTGAAGCGACCGGCGCCGATTGGCCGCTGAGCCGTAAGTTCGGCTGTACCGCAGCAATGGCCCTGACCCTGATGGACCGGGCCCGCGACCTTGATCTATGCGTGTCTGGTCTCTCCTTCCATGTCGGATCGCAGACCCGTGAGCCGCAAATGTGGGCTGACACGCTTGATCAGGTGGCGCAGGTCTGGCGCGCAGCCAAGACCGCTGGACATGAGCTGACTCTCCTGAACATCGGCGGTGGTTTTCCGGCTAGCTATGGCACTGAGGTGATGGCGCCGAACCGTTATGCGCAGGAGGTGATGGCTCTGGTGAACGCGCGTTTTCCGGACGCCTCCGAAATCATGGCAGAACCGGGTCGCGGTCTGGTGGCAGAGGCAGGTGCAATCGCAGCAGAAGTTCTACTGGTGTCGCGCAAGGATGCGGATGATCTGCACCGCTGGGTCTATCTGGATATCGGGAAATTCTCCGGTCTGGCCGAAACCATGGATGAGGCGATCCGCTATCGTATCACCACCGAACATGGTGATGGACAGACCGGCCCCTGTATTCTGGCCGGTCCATCCTGTGACAGTGCGGATGTGCTCTATGAAAAGCAGCTCTATCAAATGCCGCTGGAGCTGAAATCCGGAGATCGGGTCGTGATCCATGCCTGTGGTGCCTATACGACCACCTACGCATCTGTGGGGTTCAATGGCTTCCCGCCGCTGGATGTGGTCGTGATCTGATTTCAGATCAGTGACCGTTGGGGCTGGTGAATGGGGTCGCAATCACTGCTTGTCTCGGGCGGTCCGTTTGGCTTTCATGGCGCAAACAATAAAAAGGTTTGCGCCATGTCCAACGTTGAATTCCCTAACACCGCAATAGGGCTGCCGTCTGACGCTGCGGAGCGGCGCGCGATCCCGCCAGTGATCTGCTATCCGAATGAAACGCTGCCAAAGCCGGATTTACCGCAATACCTTTCGGCCCGTGAGACAGCGCAAAAAACTGATGAGGTGCTGGTCGCGCCGCGACAAGCGGCTTGCTTCCGTGTGGCAGCAGGCAGTTTTTTCCGGATTACGTCAGTCGAGGGGCCGCAAGTGGGTGACCTGAACCTTTGGAACAGCGCCGATCTGAGTGAGCGATTTTTCTCCGGCAAAACGCGGGCATTGCACGGAACCCATGTGACTGCTGGGGAGAGGCTATGGAGTAGCCTGCCGCATTTGCGCCCCATGGCAACCATTGTTGCCGATAGTCTGGGCTGGTACGGGATCGACAGCTACGGTGGCTCGGTGCATGATGTGATCGGAACGCGCTGCGATCCCTATACCGGAAATCTGCTCGCCGGTGGCCACTATCACCATTGCTGTCACTCCAACCTGACTCGCGCACTGGCTGATGAACTGGGCACTTCGCTGGCAGAAGCGGAACGGCATGTACACGACGTTCTGAACGTTTTCATGTGTACCGGGTTTACCCGCGATACCGGGCAGTACTTCATGAAGGCAAGTCCGGTACGCCCTGGTGATTATCTGGAGTTTTTCGCCGAAATCGACCTGTTGGGAGCGTTAAGCGCGTGTCCCGGGGGCGACTGTGGGGCGGAACATACCAGTGACAGCGCCGCCTGCCACCCGCTGCTGGTGGAGGTCTTTACGCCCGACGACACTGTGTTGGATGGCTGGCAGTCGCCTGCGCGCAATGGCTACGATGGCAGTCACGGGCGCAGTTGATCTGAGATTTTGCCAATAGGAAAAAAGGCAGCGCCTGAGGCGCTGCCTTTTTGTTCGGATTAAAGAGGCCCACCAGCTTAGGCGAAAGCCGCCTCGAGTGCGATTTCCACCATATCTCCAAAGCTGCGTTCGCGTTGATCGGAGGGCAGCGCCTCGCCCGTGCCAAGGTGATCGGACACGGTCAGCACTGCCAAGGCGCGGCATCCGTAGCGCGCTGCAAGCGTATAAAGCTCAGCGGCCTCCATCTCGACTCCCAGAATGCCGTGGCGCACCATTTGCTCGTTCAGATCCGGGCGTTCATCATAGAACACATCCGACGAATAGATGCCGCCAATATGCGGGGTCAGCTCATGGGTCTCAGCGGCCTTTACCGCCGTCTGAAGGAGGGACCAATCGGCGCAGGGGGCGAAATTGACCTCCTTGAAAATCCCGCGTGAGGGGGAGCCGGTGGTTGTCGCTGTCATGGCGAGGATCACGTCGCGGATCTTCACCTTGTCTTGCATGCCACCACAGGAACCGATGCGGATTAGGGTCTTGGCATCATAGTCACGGATCAGTTCATTCACGTAGATGGACAGGGATGGCATGCCCATCCCGCTACCCTGAATCGTAACCGGGTGACCATTCCATGTGCCAGTGAACCCCAACATTCCGCGCACTTCATTTACAAGGCGCACATCTTTCAGAAATGTCTCGGCTGCCCATTTCGCGCGGTAGGGGTCACCTGGCAACAAAACGGTTTCGGCAATTTCGCCCTTGGCGGCCCCAATATGAACAGTCATTTTTTATCCTCAGTTTTGGAAAATCAGATTTCCAGATCGGAAATATCAACGCCGGATGTCAGCGCTGCATGAACCCAATGTGGTTTGCGGCCACGGCCGGTCCAGGTTTCTTCCGGGTTTTGAGGGTTGCGATATTTCGGGGCAGCCTTGGTTTTCTTGGCAGTGCTACGGCCATTGCCTGCAATCTCATCCAGCGAGAAACCGAATTTTGCGGCGGCTTCTTCCGCGGCTTTCAATGCTTCGATGCGCTCACGCTGCTCAGCGTCTTTCAATGCCTTTTCGACGTTCGCCTGCAATTCCAAAAGTTCTTTTCGCGACATCGATGTGAGGTCAACGGCCATTTTTTCTCTCCATGAATGAATGCACGACGTGATAGGTCGAGGTGCATTCATTTATGGCCTCATATTCGTGGCGATTTCACCAAGAAAATTGTTTCGATTATTTTTATTTGCGAAAATCCGCTAATGCGTAGCCGTTTCTGGTTGTTTTGCGAGTTCGACAATGTCTCCCATGATTGCGTTCAGCTCAAAATCCTTGGGGGTGTAGACGCGGGCCACCCCCATCTTTTTCAAGCGGTCAGCGTCATCGTCCGGAATGATTCCTCCGACAATAACCGGAACATGCGAAAGACCGGCTTCTGTCATCCTGCCCATCAGCTCTTCGATCAGGGGCAGGTGACTGCCGGAGAGGATCGACATGCCAACAACATGGGCGTCATCCGCGATTGCTGATGCCACCAGCTCCTCCGGGGTCATGCGAATACCGTCGTAAGTAATATCCATGCCGCAGTCGCGGGCACGAAAGGCGATTTGCTCAGCACCATTGGAATGGCCGTCGAGTCCAGGTTTCCCGACCAGAAATTTCAGGCGGCGACCAAGTTGATCGCTTACTGCATTTACCTTATCGCGCAACTCATCCAGACCTTCAGTCTTGTTGGACACCGACCCTGAAACGCCTGTCGGGCCACGGTAGGTACCATAGACCTTGCGCATTTCCTCTGCCCATTCACCGGTGGTGACCCCCGCTTTGGCTGCGGCGATGGAGGGGGGCATGATGTTGTCACCGTTTTGCGCTGCGGCGCGCAGGGCCGCGAGCGCCGATTGCACTGCGTCATCGTCACGCCCACTGCGCCAGTCATCCAGGCGGCTGATTTGCTCCTGCTCGACCGCTGGGTCGACTACCATGATGCCGCCGTCCTCGGTCTGTAGCGGAGACGGTTCACCCTCGGTCCATTTGTTGACACCCACCACGATGGTCTCGTTCTTTTCGATCCGGTTCAGGCGTTCGGCGTTGGAATCGACCAACCGGCCCTTCATGTATTCAATGGAGGCCACCGCGCCGCCCATGGATTCCAGATTTGCCAACTCAGCACGTGCGCCTGTCTTCAGGTCTTCGACCTTTGCATCCACTGCGGGGTTGCCATCAAACAGATCGCCATATTCCAGAAGATCGGTCTCATAGGCGAGAATCTGTTGCATCCGCATGGACCACTGCTGATCCCAGGGGCGGGGCAGGCCAAGCGCTTCGTTCCAGGCGGGCAGCTGCACGGCGCGAGCACGCGCCTTTTTCGACAAGGTCACAGCCAGCATCTCTATTAGAATACGATAAACGTTATTCTCTGGTTGCTGTTCGGTCAGGCCAAGAGAATTTACCTGCACACCATAGCGGAACCTGCGGAACTTGGGATCTTCGACGCCGTAGCGGTCGCGACAGATTTCATCCCAAAGATCGACAAAGGCGCGCATCTTGCACATCTCGGTCACGAACCGGATGCCCGCGTTTACGAAGAAAGAAATGCGCCCGACCATAGCCGGAAAATCCTCTGGTGTGATGCGTGGCTTCAGCTCGTCCAGCACTGCCTGCGCGGTCGCGAGTGCAAAGGCCAGTTCCTGCTCCGGCGTCGCGCCTGCCTCCTGTAAATGATAGGAGCAGACGTTCATCGGGTTCCATGTAGGCGCGTTAGTGTAGCAGTACTCGGCCACATCCGCGATCATCTTGAGGCTGGGTTTGGGAGGGCAGACATAGGTGCCTCGGCTCAGATATTCCTTGATCAGGTCGTTCTGCACGGTGCCTTGCAGTTTCGACACATCCGCGCCCTGCTCCTCTGCCACCGCGATATAAAGAGACAGCAGCCACGGGGCAGTGGCGTTGATGGTCATGGAGGTATTCATCTGCTCCAGCGGGATCTGGTCGAACAGAGACCGCATATCGCCAAGGTGGCAGACCGGCACGCCAACCTTGCCGACTTCGCCGCGGGCCAACACGTGGTCGCTGTCATAGCCGGTCTGAGTTGGCAGATCGAAGGCGACGGAAAGGCCGGTTTGCCCTTTGGCTAGGTTGGCGCGGTAAAGCGCGTTGGATGCGCTGGCAGTAGAATGGCCCGCATAGGTGCGGATCAGCCAAGGACGGTCTTTTTGCATCTGCGGCATCATCAGCCTCCCATCAGGAATGAGGTAACTTTATTTCTTCTTGTGGATCTAAATAGTAATTATAGACCTTTGTCAATTCGCTGCGTTGCGGCATTTTCAGGGCAGACAGCGGCTCTCGCGCTTTCAGGTCGCTTGCAGGCTATTGAGGTGGTTTTGTGTTTGCTCTAAGACCTTATAGGTTGATTTGAGTATTAGAAGAGCACTGATTTGAAGAACACTATCACTGGGCGGCGCCTCGCCGAGGTTGATGGCTTGCGCGCTGTTGCTGTGCTGGCAGTCGTGCTGTACCACTATTTTCAGGCCTATCCCCAGTACTCCCTCTACGGTGCGGCACTGTTGCCCCTGGCGAAATACGGAGACTTGGGTGTCGAGTTGTTCTTCGTCATCTCTGGATTCGTCATTACGCTGTCGCTTACCGAACGGCCCGGGCCCCTGCGGTTTGCGCTAAAACGCCTGGCGCGGCTTTGGCCGGCACTGGTGGTTTGTTCCCTCATCACGTTTGTTTTTGTGCACAGCGTTGGCAGCGATTTCACCCAAGACATACGTGGAGATCTGAGTGGCTTTGCGGCCTCCTGGACGTTCACATCGCAGCGCTTCTGGCACAACGTCTTTGGGTTCGATGGCTACGTTGACGTTGTATATTGGACACTCGCCATAGAGGTTCGGTTCTACCTGTTGGCGGCTGTGATTTGCTGGTTGGTACCCAAGGGACGTTTTGGAAGGGTGGCGCCATTGGTCTTGCTGATCATGCAGTCGATATTCGCAGTGGTTGAGTTTGCGGTTGCTGGGCTGGTGCCGCAGGTGGTGATTGAGACGCTCTTTTTAGCCTATGCGCATCTCTTCGCCGCAGGCATCACCTTTGCTGCAATCTATTCCGGAGCGCGCGGCAAGCGACAGGGTGCACTGGTCTTCTGGGCCTTCTCAGTGGCATTTTATCGCGCCGAAGATAACTGGGAAGTAACATTTCTAGTCCTGATCTTTCTCGCAGTTGCGGCCTGTGCCTTGCGATTGAGGGTGGCTCAGGTTCTGGCTTGGCGACCGCTGGCTGGGCTGGGGTTGATCAGCTATCCGGTTTATCTGCTGCACAATTACATCGGCGTGACCCTGCTTACACTGCTGCCCGTCGGGCTGTCGGCCGAGATCTACGTGCTGGCCGCAGCCGTTGTCTTGGGGGGCATTATAATCCTGTCGATGGCCATTTTTCGACTGGTTGAGGTGCCTTCTCAAACTGTGGTTCGCACGCTGATGGCCCGTAGTGGTGCGCGGGGCCACAATGGTCGATCGGTGGCTGGGGGGTGAGGCGGCAAAGGCTTGTAAACCGGACAGGTTTGGGCAAGGCTTGGCGGGATGACGCAGACCGTGGAACTCCCGCTTTGGCTCTTTGTGCTGATCCTGCTGTTTGCTGCGATCACCTTTGCGTCGCATTTTCTATTCCCTTCAGTGCGGTGGTTCTTTCGCCGGCGGCTTGAGCGAGCGGTGGCGCGGCTCAATCGGCGGCTTGAGCGTCCTATTCAGCCGTTCAAACTGGCGCGGCGCTACGACATGATTCAGCGGCTGATTTACGACCCGCAGGTCGCGCAGGCGATCGCGGATCACGCGCGCGGCAAGGGTATTCCAGAAAACGTCGCCTTTGAGGAGGCCCGCCGCTATGCGCGCGAAATTGTACCCTCCTTTTCTGCCGTTGCTTATTTCAGCGTTGCGATCCGATTGGCTCGGTTTCTGTCCAACGCAGTCTACCGAGTGCGCCTCGGCCACGTCGACGAAGCCGCGCTCAAGGCCATTGATCCGGAAGCGACAGTGGTGTTTGTGATGAACCACCGATCCAATATGGACTACGTGCTGATCACTTACCTCGCAGCAAATCGGTCGGCGCTCTCCTATGCGGTGGGGGAGTGGGCACGGGTTTGGCCCTTGTCGCGATTGATCCGGGCAATGGGCGCTTATTTTATCCGTCGGAAATCACGAAACGATCTCTATCGGCGTGTTCTTGCGACCTATGTACGCTTGGCGACGCAAGGCGGTGTGACACAGGCCATGTTTCCGGAAGGCGGGTTAAGTCTGGACGGTGCCTTGGCCGAGCCCAAGGTGGGGCTGCTCAAATATATCGTCGACGGACAGTTGGCCCAGGGTGACGGGGGGCGGGATGTGGTTTTTGTGCCGGTTGCTCTGAATTATGACCGGGTCCTTGAAGACAAGATTCTGACATCTGCGGCTCAATCCGGAGAGCGACGGTTTCGCCCGCGGATTCATGTGGTTGCTATTAGGATGTTGCGTCAACTGATGCTCTGGCTCACAGGGCGCTATCAACGATTTGGATATGCGGCGGTCAGCTTCGGGCGTCCGCTCAGCCTGCGCGCGTTTATGTTACGAGAGGGGGAGGAGGATGCGCCGACGGCTCTGGCACAGGAGCTGATGGGGCGGATTGGTGAATGTGTTCCAGTCCTGCCGGTGGCTCTGGTAGCAGCAACGCTGGTGCGCTTGCAGTCGGGTTTCAATCCATGGAGCCGGTCAGATATCGAACAGGCGATGGATGGACTACTTGCACAGATTCCCTTTGCCCATATTCACACGCCGCGTGACAGCCTTGGTGACGCGGCTGAGGTCGGGCTGCGTCAACTGACAGCCCGAGGCATCTTGCAAGAGCACCAGAACCGCTATCAGGTGGACGCAGAGCGCGGGGATCTACTTGTCTACTATGCAAACTCCATCCGCCATCTCATCCCTGAGCCGACAGTGGCGACGTCTGCCTAGGCGTATTTTCTGCGGATGCGAAATATTATTCTGCATCCGCAAGGTCATAAAATTACCCAAATTGAATAAATGATGTTGCATTGTTGCTTGGTGAATTTTATTCCCTAGGTAGCAGCTGCGATTCTGCATTGCGGCGAACAGCGGAAAAAAGGAGGCCAGCATGGCTTTGGATACGCAGAACGGCGCCCTCTCCTACGAGGCCCCTGAAAAAGAGCTTTATGAGATCGGTGAACTGCCACCGATGGGGTATGTGCCGCAAAAAATGTATGCTTGGACAATCCGCAAGGAGCGCCACGGCAACCCCGACACTGCCATGGTGCAGGAGGTTGTTGATGTCCCTAAGTTGGACAGCCACGATGTGCTCGTTCTCGTGATGGCAGCCGGGGTGAACTACAACGGTGTGTGGGCCGCACTTGGCACACCCATTAGCCCGTTTGACGGGCATGGTGCCCCGTTTCACATCGCAGGTTCCGATGCCTCTGGCATCGTGTGGGCGGTAGGCGACAAGGTGAAGCGCTGGAAGGTCGGTGACGAGGTGGTGATCCACTGCAATCAGGACGACGGCGATGATGAGGAATGCAACGGCGGCGATCCAATGTACTCCCCCAGCCAGCGGATTTGGGGGTATGAGACCCCTGACGGATCCTTTGCTCAGTTCACCAATGTTCAGTCACAGCAGCTGATGCCGCGCCCCAAACATCTGACGTGGGAAGAGAGCGCTTGCTATACGCTGACACTGGCCACCGCTTACCGGATGCTGTTCGGCCATGAACCACATGATCTGAAGCCGGGCCAGAACGTACTGGTCTGGGGCGCATCGGGTGGCCTCGGCTCTTATGCGATCCAGCTGATCAACACCGCCGGGGCCAACGCGATCGGCGTGATCTCCGACGAGAGCAAACGCGACTTTGTCATGGGGTTGGGCGCCAAGGGCGTTATCAATCGCAAAGATTTCAACTGCTGGGGCCAGCTGCCGACAGTGAACACCCCTGAATATGCCAATTGGTTCAAGGAAGCGCGCAAATTCGGCAAGGCGATCTGGGACATTACCGGCAAGGGCAACAATGTTGACATGGTGTTCGAGCACCCTGGCGAAAGCACGTTCCCGGTCTCGACCTTTGTTTGCAAAAAGGGCGGCATGGTCGTGATCTGCGCCGGCACCACCGGCTACAATCTGACCTTCGATGTGCGCTATATGTGGATGCACCAAAAGCGCCTGCAGGGTTCGCATTTCGCACATCTGAAACAGGCAGCTGCAGCGAATAAACTGATGGTAGAGCGTCGCCTTGACCCCTGCATGTCTGAAGTTTTCTCGTGGTCTGACTTGCCGGAGGCCCATATGAAAATGCTGCGCAATGAACATAAGCCCGGCAATATGTCCGTTCTTGTTCAGGCGCCGCGTACCGGACTGCGTACCTTGGAAGATGTGCTGGCCGGGTAGAACCTCCGGCTGATTTCTATGAGTTTGCCCCGCCAGTCACAGATAGGACTGGCGGGTTTTTTCGTGTGTTCTGCATGCTGTCGTGCAGTGGGTTGTGACGCTAGATGAGCAGGCGGCTTGGTGCTGATGGTGCAGACATTCTGTGGCAGCGCGCTAGATAATCCCTTATGAAATAAAAACTCGATCAATATGCAGGCATGCCGTTGACGCTGCTGCGACGATCGCGGCACAAAGACCAAGAGCGCGGTTTGTAATTCATGCAGGCAGCCGCAACGGTGCAGGAGACCTGTGCCAAGACTAAGTGAGATTCAGGCAATTTATGGCAACCAAAGTTAATCTTGATCTGATCCTTGAGGTATTGGATGCGACAACCTCAGTCGATGGTCTGCAGGAGATCATCCAGCGGGTCTGCGATACCTTTGACGTTGATCATGCCATGTATCATTGGGTGGATAGTGCCGGTGATCACTATCACTTTGGCACCTATTCGCAGGGCTGGGTAGAGCGCTATCAGGAAAAAGCCTATGTGCGCGTCGACCCGGTTATTATTGGGTGCTATCAGCGGTTCCACCCGGTCGACTGGCGGCGGCTTGACTGGTCCTCCAAACCCGCACGTGAGTTTTTGCAAGATGCGTTGGCGCATGATGTCGGCAACCAGGGGTACTCAATCCCGATCCGGGGTCCGAACGGGCAATTTGCACTATTTACAGTCAGTCACAACTGCGATGATGACACTTGGACCCGGTTCACCGACAAGCACAGCCGTGATCTGATCTTGATCGGGCACTACTTTAATCGCAAGGCACTGGAGTTCGAACCGGATCGCAGCCCGGAGCATGTGCAACCGCTGTCCCCTCGCGAGATTGACGCGCTGACCCTGCTTGCGATGGGATATAGCCGTGCTCAGGTGGCGAAGACGCTAACGATCTCGGAACATACTTTGCGTGTTTATATCGAGAGCGCGCGATTCAAATTGGGGGCCATCAACACCACCCATGCCATCGCGCGTGCCCTGAGTCTCGGGCTGATCATCATTTAACACGTTGAAGCTACAGGCATTCATTAACCTTATAGTTGAGAATCTCTTCTGGTCGTAATCTGGTCCTACTTTTCTATCTAAAGGGGACTAAGTTATGCTTCGCTATGTATATGCACACGACCTGCACCAGCACCGTGAATTGGCTCATTCGATGTTCGTGGACCGCGCGGATCAGTTCAAGACGCGGCTTGGGTGGGATGTCACGGTAGATGCCCAAGGAGAAGAGCGCGACGAGTATGACGCGCTTGATCCGCTCTATGTGATTTGGGAGCAGGCCGATGGCCGTCACGGCGGCTCAATGCGGTTCCTGCCCTCCACGGGCCCGATCATGGTTAATGATGTCTTTCCTGAGCTGACCGGAGGTGACGCCATCAGCAGCCCGCTGATCTGGGAATGCACGCGGTTCTGCCTCTCACGTGATGTGAGTGGTAATGTCGCCGGGGCGCTTACCTTGGCTGGGCTGGAGATCATGCGGAATTTCAACATTGCTCACTTTGCAGGCGTGTTTGATCGCCGGATGGTAAGAATCTACCGATCGCTCGGTTTTAGTCCGGACGTCATTGGCACCATGGGCGAAGGGCGGGACCGGATTTGCCTTGGTCTCTGGGACTATTCGGTGGAGGCCTATCACCGCGTCGCACAGAAGGCGGGTATCCAGCCGGAGCTCTCGACATTGTGGTTTGATCGTTCGTTCGGTGGGGCCGTAGAGCCGGGATCCGTTGCCCTGACAGGCTGATGGCAACGCTGAAGAGGATGTGACAGTCAGACCTGCCCTCTGCCAAAACCGGGCCACGCCGGGCCGTCTGCTCTGGTGCAGCCGGCCCGGCGCCTGTAGGGTCGCGGCATGAGCGCAGCACCCATAAAATTCTCCGATGATCAGGCGGTTGCCTTTGATCGCGTTAGCAGTCTTCTCCACGACGCGGGGGTCGATCTGGAAGACGATCTGCTCCACCCGCCGCGCGGTGACGGCGGCGCAATGGCTGTTATCGGCAAGGCAGGATCCGGCAAAACACTGTTGCTGGCGGAGCTGTACAAAGCACTGGAGAAAGCCGGGGTCGAGGTCGTGTCGGGCGACTATGAAAGCCGGAAGAAAAATGAGGACCGCCGCACGCTTGCGATCCTGGCGCCGACAAACAAAGCGGCCAGTGTATTGCGCCTGCGCGGAGTGCCGGCAACCACGATCCACCGAATTCTCTATACACCGGTCTATGACCCTGAATACGAGCGGATTGCCGAATGGCTGGCGGGTAGTGGCGACGAGCCCGAAATTGAGGGGGTGACCGAGGAGGCGTTGGCCCGTGCCAAAGCTTTCTACGAGCGTAATAAATCGATCCCCGGCGCCTTGGCGGCTGCGGGGCTGCGGGGGTCTGATTTCATTACCGGCTGGAAACGCCGAGAGGAGCCGCTGGACATCGGCTTTATCGATGAGGCCTCGATGCTGGATGATCGCCAGTTTCAGGATCTCAAGGAGATTTTTCCGACGCTGTTGCTGTTCGGAGACCCCGCGCAGCTTGCGCCAGTGAACCAATCTGGTGCGATGGTCTTTGAAACGCTGCCGGAAGAGCGAAAGCTGATCCTCAATCGCATTCACCGTCAGGAGGCCGGTAACCCTATTCTGGATCTCGCCCATGCGCTGGCCGATCCAGACGTCGGCTTCGAGGATTTCGAGCGTATGGTTGAAGGTCTCTCCCGCCAGGACGAGCGCGTGGTCTGGGGCCAGCGGGTGGAGGTGGATCTGATGGCGCGCTCCCCGGTTCTGGTCTGGCGCAACAACACTCGCATCCGGCTGATCAATGCCTTCCGAAATGTGCATGGCGCGCCGGAAGACAGCCTGCTGGCGGGCGAACCGCTAATCTGTGATGGTATTGAATTGCCGATGAAACACCGCAAGAAACGGCTGGATCTTGAGGCCCGCGGTCTGATTAAGGGCGCGCAGGTAATCTATCTCGGGCCTGGCCGGAAACCGGGGTTTTCGCGTCTTCATGTGATGGGGGCAGAAGACCCGCAGGTGTCCGCCGCATCAATCGTGAAGATCGAAAAGCCTGAGGAAGAAGAGCCTTTCATTCCGTTTGCTGCGCGGATGGGGGCGGCTTTTCTGCATGGGGCAGCGGTCACCATTCACAAGGCCCAAGGATCACAGTGGCCAACGGCACAGGTTTTTGCGCCTGACATTTACGCAGCTGCACGGATGGGCCGGGTTGAGGCTGGCCAGCCCCTATGGAAGCGGCTGGCTTATGTCGCAATCACGCGGGCTCAGGAACGGCTGATCTGGGTGGTGCGTAACCGTCTCGCAAAGCCAACCGGGCCCCTGCAGGTGGATGACCTGCGCGCAGCACCGGCTAGTGCCCTGACCTTGGAAATGCAGGAGGACAGCCCGGTATGAGCGCAGAGGATCAAGTCTCCAAGCGTACGATCCTGATCACCGGGGCAAGCTCGGGTATCGGTCGTGCCGTGGCTGAGTTGTTTCTGGAGAAGGGCTGGCAGGTTGGCCTGTTGGCGCGTCGTGCAGAACAGTTGGAAGAGGTCGCGCAGGATCGTGACACAGCTCATGTTCTGCCCGCCGATGTGACGGACCCCGGCGCTGTCGACCACGCCTTTGATTGCTTTGCAAAACGGGTAGGGCGGTTGGATGTGCTGTTCAACAATGCTGGTATTTTCACCCCTTCGGGCACCATCGACGAGATTGAGCTGGAAGATTGGTTTGCTGCGGTCAATGTGAACTTAAACGGTATGTTTCTGGCAGCGCGCGCGGCCTTTCGCCAGATGCGCCAGCAATCGCCGCAGGGTGGCCGGATCATCAACAACGGATCCATCGCGGCTCATGTTCCGCGCCCCGGATCAGCCCCCTATGCGGCGACAAAATCGGCGATCACCGGGCTGACCCGTAGCCTGTCCTTGGATGGGCGCCCCTTTCAGATCGCCTGCGGGCAAATCGATATCGGCAACGCGCGCACGCCCATGTTGGAAGATCTGAGTGCACGGCAGATCGCAGCTGATCCGTCTGCCGTACCGATGCAGACCTTTGCTGTGGAAGACGCCGCGCAATCGGTGCTGCATATGGCAGATCTGCCACTTGAGGCGAATGTTCAGTTCATGACGATCATGGCGACGACCATGCCCTACATCGGGCGCGGTTAGACGGGACGGGGGAGGCTCCCGCCCGGGTACGATACCACCAAGCTGGCAGCGCATCCGTTGGGCGTGGCGCCGCGCTTTGCACGGCGGGGCTGCCTTCAGCTTCTGCGCAAGAGGCGGAAGGCGGCCGAGGCTCCCCAGCCTGCGGCAATCGCAATGGCCAGTGACATCAAACCGTAGAGAAACGGCTGCTCCCGCGACATCGCGTAGAGAAAACGTTCCAGCCCCACCTTGCGCACGTCGATGTTGGTTTCGTACTGCGCTACCACCGTTCCCCCTCGGGTCAGCAGGATGCGCGTGCGATAGGCTCCTTCCGTAAGGTCGGCGGGCATGTCAATCGCTGTGCGAAACAAGGTTTGCTGATCTACAGCGACGGTATTTTCCCGTAGCGAGTAGAGATCATTGTCGGAGCGAATGCGGATCACGGCTTCGGCAAATCGCTGGGCGCCGCGTATGTGCATCCCGGCCCCAACCGAGCGGATCGCACGACCCACGGATACCCGATACCGCAGATCTTCGGTATCGCTCAGCACCTGCGAGAGGGGCGCGCTGGTTGCGACGGCATAGAAGCTGGGGGCTGAGTCCACCAGAACGCTGTCTGTATTCACCCAAATACCAAGCTTTTTTTCCTTGCGCCGGACCATCACCGGCGACGACGGGCCGGACACGGCGACAATCACCTCAAGCGGGTCATCCTGCGGGATCGGTGCTTCGCGTTTCACGGCGCCGAAGATCAGGATCTCCGAACCATCAAAGTTGGCTGTGATGGCAACACGGTCCTGGCTGAGGCCCAGCACGACTTCTTCGCGCGGCCCGGTTGCGGGTTCACTGTCAATCAGGGTGGCTGTGGTTTGGGCTTCTGTTGGTGCCGGTGCGAGTGACGCGAGCGGCAGGATCAGCAAGAGTGCCGCACAAAGGCGCTGACTGGCGTGGTGCAAGCCCGAGCGCGACTCGACACGGCCCTTACGATGGATAGCGCAACCGAGCATCTCAATGGCCCCCGTCGCTGCCGAGCGAATAGAGCTCGGAGGGTATGAGCAAGAGATCCAGACCGAGCTTGACACAGACCACGATCACCATGAGGGCGAGCAGGATACGCAACTGCTCTGCTTTCAGATAGACCCCAATACGGGTGCCAATCTGCGCCCCGATGACGCCGCCGACTAACAGCAGAACCGCCAAGACGATGTCCACTGTGTAGTTTGTAGTGGCGTGCAACATGGTGGTGAAGGCTGTCACCAGTATGATCTGGAACAGCGATGTGCCCACAACCACCTTGGTTGGCATGCCCAGAATGTAGATCATCGCAGGCACCATGATGAAACCGCCACCAACCCCCATGATTGCGGCAAGGATACCGACGACGACGCCGACCAGCAGTGGTGGAATGACAGAGATATAAAGACCTGAGGTGCGGAACCGCATCTTGAACGGGAGTGCATGGACCCAGCCACGCTGCCTGCGGGGCGCTGGCGCGGCGCCTGCTGAGGTCTTGGATTTTCGGATCGCGTTCAGGCTTTCGACGAACATTAGTCCGCCAACCACGCCAAGGAAGACGACATAGCAGAGTTTGACCAGCAGATCGACCTGGCCAAGGGCCTTGAGGTAGTTGAAGACCACAACCCCGAGGGCGGCGCCAAGCAGACCTCCGGCTTGCAGGACAAGGCCCATCTTGATGTCTACGGTTCGCCGCCTGAAATGGGCAAGAACGCCGGAGAAAGAGGAGGCGACGATCTGATTGGCTTCGGTCGCCACGGCAACCGCAGGAGGGATGCCGATGAAAAACAAAAGCGGCGTCATCAAAAAGCCGCCGCCAACACCGAACATGCCGGACAGGATGCCGACCATACCGCCGAGCCCCAGAAGCAGGAATGCGTTGACCGACACCTCGGCGATGGGAAGATAAATCTGCATATCAGTGTTAGACCGCAGCACTTGCGTAAAATCAACTGTCGATGCCGCTGTGCAGAAAACAGGACTGAAGTTGTGGGAAAACTGGACCTATGATTTTCGGCAGGGCAGTCCGTTTATTGGTGATTGCTGTTCGGTGGCGTAGGTACCGTGAGACGCAAAACGCCCGGCCATAGCCGGGCGCTTGAAGATGTTTCCGCACAGATCCAAGTGGCTATGCGGAATGGAGCTGGATATTAGCGTTCCTTGACGTAGGGCTCACCACCGGCCTTGGGCGGTACGGCTTTGCCAACAAACCCAGCCAAGATCACGACGGTCAGAATGTAGGGCAACGCGTCCATCATCTGAACCGGGATCACAAAGGTCCCGATTTCAATATTCTGGAACCGCAGGGCAACCGCCTGTAGGAGGCCGAACAGAAGGCAGGCTCCAAGCGCATGCCAGGGCCGCCACTTGGCAAAGATCAGGGCTGCCAAGGCGATAAAGCCACGACCCGCAGTCATATCCTTCACGAACCCAGCCTGAAGGGCGGTCGCAAGATACGCACCCGCGATCCCGCAAAGCAGGCCACAGATCATCACGGCTGCGTAGCGCAGCCCGACAACAGATACACCGGCGGTATCAACAGCTGCCGGGTTCTCCCCAACGGCGCGGAGGCGCAGGCCGAAGCGGGTACCAAACAGGACCCACGCTGTGGCGGGAACCGCTAGGAAGGCCAGGTAGACCAGTACAGAGTGACCGGATAGCAGTTCACTGTAGATCGGCCCGAGTACCGGTACATTCGCCAGCGCATCCGCAAACGGCAGGTTGATTGGCTCAAAACGACCGCCTGAGAAGAGGGACGGGGTGCGGCCGCCTTGCTGGAACCAGTCCTGCGCAATCAGCACCGTCATCCCGGCAGCGAGGAAGTTGATCGCCACACCTGAGATCAGCTGGTTGCCGCGGAAGGTGATCGAGGCGAGACCGTGCAGCCCGCTAAGGACCAGCGAAGACGCGATACCAGCCAAAAGGCCCAGCCAGACATTCCCCGTGGTCGCGGCAACCGCAGCGGAGAAGAAGGCAGCCATCAGCATTTTGCCTTCAAGCCCAATATCAAAAATGCCGGCCCGTTCAGAGAACAGGCCTGCCAGACAGGCCAGCAGCAGCGGCGTAGCAAGACGAACGGTGCTGTCGAGCACTTGGATCAGAGTCAGAAAATCCATCATGCTTTCCCCCGGCGCAGAGCAAGGAAGATCCGCTCTAGCGGGCCTCTCACCATATTGTCCAATGCGCCTGTGAATAGGATCACCAGCGCCTGAATGACCACGATCAATTCGCGCGGAATGCTGGTCCAGAGCGCCAGTTCAGCGCCGCCCTGATAGAGGAAGCCGAACAGGATCGCGGCAAGGAACACACCAAAGGGATGGCTGCGCCCCATAAGAGCTACGGCAATGCCGATGAAACCAGCGCCTTCGGTAGAATTCAGAACCAGACGCTCTGCCTCACCCATCACATTGTTGGTGGCCATCATGCCTGCCAGGCCGCCAGAGATCAGCATGGCAACCATGGTGATCTTCACCGGCGAAATCCCGGCATAGAGCGCACCATATTCGGAATTGCCATAGGCCCGAATCTCATAGCCAAGCTTGGTGCGCCAGATCAGCAGCCAGACCGCGATGCAGGCCGCAACCGCTACAAGGAAGCTGACATTCGCGGGGGCTGCTTTGGAAAACTCAATGCCGATAGGCGCCAGAATTTCATGCAGCGACGGCAGGTGAACGGCCTCAGGAAAGCGGGCTGTGGCCGGATCCATCGAGCCTTCGGGCCGCAGCAGGTTCACCAACACATAGTTCAGCACCGCAGCAGCGATGAAGTTGAACATGATGGTGGTGATCACGATGTGGCTGCCGCGTTTTGCCTGAAGATAGGCCGGGATGGCCGCCCAGGCCGCTCCAAACACCGCAGCACCGAGGCTGGCAAAGATCAACGCAAGTGACCAATGGGGCCACGGGATGTACAGGCAGACTAGGGCGACGCCCAGACCGCCGAGCATTGCCTGACCCTCGCCGCCGATGTTGAACAGTCGCGCGTGGAAGGCCACGGATACGGCAAGACCCGTGAACAGGAAGTTGGTGGCGTAGTAGAGCGTATAGCCCCAGCCATAGGTCGACCCCAGCGCCCCGGATACCATCAGGTTCACGGCAGCAATTGGGTCTTCGCCAATGCCGAGGATCACCAAGGCAGAGAGAATAGCGGCCAATATGAGGCTGATCAGTGGGATCAGCACGACATCGGCCCATTTAGGCATCTTATCCATTTACGCGGCCTCCCCCGCGACGCCGGCCATCAACAGGCCCAGCTCTTTCTCATCGGTCTGATCAGCAGGGCGTTCGCCCATGATCATCCCGTCAAACATCACAGCAACACGGTCGGCAAGCGACAGGATCTCTTCCAACTCAACAGAGACCAGCAGGATAGCCTTCCCCTGATCGCGCAGCTCGACGATCTGCTTGTGAATAAACTCGATGGCACCGATATCGACGCCCCGTGTCGGCTGGCCGATCAGCAGCAGCTCTGGATTGCGTTCGATTTCGCGGGCGACAACGATTTTCTGCTGATTGCCTCCGGAGAAGTTCTTGGCGGCGAGCCATGGATCCGGTGGGCGGACGTCAAATTTGGCCATCTTGGCCTCTGTATCTGCGCGCAGGGCAGCGTTGTTCATCAGCAGGCCGCGCTGGTATTCGGGGGCGTGGTGATAGCCGAACGCCACGTTTTCCCAAGCGTGAAAGTCCATGATCAGACCTTCGCGCTGGCGGTCTTCTGGGACATGGGCCACATGGGCTGCGCGACGGGCGCGGGCGTCGGATCCGGCACCTGACAAAGGCAGGGGCGCGCCATTGAGGCGAATGCTGCCCTGACCCTCACGCATGCCACCCAGCACTTCCATCAGCTCGGACTGGCCATTGCCGGCAACACCGGCGATCCCCAGGATTTCTCCGGCACGGACAGTCAGATCAATGTTCTTAACGCGTGCGACGCCGGCCTCATCAACAACGCTGAGGTTCTCAATCTCAAGGATTGGCTTGCCAGGGGTGGCGGGAACTTTATCGACACGCAACAGCACCTTACGGCCGACCATCAGCTCAGCCAGATGCTCGGGGCTGGTCTCGGCGGTCTTCACGGTGGCGGTCATCTCGCCACGGCGCATCACCGATACCGTGTCGGTGTATTCCATGATTTCGCGCAGCTTGTGGGTAATCAGGATGATTGTTTTTCCCTCTGCGCGCAGCCGGTCCAGAATACGGAACAGTTGATCCGCTTCTGCCGGGGTCAACACACCGGTGGGTTCATCCAGAATCAAGATGTCGGCCTGACGATAGAGTGCCTTCAGGATCTCGACGCGCTGTTGCATACCCACACCGATCTCGTCGATGCGCGCATCGGGGTCAACGTTCAGCTCATATTCTGCTGCCAGATCCTTCAGCGACTTTCGTGCCTTACTCAGCGATGGTTTCAGCAGCCCGCCATCTTCGGCGCCTAGAATGATATTCTCCAATACGGTGAAATTCTCCACCAGTTTAAAGTGTTGGAACACCATGCCGATACCGGCTGAGATGGCCGCTTGGCTGTCGGGGATTTCGGTCCGTTTCCCGTGAATCCAAACCTCGCCTTTATCGGCCTTGTAGAACCCGTAGAGGATGCTCATCAGCGTTGATTTACCCGCTCCGTTTTCGCCGATGATCCCGTGGATCGTGCCCGGGGCAACACGGATTGAGATATCCTTATTGGCCTGAACCGGGCCAAAGGCTTTGGAGATGCCTTTTAGTTCAATTGCTGGTGCCGTCATTCGGGCTCCCCTTATTCATCCTGGATCAGTTGGCACAGATCCGCGTCACAGCGATGGGCGGTTAACATGTGCATTTTAGCCAACCTAGGAAAAACCAAACCCGGAGGCGGCAAAGGCGCAGCCTCCGGGCAATATGAAACCCCCGGTCACCACCATGATCGCAACAGGGTCACGGTGGGCCGGGGGGCAGTTCAGTGCTTAGAAGGACAGAGCCGGGCAGCTGTCATCCGACATATAGTCATGCACAGTGATCTCACCGGTGGCGATCTTGGCAGCGGCGTCATCAGTCGCGGCTGTCATCTCCTCGGTAATCAGCGACGCGTTGTTGTCGTCAACCGCGAAGCCCACGCCACCATTGGACAGGCCCATGACGGAGAAACCTGTTTCCAGCTCAGTACCGTCGGAGAAGGCCTCAAACACAGCGTTGTCGACGCGCTTCATCATGGAGGTCAGGACCTTACCCGGGTGCAGGTGGTTCTGATTGCTGTCCACGCCGATCGACAAGATGCCTTCGTCGGCTGCGGTCTGCAGTACGCCAACGCCAGTGCCGCCTGCTGCAGCATAAACAACGTCAGCGCCCTGGCTGATCTGCGCTTTGGTCAGCTCGGAGCCCTTGACCGGGTCATTCCACGCCGCCGGGGTGGTGCCGGTCATATTGGCGATCACGGTTGCGTCCGGATTGGCCGCTTTCACGCCCTCGGCATAGCCACAGGCGAATTTGCGGATCAGAGGGATATCCATGCCGCCGATGAAACCAACAGTGCCCGATTTTGAGGCTTTGGCCGCCAGCATACCCACGAGGTAGGAGCCTTCGTGCTCATTGAAAACAACGGAGCGGACATTGGGTGCGTCCACAACCATGTCGATGATCACGAATTTGGTGTCCGGGTAGTCTGCAGCGACCTGACCCAGAGCGTCGGCGAAGGCAAAACCTGCCATCACGATCGGGTTTGCGCCAGCTTCGGCAAAGCGGCGCAGCGCCTGCTCACGCTGAGCTTCTGACTGCAGTTCGATTTCACGGAAGCTTTCGCCGGTCTCTTCAGCCCAACGCTGCGCGCCGGCGAAGGCTGCTTCGTTGAAGGACTTGTCGAACTTGCCGCCCAGATCGAAGATCAGCGCGGGTTCTGCCATCGCAGCACCCGCTGTCAGCGCCACGGCTGCCGCTGCGCTCATCAGGGATTTCATCAGGGTCATAGGGGTACTCCCAATTTGTTGCTCTTGATGCGGCCAGTCTGACCGCCCCAACCCATGTGTTTTTAAAAAGGTGCGACAATTTAGGCCGTAGGCTGCGGAGAGGGTCAACCGTTTTTTGACCTTTTGGTGTTATTCTGGGCTTTCGGCCTTGCGTAAGCTGACACTCATGAGCACTGCGTCCACTGCTGCCGCGCCTTTGCGGGGGTAGTAACCGACCCGTCGACCGCTTTCTGCGAATCCATAGGCCTTGTACAGGGTGCGGGCCGGCTGGTTGTCTGCTGCAACCTCCAGAAACCCATCGGTTGCATCGCGCGTCAGGGCAACCTCCCGCCATCTCTCCAGGATGGCTCGTGCCAGCCCTTGCCGCTGATGACTGGGGTGGGTGGCAATGGTCAGGAGTTCCGCTTCCCCGGCGACGACGCGGCCAAGGGCAAAACTGCGCGCATCTCCGACCACATAGCTGAACGGGCTGTCCAAGAGGGCAGAAAATTCGCGTGCGGACCAAGGACGACCCTGCAGAAAAGCCGCCTGATGGGTACGGGCCATGTCCTCCGGCGTTGGGGGAGTTAGCTGGTTGTGCGCGGGTGTCGTCATGGTCAGCAGGCAGATCTTAACCGTCAATCAGTGTTGGCGGTGCGTCTTTGGCAGGGGCGGCATCAGCAGCCCGCAGGTACAGGGGAGCTGGTGCGGATGTGGCATCTTTGTAGCGCTCTGCAGCCCGTCGTGCGATCGTTTCGGCAATGTGCGGTGGCGTCGCCTCAGCAACCAGCTCCAGCCTCAGCACTGTTGCGATGGCGTGCGCTTCGGCGAGCGGCATTAGTCGGGGATCTTCTCCTGGGGGATGCGCGTACACCTGATCACGTGGCGCTGGCACCGCAGCGAATGTACCGGGATGCTCGCGCGCCTCAAACCCGTTGACGCCGACGGCGGGGATTTCCAACCCCAATGCCAGGCCTCTCGCAGCTGAGACGGCAATGCGAATTCCGGTGAAGTTGCCCGGACCTATGCCAACTCCCAGCGCATCAAGATCGGCCCAGGTTGCTCCACCTTCAGCGAGTACTTCCTCCAGCAGCGGCATCAGCCGTTCGGCCTGTCCGCGTGTCATCTCTTCACAAGTTTGTGCGAGGATGACGTCCCCCTGCAACAAAGCGGCCGCGCAATGCGCGGCCGATGTATCAAATCCGAGGACGAGAACGTCAGACGGCAACGGGTCGCACCTCGGTTACTTCCGGAATGTAGTGACGCAGCAGGTTTTCGATGCCCATCTTCAGGGTCAGGGTTGAAGACGGGCAACCGGCACAAGCCCCTTGCATGTGCAGATAAACAACGCCGCGATCAAATCCATGGAACGTGATGTCGCCGCCATCCTGGGCCACCGCTGGGCGCACGCGGCTGTCAAGCAATTCCTTGATTTGGTTGACGATTTCGCCGTCTTCACCAGTGTGTTCAGCATGACCCGAGGTCTGTTCTCCGCCCTCAGAGATGACCGGCTGACCGGACTGGAAATGCTCCATCACGGCGCCCAGGATTGCGGGCTTGATATGGTCCCATTCAACGGTATCAGCTTTGGTTACTGTGACAAAGTCATTGCCAAAGAACACGCCTGTGACCCCGGAAACGGCAAAGATTCGCTGCGCTAGAGGCGAGCTGCCCGCGGCATCAGCGGTTGGAAAATCGGCGGTGCCCATCTCCAGAACAGTCTGGCCCGGCAGGAATTTCAGCGTCGCCGGGTTGGGCGTGGATTCGGTCTGAATGAACATGTCGGGCCTCCTTAAAGCGTGGCAGAGATATGCGCCTCCGACCCGCTTAAGTCAAGATTTGGAACAATTCTAAATTCGAAAGCCCTATCGGGCCGTGCTGGCGTGTCCTGGTCGGATCCCCTCAGGAGGAGAGCGACAACTGTGCTGGCAGGTCAGAAGCCGTCAGGTGATCGCTTCCAGTTTTTCCTTGGACAGATCGCCGGGCACGATTGTGATCGGCACCGGCAGGCTGCCAGATGAGCGGCTAAGTTGGGTGACAAGCGGGCCGGGACCTTTGCGATCGTCCCCTGCGCCCAGTACCAGAACACCAATTTCGGTGTCGGACTCGATCTGGGCGATGATCTCAGGCACAGCTTCGCCTTCACGGATCACAAGTTTGGGTTCAATCCCCTGACGGTCCCGCATCCATTTTGCAAAAACTTCAAAATGCGCGTGTATGCGTTCACGGGCTTCTTCCCGCATCACTTCGCCAACCCCGATCCAGTGGTTGAATTCATCCGGGGGAATCACTGAAAGGATCTCAACCCCGCCGCCGGTTTTGGCAGCGCGCATGGCGGCGAACCGCATCGCGTTCAGACATTCGCGACTGTCATCCAATACGACAAGAAATTTGCGCATATTGATCCTCTGGTTGTTCCGATTGGATCATGGCGTAAGCGATCCCTTGGTGCAATAGACGAGCACGCGGCGTCACATCGACGGGATCAACTGGCGTTGCTTGTTGCCCAGTCCCAGTAGAGTTCGCGGGTTCGTTTGGCGAGGGGGCCGATCTGATACTGATTGTCGTCGAAAGCGGTGACCGGGGTGACTTTGCTCATGTTGCCCGACATGAAGATCTCATCGGCCTGTTCAAAATCCGTGTAGCCCAGCACGCTCTCGTGAACCGTGATGCCATCGGCGCGTAGGTTTGCAATGTGGCGGGCGCGGGTGATCCCGGCAAGAAAGGTGCCGTTGGCAATCGGGGTGAAGACCTCGCCGTCACGCACCATGAAGATATTTGCCGTCGCGGTTTCGGCAACATTGCCCATCGCATCTAGTGCCAAAGCGTTGCTGAAGCCTTTGGCGCGGGCTTCGCGCAGCATGCGGGCGTTGTTGGGATAGAGGCAGCCCGCCTTTGCATTCACCACGGCGCTTTCAAGGATGGGCCGCCGAAAAGAGGTGCGGGTCAGTGTGGCGGAGGCTGTCGGGGGTGCCATCGGGATCTCTTCCAGACAGAGCGCGAATTGGGTGCTTTCTGGCCCCGGTGCGATCATTGTGGAATCGCCGTCTGTCGCCCAGTACATGGGCCGGATATAGACGGCTGCGCCGGGGGCAAAGAGAGACAGCCCTTCTTTGGCAATGGCGACCATGTCTGTGATACTGACGGTCGGTGCCATCATAAGGGCTTCAGCTGAAGCGTTGGCGCGCGCGCAGTGCAGATCAAGATCAGGGGTGACCCCATCAAACAGACGGGCCCCATCAAATACGGAGGACCCGAGCCACGCGGCATGGTCTGCAGCCTTCATGATCGCGACATCACCGTCGTGCCAGCTGCCGTTGAAATAGGTGCGAATGGTCTTGCTGATCGCCATGCCGGGCCTCGTCCTGTAGGTGCTGGAGTGGGGCGACCCTAGGGCGCAATGGGTCAGTCGTCCAGACCTTTTCCTGCCGTCTGCGCTTGGGCGTATTGCTAGATCTGGGCGGCGAATACGTCTTGATCAGGCAGGTTCTGGCGCATCTAACCCCAGCTCCCGCAGAACGCCGCGCATCTCGCTTTGCCACCTGGTGCGCAGGTCTGAATTGCTGCGGTGGCGCAGGCCAAGTGCAGAAAGGGTCTCGAACTTGTCAGAGGCATCAGTTCCAAAGCTGATGGCAACCCGGGGCCACCAATAGTGAATGGATTCCGTCAACATGCTGATGTCGCCTTCCTGCACCAATCGCGCCAGCCCTTCGTGGGCAAGGCGCGCATGATGGGCCTCGACAGGTTGAATTGAGCGGAAGGCCTCAGCCAACGGTTGGTAGGAAATCATCGACAGCTCTGCCAGCTGAACAGCGACCGCGCGGCCCATCAAAAGGTTCATAACCACCGCATCGGCCCAACCTTCCAGCGGGTAGTTGAACACCGCAAGGCGCCGGTCGTGTTTTGATCGGCTCTGATCAAGTCCTGCATCGCGATCTAGACGCGCAGTCCAGGGGTGATGATCCACATAGCGTTCAGTATCGGCGCCAAAATCACCCATTACCTGCAGAACACGATCAGCGTTGGCGGTTTTTTCCAAAACGATCCGGGCTGCAGCCATGCGGGATTTGATACCCGGACCTTCGTTGATGATATCGACAAACCCCGCGGCGCCTGCAAGCGCGCTGTCGACAAAGCTGGCCATGATTGTCATCAACTCTGCGCGGTAGCGTGGCGGAACATTGGAAGGGTTGCTGAGGACGCCACCGGCCGCCAGATAGCCCTCGATGCTCATCTCATCATTCATGCCATGCTCTCCTCGGATCTGCTGATGCGCAGCTGTCGCCGCCTGCGTCCTAACCTAATGGGCTATTGATCGTAGTCCACCACGACTTTGTCACTGAGCGGATAGGCCTGGCAGGACAAGACATAGCCCTTTTCGACCTCGTAATCCTCCAGCGCATGGTTGGCGATCATCTCGACCTCGCCCTCCAGCACTTTGCAGCGGCAGGTGGAGCAGACGCCGGCCTTGCAGGCATAGGGCGCATCCATTGCGTTCTCCAGTGCCGCATCCAGCAATGTCATATCCTTGCCCATCTCGATGGTCTGGGTCGCGCCATCCAGGGTGATCGCAGCTTTGGTCTGATTGGCACCGGTCCCTGTGCCACCTGCCGTGACCTTGCGTTTGGCACGGCCTGGCTGGGCTGAGGCGAACAGCTCAAACTTGATCTGGCTATCATTGAGGCCCGCCGTGCGTAGGGCACTGGCGATGCCCAGCATCATCGGCTCCGGGCCGCAGATGAAGGCAGTATCGACAGACTGGATGTCGATCCAACGCTCAAACAGCTGGGCGCATTTCTCCTCGGTCACCAGACCGGTGAACAGGTCGATTTCCTGCGCGTCCGTTTCCAGCACATGGATCACGTTGAAGCGGCCCATGTAGAGGTTCTTGAGATCCTCCAGTTCCTCGCGGAACATGATCGTGTTCACGCCCTTGTTGGCGTAGACCAGTGTGAAGGAGGCGTTCGGCTCTGCCGCCAGCGTGGTCTTGAGGATCGACAGTACCGGGGTAATGCCGGAACCGCCGACAAAGCCCAGGTAGTGCTTCTCGGCCGCCTCATTAAGCGGGGTGAAGAAACTGCCCATCGGCGCCATCGCCTGCAGGGTGTCGCCGACCTTCAGGTCGGTGTTGGCCCAGGTTGAAAACGCGCCGCCGTCGACGCGTTTGATGCCGACCTGCAGGATGCCTTCATCCTTGCCTGCGCAGATAGAATAGCTGCGGCGCAGTTCCTCGCCGTCGAAGTCACGGCGGAAGGTCAGGTACTGGCCTTGGGTGAAATCGAATTCTTCTGCCGCGCCGCCCACGGGTTTCAGGGTGACAACCACCGCATCGCGGATGGTCTTGCGGACGTCGGTGACTTCTAGGTCGTGAAAGCGCGCCATCAGGGTCTCCTCAGATGCACTTGAAATAATCAAAGGGTTCGAGGCAGTCCTGGCAGCGCCAGTGGGCCTTGCAGGGGGTCGAGCCGAACTGGCTGACCTTGGTGACATGTGTGCTGCCGCAGTTGGGGCATTTTTCCGGGCCTCCTGCGGCCTGGGGCGGGGCGATGCCGTAATCCTCCAGCTTGGCGCGGCCCTTGTCGGACAGCCAATCGGTGGTCCAGGCAGGGGAGATCTGGGTTTTCAGTCTCAGATCGGTAACGCCGTGGCCCCGCAGGGCGGTTTCGATATCCAGGGCAATCACTGCAGTTGCCGGGCAGCCGGAATAGGTCGGGGTGACGCTGATCACAAGGGTTTCCCCTTCCCAGGCCACATCGCGGATGATGCCCAGATCCACCAGCGAAATCACCGGGATTTCCGGATCCGGCACGGAGTCGAGCCACTCCCAGATCTGGTTGATGCTTGGCTGAGTTGTCACTTGGCTCATGCGGTTTATCCTTGCTATGCACCGCCCGGACGATAGGCCGGGCAGCCCCCGACCTCCCCCACGGGAGGGGGCTTCACCCCCACCCGAGGCCGGGGGCCGCCCTCAGTTCTTTGGCCGTGGCCTTACCACCTGGCGCCGGGATAGGCGCGCTGCAGCCATTGCATCTGGGTCAGCAGATGGCCCAGGTGCTCGGTATGCATTGCACCGGTGCGGCCGCCCTTATGGGCGAAACGGCTTTCCGGAATGGTCAGTGTTGCGTCGCCCAGGATGCGGGAGACCAGTGCGTCGTATTCCTCACGCAGGGAGGCCGGGTCGGGTCCGATGCCCGCCTTGACCATTTCCGCGTCCACGTCGTCGGACTGGAACATCTCACCCGCGTAGGGCCAGAGATAGTCCAGTGCCTCCTGCATCCGGCGATGGCTTTCCTCAGTTCCGTCGCCCAGGCCCACCACGGTATCGGCGGAACGTTCCAGGTGATAAGCCACCTCTTTCGAGGCCTTTTCGGCAATCGCAGCGACGCGTTCGTCTGAAGATTTCATCAACCGGCCCAGCTGGATCGAATGCCAGGCATCGAACAGGAACTGGCGCATCAGGGTGCGGCCAAAGTCGCCGTTGGGCACTTCCACCAGCAGCACGTTGCGGAAATCCCAAGCATCGCGCAGGAAAGCCAGATCGTCGGCGGACTTGCCGTCTCCCTGCACCTCAGCCGCGAGGCCTAGCCACATCTGGGTCTGGCCGATCATGTCCAGCGCGGTGTTGGCCAGCGCGATGTCCTCTTCCAGCACCGGCGCATGGCCGCACCATTCGCTGACCCGGTGGCCGAGGATCAGGGTGTTGTCACCCATCCGCAGCAGGAACTGGGTGAGTGCCTCGTCTTTGTTAAGCGGGCGGGTCATTACATCGCCCCCACTTCTTCGGGGATGTCGAAGAAGGTCGGGTGGCGATAGACCTTGGACTCGGACGGCTCATAAAGCGGGCCCTTGTCGCTGGGCGAGGACGCGGCGATGTGGTTCGCCTCGACCACCCAGATCGACACGCCCTCATTGCGGCGGGTGTAAACATCGCGGGCGTTCTTGATCGCCATCTCGGCGTCCGGCGCGTGCAGGGAGCCGACGTGGCGGTGGCTCATGCCGTGCTGGCCGCGGATGAAGACTTCCCAGAGGGGCCATTCGTTTTTCATGTCTTAAATCCTCCTGGCTGAGGGGGCGCCGCCGCAGTGTTCGAAAACGGGCAGAGCGCCGGAATGCTTGGGGTTATTCGGCAGCGTGCTTTTGCGCGGCCTTCTTTTTGGCATGCGCCAACAGCCCGTCGCGGACCCATTCGCCGTCGTCCCAGGCCTTGTTGCGGGCGGCAAGGCGGTCCACGTTGCAGGGGCCGTTGCCCTTGATCACGTCAAAGAATTCGTTCCAGTCCGGGTCGGTGTAGTCATAATGGCCGCGCTCCTCGTTCCATTTCAGGTCCGGGTCGGGAACGGTGAGGCCCAGGTATTCGGCCTGCGGCACGGTCTGGTCGACAAACTTCTGGCGCAGCTCGTCATTGGTGTTCATCTTGATCTTCCAGGCCATCGACTGGGCGGAATGGACCGAGTCCTTGTCGGACGGGCCGAACATCATCAGCGACGGATACCACAGCCGGTTCAGCGCATCCTGGGCCATCTTCTTCTGCTCGGGCGTGCCCTCGGCCATCTTTCGGATGGCGTCATAGCCCTGTCGCTGGTGAAAGCTTTCTTCCTTGCACACCCGGATCATCGCTCGCGAATAGGGGCCGAAGGAGGTCCGCTGCAGCGGCACCTGGTTCATGATCGCCGCACCGTCAACCAGCCAGCCGACCGCGCCGATGTCGGCCCAGTTCAGCGTCGGATAGTTGAAGATCGACGAATACTTCATGCGCCCGTCCAGCAGCATCTCGGTCATCTCGTCGCGCGACACGCCCAGCGTTTCCGCAGCACAATAGAGGTACAGACCGTGGCCTGCCTCATCCTGCACCTTGGCCAGCAGGATCGCCTTGCGCTCCAGCGTCGGTGCGCGGGTGATCCAGTTGCCCTCGGGCAGCTGGCCGACGATTTCGGAATGGGCGTGCTGGCCAATCTGGCGGATCAGCGTCTTGCGGTAGCCTTCGGGCATCCAGTCCTTGGGCTCGATCTTCTCGCCCGCGTCGATGCGCGCCTGAAAGGCCGCCAGCTGTTCCGGATCGTCCTGGGTCGCTTCGGATTTGACCATCTGAGCATACATGTCTGGGACCTCCCTTGGGTTTGTTACACGCGTTCGAGGATCAGGGCGGTGCCCTGTCCGACGCCGACGCACATGGTGCAGAGCGCATAGCGCCCGCCGGTGCGTTGCAATTGATAGGCAGCGGTCAACACCAGCCGGGCGCCGGACATGCCAAGCGGGTGGCCCAGTGCAATTGCACCGCCGTTGGGATTAACATGGGGCGCATCGTCCGGAAGGCCAAGCTCGCGCAGGGTGGCGAGGCCCTGCGCAGCGAAGGCCTCGTTCAGTTCGATCACGTCCATCTGGTCTATGGTCAGACCGGTGCGGGCCAGCACCTTGCGGGTCGCAGGCACCGGGCCGATGCCCATGATGCGCGGCTCAACCCCGGCGGCGGCCATGCCGACGATGCGCGCCATCGGTTTCAACCCGTTTTTCGCGGCCGCGGCTTCATTTGCCATCAGGATCGCCGCAGCGCCGTCGTTGACGCCAGAGGCATTGCCTGCGGTGACGGTCTTGTCCGGTCCGTTGACGCCCTTGAGGCCCGAGAGCTTTTCAGCCGAGGTGCCGGGGCGCGGGTGTTCGTCGGTGTCCACCACCAGGGCTTCACCCTTGCGCTGGGGGATCGTCACCGGGGTGATTTCGTCGTTGAAAAGGCCCGCCTCATGCGCTGCGGCCCAGCGGGCCTGGCTGCGGGCAGCAAAGGCGTCCTGATCGTCGCGGGAAATGCCATAGTCTGCGGCGACATTGTCGGCAGTCTGCGGCATGGAATCGGTGCCATACATCTCGTGCATTTTCTTGTTCACGAAACGCCAGCCGATGGTGGTGTCATAAACTTCATTGGCGCGGGTGAAGGCGGAGGTTGCCTTGGGCATCACAAAGGGTGCGCGCGACATGCTCTCAACACCGCCGGCGATGGCCATGTCATAATCACCCGCCTTGATACCGCGCGATGCCATGCCGACCGCATCCATGCCGGAGGCGCAAAGCCGGTTAATGGTGGTGCCGGGCACGGTGGCAGGCAGGCCTGCCAGCAGGGCGGCCATGCGGGCGACATTGCGGTTGCTTTCGCCGGCCTGGTTGGCATCGCCCAGGATCACGTCATCCAAGGCGCCCCAGTCCGCATCCGGGTTGCGCGCCGCTAGGGCAGCAATCGGCAGGGCGGCAAGGTCATCGGTCCGCACCTGGCTCAGCGCGCCGCCGTAGCGGCCGATCGGGGTGCGGGTGGCATCGCAGATGAAAGCATCCATGGGTCTACGGGTCTCCAAATCGCGGCAAGTTATAAGCCGACCATATAGTCGGTAATAGGCTTAGAAGTGATTCTCGGCAAGAGATATGTAACTATATATATCTATTTTTGCAAAATCTGTAACATATTAATAATCTGCCACTGGTCGGGCGATCGCGCAATACTGTGTGGATGTGTCCCATCGAGAAGCCTGTTTCGTCGCGCGATGAGAAATGGAATAGTTTACATGTTGACTAATTTTGCGCCTGCACTCTGACTGGCCTTGGCCTGCATTTTTGATCAGCGTGTCAGTCACAGGCAGAGACGGTCACAGACAGAGGAGGGCTTGATGAATATTCTCTACATCATGTTTGACCAACTGAGGTTCGATTATCTCAGCTGTGCTGGACACCCGCACTTGCAGACGCCGCATATTGACGGTTTGGCAAAGCGTGGGGTGCGGTTCACTCGTGCCTATGTGCAATCGCCGACCTGCGGGTCCTCGCGTATGTCCAGCTATACAGGACGCTACCCATCAAGCCACGGCGTGCAATTCAACGGCTACCCTCTGCGCGTCGGCGAGTGGACGATGGGCGACCATCTGCGCAAAGCCGGGATGAGCTGCCATCTGATTGGTAAGACCCATATGGTTGCCGATGCCGAAGGGCTGCAGCGCCTTGGTCTTGCTCCGGACAGCCTTATCGGCGTGCGCCAGACGGAATGTGGTTTTGATCCCTTTGTTCGTGACGATGGGCTTTGGGCCGAAGGGCCGGATGGTCTTTATGATGATAAGCGTAGCCCATATAATGAGTATCTCAAATCGAAGGGCTATCCGGGCGAAAATCCGTGGAGTGATTTCGCCAATGCCGGGACGGAGGGGCAGGATGTCGCGTCCGGCTGGTTTATGGTCAATGCGGACAAGCCAGCCAATATTGCAGAGGAAGACAGCGAGACACCCTGGCTTACCCGTGAGGCAATGCGGTTTATTGAGATAGCAGAACAAAACGGTGATCAGCCTTGGTGCGCGCATCTGAGCTATATCAAACCGCACTGGCCCTACATCGTGCCGGCCCCCTATCATGATATGTATGATGCTGAGCATGTGCTTCCGGCTGTGCGTAGTGCGGCCGAGCGGCAGGATGCTCATCCCGTGTTCGAGGGGATGATGAACAACCAGATTGGCCAGGCCTTTTCCCGCGATGAGGTGCGCCAGAAGGTGATCCCGGCCTATATGGGGTTGATTAAGCAGGCAGACGATCAGATGGGTCATTTGTTTGCTTGGTTGGAGGCGACGGGACGCATGCAGGATACGATGGTCGTGCTGACGTCAGACCATGGGGATTATCTTGGCGATCACTGGATGGGCGAGAAGAACCTGTTCCACGAGCCGTCGATCAAGGTGCCATTGATTATCTATGACCCACGAGGTGAGGCAGATGCCACGCGCGGAGCCACTTGTGATGAGGTGGTTGAGGCGATTGATCTGTTGCCGACTTTTCTGGAAGCTGCAGGAGGGGAACCTGCCCCACATATCCTTGAGGGGCGCTCTCTGATGCCATGGCTGCGCGGAGAAATGCCCGAATGGCGCGACTATGCCGTAGCAGAGTTTGACTATGCGACGCTGCCATTGTGCGAAAAGCTCGGGCTGACTCCCAAAGATGCCCGCCTGTTTATGGTTGTCGATAAACGGTGGAAATTCATGCACGCGGAAGGCGGTCTGCGCCCAATGCTGTTTGATCTTCAGGAAGATCCTGATGAGTTGGTAGATCTTGCTAAGAGTGGCGCGCACCAGGAGGTGATCGATCTGATGTGTGATCGCTTACTGGAGTGGGGTTTGCGGATGTCGCAGCGCATCACGTTATCGGACACACAGATCGCCACGCGGCGGGGAAAGTCGGCCCGGAAGGGTATCCTCTTGGGCGTCTATGAGCCATCCGAGGTGGATGATACCTTGACTGAGGCCTACCGTCGACCGATCCCGAAACCCACGAGCTGAATGCAGTTCTCGCGTTCGAAGAGACGTACCGTCATATGCAGCAGATGCTGGGCGACGCTTGGCAAGCTGCGTTGACGCGCGGCATGATGGATCTTGTCAGCTTGTGGATCCGGATCTAGGGTCAAATGCAAATCTGCGGAATAATGTTCCGCATTGCGAAATTGATAGGGCTGACACCTGTGTTTCGATCAAGGGTAGTCACGTGGCAGACCGGCTTTCGTGACTTGAGCCTCGTCGCAATCCTGATCGATACCGCCCGCAAGAAGAGGAAAGATCCATGACCGAAGCCATTGTCTATGAACGGATTGGCGATATCGCAGTTCTCGCTGCACAGAACCCGCCGGTGAATGCACTTGGAATAAATGTGCGCCGCGGCTTGCTGGCTGGTATTGAGCGCGCCGAGAAGGAAGGCGCGCGTGCCGTACTGATCTATGGCGAGGGGCGGACGTATTTTGCAGGCGCTGATATCCGTGAGTTTGGCAAACCCATGGAAGAACCGGGCCTGCCGGATCTTTGCAACCGTATCGAGGCCGCAAAGCTGATCGTTGTATCGGCCCTGCACGGCACAGCGCTGGGCGGTGGGTTGGAGGTCGCACTCTCCTCGCACTACAGGATTGCCGTACCAGGCGCCAAGATGGGGCTGCCGGAGGTCCATCTGGGGATCATCCCAGGCGCCGGTGGGACCCAGCGGCTACCCCGCGTCGCAGGTACAGAGGCTGCGTTGGAGATGATCACAACTGGCCGTCACGTGGCCGCTGCCGAGGCTTTCGACAAGGGCGTCATCGATCGCATTGCTGAGGGCAACCCGCGCGAGGTCGGACTGGCCTATACCCGTGAGCTGCTTGAACAGAATGCACTGCGTCGCCCGGTCTGTGACATGCCCGCACCAGAGCCCGTCGATTTTGATGCTACATACGAACGTGTTCTGGCCCGTGGGCGCGGCCAGCTCTCCCCGGCGATTGCGGTGCGGGCAGTGCAGGCCGCCTGCGAAGCACCAAGTTTTCTTGATGGTGTGCGGCAAGAACGCGAATTGTTTATGAAGCTGATGGAAAGCGATCAGCGGCAGGGATTGATCCACGCCTTCTTCTCGGAACGGGCGGTCAGTAAACTGCCTGAGCTTGTTGATGTCTCCCCCCGCGATGTCGCTGCGATGGGCGTCATCGGCGGCGGCACCATGGGTGCTGGCATTGCAACAGCCGCGCTGCTGGCAGGACTGTCAGTGGTGCTGATTGAACGGGACGAGGCGGCCTCAGTTGCGGCTCGGGAGCGCATTGAAGGCAATCTCAGGGGGGCGCTGAAGCGAGGCAAGATCAGCCAGTCGCAATTCGATGCTATCCTTAATGAGACGCTCAAGCTGGCGACGGATTACGCGGCTTTGTCGCAGGTCGATCTGGTGGTTGAAGCGGTTTTTGAGGACATGGATGTAAAACGCGACGTTTTTGCAGCGCTGGATGAGCATTGCAAACCGGGCGCCATTCTCGCCAGCAATACGTCATATCTGGATATCAACGACATTGCTGCCGCCACCAGTCGGCCATCTGACGTGATCGGACTGCATTTTTTCTCTCCCGCGCATGTGATGAAACTGCTGGAAGTGGTGGTCGCGGATCAGACAGCGCCTGATGTTGTGGCCACCGGCTTCGCCTTGGGCAAAAGGCTGAAGAAGACCTCCGTACGTTCCGGCGTCTGTGATGGCTTTATCGGCAATCGGATCATGAACAGCTATCGCAAGGCGGCTGACTATATGGTTCTGGACGGTGCATCCCCGTATCAGATCGACAAGGTGATGACGGGGTTTGGTTTCGCCATGGGACCGTTTGCGGTCGCTGACCTGGCGGGGCTGGACATTGGCTGGGCCGCGCGCAAGCGTCGTGCGCCGACACTCGATCCACGCGAACGGGTGGTGCATTTCTCTGATATGCTTTGTGAAGGCGGCGATTTCGGGCAGAAAACCGGTCGGGGCTTCTACGTTTATGAAGAGGGCAAGCGTGGCGGGACGCCGAATCCACAGGTAGCCGAATACATTGAGCGCGATCAGCGTGATCAGGGCGTGACACCGCAGATTTTTGCCAATGACGAGGTTCTGCGCCGCTACATGTGCGCGATGGTCAACGAAGCGGCAAAGGTCGTCGGCGAGGGTATCGCCTGCCGCCCCCTGGATGTCGATATGGTGCTGCTGTTTGGCTACGGTTTTCCCCGGTTCTGGGGTGGCCCGCTGAAATGGGCGGATCTGCAGGGGCTGGACAGCATTCTCAAGGATATTCGTCGTTACGCCAAGGAAGATGCCTTCTTCTGGCAACCGGCTCCGCTGTTGGAGCAGATGGTTGCCGAAGGGCGCAGCTTTGATGACCTCAACAAGGAGGCCCGCTGATATGAAACAGGCTGTTATCGTTTCTGCTGCCCGCACCGGGCTGGCCAAATCCTTTCGTGGGTCTTTCAATCAGACGCATGGTGCCACCTTGGGGGGGCATGCTGTCGCTGCCGCTGTTGAGCGGGCCAGTCTGGAGGGGGGCGTAATTGAGGATTGCATTATTGGCTGTGGCTTTCCCGAAGGGGCGACAGGGCACAATATCGGGCGCCAGATCGCTTTACGTTCTGGCATGCCGCAGACTGCTGCTGGTATGACGGTGAACCGGTTTTGCGCGTCGGGCCTTCAGACCATCGCGCTGGCGGCGCAGCAGATCACCGCCGAAGGGGCCGGACCGATGGTTGCGGGTGGGGTGGAGAGTATCTCCATGGTGCAGCCCAATGTGACTCAGGTGCAGGATACCTGGCTGCAGGAGCATAACCCGCACGTCTACATGGCGATGATTGACACGGCAGATGTCGTGGCTGAGCGTTATGGCATCAGCCGGGAGGCGCAGGATGCCTATGGCCTGCGCAGTCAACAGAAAATTGCAGCAGCGCAGGATGCAGGTATCTTCGACGATGAAATCGTGCCCATGCAAACGGTTATGGCCGTAAAGGACAGGGACACAGGAGAGATCAGCCATCGCGAGGTCACAGTAAATCGGGATGAATGCAACCGTCCCCAGACGACGTTGGACGGGCTGGCGGGATTGGAGCCGGTGCGTGGCGCGGGCAAGTACATCACCGCAGGGAATGCCAGCCAGCTCTCGGATGGTGCAGCTGCGGTTGTGATGATGGAGGCCGACGAAGCCAGCCGCCGCGGCCTTGATCCTATGGGTGCGTTTCGAGGGTTTTGTGTGGCAGGCTGCGCGCCCGATGAAATGGGCATCGGCCCCGTGCATGCCGTGCCGCGCCTGCTGGAGCGACACGGGTTGACGGCGGCGGATATTGACCTTTGGGAATTGAACGAAGCCTTCGCAAGTCAGGCGCTTTACTGCCGGGACAAACTCGGCATTCCGGATGAGATCTGCAACGTGAACGGCGGCTCAATTGCGATCGGCCACCCGTTCGGCATGACTGGTGCGCGGATGGTGGGGCACCTCCTACGCGAAGGTCACCGACGCGGCGCCAAACTCGGGGTGGTGACCATGTGTATAGGCGGCGGCATGGGCGCGGCGGGCCTGTTTGAGATTTACTGATCACAACTACGCGGGGTTTTCTGGCCGCGCTGTTTGCATGATCAGGAGAGCAGGACGGGTAAATCAAGCATAACGGCCAATCAGCACGGGGAGGTGCGCGGCATATGGATTTGAACTATTCGACCGAGGACCTTGCCTTCCGCGCAGAGGTCCGCGCGTTTCTGGAGGCCAAACTGCCCCAGGATCTATCGGATGCCGTGCGTCTGGGGCGCGGGCTGGGCAAGGAAGGGCATGATCGCTGGCACAGTATTTTGAATGAGCGGGGCTGGCTGGCACCAACCTGGCCAGAGGAATACGGAGGCTGCGGTTGGAATGCAGTCCAGCGTCATATCTTTGAGGAAGAATGCTGCCGCGCTCATGCGCCACGTATCGTCCCCTTTGGGCTGACCATGTTGGCGCCTGTTTTGCAGAAATTCGGATCTGACCAACAGCGTGCTTATTTTCTGCCAAAGATCCTTTCGGGGGAACATTGGTGGTGTCAGGGGTATTCCGAACCTGGCGCCGGCTCTGATCTTGCCAGCCTGCGCACCCGGGCTGTTCGTGACGGGGATCATTACGTTGTCAACGGGCAGAAAACCTGGACCACGCTTGGCCAATACGCCAACTGGATTTTCTGCCTCGTGCGGACCGACCCGGATGCGAAACAGCAGGAGGGCATTTCCTTCCTGCTGATCGATATGGATACACCCGGTATCGAGGTGCGGCCAATCATCCTGCTTGATGGCACCCACGAGGTGAACGAAGTCTGGTTCACCGATGTGCGGGTGCCGGTTGAAAACCTGGTTGGAGAGGAGAACAAGGGCTGGACCTACGCGAAATATCTGCTGACCCACGAACGTACGAATATCGCAGGCGTGGGGTTCAGTCAGGCGGGGTTGGAAGCGGTAAAGCGGCTCGCACGTCAACAGATCCACCGCGGCCGCCCGCTGATTGAGAACCCACATTTTGCGGCGCGACTGGCCCGCGCGGAAATCGATCTGATGGCTATGGCGACCACCAATCTGCGTATCATCTCTGCCGCCGCCCAAGGTCAGGCTCCGGGCGTCGAGAGTTCGATGCTCAAGGTAAAAGGCACCGAAATTCGTCAGGAGATCAACGATCTGGCGCGCCGTGCCGCTGGCGTTTACGCGCTCCCCTTCGCGTCTGAGGCTCTGGCGGGTGACAACAGTGCCCTCGCTCCACCGGAAGGCAGCGACGCCGCTGCGGCGCAGTATTTCAACAATCGCAAGCTGTCTATCTTTGGCGGTTCGAACGAAATCCAGAAGAACATCATCGCAAAGGTATCGCTGGGAGGCCGGACATGAATTTTCAGCTGACGGAAGAGCGCCAGATGTTGCAGGATAGCCTGCGCCGGTTTCTTGCGGATCGCTATACGGTTACTGCGCGAAACAAGGCTATTGCGGATCCCTCTGGGTATTCCTCTGCGATTTGGAGGCAGTTGGCTGACCTTGGTGTACTTGGCGCCTTGCTGCCCGAAGCGGTCGGTGGATATGGCGGCGCTGGCTTCGACATCGCGACGATCTTTGAAGAGTTAGGCCGCGCGGGTGTAGTTGAACCGGTCCTTGATACAGCCGTGCTCTGCGGTTCTTTGTTGTGCGGGCCACATGGTGCGCAGCCGTTGCCCCGTGATCGGCAATTTCTTGAGCGGCTGATCGCGGGGGATCTGCAGCTGGCCTTTGCCCATGGGGAGCCAGCCAGCCGCTACGAGCGCACTTGGGTTGAGACCACGGCGACTGTTGATGGACAGGATATTGTCCTGACAGGCCGCAAATCTGTGGTGGTCAATGCTGAGGCGGCGGAGCTGTTGATTGTCTCTGCGCGTGAAGGGGGCGCGTCTGGTGACCGCGACGGCCTGTCACTGTTCCTCGTCGATCCGAAGACGGCTGGGGTGCGCATGCAAGGCAGCGCGCTACTGGCCGGCGGCAGAGCCGGAGAGATCGAATTGGATGGTGTCCGCCTGTCGCCCTCAGCGCGTCTTGGTACAGCAGGAGGGGCTGCTGTCCGGGTTGAGAGCGCATTGGCGGCAGCGGAGGTTGCACTGGCGGCAGAGGCCCTTGGTGCGATGGAAACGGCCACGCGGCTGACCATGGATTACCTTACCACGCGACACCAATTCGGGCGACCGATCGGGACGTTTCAGGCGCTGCAACATCGTCTCGCTGAGATGTTGATTGAGGTAGAGCAGGCGCGTTCTGCGGTCATCAATGCTGCGGGTCATCTCGAGGGTGCGCCGCAGGTCCGCGACCGCCACATTGCAGCCGCACGCAATCTCATCGGTCGAACCGGGCGTCATATCGCCGAGGAGGCAATCCAGTTGCACGGCGGTATTGCCATGACCGCAGAATATGAGTTGGCCCATATCGCCAAACGCATTGTGATGACCGAACATCGGTTCGGCGACGCGGACACTCAGCTGGAGCGGTTCATTGACCTATCGGCAGCCTGATCCGATATCGCCAACCGACCCGGCTGAGGGCGGACAGGCGCCGGTTCCGGTCAAACGGATCATTGAGGATCTGGGCTGCCAGCAACTGGTCGGCTATCGCACTGAGATTGACACGCGCACTGGAGCCTGCCGCGTCTCACTGGAGCTCGCGCCGCAACATCTCAACCGCAACGGGCTGCTGCATGGTGGTATCGTTGCGATATTGATGGATGTGGTTTGCGGTAATACGGCCTCACAACATTTCGATACGGCAGCGCATCCACCGGTGGTCACCGTATCGCTAACCCTCTCCTATGTGGCAGCTGCGCGCGCTGGACGGGTTGAGGCCAAGGCGAAGGCCACCGGTGGTGGCGCATCGCTGGCCTATGTCGCAGGCGAGTTGATGGATGGCAGCGGTCAAATTTTGGCTACTGCAAATGGCGTTTTCAAAAGGATACGCGGCTGACGCGACTCCACTGTTTCTTCGCCGGGTGATCTTTCACGATCGGTACAATCACAGGGGTGACCCATGACGCTATGGCATGAATATATCGAACAGCATGCGCGCCAACGCCCTAAGGCCCCGGCTTTTGGTGACAGTGGTGGTGCGCGCTGGACCTATGGTGATCTCGCGCGGGCCTGCAACGCATTGATGACACATCTGGCCGACTTGGGTATCGGGCCCGGTGATCGGGTCATGTTGCTTTGCGAGAATTGCTGTGCGGCAGTCGCTGCGCTGTTTGCCACATCGCAGCTGGGGGCCGTGGCGGTGCCGGTCAATGCCCGGATGCGCGCCGCTGAGGTGGACCGAATTCTCGCTCACGCCCAGCCCGCAGCTGTCCTATTGACTGCTGCCGCTTCGCCTGACGCGGCGGCCCATGCCAGCCGTCTTGGCGCGCAGAGGGTCGAGGGCGACTTCGGGTGCCTGCATGTTGTTTCTCAGGATGCCGGTGGCAAATCCTGCGCCCAGATACCAGAGGGGCTGGCGGTGCTCCTCTATACCACAGGCACCACTGGCGATCCGAAAGGGGTGATGCTGAGTCACGACAATCTGAGTTTCGGGGGCGGCGCCTCGGCACGGCTGCGCGATATGACGACCAAGGATGTGGTTTACGGTGTGTTGCCTCTTAGCCATGTGTTTGGCCTTGCGTCCGTTTTGACCGCTTCCGTGATGATCGGGGCGGAGGTTCGGCTTGAGACACGCTTTACGGCGGAGCGGTTTTATCAGGCGCTACGATCCGGGGTCACGCTGGTCTCTGCAGTGCCACAGATGCATGCGCTGGTGATGCAATATGCCAAGGAACAGGGACTGGACCATCTCGGTAGCCCGGATTTGCGCTACGTGTCGTCCGGTGCTGCGCCGTTGGATCCGGATTGGAAACGTCGGGCCGAGGCGTTTTATGGCGTTGCCTTGCAAAACGGGTATGGTATGACCGAGGCCACCGCAGGCATCTGCGCCACGCGCAACCGTTTGGGTGACTCTGATACATCGGTTGGTCCGCCGCTACCCGGTGTTGATGTGCGTCTGGACCAGAGCGTTCCGGGTGGTGGCGATGGGGTGGGAGAGATCTGCCTGCGCGGGGGTAACGTCATGCTGGGATATTTCGGCAACCTGGAGGCAACGCAGGCTGTCCTCGATCCTGCGGGCTGGTTGCGCAGCGGCGACATGGGGCGTTTGGACGAAAGTGGCAACCTACACATTGATGGGCGCGCCAAGGAACTGATCATCCACGGAGGCTTCAATGTCTTTCCGCCAGAAGTCGAAGCTGCGCTGAACGCCCATCCGCAGGTGATTCAATCCGCTGTTGTCGGTCGCCCGCAGGATGGCGACGAGCAGGTGGTTGCCTTCGTACAGGTAGCGGTTGGGGATGAGCCAAAGGTCGATGAACTGCGGGCCTTCGTTGCGGAGCAGCTTGCAGGCTACAAACGACCTGGTCTCATCATCCTGACGGACCAGCTGCCAGCTGCGCCGACAGGTAAGATCCTGAAGCATATGTTGCTGACGCATTTTGCGGATCAGCTGACCTGATGCGCCCGCGCCGCGCATCGCGCGGCGCTTACCCCAACAGTAGGGATGCCTTTTTTAAAGGTCTCACAGCGGGTGGGAGGGTGCGGATCAGAGCTACCTAGGCCCGCAGTGCTTGTCAGCGATAGTTTCAGGCCCAGACGCCGTTGGCAGCATCTCGGATATTGCGAATGTTGGCGCCATAGACGTCGGGGTCATTGACGGAGCCCCCCTTGAATACCGCAGATCCGGCCACCAGCACATCGGCGCCAGCTTCGGCGACCAGTGGGGCTGTGCTCGGATCAACGCCGCCGTCAATCTCGATATGGACCGGACGATCACCGATCATTGAGCGCAGGCTGCGGATCTTGCTGGTCATATCAATGAATTTTTGACCGCCAAAACCGGGATTGACGGTCATCACGCAGATCAGGTCGGTCAGGTCGAGCAGATGCGCCACAGCTTCTGCTGGGGTGCCTGGGTTAAGCGCGACGCCGGCTTTCATGCCGGCAGCACGGATCGCCTGCAGGGTGCGGTGGATGTGTGGGCCTGCCTCAATATGGGCGGTCAGAACATCGGCGCCTGCATCGGCATAGGCGTCGATATATGGATCGACTGGTGCGATCATCAGGTGGACGTCCATCACAGTTTTTACATGGGGGCGAAATGCCTTCACCGCCATCGGACCGAAGGTGAGGTTGGGCACAAAATGCCCGTCCATCACGTCGATATGGACCCAATCGGCTCCTTGAGATTCGATGGCCTGAATCTCTTGGCCAAAGTTGGCAAAATCGGCGGACAGGATAGACGGTGCAATCTTGATGGAGCGGTCGAAAGACATGGCAGCGGTTCCTTGGGTTCATGGATAGCGTTTTGCCGCCATATAGCGGCTTGGAGGCTGCGCGCCTAGGGGGCACCGGTGACCACGAAGGGTAGCGTTACAAAAGCTTCACCGCGATGACACACAAGTTTTGCTCTCTCCCCTTAGGCAGTCCCAGACAGAGACGGGAGCCTCAGGTGCTGCGAATTGACAAACTGACCAAGAGATTCGGTGATAAAATCGCGGTGGATACCGCCACGCTGGATATCGATAAGCCTTGCATGATCGGCATCATCGGCCGGTCGGGGGCGGGTAAATCCACGCTGTTGCGCATGATTAACCGGCTTGGTGACGCCAGCGATGGGCGGATCCTTTTCGAAGGGCGAGACGTGACCCAGCTGCGCGGTAAGGAGAAGCGCGCCTGGCAATCGGATTGCGCGATGATCTTCCAGCAGTTCAATCTGGTGCCGCGCATGGATGTCGTATCCAATGTGCTGCACGGTACACTCAACCGACGCTCAACTTTGGCGACGCTGTTCAATCTCTACCCGATGGATGACATTCACCGCGCGATCGACATTCTTGATCGGCTGGGCATCGCGGAACATGCCGCGAAACGGGCAGAGGCACTCTCCGGTGGTCAGCAGCAACGCGTCGCTATTGCCCGCGCCCTGATGCAGGATCCGGCGATCATTCTCGCCGATGAGCCGATTGCCTCACTGGATCCGATGAACGCACAGACCGTGATGGAGGCCCTGCGCCGTATCCATGAAGAGGATGGCCGTACCGTTATCGCCAATCTGCACACGTTGGACACGGCGCGCCGCTACTGTGACCGCGTTGTTGGCATGCGCGACGGGCGTATCGTCTTTGATGGTCTGCCAGAGCAGCTGACCACAGGCGTTGCGCGCGAAATCTATGGCGCCGGCGATGATTTCTCCGAAGCCGCCACCTCCACCGAGATTGAGACCCTGAACCGTACCAAACCGCGCCGTCAGCCAGCTGTGGCTGTTTGATCGCTTTTCCAAACCCGGCCGTTTGTGTGCCGGGCTGACCAACCAGAGAGATTGACTATGAAAAACCTGTTTATTGCCATTCTGGCGACCACAGCCCTGACCGCACCGGTTCTGGCTGACACCGCGGAGATTCAGGAATTCCGCATCGGTATTCTTGGTGGCGAGAACGCTCAGGATCGTTTGAACAACAACGAGTGTCTGCGCCAGAAAACCGAAGATCTGCTCGGTGTCGAAACCAAGCTCTTTGCCCCGGCAGATTACAACGGTGTCATTCAGGGCCTGTTGGGCGGCACCATCGATATGGCATGGCTGGGCGCATCGGGTTACGCGAAGACCTACCTGAGCGATCCGGCTGCCGTTGAGCCTATCCTTGTGAAGGTAAACAATGACGGTGGCTATGGCTACTACTCCGTTGGTTTTGCCCGCAAGGACAGCGGCATCACGTCGCTGGACGATATGCAGGGCAAGGCCTTTGGCTTTGGTGATCCGAACTCCACCTCCGGGTTCCTGATCCCCTCGATCGAGATCCCCGAAGCAACCGGCGCCACCATGACGTCAGGCGACTATTTTGGTGAAGTGAAATTCACCGGTGGCCATGAACAGACTATCGTTGCGGTTGCCAATGGCGATGTCGATGCCGGCGTCAGCTGGGCCGATGGCCTGGGCGAATGGGAAGATGGCTTTAACTCAGGTGCGCTGCGTCGGGCTGTCGATGCAGGCCTTGTCGATATGAATGACCTTGTCCAGATCTGGCAGTCCAAGCCTATCCCCGAAGGCCCTGTTGTCCTGCGTACCGATTTGCCTGAGGACGTGAAACTGAAGATGACCGGCCTGATGGCGTCCCTGAAATCAATGGATGCGGAGTGTTTCTACGGGGTCGCAGCAGGTGAGGCTAAAGGTTTCATGCCGATCACCCATGACGCCTATGAGGTGATCATCGAAGCGCGGAAATTGAAGTCCAACTAATTTCAGCACCAAAGCGTGCGGGGGCGGAGCATCAGCATCGCTCCCGCCATTTTGACGGCCAATTGCCAACAGCCTGAACAGGTCAGCAGAGATGCTCGTTCGAGAGCATCACCGTCCCGTAGGATGCTGACGCAATTGCTGCCACACAGGATCCCAGTCATGACACATGCAACAGTCTCGGCCCGGCCAGTGGCTGATATCCAGGCCGAGTATCAGGCACTAATCCAGCGAAAACGCTTGTATGGAGGGGTCATTCTGGCGGTATTTGTCGCCATGATGGCAGCCGGTTTTCGGATCGCAGATGATCGCAATGCCGGCTCATTCTGGAATGGCATTACCCATGTTTTCGATTATCCTTCCGAGGTGCTGTCAGAAGCGGTCGAGAAGGTTTCCCTGCTGCCTGCGCATGTGGTGCAGTTCTTCCCCGCGTTGATTGAGACGCTGAATATTGCCGCCGCGGCTACGCTGATTGGCGCCATTTTTGGCACTCTTCTGTCGCTGTTGGCGACGCGGGGTCTGGCCCGCTGGCCGTCCTTGATCCCGGTCTTTCGCCGGTTGCTGGATATCTTCCGCGCGATCCCGGAAATCGTGATCGCACTGGTTCTGATCTTTCTTCTGGGTGGCGGCCCTGTGCCTGCGATGATTGCGATTGCAATCCATACGGCGGGGGCGCTGGGCAAACTGTTCTCGGAAGTGAATGAAAATGCATCCCTGAAACCAGTCGAAGGGCTGGCCTCCGTCGGCGCTGGCTGGGCGCAGCGCATGGTGTTGGGTGTCTTTCCTCAGGTTGGTCCAAACTATGTCAGCTACGCGCTCTTGCGGTTTGAAATCAATATTCGGGCCTCGGCTATCCTCGGTTTCGTCGGGGCGGGTGGCATCGGATATGAGTTGCGCAACGCCATGTCCTGGGGGCAGGGGCGCTATGACGAAGCTGCTGCAATCTTTCTTCTGCTGTTTTTCACCATCGTCCTGGTGGATCAACTGTCAGGCCTGCTGCGTGACCGGTTGACCCACGGAGCCAAACAATGACGACTTTTGACACGACCGTCCCTCCGACTCTGCGCAAATTGGATATGGAGCGCCTGTTCATGCGCAAGCGTGCCTTGAGTCTGGCGTTGCCGCTCTTGGTGCTTGCCTATCTTGCCTATGTGTTCGTCGCCTTTGATGTGGCGGGTCTGGCCGAGCGGATGAACCCGAAGAATGCACGCACGTTGGTAGCAGACAGCTACAGTTACAAAACCCACGTTACGCGTGACAACCGCAGCGGTGCCGTCAGCGTGGCCATCGAGGGAGAGCGCAAGGGTGCCTATCCGGACGGGCAGTCTCCGGAGTGGGTGACGCTCGCCGATACATCTTCGCAGGTTACGATCATTGACCTCGAAGATGGCTATGAGATCCGGTTTGGTCCTGAGAGCATCGCCTTTGATATACCCGGCTATGGTACCATTCGCGCAACGCCAAGCCGCAGCGCCGGTGTACAGGCGGAATTCCCGGCGGGGGATTTGCCGGATTGGATCAATGCATCGAAGAACCGACTGGCCGTCACGACGGAAGCTGGGCGCCTGACGGTGACCCGGAACCGGGCGGAGGTGTTTCGTTATTTTGCCGGTTGGGAGCTGTTTTTCTTCACCCTGGACAGCCCGTACCACGGCATGGGCATCGGTGAGCTGATGACGCGGGCCGCCACCGGCGAAGCGGGCGCGATTTTCCATGATTTCTGGACGAATAAGATGTGGCGTCATCAGGATGTCGCCTGGGCGATTTTTGAAACGCTGCTGATGGCATTTCTGGGAACGATGGGGGCAGGTTTGATTGCGCTTCCGCTGGCCTTTGCTGCCACCCGGAATTTCATGCCGTTGCGCGCGGTTCGCTTCGCCACCCGTCGCGTGTTCGACTTTGTGCGCGGCGTGGATTCGCTGATCTGGACGGTTGTTCTGGCGCGGGCCTTCGGCCCTGGCCCGCTGACCGGTGCGCTGGCAATTCTGGTGACCGACACTGGAACCTTCGGCAAGATCTTTTCCGAAGCTTTGGAAAACGTCGATCAGAAACAGATTGAGGGCGTCGCCTCAACCGGTGCCAAGCCAGCGCAGCGCTACCGGTTTGGAGTGATCCCGCAAATCACACCGGTCTTGCTAAGTCAGCTGCTTTACTTCCTTGAATCGAACACCCGCAGCGCGACCATCATTGGTGCCATCACCGGAGGTGGCATCGGTCTGCTACTGACGCAGGCAATCATCACCCAGAAAGACTGGGAAGAAGTCGCCTACTACATCGTATTGATCATACTCATGGTAATGCTGATGGATTGGCTCTCCGGCTGGCTTCGTCGCCGCCTGATCAAGGGTGAACCGGGTCGTAAGGCACGCCGTCAAGGGGCTGCGATGTTACTGCCCTGACTGTTTGGGGTCTTCATTGGCCCGCTCTATCCCATTGAAAGCTATCAGATGCCCCGCCTCTCTGCCGATCACCCGCATTTGCACCCCAACTGTGCCATCACCAATAGCCAGTTCGGCGCCTTCGTTGAAATCGGCGCAGACAGTCGCGTGCTGAACAGCCGGTTTGGCGACTACAGCTATTGTGATCGTAACTGCGATATCGCCAATGCGGAAATTGGGAAGTTCTCCAATATTGCCAGCGCTACCCGGATTGGAGCCACCGACCATCCCCTGCAAAGGGCTTCTCTGCACCATTTCCTCTATCGGTCGTCCAGCTATTGGGATGATGTTGAGGATGACGCGGCCTGGTTTGATCATCGGGCCAGTCGTCTGGCTCATATCGGGCACGATACCTGGATCGGCCATGGTGCGCTGATCAAGCCCGAGGTGACCGTCGGCCATGGTGCGGTGGTGGCGTCGGGCGCGGTGGTGACCAAGGATGTCGCACCCTATACGATTGTTGGGGGCAATACGGCCCAGCTGATCCGCCGCAGATACACTGAGACCGTTGCTGAACGGATGATGGCTTTGGCGTGGTGGGATTGGGAGGACACCCGACTGAAGGCTGCGGTTCCCGACTTTCGCGTGCTGAGCGCTGAGGCGTTTCTGGAGAAATATGCGTAGCGTCCGGCAGGGCTGATCCTAGGTCCGTGAGTGTTGTCGCCGATTAACTGACATCTGCTTTATCGCTGTTTGGGTCGCTGACTGTCAGGGTGACGCGGTCTCCCGCGAACCAGGTACGCCCGAACTCAACCGGATCGCCGCTCGGACCGGCGTTGATACCTGTGGTTCGCAAAATTGGGCTGCCTTCAGAAATCTTCAAATGCAAGGCCTGTGTGGCAGTTGCGAGCTTGGCAGTGATACGGGTCTCGACCCTGGTGAAATCAGCAACGCCGCAGTGTTTCAGCGCCTCTGTTACCGACTGGGTCTCTTTCAGCGCGGCAAGCAGATCTGGAAAGTTGTCTGACGGAAACACGCTTTGAAACAGTGCGATAGGCTGACCATCCGCCAGTGACAGCCCGTCGTAAACATGGACGGCCGCACCGGGATCAAGAGACAACGCCTCTGCCTCGCGCGGGCCGGCAGCGCGGGTTTCCAGCGTCAGGATCCTTTTGGCGGGAATACGCCCCAGACGGGCAACGTTCTGGTGAAACCGCACCCGTTTGCCAATCGGATACTCCGTCGGTTGCGCCGCGACAAAGACCCCCGAACCCCGTCGGGCATGGACCAGCCCTTGATCTGCCATCTCAGATAAGGCTCGCCGCACAGTGTGCCGGTTCACGCCGAACCGGCCTGAGAGCTGCACTTCGGGTGGCAGCTTGTCTCCGGTCTGATAGCGACCCTGCGCGATATCATCGGTGAGACTGATAGCGATGGATTTCCAGACCGCGGTGCGAGCCATGTCACGAAACTTTCACAAGGTTGTCGTTGCGCCGCCTAGGGCGACTCGGATAACATTTGTCTAGTTGTATAGATTATATAGACAAACAGGCCAAGAGGCTTAGACAAGATGAACAGTGAAAAGAGCATGACAGCGGGCGAGAATGGCGATCACGCCAACCGCAAGGCATGGATGGGCCTGCTTGCCACTGCAGATGCAAAGGCGCTGCAAGATCTGTGGCAGAACTATGGGTGCAATCCCGATCACACATGGCTTCGCCCGCCGGAGGTTGGTGGCGTCATGGTCCAGGGACGGATGGGGGCCAGTGGGGCGCCTTTCAATCTTGGTGAAATGACGGTCACCCGCTGCGCTCTGACACTGGCAGATGGCACTGTCGGGCATGGATATGTGCAGGGGCGTAGCAAGCTTCAGGCAGAGACTGCAGCCAAAGTCGATGCGCTGATGCAGACAGATGCAGCAGAGGAGGTTCATCGCCGGGTTCTGTCGCCCCTACAGGCGGCAAAGCACACACGCAAGATGAGTCGAGCTGCAAAGGCCGCGGCAACAAAAGTTGAATTTTTCACCATGGTGCGAGGGGAAGACTGATGTCATCACAATCCCAGGCTTCTCATTTTTCCGGAGGTTTTACCGCTCCGCCCATTCAGTCGGCGAAAGCGTTTCGCGCTGCGATGTCGGCCATGGCGCGGCCCGGTGAGATCAAAGACATCAATGGCGCCACCCCGCCAGAAGGGCTCTCGGTTGCAGCGGGATGTCTGGTGTTGACGCTCTGCGATCCCGATACGGGCGTATTTCTTGCGCCTGATGTGGATCGCCCGGCTGTGCGGGAATGGATTACCTTCCACACCGGCGCGCCTTTCGTCCTGCCAGAGCAGGCTGAATTCGCCATCGGTGGCTGGTCAGCGCTTGCGCCGCTGGATCGTTATCGCATCGGGACATCGGAATACCCGGATCGCTCGGCAACCCTGATTGTGGAGTTGCCGTCCATTGATACAACAAACGCCGAGCTGCGTGGTCCAGGCATCAAGACCTGCACTGAGATTTCGCTGCCGGATATCGGTCCGTTTCAGGCCAATTCTATGCTCTTCCCGCTTGGCTTTGACACCTATTTTACCGCCGGTAGCCAGATTTCTGCGCTGCCCCGATCCAGCCGGATCACGCCGCTGTCCAACAAGGAAGGCTAAGACATGTATGTTGCCGTAAAAGGGGGCGAGCGGGCGATTGATAACGCCCATGCCTGGCTCGCAGAAGAACGCCGTGGAGATACCTCTGTAGCGGAGTTGAGCCTCGCCCAGATCCGCGAACAGCTTAGTCTTGCCGTCAACCGGGTGATGGCTGAGGGTTCGCTCTATGATCCTGATCTGGCGGCGCTCGCAATCAAGCAGGCGCGCGGAGATCTGATCGAAGCGATTTTTCTGATCCGTGCCTATCGCACCACCTTGCCGCGGTTTGGCGCGACGCTGCCGGTTGAAAGCAGCCGCATGGCCTGCGATCGCCGGATCTCTGCAACATTCAAGGACGCGCCGGGCGGGCAGGTGCTGGGGCCGACGTTCGATTACACCCATCGGCTTTTGGATTTCAAACTGGCTGCTGAGGCCGATGCAGAAGATCAACCGCAGGCGCAGACAGCCGAGCCTAGGGATGAAGACACCCCGCATATTCTGTCGTTTCTCGATGGGGAAAATATCATCGAGCAGGAGGTTCAAACAGATGAAACGCCGGGTGATCTGACGCGCGAGCCGATGTCATTTCCGGCGGGCCGGGCGGTGCGTCTGCAGTCGCTGACCCGAGGAGATGAAGGCTTTATCCTTGGTATGGCCTATTCGACCCAACGTGGCTATGCGCGCAACCACGCCTTTGTGGGTGAGCTGCGCATCGGCACCGTACCGGTCGAAATGGAGATCCCCGAACTCGGCTTTGCCATTGAGATTGGCGAGGTGGAGCTGACCGAATGTGAAACCGTGAACCAGTTCAAGGGCTCGAAAACCGTGCCGCCGCAGTTCACCCGTGGCTACGGGTTGGTGTTCGGCCAGTCAGAACGCAAATCTATCGCCATGGCGCTGGTCGACCGGGCACTGCGCTGGGAGGAACTCGGCGAGGACAATCTGGGTGCGCCTGCGCAGGATGAGGAATTTGTTCTGAGCCACGCCGACAACATCCAGGCCACCGGCTTTCTGGAGCATATCAAGCTGCCGCATTACGTGGATTTTCAGTCCGAGCTGGAATTGGTCCGCAAACTGCGCCGCGAGGCAGCGGAGCTGGCGGAAACGCTGGCGGCACGGGAGGCGGCAGAATGAGGCTAGTCTCCCCATCCATCAGTATTGCTCGTTTCGGCGTACCAGTCACCTCCTGGCCGATCAGGATGATTGGGCGATTTGTATTCAGAGCCGTCAAGGCCAATCCAAGTCCAAGTGCCATCAGGTTCTTTGCGGAGGCTATCCCTTCGACGTTTCTTTCGACGGTAGTCCCAAAGAGCGAACACCCCGAAGGCCAAAATCAAAATCCAGGAAATCAGGGGCGTTTGCATAAAACGGTTCCTGCAACGAATTGAGGCAACATGTCTGACTACAACTTTGCATATCTGGACGAACAGACCAAGCGGATGATCCGCCGGGCGATCCTGAAAGGGCTGGCGGTGCCGGGCTATCAGGTGCCCTTTGCCAGCCGCGAAATGCCGATGCCCTATGGCTGGGGCACCGGCGGCGTGCAGGTCTCTGCCGCCACGCTGACCCCGGATGACACGTTGAAAGTGATCGATCAGGGTGCCGATGACACCACGAATGCAGTTTCGATCCGAAAGTTCTTTGAAAAGACCGCCGATGTTGAAACCACCGAGGAAACGGAAAAGGCCAGCGTCATCCAGACCCGCCATCGGATCCCGGAGGCAGAGCTGACCGAAGACCAGATCCTGGTCTATCAGGTGCCGATCCCGGAGCCGCTGCGCTTCCTTGAGCCGCGCGAAACCGAAACTCGCAAGATGCACAGCTTGCAGGAATATGGGCTGATGCACGTGAAACTTTATGAGGATATCAGCCAGCACGGCGCCATCGCGACTTCCTATGCGTATCCGGTGAAGGTCGCGGATCGCTATGTGATGGATCCGTCTCCCATTCCAAAGTTCGACAATCCAAAGATGAATATGGCGGCGATCCAGCTTTTTGGCGCGGGGCGTGAACAGCGCATCTATGCCGTCCCGCCTTATACCAAAGTCGTCTCACTCGATTTCGAGGACTATCCGTTTGAAGCCAGCAAGGCAGATCATCCCTGCGATCTCTGCGCGGCAGAGGACAGCTATCTGGATGAGGTGATCCTTGATGATGCTGGCAACCGGATGTTTGTCTGCTCCGACACGGATTATTGCCGATCCCGGCGTGACGCGGGCCATCTCGGCCGCCTGAGCGAGGAGGCCGCGTGATGACGCCGCTGTTGCAAGTAAAAAACCTGGCCAAGATGTATGGCGCGCGGATTGGCTGCACAGATGTGAGCTTTGATCTTTATCCGGGCGAAGTCATGGGCATCGTTGGTGAAAGCGGGTCGGGGAAATCAACCCTGTTGAACAGTATGGCAGGGCATCTGACGCCGGATCGTGGCGAAGTGATTTTCGACACCCGCACAGACGGGCCCGTGGATACGGTCACCATGTCGGAACCTGCACGGCGCATGCTCGGGCGTACGGATTGGGCCTTTGTTCACCAGCATGCGCGTGAGGGTTTGCGGATGTCCGTTTCGGCGGGCGGCAACATCGGCGAGCGGCTGATGGCTGTGGGGGATCGTCACTACGGGAACATCCGCTCCCATGCTGCGGATTGGTTGGGGCGGGTCGAGATCGCCGAAAGCCGCATTGATGATCGCCCCACCGCCTTCTCCGGCGGCATGCAGCAACGATTGCAGATCGCTCGAAATTTGGTGACCGGACCACGGTTGGTCTTCATGGATGAACCCACGGGGGGCTTGGATGTTTCGGTACAGGCGCGGCTGCTGGATTTGCTGCGCAGCCTGGTGCGCGAGATGGGGCTGAGCGCCATTATTGTAACCCATGATCTCGCAGTGGTGCGGCTTCTGGCGGATCGGCTGATGGTCATGAAAGACGGCCATGTCGTCGAGACAGGTCTGACCGATCAGGTGCTGGATGATCCGCAGCACGCCTACACCCAATTGCTGGTTTCCAGCGTTCTTCAGGTCTGAGGATCCGAGATGATTGAACTTCAAAACGTGAGCAAGAGCTTCACCCTTCACAATCAAGGCGGCGCGGTCATTCCGGTCATGGAAGGCGCGAGCCTGACGGTTGCGGCAGGGGAGTGTATTGGCCTCACAGGCGCGTCTGGAGCAGGGAAATCGACCCTGATGCGGGTGATTTACGGGAACTATCTGGCGGCATCTGGCAAGGTCATGATCGGTGGGGTTGATGTGGCTAGGGCCGCGCCCCGCGAAATTCTGGTGCTGCGGCGCGAGACGCTCGGTTATGTGAGCCAGTTTCTGCGGGTGGTGCCGAGGGTGCCGACACTGGATGTCGTGGCAGAGCCGCTCTTGGCTGTGGGGGTCGATCTTGCAGTTGCACGCGACCGCGCCGCAACTCTGCTCGCTGGGCTGAACATTCCAGAACGCCTCTGGCAGCTCAGCCCGACAACGTTTTCGGGCGGGGAACAGCAGCGGGTGAATATCGCGCGCGGTTTTGCCCATACTTATCCTGCGATGTTGTTGGATGAGCCGACCGCAAGCCTTGATGCGCAAAACCGCGCCACGGTTCTAAGCCTGATCGAAGAGGCGAAAGCGCGCGGGGCAGCCATCATCGGAATTTTCCATGATGAGGCCGCGCGCGAACAGGTCTGTGATCGCTTTGTCGATGTTTCTGCCTTCACACCAAAGGCCGCAGCATGAATACGCAACCGGCCAAGGCACCGGTGATCGCCGTGGTCGGCCCGTCGGGTGTCGGCAAGGACAGCCTGATGGACGCGCTGCTAGAGCGCGTACCGGGATTGGTGAGGCAGCGGAGGATTATCACCCGCGCGCCGGAACTCGGTGGGGAGGACTACGATGCTGTGACTGAGGATCGGTTTGCAACGCTTTGTTCCGCGCCAGGCTTTGCCCTGCATTGGCAAGCGCATGGGTTACGCTATGCGATTCCGCGAGATATTGACGAGCTGCGCAATCGGGCCTCTGGTGTTCTTGTGAATCTCTCACGCAAGGTACTCCTGGAGGCTGAGGCGGCCTTCGGCACGTTGATCGTTCTGTCAGTCACCGCCGCGCCCGAAGCACTTGCCGCACGGCTCAGCGCGCGCGGGCGTGAGGACAGCGCCGAGGTCGAGCGCAGGCTCGCCCGCGCGTCAACGCCGGTGCCTGCCGGACTGTCGCAGGTGTTTGACATCGACAACAGCGGCCAACTGGAAGAGGCGATCAAGGCAGCGGAAACTGCCCTGATGCCCTGGCTTCAGCCGGAAAGGGCATGACGATGCAGCATGTGAAACCGCCCGTCGCTATCTTCGCCAACCAAAGCAAGATCGCCAATGACGAAAGGCGTTGGCAGCTGGGGAACCAATCGATCCCGCAGCACAGCCTCTATGGCAGGCAGCTCCGCTTTGGGCCGCTTGCCACTCAAGGTGATGTGGAACCGGAAACTGTCGCCCACGTAAGGGTAGCCCCATGTTACCAGCGCTTGTTCCTGCGCAGAAGACAACCCACCAGCGCGCCGTTTTTCCAGCTCATCGAGTGTGGGGCGCGCGCGAAACTCATCCAGATCGCGGACGCAATGAAAAGCAAGACGGTTCAGGCCCAGTTGATCCCCGCTCGGACACAGGGCGAGGAAACGGCCAAGCCGGGTCAGAGACAGCCCGTCCAGCGCCACCGGCTTTGCCGCTGCGGCGAACTGCGCAAACCGCTCGGCCAGAGCGTCAGATGTTGTGCCCTCCGCAAGCCGAAACGGCGGTTTTATGGTCGCGTGCAGCCCGTATTTACGCGGCACATCGGTGATGGCCGCGACGTCGAGGCCGGTGCCGGTGGGGTGATCCAACGGAGCCCCCTCATGCACGTCCCAGCCCAGCCAACTGGATGCAAACCGGCTCCACTCCGCCTTTGCAGGCGGCACATAATAGATCGCGTATCGCGTGACTGTCACAATGGCCTCCTAAGTGTGGCCCGTTCTATAGCTCAAACCGTGTGAAATTCAGATGACAGAACCTTTGATCCTTGCCAATGCCACTCTTGTCCTGCCCGGTGAAACCCGCGTTGGTTCCATTGCCCTGACAGATGGGGTGATCACTGACATCGCGGATGGCGCATCCGTTCCCAAGGGGGCTATTGATCTTGGCGGAGATTATCTTTGCCCCGGTCTTGTGGAACTGCACACCGATAATTTGGAACGTCATATCCAACCCCGCCCCAAGGTAGACTGGCCCCACGCAGCAGCGATTATCGCTCATGACGCTGAGCTGGCAGGCACCGGTATCACCACAGTGTTCGATGCTATGCGGGTGGGGTCCATCAAGGCAGCGGAGGCCCGCTACGGCGCATATGCCCGTAGCCTTGCAAGTGAGCTGCTTGAGCTGCGCGATCAGGACGCACTGAAAATTAGTCATTTCCTGCATCTGCGCGCCGAAGTCTGTTCGGAGACGCTTGTGAATGAGCTAAACGAATTTGGAGACGCGGATCGTGTCGGCCTTGTCTCCTTGATGGACCATACGCCGGGGCAGAGGCAATTCCGGGACATGTCGAAACTGGAAGCCTATGTTAAAGGCAAGCACGGCTTTGATGACGGTGGTTTCAAGGCGCATGTTGCCGGGTTGAAACGCATGCGCGACACATACGGTGATCTGCATGAGGTAGAAGCGGTGAAAGCGGCGCGCCGGTTTGGTGCGGTTCTGGCAAGTCATGATGATACAACCGCAGAACAGGTGACGGTGTCCGCTGGTCACGGCATCCATTTGGCCGAATTTCCCACCACGATAGAGGCCGCGCGGGCCTGTCATGACCATGGTATCAAGGTGATGATGGGGGCACCAAACCTGATCCGGGGGGGGTCGCATTCCGGCAATGTCGCGGCCAAGGATCTGGCACAGCTGGAACTCCTCGATGTATTGTCCTCGGACTATGTGCCTGCGGCCTTGCTGCTGGCGGCAGCGCAGCTTGGCGAACTCTGGGGGGATATTGCGCGCGGCCTGGCGACGGTCACCTCGGCCCCGGCGGATGCGGTCAATCTTACGGATCGCGGGCGTATCGAAATTGGCAAGCGGGCGGATCTGATCCGCTTCCGAATGCGGGCTGGCGTTCCAGCGCTGGGTGCGGTTTGGTCACGTGGCAATCGCGTCGCCTGATCCCTAGAAGCAAGATGTCACAAAAAAACGCCCCGGACTGTTCCGGGGCGTTTTTTCAAGCATCGCGGGGCTCTCATCTCACCTGATAGAAAAGGTAGCGTCCAGAAGGTATCCCTTGCGGGCCGTTCAGCTCATCAAAGCCGACGAGGGGCTGGCCAGAGACGATGATCCCTGCCGGTGCCATCACAGCCGCAATCGCCGGGGATAGAGCAGCGGCTTCGGCGACGTCTTTTTCTTTCACACCAAAGCCAAGGTCGTAGTGGGCCAATATGATCGGGCTACCTTCCTGCGCCAGCTTGTCCAGCACCGGACGGGCTTCACCTTGCAAGAAATCAGCCTCTGGCGGCACACAGGAGGGGTGGCACTGCAACACCCGGTCAATGACGCGAACCCGCCGGTCCGGCAGTGTTTCGCGCAGGTGGTCATAGGTACGCCCATTGCCCAAACCGATGTCGAGCACATCTCCGGCAAGGTTGCGAACCTGCTCTGCGGCCCAATTCAGCCCATCCCGCTGCGCGGTCAGACGGCGCAGCATGGAATCCAAGCGGCTCATTCAGATAATCCTTTCATCAAATACCCAAGCGCGCCCCGGACCATCCAGCAGGCGGCGCATCACATCCTCGCAAAATCCCCAAGTCGCATCATCCTGCACCAGATGGTGGGTGAGGATGCCATAGGGTTCGGCAACATCGGCTTGCCCCTTACGACGCGCGGCAAGCTGTGTCACCAGCTGTGATAGCAGCAGCGTTGGCGCTACAAGCCCGCATGATCCCTTCCAGTCAATTGGGTCGAGATGGGTGTTGATCTGCCAGAGGCCTGGTGCCGCTTTTGCCCGACGGCGTGGGGTGAAGGTCGACAGGGCGCTGTAGCCCAACCCGGCGAGCCAAGGTTCGACATTGGTATCTATCCGGTTCCAGGGCGGGACAAACATTGGTTGCAGCCGGTCACCCAGTAGGCCACGCAGCCGGGTCAAGGCATTCTCAGCGTCTTCCAGCACATCGTCGATCGGACGGTGGGTGCCAAATTCTGCCTTCTTGTCACCGGCGCTTGCGTGGTTTTCATGCGCCCAGCCATGCACGACAGGCACCAGCGCGTCCACCTGCGCCAATCGGTCCGCAAGGGCGGGTGTTGCATCCCGCGCAACGATCGCAAGATGGGCTGGCAGGGCCAGACGCTCTGACAGTTCAATCAGTCGATCCAGCTGCGGCGTGGGGGCAATAGCGTCGTCGTCGCGCCACCAGATTGGCAGGATCAGCCCATCGTCCTGCCATCGAGAAAGCTCGCGGTCCAAGCTGGTCCAATCCGGTGTCATGCACGCTCCTTTGCCAAGTTGCAGGCAATCTCTACCGTTCGGGCCGCGCCGTCAAACCGGAAGCCATCGGTTGGTCGTGCAGGGGCGGCGATGACGTTGTCCAATGCCGCGCAAAGCGCCTCCGGCGTCAAATCGGCGGCAGCCAAGGAGGTGATTCCGTGAAGCGGGGTAAGGCTGGCGGCCCGCAGAGATTGCTCAACTTCGTTGCCCGCATCAAAGGGAACAATCACCGCAGGCACACCCGTCTGCAGCAAATCCAGTGCGGTGTTGTAGCCGCACATGCTGACTGAGGCGGCAGCACCATGAAGCATTTGACGAAAATCTGGCCGCGCCGGCTCCAGAATGGCAGCGGTTTCACCGTGCTGTTCTTTCAGGCGCATGATTTCCTCGGCCGCACTGCTACCGCCTACTAGGATGCGCCATCGCAGGGCGGGTCGTAATTTGGCAGCTTTCGCAGCAACCTGATAAAGCGCAGAACCAACACTGCCGCCACCGGCGCTGACAAGGATCTCGCCTTTGCCGACACCCTCAGGATGCGGGGTCGGCGCAGCTGGAGCAACGTACCCGGTGTAGTGAAGCTTCTTCGAGACCTCGGCTGTAACCGGCCATGAGGCCTCCAATCGGGTGGCCTGCGGATCGGAATGAACCAACACGCCGTCGTAATGTGAGGTCAAAATTGTGGTGGCATCCTGCGCCTTCTTGGGTTTTGAAGGTGGTGCGAGAATATCGCGTATTGATGCCAGAACGACGGGCGGCTTGGGCAGCTTAGTGGCCCGGTCCAAAAGTACCAGAAACTCGTGCTTTAGGCTGCGCCGACCAAAGGGAAATAACTCGGTGATCAGAATATCGGGTTCGATATCTCGAAGCGTATCGCAGAGCTGCTCAACACGATTGTTCAGATAGGTATCGTCAGCTTGCTCGCCGGTTGGTGTCAGCAATCGGTTAAACGCCACCCCGTCAGAGCGTAGCGGGGGGAGCTGGATTAGATCAACGCCGCTGTGGTCAAGGTGGGGTGCGGAGCCACCGCCCGATACAATGTAGGCCCGATGCCCGGCAGCGGCGAAGGCGCGGCCCAGTGTCAGGGCACGGGATAGATGTCCTGTGCCCAACAGATGCGTTACGGCAATCAGAATTTTCATTCCGTATTCCGTTTGCTGAGGCGCACTGGTTCGGCAATGGGCGTGAGAGTGCCATTGCCATCAATCTCCACTACGAACAATCGATTGCGCTTGATCTGAAACGGGGCGGGGCCGTCAAAATTCCAGCCATGGGCCCGCGCGAGGATCATTCGCATGATGCCAATATGGCAGACTGCCACCGTGTCCTCCGTCAGATGCGCAAGCCAGGGGGCGATCCGCTCCCAAACCTCCTGCGGGGTTTCACCACCGGGTGGTCGGTAGTGCCACCCCCAGTTCTCAATATCGCGAAACCCGCTGGCTGGATCGGACTTGAGCTCTTTGCCGTGCTGCCCTTCCCAATCGCCCCAGTTCATTTCAATCAGGGCCGGGCTGGTTTTTGGGGCGCGCCCGGCGACCAGTTCCGCAGTTTCAGCTGCGCGTTTCAGAGGACTGGACCAGAGTGACGCCTGATCCCAAGGTGCGGGTAGGGTCTGCGCGGTGAGATCGGCGCGCGCAGTGTCGTCCAGCGGGATGTCACTGCGCCCCTGTATGCGGCCGGCGCGATTCCAATCGGTGTGGCCGTGGCGCAAGAAAGCAAGCCTGATCATTTTGGAATCTCCAGCAGGGGTAAAAGGGTTGACCACAAACGTTGTGCGGCCACCGGTGCGAGGTGCCGGTCTGCGACCCGGCCGCGAACATGCTTCGCCTGTCGGTCGCACAGGGCAGGATCATCAAGCACCTGCGTCAGTGCTTGTGCATACCCCTCAGGCCCGTTGCTCGGTGACGGCGTGAGAGCTGGGAACTCCCAGCTGGTGACCACGTCACGCAGGCCCGGGCGGTCTTGTGCCAGGACGGGTATCCCGTAGGATTGGGCCTCCAGATAGACCATCCCGAATGCCTCGTTGAAGCCTGGCCAGACAAAGACAGAGGCCTGCCTGTAGATCACGCCCAAGGCCTCCCGGTCCAGCATTCCCAGAAAGCGAACTTTACTGCCGAAGCGGGACATCACCTGCTCCACCTCAGGTCGGGCGGGGCCGTCACCGACGATATCCAGTTGCCAGGGTTGCGAAACCTGAGCCAGCGCGTCGGCAAGAAGGCGGTAAGATGTGAGTTTGTCACCTTCCCTCATCATACCGACACACAGCATGGGGCCGGAACGATCACTTGGTTCCGGCAACCGGTGATCCGGGAGAAACGGCGGCAGGTGAACCAAGTGCTGATCGCGATACCTATCCCGCAACAATGTCTCGTGGTCCTGCTCTGTCAGATAGAAAATGACAGAGGCTGCGTCCGCCGCGTCATGGGCCGCTTGTGCAAATCGGGACCAAGGGCCCGAAAGGCGTTTCTTGGCTCGTGTCGACTCCACCTGCACATAGGGGATAGCAAACCGACTGGCGACGGTTGGTCCGATCAAATCCGGCGCTTTGTAATAGTTGTGGTAGGTCAGCCAGAGGTCCGGTCGCTCCGCTTTCGGCGCCGCTGCGACTTCGGCGCAGATACGATCGATTTCCTGCGCTGCCTTGGCGCGAAGAATTGCCTGACGCTCAGCATCGCCTGATTTGTCGAAGATTCGCAGTTCGCTGGCCAATGTGACCAACGCACCGGAGCCAGAAAGCAAACCCATCAGGTTTCGCGCCATTTCGCGGTCACCTGAGGGTACCGGATGGCGCGGCGATTTCATCGGCGCGTAAAATGCTATAGTTCGGCCTTGGCCGGGCGTCATGTGTTACGCATCATTTGGTGCAGCCGTTCCGACAGGCGCGCGATGCCGGGATCCATTCCGAAATCGCTGCGCAACCGACCCAATGCAGCCTCTGCCATACGAGCCGCCTGTTCGGGATTTCGACTGAGGGTCAGAATGGCTTCAGCCAAGGCTTCAGGCGTGTCCTCGCTGAGCAGGCCATGGGTGCCGCTTTCGATGAACTCCGGGATAGCCGACACCGCCGTGGACAGGATCGGCAGGCGCTGGGAGGCGGCTTCCATCAGCACATTAGGCAAACCGTCCCGATCACCATCACGTGCAATACGACTGGGCAGGACGAACAGATCGCAGGCGCGCATGGCGGCGATCACCTCGGGTTGATCGCAGGCTCCGCGCCAAGTGATGCGGTCCGCTACTCCGACGTCCTCGGCGATACCCTGCAACAAATCCCGCATGTCGCCACCGCCAATATGGGTCCAATGCCAGTCCAGTCCGCCGGGCAAAAGCGCCAGCGCACCGATCAGCCGATCAAAGCCTTTCTTTTCGACCAGTCGGCCCACTGACATCAGGTGCAACGGATCGCCCGGTGCGCGCCATTTACGCTGCGGGGGCGAGGGGAACCGTGACAGATCAAGCCCATGGTAGATCAGATCAACCCGGTCGCTCCGATCTGCCATGTCCTGCAGATGCTTCGCGCCAAATCCGGTGCAGGTCGCACCAAAGGTGGCTCCTTGGCTCTTGGCGGCCAGTTTCTCCCGCAGTTCCCAATCAGGCGAGGTCCAGATGTCCTTGGCGTGGGCCGAAAAACTCCAGGGCAGGCCGCGCATAATTGCTGCATAGCGCGCGACAGAAGAAGGTGTGTGCAGAAAATGGGCATAAAGACCCAACACCGCATCGGGCATCTCCGCGGCCAGAACGCAGGCCTGACCAAAGCGGCGAATTCGGTTACGGGTTGGATCGCGACGCAGGTCTTCGCGCCAGATCTGATAAGCAGTCTGATAGCCCGGCATTGCTTGGGCCTGATCCCGCGCGGCCCAAACGCGATCTGGTTCTTGGTGGAGATACTCCGGCAGGTAGTGGACCGCCGCAGTCAGCTTCTCATGCAGGGGGTGGCGTTTCACGTCTGTGGGATGGCGCAGAGACCAGATTTCAAATTGGTGGCCTGCGGCTTCCAATGCGACCAACTCTTGCGCAATGAAGGTTTCTGACAGACGTGGCCAGCCTTTTACAACAACGGCGAGGGGCGGGCGGGGCGGCTCGGATGGTCCGGTAGTCATTCGGCAGCCTTTCCGCGGGTGCCATGCAGCAGCGCATCGACACGGTCAGTTACGTAGTCCAGCCCGTCCAGCAATCCGTCCGGGATCGCAGCAGAGGGGGGAGGCTGATCGGCAAGTGCGCGAATGGCCCGGATCATTGACTCGGGCGTCCAGCCGTCGCGGCGTTCGTCGAGCATCGCTGTCAATCCAAGCTCTTCTGCGCGGCTGGCCCGAATCCACTGCTCCAGTCGCGGTGTGGTGCGCGGGACGATCACAGCGGGCTTGTCAAAGGACAGCACTTCGCAAAACGTGTTGTAGCCGCCCATACAGACAACACCTTGAGCGCCTGCAAAGAGGGTTTCGATCTCGGATTCGAACCCTACGGCTGTGACCCGACCATCAAGCGCAGCAACACGAGTCTCGAATTCGGTTCGGGTGTCGCCGGACAGGAAAGGGCCATAGACCAGCATGGCACGCGGTGCCAGGTTCGGATCCAGCTCATAGGCTGTCAGCACAAGATCAACCATCATCGCGCCATCGCCACCACCGCCGGGAGTGATCAGCACATAAGGTTGCTCGGGTGGTGTGCCCAGCTCACCCAAATCGCGCCGGAGATATCCGGTCCAGTGCATCCGTGCCTGCGCCTCCGGACTGAGCGGCAGACCGGCAGTTGGGTCGTAGACGGAGCGGATGCCGTAGACCCAGATTTCATCATAGAATTGTTCGGTGGCGGCAACAGCGTCCTTGCGTGCCCATTCAGTGGCCAGGACCTCCGGCTCATCCAGGACGTCGCGCAGACCGAGGATCAGCTGTGTGTTTCCATTGGACTTAAGTTCGTCAAGGGTTGGCAGCAGTTCGCCGCGAAACCCGGTCGGTTCCTTATCAACGATCAGCACATCAGGGGCATATTGCAGCGCAGTTGAACGGATCAGCCCGGCGCGCAGAGATGTCGTCTCTTCAATCGACATGCCCATAGTGCGTGAGGCATAAGAGCCGTCCGAGCGTTTGATCACGCCGGGCAGTCGCACATGGTCGACCCGCGAGGGAAAGGCAAAACGTCCCGCCACAGGTGAGCCGGTCAGGATCAGAGCCGAGGCTGTCGGATCAGCATGGGTGATTGCACCTGCCAGTGCCCGCGACCGTCGCAGATGGCCCAGCCCGAAGGTATCGTGGCTGTAGAGCATGACACGCGCGCCGCGAAGGGCGCTGGAGGGGGCGTTGGCTGTCATAGCTGGGCCTGCGTCTGGGGGGAGGAAAGGGAGAGAGCGGCACCGGTGTGTCTTAGCGGATCACCGTTGTCGCGGACGATTGGACACATTTGTCCACACCCCGCATCAGCGGCTGTGCGTGTTGGCTCGGCCAGGGTCCGCCTCAGCATAGTGTCGCCTCAGGTTGCTCAGCCTGACACACTACGGGCCAAGGCACAGATCGTTGCTGCGTCCGGCCAAAAACGTGGAAGGCGGCTTAGGGTGCACGTCGGTCCCGTCCCATCCTTGCGTCTCACGCGGTACGCTGAATTTTCTATAACGCGCAGAGGCATAAGTTGCAATCAAGCGCTGCAGGGCGGGAAGAATCCTTGCCTCTTCGTGTACGTAACCGTGCAAAGACTTGATATTTTCGCCATTTTGCGGCCTTGGTGAATGAATGGTTACAAATTCTGAGGTGGTGCGTATGCGGCGACTGGTATCGCAATTTCTTATCTGCTTGATCCTGGTACTCTCCTTTGCGGTCAGTGGCACCTCTGAAACACTGGCGCAGGGCACAAGTTCCACCACCGGAGATGATCTGGCCAAGGCGATCGAACAGGCGGCAGATAGCGGGGTTGGCGTGATCATCGTGGATGGGCGCGGGCAACTCGTCTCCCCCTCGGATACACCTGCCGACGGCACTCCGGTTCCGGCAACGGATCAGATGGACGGCGCCTCAGCGCTGATGAAGGCACAATCCGAGGTCGAGCAATTCGGCGCTGCCTTGGAAAGTCGCCTTGAAGCGATGCCTTATTCGATATTCGAAGTGCAATACATTCTGCGGCAGACCAGCCCGGACGGTCGCATCATCACCTATGTAAAGGTGCTTGGCTGGAGCTTATTGCTCTTGTTCATAGGGCGTTGGGTCTCGGTAGAGATCTACGGCAAACGGATTGCCAAGAAGCATGTGGTGGCACGGATCAAGGAAAATCCCGAAGGCTATCAGGACAAAATGCCATTTCTGGTGTTTCGCTTTCTCATGGGGGTGGTCGGGACCATTGTGGCCATGGCTTTCGCGCTGTTGACGTCCTACCTGATCTTCGGATCGTCCGGTAATTCATCGGTGAAATTCACCGTTACCGCCATCTACACTGCCTTCTTCCTGTCCAGATCGGTCTCGGATTTGTGGCGAATGGTGCTGTCGCCCTACCTGAGCCAATACCGTATTCCCGTTTTTTCGGACCGGGATGCACGCCGCCTCTACGTCTGGGCTTCGGTGCTGGCGACCTACGATATCTGTTCGGTGCTGTTTGCAACCTGGGTCGGGGATTTCGGTCTGAATTATAACGTCTATGCGCTTGTTTACGGCGTGCTGGCGCTGGTGGGCACTGTGGGTAACCTTTTGATGGTGGTGATCAACGCCCGCGCGATCTCCAATGCAATCCGCGCAGGCCGCCCGCCCGAGGCGTGCTCATGGCTGGTCCGGCTTCTGTCTGTGGTCTGGGCGCCGGTTTTGGTGATCTATATCATCTTTGGCTGGCTGGAATTGGCCTTTGATCTGGTGCTTGAGCGCGATATGTCGCTGCCGTTGATGGCCGGGAGCTACTCGGTTCTGACCTCAATCCTCGTGGTCTACGGTATCATCAACTATGTGATCGAGCGCTTTTTCAATCGGTCGCAGCGACGGGTTCTGGTCGAGAGCGGTCCCACCAGCGACGAGGATGACGCCGACTATGAGGGCGATGAGGCTGAAATCGCGCCAAAGCCGCGGCATCCGATCGCCACTTTTGAAGATCTCGCGCGTCGGATTGCGGGTATTCTGGCGTTCACTGTCGGCTTCTTCGCGATGGTTGCCATATGGAACCCCGAGGCCGCGTGGATGGAAAACTCCCGACTGGACCGGATGAGTGATATCATCGTGATCCTGTTTATAGGCTATATCGTCTATCATATCGCCCGGATCTGGATCGACAGCAAGATTGACGAAGAGGTTGGCGATATGCCCGTCGGTGAGTTGGGCGACGAAGGTGGGGCCGGTGGAGCCAGCCGGCTTGCTACTCTGCTGCCTTTGTTTCGGGGGGCCATTCTAGCCGTCGTCGTGGTGTCCATCATCCTGATCGTTCTGCTTGAACTGGGGATCAACGTAAGCCCGCTTTTTGCCGGTGCCGGTGTTGTTGGTCTGGCCGTGGGATTCGGCTCACAAACGCTGGTGCGGGATATCTTTTCAGGTGCGTTTTTTCTGGTCGATGACGCTTTCCGAAAAGGCGAATATATCGATATCGGCGATGTCAAAGGCACGGTTGAGCGTATTTCCGTCCGCTCGTTTCAATTGCGGCATCATCTGGGGGCCCTGCACACCATTCCCTTCGGGGAAATCCGCGTGCTGACCAATTATTCCCGCGATTGGGTCATGATGAAGCTCCCATTGCGAGTGACCTATGACACTGATGTCGAGAAGGTTCGCAAGCTGATCAAGAAACTGGGACAGGAGTTGCTGGATGATCCGGTGATCGGCGACACATTCATTCAGCCTCTGAAGTCGCAGGGCGTGATCGAAATGCAGGATTCGGCGATGATCATCCGGGTCAAATTCATGACCAAACCTGGTGACCAATGGCTCGTGCGCAAGAAAGTGTTTCAGGAAATTCGCGACCTTTTCGCCCAAGAAGGCATCAAATTTGCCCATCGCGAGGTCACCGTGCGTCTGGCGGAGGATCAGGCAGATCAGGCGCCGAAGGAGAAGCGCGATCTGGCAGTCGGAGCGGTTCAGGCCGCTATTGATGAGGATCTGATGGATGTGAACGATGGCGGAGGAGATGACCGGTAACGTCTCATCCGGGCCAGTTCGGTGCAGCGGTGCCCGAGGCTGTTGCTGGCTGATCCCAGCGCATCGTGGTCTTGCCGACCTTTAGCGGCGGAAGCAGCCGGAGCCCCGGCCCCCAGCTCGTTTGCTCAATATGGTTGGAGTAATCCGCATCAAGCGCGCCCATGAGCGGGACGGCAGGGGAACTGTCGTCACCGTGATGCTCTGTCAGGGTCGCAAGAGCATGAGCGGTGCGGGCCAGGGATAGGCGGGCATCCCCAACGGGGTCGCCTTGGCTGGCCTTGGTCAGAGCATTCAACACAGCAGCAGCCATCAGATAACCGGTGGCATGATCTAACGCCTGAACGGGGAGTGGTACGGGTTTGGCAGCAGTATCAGGCGTGATCTGGCCACCGGCTGCCCAATGTTGTCCGCGCTCTGCGATGCCGCTGCTCATCTGCACAAGGCTGTCGAAGCCTCTGCGCTTGGCCCACGGGCCGCTCCAGCCATAGGCATTCAGGCGCACATCAATCAGGTTCGGTGCCAGCTTTCGCAGTTTTGGACCGTCGTATCCCAGTCCCTCAAGCGCGCTAGGGCGAAAACCATGCACCAGCACGTCAGCTTTTGCCAGCAGGGCTTCGAACTGGTCACGCCCATGATCAGTGCGCAGGTCCAGTGATGACATCTGTTTACCCAGTGAAATATCCTGAAGAACACCGGGTTCATCCCATCCCGGCGGGTCTATCCGCAGAACCGTTGCACCAAATGCGGCCAGGGTTCGCGTAGCCACGGGGCCTGCCAGCACGCGGGTGAGGTCCAGCACCCGAAGCCCTGCCAGAGGTCGCTCCGATGTGGCTGACGGCCGCTCCCGCATGTGAATTGGACGGGCATTGGTCCACGCGATCAGTGGCTCCGATGCGACAGCCTGACCCTGCGGGTGGGCTTGCCACTCTGCGGCGCTGCGCATGGCAGCTGCGACGCCGCCTGCGGCAACAATCGCCTGTTCCAGCGCATCGCCCGGCTGCTGTGCAACTGCGTCGCGAACGGCTTCCGGCTCCGGGTTGCAGCCCAGTACATTCAACGCAGCAGCACGATGATGGGGCAGGTTGGTGTGAAGACGGATCCACCCATCTTCAGTGTGATAGTCACCTGCCAGAGGATCCCAGAGGTTGGGCATCTCCCAGCCCTGAGGTCGAAAACTGTAGCGAAACCAAAGCGCGGCACGGCGTTGATCTAGGGTGATTGGTAGCGCTTGTCCGGACAGATTTGTGGCCTTCATCAGCTCTGCAAGGGCGACCCCGACCGCGGCCAGAGAACGGTTGGCCAACTCCGCAACGGCGTAACAGCTTGGCCAGTGATCGCCGGGGATCACGCGAAACATGTTATGGCTGGGAAAATCGCGCATGGCCGCCTCCTCTTGCTGGTCGTTAAACTGACGCGGCTTATTGCTGATAAGGATCCAGACTGTCGCGCAGCCCATCCCCTAGGAAGTTGAACGCCAGCACAACAACGATGATTGGCAGCATCGGAATAGCGGTCCAGGGATAGATTTCGATCGAGGCTAGGTTCTGTGCATCATTCAGCATCACACCCCAGCTTACCGCAGGCGCGCGTAGACCAAGGCCGAGGAACGACAGGGCCGTTTCACCCAGGATCATCGCCGGGATTGATAGCGCGGCTGAAGCAATCAGATGCGACATGAAATTCGGCAGTAGGTGCTTGCGAATGACCCGTTCCGATGATGCACCCATCATTTCAGCTGCGCGGACGTATTCCTCTTCCCGCAAAGACAGGAATTTTGCCCTGACAGAGCGTGCAAGGCCCGGCCAATCAAGAATTCCGAGGATAATCGAGATGACAAAAAACACCGCGACTGGCGACCAGTTGGAGGGCACAGCGGCCGAAAGCGCCAGCCACAATGGCAGCTCTGGCAGGGATCGCAGGATTTCGATCATGCGGTTGATCATCCAGTCCAGTTTGCCACCGAAGTATCCGGCCAGAGAGCCAAAGAATATGCCCAGAATAAATGATACGGTGATACCGATCAGACCCACCGTGAGGGAGAGCTGTGCGCCATAGAGAATGCGGCTAAAGACATCACGGCCCAAGCGGTCGGATCCCCAGATGAAGAGGGTCGCCCCCTCGGGCGCGCAGAAGAGATGTGTGTTGGAGGGGATCAGCCCGGCAATCTTGTAAGTTGCGCCCTCGCAGAAATACCGTAGCGATTGTGGGTTCTCCAGATCGGGTTTGAATACCCACTGGAAGGTTTCGAGGTCCGCCTCAGAGGTCACCGGATAGATAAATGGCGCGCGAAGACTGCCTTCGTGAAACAGGTTGATGGACTGAGGAGGCGAATAGATATGCTCGCTGTCGCGTTCATTCGGCCCATATGGCGCAATGAATCCAATGACTGGAAGCAGTAGATAGCAGACCAGCAGGAAGACACCGGAGGTGAGGCCCAGCTTATGCGTTTTGAACTTCCGCCAGATCAGAACCCAATTGGGGGCATCCAGATCCTTGCGCTCCAGCTCTTGCAGTGCTGCATCGGGATCATAGGGGGTGGTGTCGACATAGCGATTGTCGGGCTGTGTGCTCATCGCTTGCGCTCCTCATAGCGGATGCGGGGATCCAGCATGACAAGCAACACATCGGAAATCATGGTCCCGATCAGCGTCAGTAGCGCCACAAACATCAAAACAAATCCGCTGAGGAACATATCCTGTGTCTTAAGCGCAGTCAGCAGGGTTGGGCCGATGGTCTGCAGGCCTAAGACGACAGAGACCAGAACGGAGCCAGAGATCATCGCGGGCAGCAGGTTGCCGATATCCGCGACAAAGGGGTTAAACGCCACGCGCAGGGGGTATTTTGTCAGCATGCGGGCAGGCGCCATTCCCTTGGCTATGGCGGTTTCCACATAAGGCTTGCCCAGTTCGTCCAGCATATTGGCGCGCAACCGCTGCATCATCGCCGATGCGCCTGAGGTGCCAATGACGAAGGTTGGCACAATCAGGTGGATCAGAATGGATTTCACTTTCGCCCAGGTCATTGGCTCCCCCTCAAAGGCGGGATCCATCAATCCGCCAATCGGCAGGTCGAAATATTTGTGACCATAATAGAAAAGGATAAGTGCCAGCAGGAAGTTCGGTGTCGCGAGCCCAAGGTAGCCCACGAAGGCGGAGGTGTAGTCGACCCAAGTGCGCGATCGGGCGGCTGCCAGAACGCCCAACGGAAGCGCCACAAGATAGACAAACAACACCGCCGCAACATTGACCAGAACCGTGAGCCAAAGACTCTCACCAACGATTTCCGCGACAGGTCTATCAAATTCAAAAGACCAGCCGAAGTTGCCCTGTATCATACCAGAAAACCCATGAGGGCCAGGCATGAAGCCCATCCAGATCATGTATTGCTGCCAGAGTGGGCGATCCAGCGCATATTCCTTTCGCAGAAATTCAGCCTTTTCGACCCCAGAGGACTGACCCGAGGCGCGCAGTTCTGCGATTTGGTTGGACAGGTAGTCACCGGGAGGCAGGTTGATGATGATGAAAACCAGCACAGACACCACCAGCAGCGTCAGCAACATAGTTCCAAACCGGTAGATGGCGTAGCGCAGGATCTCCATTAATGCGGTTCCTCAGCCCTTGCCATCTTCGAAGAAGAACTCATCAGGGCGGTAGATGCCGAAATGGGCGCCGGGATCCCATGCCCAGATCCCTTTTTGCGGTACGTTTCGCAGCCGGTTGCTGACCACAACCGGCTGCGGTGCCGCAGCGACGAGGCCTATAGCATAGACCTCATCAGCGTGGATTTTCAGCATTTCCTGCCAAACGCGTGTTCGCTCTTCATCGGTCTTGGCCGCTTCCCAGTCGTGCCAGAGTGCCATCAGCTTTTGCGCGGGTTCGAGGTCGGGAGCTTCGCCAACGTCACCACCGGTCTGATGGTACTGGCCCCATTTTGGCCAGGACAGAAACACCTGATCCGTTGGTGCCAGATAAGCAGGCGAGGTGTAGGTCTGCGGCAGGCCATTGTCCCAACCAAACCAGACCGACGCCATGGTAGTGCCGGAAAACACCCGGTTGCGCAGGATGTCGCGATCAAGCGGGCGCATCACCAGTTTAACACCGACATCGCGCCAATCGTCTGAGATGATCTGTAGGGCGTTTTCAACCTCTTGCCGCTCCCCGGCGGTTTCCACAACCAGTTCCATTGGTCTGCCATCGGGGAGTTTGCGAATGCCATAGCCGTCGCGCTCGGTCAGACCGGCCTCATCCAGAAGCTGATTGGCCAGTTCGGGATCATATTGTGCCCAAGCTTCGCGGAGGGCGGGATCAAAGAAGGGGCTGGCCTCTAGAACCGTCATTGCACCGGGTTTGGCCAGCTTGAAATAGAGCGCCTTATTGATACCTGCGCGGTTGATGGCCACGGATAATGCGCGGCGGACACGGGTGTCGCGCAGCACTTGGCGCCACTGGTCGTCGTTTACGTTGAGATTGGGATAGATGGCGATTTGCGACGCAGTACCATTGCCCCAGAGGTAGGTCTTGTAGTTGGCACCGTCAGTTTCGCCCTTGCGCAGGATTGGAATGTCGCGAAAGCCAAGGCCGCGGGCCTGGAGATCTGCCTCACCGGCGTTGGTTTTGGCGGCGACCAGCCCGCCTGCCACGATTTCCATCTCGACAGTGTCGATGTAGGGCAACTGAACACCGTTGCTGTCGAGGCGATGGTAATAGGGATTACGGACAAAGAGATGTCGGATCTTCTTGCCTGAAGTGGCGTTGATCCAAGGCTGAAGTGTCGGCAATTCATGATTGTCGAACTTATACATATTGTCGAGCTTGTTATGCAGCGCAGCCCAGCTCTTGACCCGGGCGTAGTCGACCTCTTCGGCAAGTTTTTCAGGGTCCGCATAATCTGCGTGAAACTGTTTCAGATAGGCGGACGGGCGATAGATGAAGGGTGGGCTGGCTTGCGCAAGGCTGTGCAGGAAGCTGGGGTTGGGTGCGGCCCACTCGTAGATCACCGTTGTTTCGTCAGGGAAGCTAACGGTCGGTAGGGCGCCATCTACCTTCAGATAGTCTGGTGCGCCTGTGGGATTGAGCAGCAGATTATTTGCGACGTCTTTCCACCAATACTCAAAATCGGCTGAGGTGAATGGGTCTCCATTCGACCAGTGATGGCCAGGCCGCAGTTTCAGGGTGAAACGTCGATTGTCCTCAACCTCAAAGCCTAAAAGTATATCGGGCTGCAGCTGATAATTTTCGTCATAGCCCGCCAGTCGGGCATAACCATAGACGACCATCTGCCGGATGTCCTTGGACCGAGTCACCATCGTGTTGAGGGTGCCTCCCTGAATGCCGGGCTGCCGCCCCTTGGCCTCCAGATCGACAACCAGTGGCACCTGTGGCAGCCGTTCGGCAATCGGTGGCAGATCGCCGGATTTGACTTCCTGCTCCCAAAATCCGCTTTCGACCAATGCAGCAGGATTGGCGATAGCAGAGGATGCTATGGCTAGGGGCAGAACATAGGCCAGAAACGCGCCGGTTGTGAGGGTCTTCAGGGATTGGCGCAGCTTAAACATGACATCGTACCTTATGTCCGGGTTCCACGTGCACCAATGGCGGGGCAGTGATGCCAGAGAATTTGAAGCGATCTGGCCAGCTGTCGGGTGATCCGGCACCCTGTGCGACCAGTTTGAGGTTGATCGGACGCTCGATGCTTGGCTCAGGTTGAGCGGCAATCAGTGCCTTCGTGTAGGGGTGCTGCGGGTTATAAAACAGCGTTTCAGGCGGTGCCTGTTCGACCACCATACCACGACGCATCACGGCCACCTCGTCTGCAATGCGGGCCACAACAGCGAGGTCGTGACTGATGAAGAGATAGGACAGCTGCTGTTGGTCGCGGATATCTTCCAACAGGCGCAGAATTTGCTCCTGTACCGAGACATCCAACGCGGACGTCGGCTCATCGCAGACAATCAGCGACGGATCCAGCATGAGTGCACGTGCAATAGACAGTCGTTGTCGCTGACCACCGGAGAATGCATGAGGATATCGCAGCAACATCTCGGGCTGCAGCCCCACCAGTCGCAACATTTCAGCGGCGCGATCCCGGCGAGTGCTGCGGTTGCCCAGACCGTGGATCTCCATCGGCTCTGTCATGGCATCCTGAACCCGCATGCGCGGCGACAGGGACGAATAGGGGTCCTGAAACACCATCTGAGCAGCTTTTTGAAAGGCCGTCCGACTGCTGCGGTTCATATCATGAACGGCAATCGGTGTCGCATTCTCTGCAGACCGGAACAATACTTCACCACCCGGATCTGGTATTTCGGCCCCCAAAGCAATGCGCGCAGCAGTGGTTTTTCCGGAGCCGCTTTCGCCAACAATCGCTAGTGTTTTGCCGCGTGGCAACGCCAGGTTCAGCTCTTTGCAGGCGTGAACAAGCGCCGGGGCAGACCAGCCTTTGCCCGCCCGCAACGCATAGGTTTTGGAGACGTTGCGCAATTCAAGGATCAGGTCATCGCTCGGCACCGGGGTGACAGGCTCAGGTGTCTCGGGGATTTGCGGTGCCGCTTTGAACAGAGCCTGAGTGTAGGGGTGCGCGGGCGCGCCAAGAACGGCTTCCGCACTGCCGGCCTCCATCACGCGCCCTTTGTGCATGACAACGACCTGCTCGGCCATATTGGCGACAACGCCCAGATCATGCGTTACCAGGATCATGGCCATGCCTGTGTCACGCTGCAGATCCTTCATCAATCCGAGGACCTGCGCCTGTGTTGTCACATCCAGCGCCGTAGTCGGCTCATCCGCGATCAGCAAATCAGGTTTGGCAACCATCGCCATTGCAATCATCGCCCGCTGGCGCATCCCGCCGGACAGTTCAAACGGGTAGGATTTGTAGGTGCGTTCGGGATCGGCGAAGCCCACACGTTCAAAACAGGTCAGAACCTCCCGCTTGGCTGCACTCTCGCTTTTGCCACCATGCAGCCAAAGGACTTCGGCAACCTGATTGCCAATCCGGTGCAGCGGTGAGAGCGAGCGCATGGGTTCCTGAAAGATCATCGCGATCTCATTGCCGCGAATATCGCGCATCTGCCGCTCGCCAAGGAGGCGCAGGTCCCGCTCTCCAGCTCCATTGGCCCCGCGCCATAGCACCCGGCCGCGCCGGATCTGCGCGGCTTTCGGCAGGATGCGCAGAACGGCGCGGCAGGTCACGGTTTTGCCAGAGCCGCTTTCACCGACGAGGGCAACGGTTTCCCCGGCAGCGACGGAAAAATTCACGTCCCGCACAACCGGGTCGCCCTGGCCAAATCCGATACTGAGGTTTTCGACAGACAGCAGAGGCGTCATTTAGCCTAAGCCACCAAGCCGTTGAGGCGCTTGCATCGCGGTTCCATATCCCCTGTTTTTTCGCCCACTGTCGCGCGGCACTGGGGCAATAGTCAAATCCCATTTCAATCCGCTAAAGATCGATGTCGAAAATTTGAGCGTATGAGAGGTGCCAGATCTCGTGCCGTAACGCCCGGATACCTATCCATAGGATGCTACACATTCGCGACAATCTCTGGCACAGCTGTCGCAGCAGGCAGCCTTCTGGCGCCAATTTTTACCCAAGGGGAGAATGCCATGAGCGAGCAGACCACAACCACCCGTCTGGATCTCTTTATCGACCGGATGGTGTCCCAACGGGCCTGCTTGGATGCAGCAATCACGCAGACGGCGGGCAGGAACGAACCGGTTTTCGAACTGGGCTTGGGCAACGGGCGCACCTTTCATCACATGCGGGAGCGTATCCGAGACCGAGATGTCTATGTATTTGAACGGGCGGTAGCATCACACCCGGACAGCACCCCGGCGGAGCATTTGACCATTCTCGGCGACGTCCGCGAGACTCTGCCTGCAGCGCGTTCCCGGTTTCCTGCGGGCGCCAGCCTGATCCACGCGGATCTGGGCGGACACGACCGTGAAAAGAACGATGCCTTTGCAAGAATGATTTCACCATTGATCGAACCGCTGTTGGCAATCAATGGATTGATGGTCTCCTCTGACCGGATGTATTTTGATGCGCTGGAAGAGCAGCCGTTGCCGGAGGGGGCCGTGCCGGGGCGCTGTTTCATCTACCGTCGAACTGCCTGACAGTCTTCGCCTTGCGGTACAGTTTTTCGCGACGTGGGGTTTTGCTGGTCTCATCACAAACTGCCGCCCTAGGCTGATCCGGGACTATAGGAGCTGGCGAGAGGTGACAGGATGATATTTTACGACTGCAGCACTGCACCCAATCCGAGACGGGCGCGGATGTTCATCGCGGAAAAAGGTCTGGACATCGAAAAGCGGGACATTTCCATCGCCAAAGGCGAGCAGATGTCCGAGGAATTCCGCACCATCAATCCGCAGGCAACACTGCCGGTGCTGGTGACCGACGACGGGCTGATCCTGACTGAGAACCTCGGGATTTCAGCCTATCTGGAAGCGTTGCATCCTGAGCCTCCCTTGATGGGACGCACACCTGAGGAAAAGGGGCAGGTCCTGATGTGGCACGCGATCGTCGAGGCGCAGGGGGGGCTGCCCATTGCCGAGGCATTACGCAACAGCCACCCGGCCTTTGCCCATCGGGCCATTCCCGGCCCGGAGAACCACGCGCAGATCCCTGAGTTGGCGGAGCGCGGCCTTGCCCGAACGCGTAAGTTCTTTGATCTGTTGGAGGCGCGATTGCAGCAAAACACCTTTGTTGCCCTGGATCATCTGACCCTTGCCGATATCGCTGCATTTGTTTTTGTCGATTTTGCGCGGGTTATCAAAATGCGTATCCCTGAGGGGAGCATGGCCACCCGTGCATGGCATGATCGGATCGCGGCGCGACCCAGTGCTCGACTGTAGACATTGTTGGGGTGGGCGTCTGCCGCATGGATGGACAGCGGTCACAAACAGGGGCAAGTTGAGGACATCTCCTGCGGCTTCTCTGCCGCGTTCTCTATCCAACAATTCAGAGGTCTGACATGGCAGATAAACCCGTTCTGCACCGTGACGATCCAGATGCCGCTCCGCTGGTTGGCAACATCAAGGTTACCCGTGCTGATTGGCTGAATGTTGCCATGGATGTTCTCATCACCGATGGGGTCGAACAGGTGAAGGTGCTGGCCCTGGCCGAGCGGATGGGTGTCTCACGCTCCTCGTTTTACTGGTACTTTAAGTCGCGACAGGATCTGCTCGACGCACTGCTGACCAGTTGGGAGCAGACCAATACGATCGGCATGATCGGGCAGGCCGAGGCCGAGGCTGAAACCATTGCGGCGGCTGTGCTGAATGTGTTTCGCTGCACCGCCAATCCGCAGTTGTTCAATACGGCGTTGGATTTCGCGGTGCGCGACTGGGCGCGCAGATCCGGTCACGTGCGCAATATTCTGGATATGTCTGACGCCCGGCGAATCGATGCGCTGACGGCAATGTTCCGGCGCTATGACTACGCGGAACGCGACGCGGAGACGCGGGCCAAGGTGCTCTACTATATGCAGCTAGGATACGATATGGCGGGCCTTAACGAGCCCTATGATCAGCGGCTCAGTATGACAGGGGCCTATTTGGAAGTGTTCACAGGGCAAGCGGCCAGCCCCGAAGAACTGGCCGAATTTGCTGACTATGCCAGAGAATTCTGGCGTCCTTGACGGCTGATATCAAAGCGTCTCCAGCCGGGCGCTGACTTCGGCTTTGACCTTCTCAGCCGCTGCCATCCTCACTGGACCATAGCCCCGGATATCCATCGGGGCGCTGAGCACTTTCAGCCAGCCGTCATGATGCTCGTGTGAATAGTGCTCAGCGGCGCGGGTGATGATGGTCTGATACCACGCCAGCAAGTCGCGGTGCAGACGCGCCTCTTCGTGGCGCCCAAATGGATTCCAGCGGCTGCCACGCATACGGCGACCTTTGGCGAGAAAGCGCAGGGCGGGGCGCATCCATGCACCAAATTGTATTTTCTGAGGGCGTCCACGCGCATCGCTCTTCCGGCTGAGAAGTGGCGGTGCGAGGTGATAATTCACCCGGAAGTCGCCATCGAACTCGGCCTCAAGCTGATGTTTGAAACTGTCATCGCTCAGCAGGCGGGCCACCTCAAATTCATCCTTGTAGGCCATCAGCTTGAATAGAGATCGCGCGGCGGCGGTCACTAGCGCGTCTGACCCTTTTGAAGGGAGCGACTTGCGCAGCACCTCCAGCAGCGCGGTATAGGACTGTGCATAGGCGACGTCTTGATATCCAGTCAGGAAGGTGGCGCGCCGGTCAATCAGTTCTGCCAGCGTTTCCTCTGGAGCGTCCGCTTCATGATACAGGTCGGATAGCCGGGCAGGGTCATGCGCAAAGGCGCGCCCGATTGCGAAAGCCAAGCGGTTCTTCTCGATTGCGACCCCGTTGAGCACAATTGCCTGATCCAGCGCGCCGAGGCTCACCGGCACTAACCCGTTCTGCCAGGCAAAACCAAGCATCATGACATTGGCCAGAACAGCATCGCCGAGCAAGGTTTCAGCGGCCTCGTTTGCGTTGAATCCCGACAGGTTGTCCGCGCCGATGACATCTGCAATGGATTTCTCACGCAGATTGGCCATCAGGTCTGCATCTCGACGTAGGACCAGATCGCCTGTCGGCATTTCGGCGCGGTTCAGTACCATCTTTGTACCGTTGCGATAATGGGCCGATGCCTTTGGGGCGGAGCTGACGACCACATCACAGCCGATGACTGCGTCTGCGGCACTTTGGTCGATGCGCACCTGATGCAGGGCCTCCGGTGTATTGGACAGCCGAATATAGCCCAGCACTGTGCCAAACTTCTGTGCAAAGCCGGTGAAATCCAGCACGCTCGCGCCTTTGCCCTCCAGATGTGCTGCCATTGTGATCAGCGCCCCTACGGTGACCACACCGGTGCCTCCAACGCCTGTCACGAGAAGATCGAACGGCTCTTTCAGTGACGGCAGAGCCGGGGACGGAAGATCTGCCGTCAAGGTCGAGGGATCCAGTGCAGCGACCTCCTTCTTGCGTCGTGTCGCGCCCTCTACGGTCACAAAACTGGGGCAGAAGCCGTTCAGGCAAGAGAAGTCCTTGTTGCAGCTGGAGAGGTTGATCTTACGCTTGCGACCAAAGGGGGTTTCTTTTGGCTCAACGCTGAGACAGTTGGATTCCACAGAACAATCTCCGCAGCCCTCGCAGACCAAATCATTGATGAAGGCAAATCGCTTGGGGTCCTCCATCGTGCCGCGTTTGCGGCGGCGGCGCTTTTCGGTGGCGCAGGTCTGCTCGTAGATCAGGACAGTCACGCCCGGGATCTCGCGCAGTTCACGCTGGACGCTGTCCAAATCGCTGCGATCATGAAAACTGGTGCCTGCCGGGAACTCTGATTTGGAAAACTTCTCAATGTCGTCCGACACCAATGCGATCCGGTCAACGCCTTCGGCGCGGCAGGTCTGGGCGATGCCGGAGACACTCACAGGGCCATCTACCGGCTGACCGCCCGTCATCGCAACTGCGTCATTATAGAGAATCTTGTAGGTGATGTTCGTGTTGGCCGCGACCGCCTGACGAATGGCCAACGAACCGGAGTGATACCACGTCCCTTCACCTAGATTCTGAAACACATGTTTGCCGCCGTTGAATTTGGAGGCGACTGTCCAAGGTACACCTTCGCCGCCCATCTGGGCATAGCCGGCGGTATCGCGATCCATCCAGCTTGCCATGACGTGGCAGCCGATACCGGAATTCGCCTTGCTGCCCTCGGGCAGTTTGGTCGATGTGTTGTGAGGGCAGCCCGAGCAGAAATAAGGCGTGCGGGTGGCGCCTGGCACATTCAGCAACCGGGGCGGTTGCGCAGTTAGGGCATTCGCCCGATCCAGCAGGTTTTCCTCCGGGAAAAACCGGTTCAGTCGTTCTGCAACAATCGGCACCAAAGTCAGAGGGGACAGCTCACCGGTCCAAGGGATCAGCGGGTTGCCCTGGCTGTCATGTTTGCCAACCATCCGCTCCGGTTTGTCGCCCGGCCAGTCGTAGAAGTATTCCTTAAATTGGCTTTCAATAATGCCGCGTTTTTCCTCGACGACCAGCACCTCCTGTTTGCCCTTCACAAAGCGCAGCGCCTCTGTTCGAGCCAGCGGCCAGACCATGCCAACCTTGTAGATATCGATGCCCAAACGCTTACAGGCGGCCTGATCAAGACCGAGCAACCGCAGCGCTTCCATCAGGTCGAGGTGACCCTTGCCCGTGGTCACAAACCCGAATTTCGCCTTTGGCAGGTCATAGATCCGGGTATCGATCGGGTTGGCTTCGGCAAAGGCCCGTACCGCACGCAGTTTGGCGTGGATCCGGGTTTCGATCTCGGGAGAGGGGAGGTCGGAACGGCGGATATGCAGCCCCCCAGGGTAATCCGGAAGCTCTGGATAGGTGAAACTGCGATCCGGGCGCAGTTCGACCGAACGGGCGCTCTCTACGGTTTCTGAGACGGCCTTAAACCCGACCCACGTGCCGGAGTAGCGCGAAAGGGCAAAACCATATTCGCCGAATTGCAGAAACTCGGAGACATCTGCAGGGTTCAGAACCGGCATGAACCACGACATGAAGGCCACGTCGGATTGATGGGGCATGGAGGAACTGACACAGCCATGGTCATCGCCCGCAACCACCAGAACGCCACCCATCTCTGATGAGCCATAAGCGTTGCCGTGTTTCAGCGCATCGCCGGACCGGTCGACACCCGGTCCCTTGCCATACCACATCGAAAACACGCCCTCGACCTCGCAATGTGGGTCGAGAATGGCTTGCTGCGCGCCCAGAACAGCCGTTGCGCCCAGGTCCTCGTTGACTGCCGGCATGAAAGTAATGTTGTGGGCGTCCATGCGTTTTCGGCTGCGCCAGAATTCCAGATCGACCCCACCCAGCGGTGAGCCACGGTACCCTGAGACAAAACCCGCCGTGTTCAGTCCCGCAGACATGTCGCGCCGGGCCTGATCCAACATGACCCGGGCAAGCGCCTGTGTGCCGGTTAGGAAAACGCGGCCTTTGGCATAATCATATCGGTCATCCAGCTGGTAGCTGCGGAAATCATGGCTGAGCTGGGTCATGGGGACATCCCTTGCATCAATATGGATATTGCCTGAAAGGATAACCCGGTGATGCCGAAAATTGGTGCCAGATTATTTGCTATTTGGCGCTAAGGTGAATAGATGTTTCATCATGGTAGGTAAATTGGAAAATCTTTCCATGAACGATGGTTTGACGCTGGATGACCGCGACCGCCGCATCCTAACACTTCTTCAGCGGGATGCGCGGATGTCGAACGCGGATCTGGCTGATGCTGTCGGCATGTCTGCCTCAGCGCTGTGGCGGCGGGTGCGCACGCTTGAGGAGGCAGGCGTCATCGAGCGTTATGGTGCGGTAGTGAATGCAAAGGCGATGGGGCTCGGGTTTCATGCCATCGTACATGTCCAGCTGACACGTCATGATCGCGATAAGCTAGCGGACTTCATCAGAGCAGTGGAGACCAGCCGTTTGGTTCAGGAATGTTATGCGACCACTGGGCAGTCAGACTATCACCTGCGCGTGCTTGCGCCCGATCTGGACGCCTACAACCGATTTCTGGAGGAGTTTTTGTTCCGTTTGCCGGCAGTGGCCAGCGCGCAGACAAACGTGGTTCTGCGAACTATTAAACGCGATGAACCGGTGGCGCCTTAGAACGGTCTGAATTGATGACCGGGATGTTCGCCGCTGCTCTCTGGGGGCTATCCGAAACTCACATGTGCCCAGGCGGCTGCCATCGCCAGATAAGTAAGCTGATGCAACGCCTGATCGGTCCCCATTGCACGCCAGTAGACAGCCATATCCGGGGCCAGCTCCTTGCGTTTGGAATAGCAGGCCTTGCAATAGTCGATATTGAAATGGGCGACCCATTCCAGTGCGCAGATAATCAGAACAAATCCGACGGGTGCCCCCATAATCACAAAGGCAATGATCGACCCTAATACATGAACCCCGGCATGCTGCGCGCGCCCTGCATGCAGATATTCCCCGCGACCTGACAGCATTTTGGGCGTCTGCAGATAAAAATCGGCAAACATGTGCTTGATCTGAAGCAGGCAGAGCAATCCCAACAGGGATGCAAGAGGATCTGACAAGGGAACGGCCTCATTTTGTGTCGCAAGCTCTGAAAGCTTACGTATTTTTTGGATGCTGGCAAATGGCCTGTAACAGTATTCGTCGCGACGCTCCGTCAACTGTGTCTTATCAGAGCGTTGTCATGTGGCTTGGGTCGGAACTTCGATTGCTGGATCGCCTTGTTGCCATTGCCTGCAACGGGCAATCCGGGCTAGGCATATCAGGATCCGTTTCCGCAACTGTCGCCATTTCGGAGCCGTCCCATAGAACGCACTCTCTTTCGGTTTATCTGGACTTACTCCAAGCGCGACCAGATGGTCTTGCTGGTGGTGACCGCCTGCCTGTTTCCACTATTGTACCTGACACTGGAGCTGCCTAAGCGCATCATCAATGATGCTATCGGTGCCCAAAGCTCCAGCATTGATCTGTTTGGTTATGAGCTGACCCAGCTGCACTATCTCTGGCTGCTGTGCGGCGGTTTCCTTATGGCCGTGCTGGCCCATGGCCTGCTGAAAATGCGCATCAACACGATGAAGGGCATTCTGGCCGAGCGGATGTTGCGGCGGTTTCGCTATCGCTTGATCTCGCGCGTGCTTAGGTTTCCGCAACCATATTTCGAGCGTGTCAGTCAGGGTGAATTGGTCTCGATGATCACATCCGAGAGCGAGCCTATGGGCGGGCTGATGGGGGATGCGGTCAGCCAGCCGGTTCTGCAGGCGGGTCAGATGCTGACTATCCTGTATTTCCTGTTTATGCAGAATGTCTGGTTCGGACTGGCGGCTGTTGCACTTATTCCGTTGCAGGGTTGGTTGATCCCAATGTTGCAGCGCCAGATTAACCTGTTGAACAAGAAACGCATTCGCCAGATTCGAGCTTTGGCCTCCGAAATTGGAGAGAGCGCGGCTGGGGCGTCGACCCTGCGTTTGAATGGCGGCTGGCGCTACCGGATGGCCGTGATCACGGATCGGCTTGGCTGGCTTTATGACATCCGGTTTGAGATCTATCAGAAGAAATTCTTCATGAAGTTTCTCAACAACTTCATCACGCAGCTCACGCCGTTCTTGTTCTACGCGGTGGGCGGCTATCTGGTGCTGGAGGGGAAGGTCTCGCTTGGCGCGTTGGTTGCAGCTCTCGCAGCCTACAAGGATCTGGCGTCTCCCTGGAAGGAGTTGCTGGCTTACTACAATCAGACGCAGGATATGGCGTTGCGTTGGGATGTCATCCTGGAGCGGTTCGATCCGCCGGGAATGGTCGACGAGGCGTTGATGACCGGCGCACCGGATGACTTGCAACGCCTGCGGGGCGATATCGTCGTCGAGGGTGTCAATGTTCGCGATGCCAATGGCAATCTCGTTCTGGAAGACTTGAACGCGCGGTTCCCGGCGGGGAAGGTGATCGGCGTCGCCGCCCCATCGGAGGAAGATCGTCGCGCCTTGGCGGGGCTGCTGACCCGAGAATTGCTGCCATCGGCCGGTGAGGTATTAATCGATGGCCAAAATATGCGTGACATCCATCAGGCGGTGATCGCTGCGCGTATCGGACACGCCACCTCCCGACCGGTGCTGTTTCAGGGATCGTTCGGCGACAACGTGATGATGCCGATCCGACAGCGTCCACTGGGAGCAGCACAGGACCTGCGGCGGTATGATGTGGCGCAGCGGGCCGGTAATAGTCCCGATCCTCTCGACGCGTCGTGGCTTGATCCGGCCCTTGCCGGGTTCTCCAGCGAGGTGGAGTTGCGTGACTGGTGGCTGCGACTGGTTTCGGGCATCGGGTCTGACACGGCGCTGTTTCGCCGCGGGGTCGAGCAACGCTTTGAGGCCTCAAGTCACCCGGAACTGGCGCAGCAACTCGTCGATCTGCGAGGCACGGTGCAGGAGGCCGTCATCGACGCAGGCCTGGATGACTATGTGCATTTCTTGGCGCCTGATCGGTACAATCCGGCACTGCCAGTGGCTGAAAACCTGCTGTATGCAACCACACAGGGCCGCATGAGCGAAGACGTGCTGCGTCAGCAGGATGATTTTCTCGATCAGTTGCGGGAGCTCAATCTGGACGTGGATCTGGTGGCCCTAAGCCGCGATGTGGTGGAAATGCTACGGCAGATCTTTGGTATCGACGGCACCGATCATCCACTGTTCCGTAAGCTGGGTCTGGAGACCTCGGCCTATGAGGGGGCGCTTGCGCTGGTGGACAAGACCCGTAACGATGGTGTCTCCGCGCTGAGCCATGAGGAGCTGGCGCGATTGCTGATCGTCCCCTTCAGCATTTCTGCTGAGCAGATCGGTGCGGCGTTCAGCAGTGAGATAGAAGAGCGTATTCTGGCCTTTCGGCAGAGCCATTCCAGCCAGCTGATGGCCACGCTGGACGATATTTTCGAACCGCTTGATGACCGGACATTTGCACCCGGCTTGACAGTTTTGGAAAACGCCCTGTTTGGCAAAGTATCCGATAGCGCCGGGGGACGGGCCGAAGAGGTGCAGAAACTTGTCTCGGATGTGTTGGTGAAGAACGGTGTCCGCGACCATGTGGTTGAGCTGATCTTTGATCTGCCGATCGCGCTGGGCGGGCAGGGGCTTGCTGCCAGCTTTGCCGAGCCGCTTGCGTTTTCCCGGGCGTCTATCAAACGCCCAGATATATTGATCCTGGACGCCGCCATGGCGAGTTATGATCTCGACACACGGATCGCGATTCATAAGAACCTGCGCCAGCTGTTGCCGGATACCACGCTGATTTATCTTGGCAGCAGCTTCGAAAGCCCGGATGTTTTCGACGGCTACTACGAACTGCGTCAGGGGCGACTGGTCAGCGATAGCCCGGTTGCTGATGCGGTCAGCGATGGCGCCGGGAGTGCCGATCTCGCGCGCAAGCTCAGAGCGCTGGAGCAGACAGAGCTGTTCTCCGAGCTCAACCGCCGTCAGCTGCGTCTGCTGGCCTTTGGGGCGCGCTGGTACACGGCGAAAGCTGGCGACACAGTGTTTCTGAAAGATGATGAAGCGAGCGATGGTGCCTATATGGTGCTGGAAGGAGAGGCAGGCCTGTATTTGCCGCAGGACGGGGACACACACCGACTGGTTGCCAAGGTTGGCGCCGGTCGTCTGGTTGGCGAATTGGGTCTGATCCGGAAGGAACCCCGAGCCCTCAGCATGATTGCGGAAAGCGATTTGACCTGTTTGCGGATTGGTGAGGAGGAGTTCCTTGCGGTTGTGGAAAACGATGCGGCGACCGCCTTCAAACTGCTGCAAGTCGTGGCGGGTTATGTGTCGAGCTGATGGCGGTTAGCGCAGTGTCTAAGCGTCCCAAAGGGGCGCGGGTGTTCGGGATCAAGGGGAAGCAACCGTCGTGAAATTACTGAGATATCATAGTGCCTCTGGTATTCGTCCGGGCCTCAAAGCCGACGATGGCACTCTGCGAGATCTTGGCGAGTATATCGCAGATCTCACGGGCGCAGAACTGGGGCGTGACACGCAAGCGAAGCTGGCATCGCTTCCACTGGCAGATTTGCCGATCATTCGGGGAGAGCCGAGGCTAGCCCCCTGCGTTGGCAACGTAGGCAAATTTCTCTGTATTGGTCTGAACTACCGGGATCACGCTGAGGAGGCGGAGCTGGCGATCCCGAAGCATCCCATCCTGTTTCTGAAGGCGAATTCGGCCATCAGCGGCCCCAACGATCCAGTGGTTTTACCGCGAGGCGCGGAGAAAGTCGACTGGGAGGTGGAATTGGGCGTGGTGATTGGGAAAACGGCCAAATATGTCGGGGCTGAGGACGCGTTGGACCATGTGGCGGGGTATTGCGTAGTCAATGACGTCTCGGAGCGATCCTTCCAGATGGATCTGTCCGGGCAATGGACCAAGGGTAAGAGCTGTGACAGTTTCGGCCCGATTGGCCCATGGTTGGTGACGCCCGACGAGGTTCCCGACCCGCAGCAACTGGCGCTTTACTGTGATGTGAATGGCAAACGCATGCAGCAGGGGCACAGCGGTACGATGATCTTCTCCGTTGCCGAAATCATCTCACATCTTAGTCAGTTGATGACCCTACATCCCGGTGACTTGATTGCAACCGGGACACCGCCGGGGGTTGGGATGGGGCAGAAACCCGTCCCGGTCTATCTGAAGGCGGGCGATAAGTTGCGACTTGGCATTGATGGGCTGGGTGAACAGCGGCAACATATCGTCGAAGACAGCTGACTGTATTTCTTCATTACGTACCTCCCGCCCGTCGCCGGATCTTGGTCAAGATCCGATCCCGTTGGGCCATGCCGGGCGCTTGTGGCACACGGCATGGCGGTTTCTCGCAGATGACACGGGCATCTACGGCGTGGCGTTTGCTAGTCCTCCATAGGAGGGGCTCCGCCCACAAAGCTGTTTCCCTCGGCATAGTTGCATGGGGCATCCTGCATGTTGAGGTGCAGATCATCCCCGATGAAGGGATTGGCGCGAGCAAGGTCTTCGTCGACCTCAATGCCAAGACCCGGTGTGTCTGACGGGATCACAAAACCGTCCTCAACGGTGATACCCCGCTTAATCAGCGCCGCATGAAACGGTGTCTCGATTGTTTCGATCATCAAGAGGTTGGGGATCGCGGTCGCAAGCTGGATGTTGGCGGCCCATTCGACGGGGCCGGCGTAGAGGTGTGGTGCCATCTGCGCGCCAAAAACTTCGGCGATGGCCGCAATTTTCTTGGTCTCCCAGATGCCGCCTGATCGTCCCAAGGCCGGTTGCAGTATTTCTGCCGCACCTGCCCGCAAGATGGCGGCGAACTCCGCTTTTGTCGTCAGCCGTTCCCCTGTCGCGACCGGGATACGCACCCGATCTGCAACCCGAGCCATATCTGCGACCAGATCGGGAGGCGTGGGCTCTTCGAACCACAGTGGCTCATAAGGTTCCAATGCCTGGCCGAGCCGAATTGCCCCTGCCGGCGTAAACTGACCATGGGTGCCAAACAACAAATCTGCCCTATCGCCGACGGCCTCACGGATCGCACGGCAAAAGGCGACGGATTGGGTGATGTCAGATTGGGCCGGCATATGCCCCCCCCGCATCGTATAAGGACCGGCCGGGTCGAATTTGACCGCAGTGTAACCTTTTTCTACTGCTGCGATTGCGGATTCGGCCGCCAGTTCGGGGGTATTCCAGAACGCATCAATGTCGTGATGGGGCAGCGGGTAAAGATAGGTATAGGCGCGCAACCGGTCGTTCATCCGCCCGCCAATGAGAGCATGAACCGGCCGGTCGCGATCCTTGCCGAGGATATCCCAACAGGCGATCTCAAGACCGGAAAATGCGCCCATGACGCTCAGGTCGGGCCGCTGTGTGAAACCCGAAGAATAGGCCCGCCGAAACATCAATTCGATATTTTCGGGATTCATGCCCTGCATATGCCGCTCAAAGACATCGCGGATCACATGCGTCATTGCGTCTGGGCCAACGGAGGCGGCGTAGCATTCGCCCCAGCCGGTGATACCGGTGTCAGTGGTCACCTTGACCAGGATCCAGTAGCGTCCCCCCCAACCAGGTGCTGGTGGAGCGGTGACAATGATGTCGAGGTCTTGCAGTTTCATGTCAGGTTCTTCCGTGTGTGCTCAGAGGTCTATCGATCAAAAAGGATGACGTTGCGACGCGCCGATCCTGTTTTTGTATCGGCAATCGCTGCATTGATGTCTTCAAGGCTCCAGCGCCCGGAAATCAACTCGTCCAACTTCAGGCGCCCCTGCTGATAGAGGTCCACCATCCAAGGGATATCGCGCTGAATTACCACGTCACCCATTTTGGAGCCGATCATGCCTTGTCCGATGGCGGCCATGATGACCGGCTCATAGCTGGCTTTTGCGCCCGAGTGCGGCATGCCGATCATTACCATGCGCCCACCGACACCCAGATATCGCGTGGCCTGCTCATAGGCCGGGATGGCGCCAACGGTGACCAGAACGACATCAGCCCCTCTGCCGCCAAGAGCCTTGTATGAGGCCTTCCATGGCGCATCGAGGCGGCCGAGGACCGTGTGGGTCGCCCCGAACTCCTTGGCAACTTCCAGCTTTTCTTCGCTCAAATCGACGGCAACGATCCGGCGAGCACCCGCAATGCGAGCGCCCTGGATCGCATTGAGGCCAACGCCTCCCGCGCCGATCACAACAACATCCTCGCCCGCGCGCAGCTTTGCGGCGTTTACTGCCGCACCGACGCCTGTGATTACGCCGCAGGAGATAAGCGCGGCGACATCTTTGGCTATTTCATTTGGGATTTTTACGATCTGGCGTTGGTCCACGACGACCCGCTCAGCAAATGCACCGCAGGCCATTGCCTGCATCAACGGCGCTCCGTCGGTGGTTTTGAGCGGACCGTTGATGGCATCATAGGGGGTTTCGCACAAGGTTGGTACACCGCCTGCGCAGCTGGGACAGCTGCCACAGGATCGGATCAGAGTGACGACGACGCTGTCCCCCTCAGCGAAGCTCTGGACATTGTCGCCGACTGCGCTGATTACCCCAGCGGCTTCGTGGCCATAGACGGCGGGCAGAAATCCACCCCAGGCGCCCTCCGCATAGGAGATGTCGCTATGGCAGATCGCAACGGCGTCCAGCCTCACCTCAACTTCTCCGTCGCGAGGCGCGGCGAGCTGGACATCCTCAATCACGAGAGGGCTGCCGAACTCATGGCAGACGGCGGCTTTGATGATTGGCATGCGATCTCTCTCCCTGTTTGCAGGCCACGGTGGACCGCGGGGAGGAGGGCTGCAAGTCTGAAACCGTCAATGAAGCGTCGTATCCCGGGGGACATAGGCGCAAGGATGCCAGGATGCGCCCGCCTAGATCGCTGATGAGCAGTTTATCACGTTGATTCTTTGCGGCCTTTCAGAGCGGCTACAGTTCTTACAAATCGTTGTGCTTCTTCTGGGGCTGATCCAAGTTGCCGTGTTGCGTCAAAGATGGTGGCTTGATCCAGCTCTGGAAATTGCGCGGTAGCAACCTCTTGCAGAGGTACGCCCTCCTGTGCTGCCTTTGCACAGAGATCCTTGACCGCAGTCTGCGCGTCACCTCGCCGCATCTGCTCCGCCAAGGCAAAGCTCAGCGCTTCTGCATAGATTGTCCCATTGGCAGCGTGGAGGTTGCGCAACATCTGCTTGGCGTCTGGCGCCAGCCCTTTGGTCATGGAGACAGCCGTTCGCGCAGCACTTGCGGCGCAGAAAACGATCTGCGGAAGGCTCAACCACTCGCCAAACCAGCTGGCGCCGTCGCGTTGGTGCTGATGCGCGGCGGCATGATGCAGAGCCGAAAGCTGAGCGGTCGCCTGCGATGCCAGCGCGATCAGCGCTGAGGCGGCAACCGGGTTCTGTTTCTGCGGCATTGTTGAGGATGCACCCGCTGTAATGGTTGTCAGCTCGTCGATGCCGCTTTGGCGCAGGGCAAGGCAATCGGTTCCCAATTTGCTCAATGAAGTGCAGGCCCGGGTGAGCCAGTCTGCGATCCGCAAAACTGGGCTGCGATCCGTGTGCCAGCTACGATGCGGATTCACCAGAGACAGTCCCGCAGCCAGCTCTGCGCGCAGCTCGCTGGCCTTCGGGCCCAGTGCGCTGGACGTCCCGGCTGCACCAGAAAGTGAGACCAGCAGACAGGTTTGACGGAGCGTTGGCAACTCTTCGAGCAGCGCAGCCAGCGGCTGTCCCCACGTGGCCACAACGGCCCCGAAGCTGGTCGGGGTGGCCAACTGGCCATAGGTGCGTGCAGCCATCGGAAGGTTGGCATGGGTGTCGGCCATATCGGAGAGTTGTGTAAGCAGGATGAGCAGATCGGTCTCAACAGCTGCAAGTGCTTGCCGCAGCCGGAGCATCAGGGCGCTGTCCATAATATCCTGCGAGGTCGCCCCCCAATGCACATATTGTGCGTGCTCCGGTGCGTTCATTTCATCCCTTAATGCGCTCACCAGACCGGGAACCGGGACGCCATTCTGCCCGGCCGCTTGCGTCAATGCGCCGGGATCAAGAGCGACCTCCATTACCGCCCGCCCTATCGCTGCAGCGCTGTCTTCCGGGATCAGGCCGAGCTTGCCCTGCGCCTTGGCCAGTGCCCCTTCGACCAGCAGCATGGCACGGATTTCGGCACTGTCTGAGAACAGCCGGGAAATATCTCCGGCAGAAAACAATGAGGCATAGAGCTGGCTGTCGAAGAGAGAAGCGGCCATCAGAGATCTTTCACTAGGGGTGCGATAGCCGCTGTTATCCGATTGGGGCAGTAGTGGGCGGCAATTGGGATATGTTCAGGTCTGTTATCTTATCATGGGATAAATCGGCTACCGTGTGTGCCACATATTGGGGTGAGTTCGTGCGTTTCCGAGCAAGCACCGGCCTGCGGTTTATTGGCTCATCAAATATGGCCTTGCTCCGTCAGGAAGGTGATCAGACGATCCGCAAAAACCTCGGGCTGTTCGACACAAGGTATATGGCCGGCGCGGCGGATCAACTCAAACTTGGAACCGGGGATGAGATCAACCGTTTCGCGTACAAGATCCGCCGGTGTCGCGCCGTCGTCTGAGCCCGCAATGCCTAAGGTCGGCAATCGTAAGCCGCTGGTGGGGGTGTAAAAATCCGTCCCGGAGATCGCCGCGCAGCATCCGATGTAGCCTTCGACCGATTGCTGGAGCAGATGGGCGCGCCAATGAGACAGCTCGGGCGACTTGCGAAATGCGGGGGCAAACCATCTTTCCATGATGGTGTCTGCAAGGGCGTCAATCCCATCACGTTTGATCGCCTCGATGCGCTGCTGCCAGGCGGCGGCGGTTCCGATCTTGGCGGCGGTGTTGGACAGCACCAGCCCACGCATCAGATCCAGCCGCTTGATCGCCAGCCCTTGCGCAATCATGCCGCCGATTGATAGCCCGACAAAGATGCAGCCCTTCACCTGCAACTGGTCCAGTAAGCGCTCGGCGTCGCGGACCAATGTTCCCATGGAGTAGGGCGCTGGCGTTGCGGGTGTGCCGCCATGGCCACGCAGATCGTAGCGGATAATGCGCAGTTCTTTTGGAAGTCGTTCCACCACCAGATCCCAGACATGCAGGTCAGTGCCAAGAGAATTGGCAAAGACCAACGGAGGTCCATCGGCGGTTCCATCCAGTTGGTAGTGTAGCTGGACATCGCCCAGATCAGCAAATGGCATAGGGGGCTCCGGGGTGTTTTCAGTCGCGCTTATTAACGCGGGCTATCCGTCAGGTAAAGTCAGCCAGATCGTGAAGAGATAAGCATATGCGACCCTAATCTGCATATTTGAGCCGCATATGAGCCATGATCTGCCCGTGATCAGAGGCGAGTTTGTTGTAGGGAGCTTCGGGGTGGCTGCCATCGGTCAGATGGTCATTGAAGACGCTGAAATATTGCATCTCTCCGATGCAGCCCGCCCAGTCCGGATCAAAATGACGGGACATGTAGATCTGATCGATGCTTTCGTGAACGCCGCCAAATGCGGTGGTGTAGACCACATCGCGGAGTGATTTTTTGAGGAATTGCTTTTCTGCCGACCGCAATCGAAACTTGTCGATTGTCTCGCGGATTTGCCGGTCCTCCTCTGCACTGTAACAGTCTCCAGAATGCCGGGCGTCGTGGCGCAGCATCCAGGAATAATTCCGAAATGGTGTCTCGCCGCTGATAATTTCGGAGCTGACGGCGTTTTCCCCGTCGTTGAAATCTCCCAATACCATGACCGGTCGGTTCTGTTCCAATTCGTCCAGTATCATTCGCCGCAGCACCCAGGCTTCAGTCATACGTCGCAGAGCTGCGCGCAGCGCGCCCAAGGCGCGACCACCCGCATCATAGGCCGTGAGCACGGTTTCAGGCGGATAGGGTGCACCTTGCGGGGTGATGAACTCACCCAGTTTGGATTTCAGATGACAGTTGAAGACGCTGACAATCTGATCGGCAACGGGGATCCGGGCCCTCATGATCGGGCGCGACAGCCGTCTCAGCGTGTAGTAGCCCGCGTCATCTTCTCCACCAAGGCAGGCCATCGGAATATCCAGAGGTTGCGGCAGGTCCTGAATAATCTCGACCGGTTCAGCGAAGCCATATCGTGAAAGGATCGCGAGGCCAGGGCGCCGTTTCCCCGGCGTTTCGCTATCGTTGATGTTGGGCGCAAAAGCCAGCTTAGCCTCAGTGTAGGGGGTATAGGCGAGTTTGCGGAAAATCGCCTTTCGATGATAGCGTTTGGAACGGTTAGGCAGGCTGGCGGCATTTGCCTCATGCCCTCGCCGGTCGGTCTCAGCGATAATCTCACGCAGCGGCGCTTCCTCGAAAATCTCCTGGAAACCAACGATATCGGCATCCAGCGTCAACAACTGATCGGCCATCCAATCGGCCTTCCACGCGTATTCCTCAGGCGTGTAACTTTGAAACTTATAATATTCCTGATCCGGACCTATCAGGTTTTTCACATTGAAGGATGCAATGGTGAATTCGGTCATGTTGTGCTCCAAACTCGATAAGGGAGGTCATTCGGAGTCAGCCGAACCGATGCAACGCCTCAGCAAAAAGGGCTGCGTCGACGTTGCCGCCTGTTGCTATAGCGATTGCGGTAGGGCCGCTCAATTGATCGCCATGAAACAGTGCTGCTGCGAGAGAAACCGCGCCGCCGGGTTCCAAGATGATCTTCAGCCGTAAGAAGGCCAGTACCATAGCGCGCATAGCCTCCTCTTCGCTGACCACGATGCCTGAGCCGCAGAGCCGCGCCAGGATGGGAAAGGTGATTTCGCCCGGTGCGGGCGTCAGTATTGCATCACAGAGTGAGCCCGCAGAGGCCTCGTTTCGGCAGATTTTGCCCGCAGCCAGTGATCGGGTGACATCGTCGAAACGCTCAGGCTCACAAGGGCGTACTTTCATTTTTGGTGCAGTCTGTTCCAGGGCAAGGGCAACGCCGGCGGTCAAACCGCCACCGCCGCAGCAGACCAAAACATCCGCTTCAGTCACGTCAAGGTTCGCAGCTTGCCGGGCAATCTCCAGGCCAACAGTGCCTTGTCCGGCGACGACCTCTACGTCGTCGTAGGGTTTGATCAGGGTAAGGCTGCGGGCCTCTGCTAGTTCTGCTCCGATGGCATCACGGTTGTCTTTGGCACGGTCGAACAAAACCACCTCAGCGCCGAGCGCACGTGTATTGGCAATTTTGATGGTTGGCGCGTCCTGCGGCATCAGGATCACGGCGGGAGTGGTATGTGCGGCAGCTGTAGCGGCCACACCCTGTGCGTGATTGCCGCTGGAATACGCGAGTACGCCGCGGTGCCTTTGCTCATCGGTCAGCGCGGAGAGGGCGGCCCAGCCGCCGCGAAACTTGAACGAACCAGTGTGTTGCAGGCACTCGGCCTTGATCAGCACGCGACGTCCAGCGATTTCGTCCAAAAACGGCGAAGATAACAGCGGCGTCTCGCGCGCGTGGCCACTCAGACGGTCGGCAGCAGCGGCAATCGCGGCGAAAGATGTCATTGGGCCATCTCCAGAATACGATGGATAAGCGCCAGCGACCTGGGCTCATCGAGAAAAGGGACATGACCGCGGTCCGGCACCTCCACGGCAAGCAACCCCGGCAGGTGGAGCTGCATTTTCTGGTAGGTGTCGGGGCTGAGTATATCCGAGTTGCTCCCACGGATGACCCCCGATGGCACCCCGCTGAGAGATTGGAACAGCGGCCACAGATCTGGCGTCGGCCCGGCGGCAGCTTGCGCCAGTAGGGCGTCGCGCAACTGTGCGTCGTAGCGCAGGGCCAAACCTTCCGGGGTCTGGGTGTAGAAAACCTCAACCTCCTCGCGCCAGCGCGCCATTGGTATACCGGGAAATGCTGGGGCCATGTATGCAGCCAGCGCCGAGGCGGCCTGTTCGTAGGTTTTTGCCGCAGGGCGATGCCCGACATAGGCCATGATCCGCGCGATCCCATCGGCCGGAATTTCTGGCCCGACGTCGTTCAGGATCACGCCAGCTAACCTGTGTTTGTGCAAGGCGGCCAGCGCCATAGCGACCAGTCCACCGCGCGATGTGCCAAGGAGTGTGACGCGATCAATATTAAGGTGATCCAGCAGCTCGATCACATCCTGCGCCTCACGCGGGACCGAATAGCTGTGAATGTCTTCGGCGTATTGCGACCTGCCCCGACCGCGTGCATCCAGCGTAATCATCCGATGACCATGGATATGCGGCCGAAGGTATCTAAAATCCTGCCCGTCGCGGGTTAGACCCGCCAAGCATAACAATGGCGGGCGCGCTCCGTTGCCTGAATGGTCGGAGTCGTCATAGGCGAGTTGCAACCCGTCCGAGCTGGTGAAGACTGAAAGCGGTTCTGACACATGCGACACAGGATTATGTACCAAGCAATTTCGGGATACTGCTCAGATCGCTCAACACATGATGTGGCGTCCAAGGCAGACGATCCATTGGTTCGCCGCCACGATTGACCCAGGCTGTGGTAAATCCATACCCCGCCGCCCCGGCGGCGTCCCAACCGTTGGAGGAAACAAACAAAACCTCGTCGCGCTGACAGCTGAACCGGGTCTCCACGAGGTCGTAGACCTTTGCATCGGGTTTGAACACTCCGACGGCCTCCACCGATAAGACATCGTCGAGAAGCCCGCCCACACCGGCGGAGTTTACTGCGCCCTCAAGCATTTTGGGTGATCCATTGGACAGGATGGCTGTCTGCAGACCAGCCGCTTTGAGCGTGCGCAGCATCTCCGGCACTTCCTCATAGGCCTGAAGTTGCCAATAGAGATCAAGCAACCGTTTCCGTAGCTGAGGATCTCCGCTAAGGCCGGTGGCTTCCATTGCCCAGTCCAATCCGTCTTGGGTGACCTGCCAGAAATCGGTGTGGGCATTGGTGATGGCGCGTAGCCAGGTGTATTGCAGCTGTTTCAGTCGCCAATGGTTGGCCAGCTCGGCCCAATGGTCGATCAGATGCGGGAACTCCGGCTCCTGAGCAGCCTGTCGTGCGGCCGCTGTCACGTCGAACAATGTGCCATAGGCATCGAAGATACAGGTTGTGATCGCCATGGGGTCTCCCGTCCGGTGTCCTGTGGTTGTGCCAGCCTAGGCGCAAAACGGGCGTCAATTCCAGCCACAATGCGGTGCATTCTCCGACAAACAGGGACCAGTCAGGGGCGTCGGCCGGTTGGGTTTACATCAGGGGTGGGTCCTATACTGTGCGCGCCTTTGTAACGTGAAACCAACTGGAGGTCCCATGACCGAGGTAAAAAGCGGCGATACCGTACGCATCCACTATACAGGCAAGCTGACAGACGGCAGCGTCTTTGACAGCTCCGAAGGGCGCGAGCCGCTTGAGTTCACCGTTGGCTCTGGTCAGGTTATCGAAGGGATGGATGCTGGTTTGGTCGGCATGACCGCAGGCGAGACGAAAACGCTCGATATCCCTGCTGATCAGGCCTACGGCCCTAGCCATGATGAGGCTCGTCAGACCATCCCACGCGAAGGCATCCCTGATGACATCCCGCTTGAGGTTGGCACCCAACTGCAGATGCAGGCCCCGACCGGGGAAGTTCTGCCGGTGACCGTGGTTGAAGTGACGGAGGCGACTGTGACCCTAGATGCCAACCACCCGCTGGCGGGCAAGGATTTGATTTTTGATATCGAATTGGTATCGATCAACTAAGATCGGTTGAGGTGGCGCCCCTTGCGCCGCCTCATCAAACCGGCTCTTTTGCCCAAATAGGCTTCGTGGCGAAAGAGAGTGTGATGAGCAGTATTTCTACTTCAGCAGCGTTGATGGATCGTCTGGGGATATCCTTGCCGATCCTGCAATCGCCGATGGCCGGCGTCAGTACGCCCCAGATGGCGGCGGCTGTCAGCAATGCGGGCGGGCTCGGTGCGCTTGGTATCGGCGCGGCAAGTGTCGAGCAGGCCGAGAAGATGCTTCTTCAGACGGCGGCACTGACCGGTCGGCCCTTCAATGTCAATGTGTTCTGCCACAAACCCGCCACCGCGGACCCTGTGCGAGAGGCGGGATGGCTTCAACACCTGTCACCTGCGTTTCAGGAGTTCGGCGCGAAGCCACCGCAGGGCTTACGCGAAATATACACCAGTTTTTGCGTAGATCGCGACATGCAGGACATGTTGATCGCGCAGCGCCCTGCGGTTGTCAGCTTTCACTTTGGCCTGCCCTCGCAGGATGTCATTGCTGCATTGAAAGCCGCAGGTGTCGTATTGCTCGCCACCGCAACCTCGTTGACTGAGGCCCGTGGCCTTGAGCGCGCTGGCATTGATGCCATCGTTGCGCAGGGATGGGAGGCGGGCGGTCATCGGGGCATTTTTGATCCCGCCGGTGAGGATGGTCGACTTCAGACCTTGCCGCTGGTCCGCGAATTAGTGGGAGCACTGGCACTGCCGGTGATTGCTGCGGGCGGGATGATGACGGGGGCTGATATTGCCGAGGCCCTAGCCGCTGGCGCTGCGGCGGCGCAGCTTGGAACCGCCTTCATTGCCTGCCCGGAGAGCAGTGCTGACGCAGGATACCGGGCAGCCTTGTTGGCCGACGATCCCGAAACGGAAATGACAGCAGTGATATCCGGTCGTCCGGCACGCTGTCTAAGCAACCGGTTTACCGATTGGGGGCGCCAGAACCGTGATGCAGGGATCCCGGCTTACCCCATCGCCTATGACGCCGGGAAGGCGCTGAACGCGGCGGCGAAAAACCGTGATGAATTTGGCTATGGTGCGCAATGGGCAGGGCAGGGTGCCGCCCACGCGCGGGTCATGCCAACGGCGGAGCTGGTCGCCATGCTTGCGCAGGAGTTGTCGGTAGCGCAGCGCGAGGATCGTGCGCCGGAATAAGAAAAGGGCACCGCTGCGGGTGCCCTTCGGTTTTGTAGTCGCGATTAATCGCGATCAGAGATTGTCCTGCTGCGGCATTCCAAGGACGTGAAATCCCCCGTCGACGCGAATGACTTCACCGGTGGTGCAGGCTCCGGCGTCAGAGGCGAGGTAGACAGCTGTGCCGCCCACGGCTTCCAGCGTTGCATTGTCCCGCATCGGCGCGTTCTGCGCGGTATGCTTGAACGTTTTGCGCGCGCCACCAATGGCAGCGCCGGCCAGTGTCTTCATCGGACCGGGCGAGATCGCATTGACGCGGATCCCTTCGGGGCCGAGGTCGTTGGCCAGATAGCGCGTGGCGCTTTCAAGGGCTGCCTTCGCGACGCCCATCACGTTGTAGTTGGGAACCACACGGTTTGACCCGTGATAGGTTAGCGTCAGCAGCGTGCCGCCCGCATCCTTCATTAGCGGATAAGCCCGGCGTGCTACTTCAACAAAGGAATAGGCCGAGATATCCATCGAGTTCTTGAAGTTCTCGCGGCTGGTGTCAAGGAACCGCCCGGTTAGCTCTGCCTTGTCCGAATAGGCAATGGCGTGAACGACAAAGTCGATGCTGTCCCAGCGGGCAGACAGCTGTTCGAAGGCCGTGTCGAGCGAGGCATCGTCAGTCACATCGACATCGACCATGAAATCGCTGCCAACGCTCTGCGCCAGCGGCTCAAGACGTTTGCCAAAAGCCTCACCCTGATAGGTAAAGGCCAGGTCCGCTCCGGCCTCAGCCATGGCCTTGGCGATACCCCATGCGATCGAACGATCGTTGGCGACCCCCATGATCAGGCCACGCTTGCCCGTCAATACTCCTGACATCCGCCGTTATCCTTTGTACTTGCTCAAGACCATTGAGCCGTTGGTGCCACCAAAGCCGAAGCTATTGGTCATCACGCTGTCCAGACCGGCGTTTTCCACCAGCTGGGTTGCGACCTCTGCGGGTTCAATGCCCTCGGCCAGGGTGTCGACGTTTATCGACGGGGTGATGAAGTCGTTGTCCAGCATCAGAAGACAGAAAATTGCCTCCAAGGCGCCAGCCGCGCCCTGTGCGTGACCGGTCATTGATTTGGTGGACGAAATCGGAGGAACATTGCCCGCACCGAAGACCCGGCGGGCCGCTTCGATCTCACCGACATCGCCAACCGGGGTCGAGGTGCCATGGGCATTGATGTAGTCTACCTTGCGGCCGTCCGGCAGCGATTGAAGGGCCAGACGCATGGCGCGTTCGCCGCCCTCGCCAGAGGGGGCAACCATGTCGTGACCATCCGAGGTCGCGGCAAATCCGGTTACCTCAGCATAAATCTTGGCACCGCGCGCCAAAGCGTGATCCAGATCTTCCAGCACGACAATGCCGCCGCCGCCGGAAATCACAAACCCATCGCGATCCTGATCGAAGGCGCGCGAGGCTTTCTCCGGGGTATCGTTATATTTCGACGACATTGCGCCCATCGCGTCGAACAGGCACGAAAGCGTCCAGTCCAGCTCCTCGCCGCCGCCCGCAAACATCACATCCTGTTTGCCCATCATGATTTGCTCAGTTGCGTTGCCGATGCAATGCAGGGAGGTGGAGCAGGCTGACGTGATGGAGTAGTTGATGCCCTTGATCTTGAACGCGGTCGCAAGGTTGGCGGAGATGGTGGAGGACATACATTTGGGCACTGCAAACGGCCCGATACGCTTGGTCGCGCCGGTTTTCAGAACTGTCTGATGGGCGGTTAGCATGGCCGATGTGGATGGCCCGCCGGACCCCGCAACGAGGCCCGTGCGCTCATTTACCACCTGCTCTTCGGACAGACCGGCATCAGCAATAGCCTGGCTCATTGCGATATGAGCATAGGCCGCGCCAGCCCCCATGAAGCGTAGGGTGCGTTTATCGACATGATCCGCCACATTCAGCTTGAGCGTGCCAGCGATCTGGCTGCGAAAGCCATGTTCAGCCATTTCAGGGCTGGCTTCGATGCCGGATTTTCCTGCTTTGAGAGAGGCAAGGACCTCTTCGGCATTGTTCCCGATGGACGATACGATGCCCAGACCGGTGACGACGACACGACGCATGCTGCGTACTCCTATGCTGTTTCAGAGGGCCAGAGAAAAGCTGTAGATCAGCTCTCGGACAGGGCCACCTTCATGTCTTTGACCTGGTAGATGACTTCGCCATCTGCCTCTACGATCCCATCGGCAACACCCATGGTCAGGCGGCGGGTCTGGATCGCCTTGGTAAAGTCGATCTTGTAGGTCAGCAGCTTGCGATCCGGGCGCACCATGCCGGTCAGTTTGACCTCGCCAACACCCAATGCATAGCCACGTCCCTGCCAGCCGCGCCAACCGAGGTTGAAGCCGGTCAGCTGCCAGAGGCCATCAAGACCAAGACAGCCGGGCATGATCGGATTGCCGGGAAAATGGCAGTCAAAAAACCACAGTTCAGGGGTGATGTCGAACTCGGCTGTGATGTGACCTTTGCCATGGGCACCGCCATCTGCGGACACATCAGTGATGCGATCCATCATCAGCATGGGAGGGGCGGGCAGCTGTGCATTGCCAGGGCCAAACAGCTCGCCTCTGGCGCATTTTAGCAAATCGTCTTTGTCAAAGCTGCTGGGGTAATCGGCCATGCTGGCGCTTCTCCTGCCTATGTTATCATCGTCTATCTGGCCCCCTGTAGCACCCGTTTCGACTCTCCTGCAAGGGTTCCGGGCGCAGTGGGACAACCGGCATCCCGCCTGTGGCCTTCAGGTTTTTCAACTGTAACAGTCTAGGAGGAGATACTGAGGTCGCGCAAATTGAATTGAATACAGCGACCCTTTCGGCCTATAAATAGGTCCAGCAACGCTATGCAGGACCTGCTTTATGACGCCAACACCCGCAGATATCGCTACCAACTGGCTGGAAACAGCCGGATTGCGCCCGACTCGCCAGAGGGTGGCGCTGGCAGAATTGCTCGTGGGCGATGGTAAGCATCGCCATGTCACAGCTGAAAGCCTGTTCGACGCGGCCAAGGATAAGGGGGCCGCAGTGTCCTTGGCGACCGTTTACAATACCCTTCGCGCATTTTGCGATGCCGGTGTTTTGCAGGAAATCACTGTAGACGGCTCCAAAAGCTATTTTGACACCAACACTCATGATCATCCCCACTTCTATTGGGAGGATGAGGGGCGTTTGTCAGATGCGCCATCCGACCAGTTGGTGATCAAGAGCCTTCCTGCGGCACCGCAGGGGGTTGAGATCGCTTCTGTTGATGTTGTGATCCGACTGCGCAAGATCTGAGTCCTTCACTGGTCCGGCGAATTGGCTGTTACCACGTCCACCAAAATGTCTTGTGCCCGCTGAATTACGCTGCCGCGGGCAGGTCGGGTGTGGCTGATCAGCACAAGAGGCTCTTCTGCAGATGTGTCCCTGATCGGAACTGAGACCAACCCCGGTCCGTCATAGGAATACGTACCCGGTGGCCTGCTGTAGGTGATACCAATGCCCTCGCCGTGGGCGGCCAAGCTGCACAACAGCTCTACCGACGCGGCACGATGGGCGATGCGGGGCAGGGTGCCGATCGATTTGAACAGCCCAAGCATATGGCGCACGGAGTGCCCTTCTTCTGATAGAATCAACGGCTGCTCAGCGAGATCGGCTAGCGCCAGGTGGTCTAGACCTGCCATCGGATGGCGTCGCGGCAGCAGTGCAACGGGAGACCGGCGTGACAGCTCCTGGCGCATGAAACTGGCATCCACGCCAAGGTCGTAGCTGATGGCCAAGTCAACATTCCCGGCGATCATTGCAGCGATCAATGGTTCAAAATGATCAACCTTGTAGTGGATCGCAACACCGGGGAGGGCAGCGCGAAGGCGCTGAAGAGCGGGCGCGAGCAGAAATGGTGCAAGATCAGTGAACCAGCCAACAGTCAGTTGCTGGCCGGTCGCATCTTCGCTGCCTTGGCGTTCCAACTGTGCAGCCTGCTCCAGAATCGCCTGCGCACGCGCAGCAAAGCTGCGTCCCTGCGGTGTGAGAACCACCGCAGCGCCACGACGACGCAGAAACAAGGTTTCGCCCAACTGTGCCTCAATCCGTGCGAGTGCGGTGGACAGCGCAGGCTGGCTGACATGCACCGCCGCTGCCGCTGCTGAGAGGCTGCCATACTGCGCAATAGCACAGACGTATTCGTAGTGGCGCAGGGTTAAATATAACATTAGATTATTTTTCTTATATCGAGATATTATTTGAGCATGCGCAACCTCTGTGCGCAGGATCAAGGGCAAACGGGCCGCAGCGCCCGCCGTCGCAGCCCGGAATTTCGATCCCAAGGACTATCACCATGCCTCATCCCCTTATCACTCAGGATCATATTGATCAGTTCCAACGCGACGGCGTGGTGCTGATCCGCGGGCTCTTCGCGGATCAGGTTGAACTGCTCCGCGACGGTGTGGAGGCCAATATGGCCGAGCCGGGCCCCTATGCCTCCAATAACGAAAAGAAGGGCCAGACAGGGCGTTTCTTTGATGACTATTGCAACTGGACCCGTATCCCTCAGTTCGAAAAGGCGATCAAACACTCACCCGTTGCCGAGGTGGCGGCAGATCTGATGCAATCGAAGCACGTTCAGATGTTTCATGACCATGTTCTGGTGAAGGAGCCGGGCACCTCTATGGCGACGCCCTGGCATCAGGATGGGCCCTACTACTTTGTCGAAGGCCAGCAGACCATCAGCTTCTGGTCGCCGCTTGACCCGGTCACGGATGCATCGCTGCGCTGTGTTGCTGGCTCTCATAGGTGGGAGAAAGAAGTCCTGCCGACACGTTGGGTGTCTGAAGAAGGGTTCTTTGCCGATGAGGGGCAGTACATGCCGGTTCCGGACCCGGACGCCGACGGCATGACCGTTAAAGAATGGGAGATGCAGCCTGGTGACGCGGTCGCATTCAACTACCGCACACTGCATGGTGCGCGCGCCAATACCAGCAACTCCCGTCGTCGTGCCTTTTCGCTGCGCCTTGTCGGCGACGATGCGCGCTACATCGAACGTCCCGGTCCCACGTCGCCGCCATATCCGGGTCACGAGATGACACCAGGTCAGATCCTGCGCGAGGATTGGTTCCCGGTTCTGTTGCAACGCTGACTGATATCTGGGTCTGAGCCGCCGTAACGGCTCAGATCTTCAGAACCACTGCCCCGGTTCCATCAGTCCCAGATCAAGAAGCTGGCGCGAGTGCCAGTCAAACGGGGCAGAATTATGCCAGCGAAAGTTATCAATCTCAAATGATGACCCGGGATTGCGTTTCAGCGCCTTTGCCGTCCGGAAGGAGCAGATGGCTGCCGTCAGATTGTGATGCCAGGGGCAGGCGTAGGTGTTGTACTCAGGCTCGCTAAAGCGGTGATCGTCGAACAGGTGCAGATCAGGTTTGGCGCGAAATAGCGAAATCCGGTCGATCTTCCGACTGGCCGCGGGAATGTGTTCCTCATACCGCCAACGCACGCCGCCGTAGAAATCCAGCTGACGGTCCAGCGGGTGACCTGTCTGCGGATCATTGCGGGATTGGGCATAGTAGCCGGATTTGTCCAGATGCGCGGTGTCCAGCGAAACGCCATTCGGCGCTGCCACAAGATCCCCCGCGTAGAGGTCGATGACATAGCTCAGCATCGCGTCACGGCGTTCTTCTGCATGAAAGCCTAGCAGTTCCACAACGTTCCGGCTCTCGCAGAAGGGATAAAACAGGTATTCGGCGTTATAACAGTAGTAGAGCCAACATCCGGGTGCGGCGGCCGCGATGACTTTGTTTATCGCATCGAATACGGCGTCTCGCTTGCTGCAATCATATGGCACGCGCTCGATGCGTGTTTCCAGATCATAGGGGATATCAAAGGCATCGGGCATAAACACCACGACCGTCGCGAAACCTAGATCAAGGTGGTGGCGTAGGGTTGTTGCGATCTCAACCTTATCCTCAACAAAGATCAGGGCGACAGGCCCTTTTGCCAGGGCCGTTTTGGCATGTCCTAGAAATCCCTCAAGTGATGAATGCATCATATCCGATTGCCTACTGCTCTTTGTCGGCGCCCTTGTCTGGCGGTTGCTGCCAAATTCGGGTAATCGGGGCAGCATTGCAAGCAGAGCCGTTTCCGGCTATGCCACGCCGCTGTTGCGACCCTCCGCTGAAAAGGTTGTCCCCATGAGCGCCCCGAAGAAGCTGTTTATCAAGACCTATGGCTGTCAGATGAATGTCTATGACAGTGAACGCATGGCCGAGGCGCTGGGTGGCGAAGGCTATGTAGAAACCAAATCGCCCGATGATGCGGATATGATCCTGCTGAACACCTGCCATATCCGGGAGAAGGCCGCTGAAAAAGTCTATTCCGAACTGGGCCGCTTCAAGGGGCTGAAGGCGGAGAAACCAGATCTGAAGATCGGCGTTGCAGGCTGTGTTGCGCAGGCCGAAGGGCAGGAAATCATGCGTCGCCAGCCGCTGGTTGATCTCGTGGTCGGTCCGCAAAGCTATCATCGCCTGCCAGAAATGGAAGCCAAGGCGCGGGAAGGGGAGAAGGTGCTCGACACCGACTTTCCCGAAGAAGACAAATTCGAGAAGTTGAAAAACCGCCCCAAGGCCAAGCGCGGTCCGACAGCGTTCCTGACCGTGCAGGAAGGGTGTGACAAATTCTGCGCCTTCTGCGTGGTGCCCTACACCCGTGGCGCCGAGGTCTCGCGCCCGGCAGACCGTATTCTGCGAGAGGCGCAGGATCTGGTCGAGCGTGGGGTGCGCGAAATCACCCTTCTGGGTCAGAATGTGAATGCCTATCACGGTGCCGGACCCAATGGCGACATGACGCTGGCGCAGCTGATCTGGGAGTTGGACAAGGTCGACGGGCTGGAGCGCATCCGCTTCACCACGTCACATCCCAATGACATGCAGGATGACCTGATTGAGGCGCATGGCACCTGTGCCAAACTGATGCCTTATCTGCATCTGCCGGTTCAGGCGGGGTCCGACAAGATCCTCAAACGGATGAACCGTGCACATACCGCCGAAAGCTATCTCCGCTTGATCGAGCGCATCCGCGCCGCGCGGCCTGATATCCTGATCTCTGGCGATTTTATCGTTGGCTTCCCGGAAGAGACTGAGGCGGATTTCCAGGCCACTTTGGATCTGGTGGAAGAGGTGAAATATGGTACCGCCTATTCCTTCAAATACTCCACCCGTCCGGGCACCCCGGCGGCGGAACGTCCACAGGTCGATCCCAAAGAGGCAGACGACCGGCTTCAGCGCCTGCAGGCCCTGCTGACGAAGCAGCAACGCGAGGTTCAGGACAGCATGGTAGGCCGTGACGTCACCGTGCTGTTCGAGAAAGCGGGACGGTTCCCCGGGCAGATGGTTGGGAAATCCGACTATCTGCATGCGGTCCATGTCGCGGATTGCGACCGGGCTATCGGGGATCTTGCCCGCGTGCGGATCCTGTCCTCCGGCGCCAACTCGCTGGCGGGTGCGCTGATCGACTGATTTATGGGCGGGGGCGGTCGCGCAGACGATTGCGCCCCCACCGCGACATGGGCCGTGAAACTTCTGATTTCCTTAAGCAAATGATTGCAATTTGCGTTCTATACCTGCGAATATCGTGGTAACTGCCCGCGCAAAGCCTGCGTGGCCGCAAGAATGACGCCTGCGAATGACTGGTGTAAGGGGGATATTGGGTGTGTTGAAACCAATGCGGAAACAACTCTGCGGACTCGTGGCCACCGTTGTCGCGACTGTCGGCTTGAATGTGGGCGCTCTGCTGGCGCAGGACGCCGGTGTGATCGGTCAAAGCTATATTCCAACCATCTGGGTTGATCCCGATGGTTGCGAGCATTGGGTGATGGACGATGGCGCCGAAGGCTTCATGACACCGCATGTCACGCGAGACGGAAAACCGGTTTGCCGCCGGGGCAATATCTGCGGCGTGATGCCCAGCGATCAGTTTTTTGCCACCAACAGACACCGCATTAGCGCGGCGGGACAGCAGCGCCTGCGCGAGTTTTTTCAAACCGCCAATGCGCGTTCTTTCATCATCACCGGCCATACTGACAGCCGTGCATCGGACGAGTACAACATGCGCCTGTCACAGCGCCGGGCAAATGCGGTCGCCAAGGTCGGCCAATCGGTTGGCGTGCGCATCCTCGAGGCGCGTGGTTACGGCGAACGCGATCCGCGTGTCCCCAATGATTCTGCCGCCAACATGGCGCAGAACCGCCGCGTTGAAATCATCTGCCTGCGCTGAGGAGCACGTCTATGTCATTCATTAAAGCAGCGTTGCTGGCATCCGTGGCGATTGGTCTCGCGGCCTGCGACGAAAAGGTCGACAAGACCGTGGATCGCGGTTTCGACAGCAAGGATCTCTCTCAGTTGAAGGCAGGCATCTGGGTGGACCCAACCGGCTGCGATCACTGGATCATCGACGACGGCGTGGAAGGTTATCTGTCGCAACGTCTGGCGCCGGATGGGCGTCCGGTATGTTCTGGGGTTGCACCACCAAATACTGCAACTGGCCCGTTCAAATCAGGCTCCAGTGTCGAGGATCCGATCTGAGCGGATGCACCCACAGCTACAGATCACTGCCGTGTGGCCGTCCTTCCGGGGCGGCCATTTTGTTTCAATCGCGTGAAATTGCGGATGCGCAGCTTGCGCCGGGGCGAGTCGAGGGGCACACTGAGTGAACACCGTCAAAGACAGGAGACCGGATTGGCCATTGGCACTTTGACCCCATCACAGGAGCAGGATGCCTCCCACGAGGCGCTGCTTGAATTTCCCGATAACCGACTGTTGATTGATCTGTGCGGCGAATACGACCGCAATCTCGCAACGCTTGAGCAAAAGCTTGGTGTGCAGATCGTCCGGCGTGGCAACCAGCTTTCGGTGCTGGGCGAAGAAGCCGCGCGCGATCAGGCCGCCGCAGTTTTGGCCGCGCTGTATGATCGGCTGGAAACTGGCCGAAGCGTAGAGGCCGGTGACATTGATCGCGAGTTGCGGATGGGGCAGGAGCAGGTCGCCACCCCCGGTAGCCAGCTGGAGATGTTTCGAGGCGGCAAGGTCGAGATTAAGACCCGCAAGAAGCTGGTCGAGCCGCGCACTGATGCACAAAAAGCCTACGTTCAGTCTCTGTTTGAACATGAACTGGCATTTGGCATCGGCCCGGCTGGCACGGGGAAGACCTATCTGGCCGTCGCCGTTGGGGTCAGCATGTTCATCACTGGCCATGTCGATAAGATCATCCTTAGTCGCCCTGCGGTGGAAGCCGGAGAGAAGCTTGGTTATCTGCCAGGCGACATGAAGGACAAGGTCGATCCCTATATGCAGCCGCTCTACGATGCGCTGAACGATTTCCTGCCGGGTAAGCAATTGGCGAAGCTGTTGGAAGAAAAGCAGATTGAGATCGCTCCGCTGGCCTTCATGCGCGGTCGCACGCTGTCCAATGCCTTTGTCGTGTTGGACGAGGCCCAGAATGCCACTACGATGCAGATGAAGATGTTTTTGACCCGTCTGGGCGAAGGATCGCGTATGGTGATCACTGGCGACCGCAGCCAGGTCGACCTGCCGCGCGGGGTGGCGTCAGGGCTGGCAGATGCCGAGCGGTTGCTGAGCAGTATTCCCAAGGTGAGCTTCAATTACTTCACATCGCGCGACGTGGTGCGGCATCCGCTTGTGGCCGCCATCATCGAAGCCTATGAGGCGGATGAGAAACCCGCCTGATCACATTCGTCACGGATTGATTTTGTTAGGGCGATAGGAGCTCGGGTCCCAAGGCGCTGCCATCTTGAACCCGAGCTGACATCGCCTGCGACGGCGGACTGCCTTGGCTGTGAGATTTGGATAATGACCCTCGACATCTCCATAGAGGATACCCGTTGGCAGGACGCCGACCTCACTACACATGCGGTGCAGGCGATCCATGCGGTGCTTGGGCATTTTGGTCTGGATGCCGACGACTGCGAACTGTCTTTGCTGGCCTGCGATGATGCACGGATCATGGAGCTGAACACTGAGTTTCGCCAGAAAGCGAAGCCTACAAACGTGCTCAGCTGGCCTGCGGAGGATCTTTCGTCTGAGGAGGCGGGCGACGAGCCACCACTGCCTGAGGCGGATTTCACTGGCGAAATTCCGCTTGGTGACATTGCGATTGCCTATGAGACCTGCGCGCGTGAGGCTGAGGATGCCGGCAAACCTCTGGCGGATCACCTGCGCCATTTGATCGTTCACGGAGTGTTGCATCTTTTGGGGTATGATCACATTCGTGACCCTGACGCCACTTTGATGGAACGTCTTGAGGTGCAGATACTTGGCAAATTGGGTATTGATGACCCATATACTTTGGATGACAGCCCCAATCATGGGCGTATCGGATAGGAACGATGGACGATATCGACGGAAGTTCTAACGCAGCGCAGGGCGCGCTGGAGAACAAGGGCAGCGCTGACAACAGTGTAGCGGCTGCACAATCAACGGGGTTTCTGGGGCGTATTTTCGGTTCCTTTGCTCCGGCAGAAACTGAAGAAGGCGTGACTGCCGGTCCGGACACACGTCTGCCGAACCAACCGCATGGGATGATCAACCTCCGCCGCTTGCGGGTTGAGGATGTGGCCATCCCCGCCGCGGAGATTGTTGCGATCCCGGTTTCCACACCCAAGGACGAACTGGTTCAGATCTTCCGCGAAAGCGGTTTTACCCGGATTCCCGTCTATGAGGGCACGTTGGATACGCCGATCGGCTTTGTCCATCTCAAAGACTTCGCCTTGATGCATGGCTTCAATGGCACCGAAGCCGATTTCGGCCTTGAAGGCATGGTGCGGCCGCTTCTGTTCGTGCCGCCCTCCATGACAATTGGTGTTTTGCTGACCAAGATGCAGGCCGAGCGGCGCCATATGGCGCTGGTGATTGACGAATATGGCGGCGTTGACGGCCTGCTGACCATCGAAGACCTGATTGAGCAGGTTGTTGGCGAGATCGAGGATGAACATGATGCCGGTGAGGATCAGACCTGGTTTCGCGAAAAACAGGGCTGCTACATCGCACAGGCCCGCACCCCGCTGGATGAATTCGAGAATGAAATCGGCCGTTCACTGACCAATCACGAGGATGTCGACGGCGAAGAAATCGATTCCCTTGGCGGGCTGGTCTTTATACTGTCGGGGCGGGTGCCTGCACGGGGCGAAGTCATTCAGCATCCTGATGGACCTGAATTTGAGGTAATGGACGCCGATCCGCGCCGGATCAAGCGATTGCGGGTACGGCTGCCGGATTGTTCAGGATGATCACTAAGGCCTGGTCGGCGACCAGCCTACGGTCCGCGTTCCTATCTGTCGCGACCGCTGTTGCCGCTGGCGGGTTGCTGGCCTTTGCGCTGGCGCCATTCCACGTGCTTTGGTTGGTGCCGCTTTGTCTTGGGGTGGTCGGATATCAGCTGCTTCAGGTATCCTCTATCCGCCGTGGCGCGTTGTTTGGCTGGTTGTTGGGAACGGCATATTTTTCCGTCGGTATGATCTGGATCTATGAACCATTTCAGATTGATGCAGATCGCTATGCCTGGATGGCGCCTTTTGCCGTTGTAGGTCTTGCGGGCGGGCTGGCGTTGTTTTGGGCGCTGGCGTTTGGTGTTGCGGTTCGGTTTGGGCAAGGGGCTACCCGGCTGCCGCTGTTCATCGCACTGCTCTCGCTTGCGGAATTCGCGCGCGCCTATGTCCTGACCGGTCTGCCGTGGGCCGCCTTCGGGCAGTTCTGGATCGATATCCCTGCTGCCCAACTGCTGCCTTGGATCGGACCACATGGCCTGGGTCTTCTGACTTTGAGTGCCACCGTGCCAATTGGTTTGATCCGCCACCGCCCTGTTGCTGCGCTGTTGCCACTCATTGCAGTGGGCGCCGTCGTGGTGCTTCTGCCCAAACCACCTGTCGCCGCACTGACCGAGCACACGTTACGCCTAGTGCAGCCCAATGCACCTCAGGACGAGAAATGGCACCCGGACCTGCGCTGGTCGTTTGTCGACCGGCAGTTGGAGTACTCGCGTGCTCCGACGGCTGACGGATCTGCGGTGGATCTCATCCTCTGGCCGGAAACGGCTATTCCCCTGATGTTGAACTACGCGGAAGATATCTTGGATGAGGTTGTATCTGCGGCTGGGGATACGCCGGTCATGTTGGGCATCCAGCGCAGAACTGATGGGCAATACCACAACTCGGCGATTGTCTTGCAGGGCAGCAACGTTCCCGCTCAGATCTATGACAAGGCGCACTTGGTCCCCTTTGGAGAGTATATTCCGGCGGGCAATCTGATGGCGCGCTTCGGTGTGCATGGTTTTGCGTCGCAGGCCGGGGCGGGTTATGCGGCGGGGCCGGGGCCTCGGCTCTTGGATTTGCCGGTGGGAAAGGCGCTGCCGTTGATCTGCTATGAGGCCTTGTTTCCGCAGGATGTGAATGCCGCACCGGGGCGGGCCGACCTGCTGATCCAGATCACCAACGATGCGTGGTTCGGCACCTATTCCGGCCCCTATCAGCATCTGGTTCAGGCACGGATGCGCGCGATTGAGCAGGGCTTGCCCATGGCGCGCGTCGCAAATACCGGGATCTCGGCCATGATTGATCCCTATGGACGGATTTTGGACGCCCTGCCTTTGGGCGTTGCGGGCTATCTGGATGTGGCGCTGCCTGCACCGCTGCCGCGAACCCTTTATGCACGGACCGGAGATCTGCCAGTGTTTCTTTTCTGCATCGTCCTTGGCGGGCTGGCGCTGCGACGCAGCACCACACTTGCGCGCGGGTCATAGCTGCTTAACCTCTGGGCATTATAGATTGACGACACACGTCTCCCCGCGTACTGCGGATCGATTACTGCCACAACGGCTTCCTGGCGTGGCGGGCTAAACCCAACGGAGCACCTTTCATGACCCGCACGAATTATACTTTCACCTCGGAATCGGTTTCCGAGGGACACCCGGATAAGGTCTGTGACCGTATTTCGGATGCCGTTCTGGACGCCTTTCTGAGCGAAGAGCCCGAAGCCCGCGTAGCGGCCGAAACCTTTGCAACCACGAACCGCGTGGTCATCGGGGGGGAAGTGGGTTTGTCGGACCAAGACAAACTGCACGATTACATGGGCCGTATCGATGAGATCGCCCGCGCCTGCATCAAGGATATCGGCTACGAACAGGATAAGTTCCATCATGAGACGGTGGAGATCACCAACCTGCTGCACGAGCAATCCGCTCATATCGCCCAGGGCGTTGACGCCGCAGCTGATAAAGAAGAAGGCGCAGGGGATCAGGGCATCATGTTTGGTTTCGCGACCAATGAAACGCCCGCGCTGATGCCAGCACCGATCCAGTACAGCCATGCAATCCTGCGTCGTCTCGCCGAGGTGCGCAAAAACGGCGCGGAACCGGCGCTTGGCCCGGATGCGAAGTCGCAACTTTCGGTGGTCTACGAAAATGGCAAACCGGTGCGTGTCAGCTCGCTGGTGCTGTCGACCCAGCATCTGGATGAGACGCTGACCTCCAACGATATACGTGCCATTGTCGAACCCTATTTCCACGAGACCCTGCCCGAGGGATGGCTGACCGATGAAACCATCTGGCACGTCAATCCAACCGGTAAATTCGTTATCGGTGGTCCAGACGGGGATGCGGGCCTGACAGGGCGCAAGATCATCGTCGACACCTACGGCGGCGCAGCACCTCATGGTGGCGGCGCATTCTCCGGTAAAGACCCGACCAAAGTTGACCGCTCGGCAGCCTATGCAGCGCGCTATCTCGCCAAGAATGTGGTGGCGGCGGGGCTTGCAGATAAATGCACCATTCAGCTGTCCTATGCGATTGGTGTTGCCAAACCGCTGTCGATCTATGCCGATACCCATGGCACGGGCGACGTGGATGCGGCCAAAATTGAGGCGGCGATTGATCGGATCATGGATCTGACGCCACGCGGTATTCGTCATCACCTTGGGCTGAATAAACCGATCTATGAACGCACGGCGGCCTATGGTCATTTTGGCCGGGAACCGGATGCGGATGGCGGGTTCAGCTGGGAGCGGACTGATTTGGTAGAGGCGCTGGCAAAAGCGATCTGATCGAGATCGACCTCTCTCATTTGCATATAGAACAGGCGGGGATGTCCCCGCCTTTTTTCATCTGGGCGCCGTATACTGCGATTTCAGGCGCGCAAAGCGCTTGGAGATCCGGGCATTTTGCGGGCAGTATAGACCAGTGATTGTATTGTTATGGAGCTGACCTTTATGGGTTCTCGCTGCCGGTTTATTCTCCATCTGCGCGCGTGTCGGCAGCTTGCGCTGGCCTGTCTTCTGGGGATCTCGCTGATGCCCCACCCGGCGGAGGCCCGTCAGACGCTTCCCCCCAAATTCAAGATTGATGGGACGACGCTGATTTATGATACCGACAATCTGGTTTCACAACAGGTTGATGGCACGCAGCAGGCTGAAACCGGTGAGATCAGCGATGAGGATATCGAACCCTTTCGCGATATTCTGAATGCCAACCCCGCCATAACGCGGCTCCAGCTGAACAGCGGTGGAGGCAGTGTCTATGCAGGTGAGTCGATCGCCGATATCGTGCAGGGTCACGCGCTGGATACCTGGGTGGTCGGAGAATGCATCAGCGCCTGTGTCGATATTTTCCTGGCCGGCAATCGACGTCAGATGACTCTCGGTTCGAAGATTGGCTTTCACCAGCGTGATTGGGCACCGAAAGCGGTGCAGAGCTACTATCGTCTGTGGCGCAAGGATGAAAACTGGGCCACACCGTTTGAATTCGGGACCTGGATTTATCGTGACACGCAGTCAGAAGTTTTTCGCCATCTGAAGTATATGATGCAGCGCGGTGTGGATCCGGCCTTTGCGATTGAGACTCTGAAAACCAAGCCCGAGGATGTCTGGTACCCGACTCGGCTGCGCCTGATGGCGGCGGGGGTGCTGCGCGAGACCCCCTAGAACGGGGTCGTCGCGGTGGCTGGCTTGACCCAGACGGCTGCATCGGGCAGAGGGGCGGCCAGGTTTTGAACGCTCGATAGGAAAAATCCCCGATGTCTGATGACACCAAACCCAACCAGGCGCCCTCCGGCGACAGCCGGCCCAACGCGGTTGATAAACATCAGAGTGGCGCGCCTTGGCGTAACTTCTACGGGCGCCTGAAGGGCAAGCAACTTAAAGACAGCCAGCAGCGCTACATTGATGAGGATCTTGCCTCACTCAGCCCCGGCGCGGTGGGGTGGGATGTGAACCCAGATCGTACCCCTTTGGAGCTCAAGGAAATGTTCGGCGGGCGCGACGTCTGGCTAGAGGTTGGTTTTGGCGGTGGCGAACATTTGGTGCATCAGGCCAAATCGAATCCTGATGTCGGCATCATCGGGGCAGAACCCTATATCAACGGGGTTGCAATGCTTCTGGGCAAAATTCGCCGCGCAGGGGCGGATAACATCAAGGTCCATCCTGGCGATGCCCGTGACCTGATGGATGTCTTGCCGGAACAGTCGATTTCTCGTGCGTTTCTGCTCTACCCTGATCCCTGGCCAAAGGCACGCCACCATCGGCGCCGTTTTGTTACGCAGGAACATCTGGAGCCACTCGCAAAATGCCTGAAGCCGGGCGCGATCTTTCGGGTGGCAACGGATATTCCCGACTACGTTCGCCAGACCATGGAAGAGGTGCCGCAGGCCGGGTTTGAGTGGCTGGCAGAGGGGCCGGATGACTGGCGTGTGGCATGGGATGACTGGATCTCAACCCGATATGAGCAAAAGGCCCTGCGCGAAGGTCGCACACCTCACTATATGACATTCCGTCGCCTCTGATCCTGCTGCCTGACCGGGCTTTATGCTTGGTGCAATATCTTGCAGGGAGGGCGGCAATGGGAAAACGCGCTGGACCGACACCAAGCGATTGGGTAGTCCAATTGTGAACGCTAGCATTTCGAAAGGCTCCTCATGTCCGGACACGGTACGCCCATCCCGATGACTTCGCACCGCGCGGATCCGCTGACCGGCATTGCCGAGGTTCCGGGCGATAAATCGATCTCTCACCGCTCGCTGATCTTGGGCGCCCTGGCCGTGGGAGAGACCAAGATTTCGGGTCTGCTCGAGGGGGAAGATGTACTGGACACCGCCAAGGCAATGCAGGCAATGGGCGCCGAGGTCATCAATCATGGTGGTGGCAATTGGTCTGTGCATGGTGTCGGCGTCGGTGGTCTGGCTGAGCCGGACCAGGTGATTGATTGCGGCAACTCCGGCACCGGTGTGCGGCTGATCATGGGGGTCATGGCGACTTCTCCTATCACGGTTACCTTCACGGGGGATGCCAGCCTCAACAAACGACCAATGGCGCGGGTGACCGATCCGCTGGCCCTGTTTGGGACCCAATCTGTTGGTCGGTCGGGTGGGCGCCTGCCAATGACAATCGTCGGAGCTGCGGAGCCGACACCGGTGCGCTACACAGTTCCGGTGCCCTCCGCGCAGGTGAAATCCGCGGTCCTTCTGGCGGGACTGAATGCTCCGGGGCAGACAGTTGTGATCGAGAAAGAGGCCACCCGAGACCATTCTGAGCGCATGCTCGCGGGGTTCGGCGCCGAGATCACTGTAGAAGATACGGATGAAGGCCGGGTCATCACACTGACTGGGCAGCCTGAACTGAAACCGCAGGTCATTGCGGTGCCACGTGACCCCTCAAGCGCGGCTTTCCCGGTTTGCGCAGCATTGATTACGCCAGGGTCCGATGTGCTGGTACCGGGTATCGGCCTGAACCCGACGCGGGCGGGGCTGTTCTACACCTTGCAGGATATGGGCGCGGATCTCACTTTTGAAAATATGCGGGAAGAGGGCGGTGAGCCGGTTGCGGATCTGCGCGCGCGGTACTCGCCTGACATGAAGGGGATCGACGTCCCACCGGAGCGCGCGGCTTCGATGATTGATGAATATCCGGTGCTTTCGGTTGTGGCTTCCTTTGCGGCGGGCAAAACCATGATGACCGGCGTCAAGGAACTGCGGGTGAAGGAAAGTGACCGGATCGACGCGATGGCGCGCGGTTTGCGGGCAAATGGCGTGATGGTTGAAGAGGGTGACGATTGGTGGGCCGTCACCGGTCTGGGACCGGAAGGTGTGCCCGGCGGCGGCACCTGTGAGAGTTTCCTGGATCATCGGATCGCGATGTCTTTCATGGTGATGGGTATGGGGGCCCAAAAACCCGTGACTGTCGATGATGGCACGCCTATTGCCACGTCCTTCCCGATCTTCACCCCGCTGATGACCACGCTGGGGGCGCGGCTAGAGACGACGGCATGAGCTTTACCGTTGCAGTTGACGGCCCGGCTGCCGCAGGTAAGGGCACGATTTCTCGGGCAGTGGCGGCCCATTTCGGGTTTGGCCATCTGGATACGGGCCTGCTCTACCGTGCGGTCGGGGCGCGGATGCTTGCCGGGGATAAGCCGATTGATGCCGCCCTTGCGCTGCTGCCGGATGATCTTGAACGGCCAGAACTGCGCACCGCGCAAGTGGCGCAGGCCGCGTCAAAGGTGGCGGTGATCGCTGAGGTGCGCGCGGCATTGGTCGATTTTCAGCGCGCTTTTGCCCGCCGTGCAGGCGGGGCGGTTCTGGACGGGCGGGATATCGGCACGGTGATCTGCCCGCGCGCGCAGGCCAAGCTCTTCGTGACAGCGAGCGCCGAAGTTCGTGCGCAGCGCCGCTTGCAGGAGTTGATGGCAGCGGGCAATCCTACCAGCTATGCTGAGGTGCTGGAAGATGTGAAGGCGCGGGACGCGCGCGATACCAACCGCTCGGAATCGCCGTTGAAACCTGCGAGCGATGCGGTGCTGATCGATACCAGTGCGCTCACGATTGATGAGGCCGTGGCGACGGCAATCGCGGCGATTGATGCGCGTCACTAGCTTGATCCGGTCGCTGTAACGGCCCCACGACCCGTGATCACGCGCCTTCTGATCCTGCTGCGAACTTGTGACCGTTCGCCGCTCCTTGGTGCCTGATGACGGTTTCCCTTGCGCCGAAGCGGGAATCCGCATAGTAAGCGCGCTGTCACTATAGAGGCGGTTAACGCACGGACGGCATTCTGAGCAGGGTCGAGGCACACCTCGGCCCTTTGTGTTTGTCTGATCAGACCGGCCTGTGCTGCGCCTCGTAAGGACCAATCTTCAAGACCGGCGGAGACAACCGCCCGGCCAGATAAAACCGATTTGTAAAGGAAACCTGAGACCACATGGCTCAAGACACATCGATGGAGGAATTCGAAGCCCTCCTGAACGAAAGCTTCGAAATGGACACCCCCGAAGAGGGTTCTGTTGTCAAAGGCAAGGTCATCGCAATCGAAGCGGGCCAGGCCATCATCGACGTCGGCTACAAAATGGAAGGCCGCGTTGAGCTCAAAGAATTCGCAAACCCTGGCGAAGCTCCCGAAATCTCTGTTGGCGATGAAGTAGAAGTCTATCTGCGCGCTGCTGAGAACGCCCGTGGCGAAGCTGTTATCTCCCGCGAGATGGCCCGCCGCGAAGAAGCATGGGATCGCCTGGAAAAAGCATACGCAGACGACCAGCGCGTCGAAGGTGCTATCTTCGGTCGCGTCAAAGGCGGCTTCACCGTCGACCTGGGCGGCGCTGTTGCATTCCTGCCCGGTTCGCAGGTTGACGTCCGCCCCGTGCGCGACGCCGGCCCGCTGATGGGTCTGAAGCAGCCGTTCCAGATCCTGAAAATGGATCGTCGTCGTGGCAACATCGTTGTGTCCCGCCGTGCAATCCTCGAAGAGTCCCGCGCCGAACAGCGTGCCGAAGTTATCGGCAACCTGTCCGAAGGTCAGGCCGTGGATGGTGTGGTCAAGAACATCACCGAATACGGTGCGTTTGTTGACCTGGGCGGCGTTGACGGCCTGCTGCACGTCACCGACATGGCATGGCGCCGTGTGAACCACCCCTCCGAGATCCTGTCGATCGGCGAAACCGTCAAGGTTCAGGTCATCAAGATCAACAAAGAGACTCACCGTATCTCCCTCGGCATGAAGCAGCTGCAGGAAGACCCGTGGGATCTGGTTGGCGCCAAGTACCCGCTGTCCTCCGTGCACAAAGGTCGTGTCACCAACATCACCGATTACGGTGCATTTGTTGAACTGGAGCCGGGCGTCGAAGGTCTGGTCCACGTCTCCGAGATGTCCTGGACCAAGAAAAACGTCCACCCGGGCAAAATCGTCTCCACTTCGCAGGAAGTCGACGTCATGGTTCTGGAAATCGACGGTGCCAAGCGCCGCGTTTCCCTGGGCCTCAAGCAGACCATGCGTAACCCATGGGAAGTGTTTGCAGAAACACACCCCGAGGGCACTCAGGTCGAAGGGGAAGTCAAGAACATCACCGAATTCGGTCTGTTCATCGGCCTCGACGGCGACATCGACGGCATGGTTCACCTCTCCGACCTGTCCTGGGACGAGCGCGGCGAAGACGCGATTCAGAACTACCGCAAAGGCGACATGGTTTCGGCCGTTGTCTCCGAAGTGGACGTCGAGAAAGAGCGTATTTCTCTGTCGATCAAAGCCCTCGGCGGCGACAAGTTCGCTGAAGCCGTTGGCGGCGTGAAGCGCGGTTCCATCGTGACCGTGAACGTCACCGCCATTGAAGAAGGCGGCATCGAAGTGGAATACGAAGGCATGAAGTCCTTCATCCGCCGCTCCGATCTCTCCCGTGACCGTGCCGACCAGCGCCCTGAGCGTTTCTCGGTTGGTGACAAGGTTGACGTGCGCGTGACCAACGTGGACGGCAAGACCCGCCGTCTGGGTCTGTCGATCAAAGCACGCGAAATCGCGGAAGAAAAAGAAGCCGTTGAACAGTATGGCTCCTCCGATTCCGGCGCGTCTCTGGGCGACATTCTGGGCGCAGCGCTGAAAACAGGCGACTGATTTCAGCAGCCAGCCTAGGCTGAAAATTTTGAACGGTCCTGCCCTTTTGGGGCGGGGCCGTTTCTTTTTGTCGCAGGTTGCTCTTCCCGACCTGGAGCGGGGTGCGGATGAAAAACCGCAATTAGATACTGCTGCGAATCACAAATACAATTGCAACCCTTGCAGCTGAATCGAGGGGGCCCCATCTCTGCTTTGTGGGCAGAAATCGCCAGAACTCGCCTAATGATAGGCAAACGCTGACTTATTTGCGGGGCAGGCCTGCATCCACTGTTCCCGGTTCGAGGTTTTGTACCTATAGTCGTTGAATAGAAACTGTGCCTAGCTTGGCTTGGGAGGGCCGAGAAATGATCCGCTCGGAATTGATCCAGAAGATTGCAGACGAAAACCCGCACCTGTATCAGCGTGATGTGGAGCGGATCGTGAATACGGTGTTCGAGGAGGTGACCGACGCAATGGCGCGCGGCGACCGTGTGGAGCTGCGGGGCTTTGGCGCCTTCTCAGTGAAACAGCGGGATGCGCGAGTTGGTCGCAATCCCCGCACGGGCGAAACGGTCCATGTTGAGGAAAAACACGTGCCGTTCTTCAAGACAGGTAAACTCTTGAGGGACCGCCTGAACGGAAAAGCCTGATGCGCTATATTCGCTATGCCTATCTTGGGGTGATTGCCATCGCCCTTATCTCGGTCTCTTTGGCAAATCGGGGTTTGGTTGAGCTTAAGCTCATGCCCACGGCCTTCGCCGAGTTCTTGGGCTATAACTTCCGCATCGAACTCCCCCTGTTTGTGGTTGTGCTAGGGGGTATCGCTGTTGGTCTGATTATCGGCTTCATCATTGAATGGTTGCGTGAACACAAACACCGTCGTGAGGCAGATCTGAAAGCCCGCGAGGCGAAGAAGCTCTCGCGCGAGGTCAATCGCCTGAAAAAGCAGAAGCACGAGGGCAAAGATGAGGTCCTCGCTATACTCGACGAAGCAAGCTAACGCACTCATGATGGACATTCGGGTTAAGATCTGCGGACTGAAAACACCGCAGGACATCGTGGCCGCGGCTGATGCCGGGGCGGCTTATATCGGATTCAATTTCTTTGCAAAATCCCCTCGCTCTGTGACCGTAGAGGAAGCCACGGCGCTCGCCGTCGAGGCGCCTGTTGGTTTGTGCAAAGTGGCTTTGGTGGTCAACCCGGATGACGCCATGCTGGATGAAATCACCAGCGCTGTTCCATTGGATATGATCCAGCTGCACGGGCAGGAGACGCCGGAGCGCGTGGCTGAGGTTAAGGCGCGCTATGGTCTGCCTGTAATGAAGGTGCTTGGGGTGTCCACTGCCGAGGATATCCAAAGGATCGAGGCCTATGAGGCCGTTGCCGATCAGATTCTGGTGGACGCCAAGGCGCCGAAGGGCGCTGTCTTGCCGGGCGGGAATGGCGTCACCTTTGATTGGGGGCTTCTGGCACGCAAGAAATACTGGCGCACCCCTTGGATGCTGGCCGGCGGGCTGACGCCTGAGAATGTCGCAGAGGCGATCCGCGTCACCGGTGCGCGTCAGGTCGATGTAGCCTCAGGTGCCGAGAGTGCGCCCGGCGTAAAGGATCCTGCGCGTATTCGCGCCTTCTGTGAGGCCGCCGGTGCGCCACGTCGCTGAGAGGCGTGCATGTCGGCCTTTTACACCTGCCCCTTTCCGCGACATTTCGTAGAATCCGTCGCACCTCTCTTTACCCGGAGCAGGCCGCGCTATACTCATATCGAGCGCCGCGAAGAAGGAAAGAACCATGGCCGAAGATCTATTCAACAGCTTCATGAACGGTCCCGATGAACAGGGGCGGTTTGGTATTTTCGGAGGGCGGTTCGTCAGCGAGACTCTGATGCCGCTGATCCTCAGCCTGGAAGAGGAATATGATCGTGCCAAGGACGACCCGAGTTTCTGGGCCGAGATGGACGATCTCTGGAAAAACTATGTCGGTCGCCCCAGTCCGCTCTATTTCGCCGAGCGGCTGACTGAGCATCTGGGCGGCGCGAAGATCTATTTAAAACGGGATGAGCTGAACCATACCGGCGCGCATAAGATTAACAATGTGCTGGGACAGATCCTGCTGGCCCGTCGCATGGGCAAGGATCGGATCATTGCGGAAACCGGCGCGGGCCAGCATGGCGTCGCTACTGCCACGGTCTGCGCCAAATTTGGGCTGAAATGCGTGGTCTATATGGGCGCGCATGATGTGCAGCGTCAGGCGCCCAATGTCTTCCGTATGCGCCTTCTGGGTGCCGAAGTCATTCCGGTGACCTCTGGCCGCGGCACGTTGAAGGATGCCATGAACGATGCCCTGCGGGATTGGGTGACCAATGTCCATGACACCTTCTACTGCATCGGCACAGTGGCGGGACCGCATCCCTATCCGGCAATGGTGCGAGATTTTCAGTCGGTGATCGGTAAAGAAGTACGCTGGCAGCTGGCAGAGCAGGAGGGCGAGGGACGTCTGCCGGACACCGTAATCGCAGCAATTGGTGGCGGGTCAAACGCCATGGGCCTGTTCTACCCATTCCTGGACGACAAGTCGGTGAACATCATTGGTGTTGAGGCCGGTGGCAAAGGTGTCGATGAGAAGATGCAGCATTGTGCCTCGCTCACCGGTGGCCGCCCTGGCGTGCTGCATGGCAACCGCACCTACCTATTGCAGGATGATGATGGCCAAATTCTGGAAGGCTTTTCCATCTCTGCCGGGCTCGATTATCCCGGTATCGGTCCCGAGCATGCCTGGTTGAACGATATCGGCCGGGCCGATTATGTCTCCATCACTGACAAGGAAGCGCTGGAGGCGTTCCAGCTATCCTGCGCTATGGAAGGTATCATTCCGGCGCTTGAGCCGAGTCATGCGCTAGCCCATGTGATGAAGATCGCGCCCGACTTGCCTAAGGACCATATCATTGTGATGAACATGTGTGGCCGCGGCGACAAGGATATCTTTACCGTCGCGCGTCACCTCGGCTTTGATATGTCGGACACCGAAGGTCGCGACAGCGACTGATCTTGGCAGAGCGAAGAAAGCGAAAGGCGCCTCGCATAGCAGGTGCCTTTCTTCATTTCTAGTAAGGGCTCCTGACCCTAGGCCACATCACCCGGCAAAGCATGGCTTTCCAGTACGCTGAGCGGCACGATCTCCAGCGCACGTTTATGGGTCGCTGCCAGATTGACCTGCGGCGCGCAGCCCTCGTCAGCGGCCTGCAGGAAACGTCCGGCACAGAGGCACCAGCTGTCCCCGGCTTTCAATCCCGCAAAACCAAATTCAGGTCGCGAGGTGGACAGATCGTTGCCGACATATTTGGAATATGCCAGAAATTCGTCAGTCATGACGGCGCAGACCGTATGGCTGCCTTGATCCTGCGCGCAGGTGTTGCAAAGGCCGTCCCGGAAGAACCCGGTCAAGGGGGTGGTGGAACAGGGGGCCAGTGCTTCCCCGAACACATTTACGCTGTCGTCTTGATCCATGGGTATATCCTACAGTGATTTCGCCAACGCGCGCAGCATTTTGACGTTTTCATCCGCAACACCGGGTTTGCGAAATCCCCGATCAGCGCTGGTGACAACAACGACGACGTCGCGGCCTTGGTTGATATAGATATATTGCCCATAGACCCCTCTGGCCAGAAATTCACCTGGAACGGCGTTCTTCGGGATCCACCATTGAAACCCGTATCCAATCCGACCTGCATCGGTCGGGGCGGATGGGCGGGTCGAGGCGGCGATCCAGGCCTGTGGTACAACCTGTCTGCCGTTGTAGCGGCCGTTTTGGGCGATCATCTGGCCGAAACGCCCGTAGTCGCGTGTGGTTTGATTGATACCGCCGAGAACGAACGCGACGCCTTCGCCGTCAGTCAGGTAGTAACCAGCACGTTCCAGCCCCAAATGCCGCAGTATTTTCTCGGAGAGCAAATCAGGGATAGGACGCCCCGTTGCGCCACGAATAACCATGCCCAGGACATGGGTGTCGATGGATACATACTGCCAGGCCTCGCCCGGTCCTCCGATGGTCTCGTTCAGGTCGGCGGTGAAATCATCCAGCGTTCCACCAAGCGCGAGGGTGCGGCCCATTCGATTGATATCGGAATCGTAATCCAGGTAATCTTCGTTAAACTTCACGCCGCTGGCCATGTTCAGCACATTGCGGATGCTGGCCGTTCCATAGGCGCTGCCCTTCAGCTCTGGCGCATAATCGATGACCAGATCATCGAGTGAGCGGATCTTGTCCTCTCGCAGCAGAACGCCGAGGAGTGCGGAGAGATAGCTTTTTGCCATCGACCAAGAGATCCGCAGGTCATCCGGGCCCGTGCCCTGATAGTAGCTCTCGTGACGGATCTGGCCGCCTTTTAACACCAGCAGGGAGGTCACGTTACGGTGGCTGATCCAGTCTTGCGCGCCGGGGGGGAGGGTCATCTCTACTCCGGCGGGGAGTACGCTCACCGGACCATCGCCGCGATCAAGCGGCGCGGTCAAAAATGCACCTTCCATATTTGAGAAATTGGAAACAATGCGATCTTCGTCAAACAGCGTGTTTACGGCCATCAACCGGCTCAGCGACTCGCGTTGCCAATAGGCGAGAGTCGCAGCAAATATCAGTAAGATAATGAGAAAATACGAAAATAACTTTAAATATCGATGCATAATAATCCTCCTCGGACACGGCTGAGCCTAGTCAGCCGCAGCCCGCGCGCGCAAACAGGACGCAACGGAAACTTTGGTTACTTAAATTTATTTAGAAGACGTTCAATGGCGGACGGCGCGGTTTCATCAGCGCTCTGCACAGCGGACGGCTCTGCGGCAATGGGGGGCGTCTTCTGGGCGTCAGACCTGTCGGGCTGTGCCGCTTTTTTTGAGCTGGGGGCACCGGTGCGCCCTTTGCCTTCAGCGCCTGAACCAGAAGAGCTGCGCGGTGGTGCGACGCGCAGCGCCACGGCATTCATGAATTTCCCGCCATCACCTGCGGCGAGTTGAGCGGCGCCATCGGAAATACCGCGCATCAGGTCGTCGAGCCAGGCTTCATCTGCCTTGGCAAAATCACGCAGCACATAGCCTGCGACAGCGTCCTTATGACCGGGATGGCCAATGCCTAGGCGGACACGGCCATAGTCGGCGCCAATGTGCGAATGGATCGAACGCAACCCGTTGTGACCGGCATGTCCGCCGCCTTGTTTGACCCGGGCTTTGCCCGGTGCCAGGTCCAACTCGTCGTGAAGGACAGTCACATCAGCAGGGGTCAGTTTGTAAAACCGCATCGCCTCGCCAACGGATTGGCCGGATAGGTTCATAAAGGTCTGCGGTTTCAGCAGCAGCACTTTGGTGCGGCCAAGAACGCCTTCGCTGATCTGAGCCTGAAACTTGGACTTCCAGGACGAGAACCCATGGTCGCTGGCGATCTGGTCCAGAGCCATGAAGCCAATATTATGCCGGTTGCCTGCGTATTTCGCACCGGGATTTCCAAGGCCAACAAATAGTTTCATGCACACTTCAACGATGTGTTTGGGATGGGGAACTGTCTTATGGCGCTACATCGCGCGTTTCAGGACAAAAATCCAGACCCTGCATATAATTCTGTGGTGAGCAGGTGGTCGGTGCGACATGCCCTAACTTAAGTGCAGACAAAAAAAGCGAGGCCAATATTGGCCTCGCTCTCACGTTCCGAACCTTTCGGTTGGAGCTTATTCTTCTGCGGCCGCTTCGGCTTCGTCGTCAGACGCTTCGTTGTCTGCGGACTTCAGGCCCGACGGAGCAGAGATGTTGGCAACGACGAAGTCACGGTCGATGGTCGGCTTTGCACCTTCGGGCAGCTTGATAGCCGAGATGGTGACGGTGTCGCCAACGTTCAGACCGGCCAGATCAACAACCAGCTTCTCGGGGATGTCACCGGCGGTCACAACCAGCTCTACCTCGGGACGCACAGCGGTCAGAACGCCGCCACGCTTGATACCGGGCGCTTCTTCTTCGTTGATGAACTCAACAGGAACGAAGAGATTCACTTTCGAGGTGCGACGCAGACGCATCAGGTCGAAGTGCGTAGGCAGGTCTTTGACAACATCACGCTGTACGTCACGGCAGATCACACGCACGTCTTCCTGGCCTTCCACTTTCAGGTTCCACAGCGTGGACTTGAAGCGACCGGCTTTCAGTTTTTTCAGCAGTTCGTTGAAGGGGATCTGGATGGACACGGGATCCGCGTCGCCACCAAATACAACACCAGGAACCATGCCAGCACGACGTGCTGCACGAGCGGCGCCCTTGCCCGACCCCGTACGTTCTTGGCAAACAAGATCAGGAATCTGACCAGCCATGATAATTCTCCAATTTGATAATGGGGGTGCCTCCAAGGCTGTCACCCCGCGTGAAGTCGTGCGCATAGACCGGATTGGCCGATATTGCAAGTCGCAAACCAGACGAGGGCTGATGCGGTGCCGTCTATTTCTGCCAGCGCCCGCCGAAATCTTCCGGTACTAAGAGATTGTGGCGGCCAAGATCTGCAACGGATTTCTCTCCGCATAACGCCATGGTGGTATCCAGTTCCTTGTGCAGGACCTCCAGCGCGCGTGTCACTCCGTGCTGACCCATAGCGCCCAATCCGTAGACAAAGGCGCGTCCGATCATGGTGCCCTTGGCCCCCAGCGCCAGGGCTTTCAATACGTCCTGACCAGAGCGAATACCGCTGTCCAGATGAACTTCAATCTGATCGCCGACAGCATCCATGATTGCAGGCAGCATCTGAATAGAGCTGAGCGCCCCGTCGAGTTGGCGGCCACCATGGTTGGACACTACAATGGCATCGGCCCCGAGCTTGGCGGCCATTTTGGCATCTTCGACGTCCAGAATACCCTTGAGGATGACTTTGCCGTCCCAGAGTTCGATGAGCTTGGCGATTTTGCTCCAATCAAGCGACGGGTCAAACTGTTCCGCCGTCCAGGCGCCAAGAGAGGACGCATCGGAAATCCCCTCCACGTGGCCGACGATGTTGCCGAAGTTGCGCCGTTTGGCGCTCAGCATTTGCAGCCCCCAGGTCCATTTTGTCATCAGGTTGGCAATGGTCTTTGGCGTGAGCTTCGGCGGAGCAGAAAGGCCGTTCTTCAGATCCTTGTGGCGCTGGCCGAGGATCTGCAAATCCAGTGTAATAACCAAAGCAGAGCATCGGGCGTCCTTGGCACGCTGGATCAGGCGGCGCACATAATCGTCGTCCTTCATGGTGTACAACTGAAACCAGAAAGGTTTTGTCGTCGCTTCGGCCACTTCCTCGATCGAGTTGATGGACATCGTCGACAATGTGAAGGGCACGCCAAAGGTTTCCGCCGCGCGCGCGGCTTTGATCTCGCCATCAGCATGTTGCATTCCCGTTAGTCCGACCGGGGCGAGGGCGACGGGCATCGACACGTCCTGCCCAATCATCTGGCTGGCTGTGCTGCGCCCGGCCATATCGACGGCCACCCGCTGGCGCAGGCGGATTTTTTCAAAATCGTTAGTGTTGTCACGAAAGGTCTGCTCGGTCCAGCTACCACTTTCTGCGTAGTCATAGAACATCCGTGGGACCCGGCGTTCGTAGATGCGTTTCAGATCGTTGATATTGGTAATGACCGGCACAGTCTTGTCCTCGCCCTTGGTTGGTAATAATTTTTTACCAATTGAAAGCGAAAAGCGCAATCAATGATCTCGACACAGCAAAAAGGCCGCACCAATCCGGTGCGGCCTTTGCAAAGATCTTTGCCGAATGGTGGCTTAGGCGGAATGCGCACCGTCTGCGAGGGACTTGACGAAGCTAAGGACCTCGCCCACGGGTTTGCCAGCGCCAATCTGGCTGACAATCGCCGAGCCGACCACGGCGCCATCTGCAACGGATGCGATGGCTTGTGATTTCTCGGGTGTATTGATGCCGAAGCCGACGATGACGGGCAGATCTGTCTGTGATTTGATGCGGGCCACTTCGGGACCGACATTTGTGGCTTCTGCTTCAGCGGCGCCGGTGATCCCAGTGATCGACACATAGTAGACAAAGCCTGAGGTGTTCTGCAGCACACGGGGCAGGCGCTTGTCATCGGTGGTCGGGGTGGCCAGCCGGATAAAATTCAGACCGGCCTGTTGCGCAGGCAGACAGAGTTCGCTGTCTTCTTCGGGGGGCAGATCCACAACGATCAGACCGTCGATACCGGCTTCTTTGGCGTCCTTCAAAAAGGTTTCGACGCCCCGGCTGTAGATCGGGTTGTAGTAGCCCATCATCACGATCGGCGTGGTATTGTCTTCTTCGCGGAAGGTGCGGGCCAGATCCAAGGTGCGCTGCAGCGTCATGCCTGCTTCTAGCGCGCGCTGGCCGGCCAACTGGATGGTTGGACCATCGGCCATTGGGTCGGTAAAGGGCAGGCCCAGCTCAATTACGTCCACGCCCGCCGCAGGCAGGCCCTTGACCAGTTCAAGCGAGGTGTCGAAGTCAGGGTCGCCCGCCATGACATAGGCAACGAAGGCCTTTTTGTCTGCGGCTTTCAATTCGGCGAATTTGGCGTCAATGCGGGTCATGATCGGGCCTTTTATATGTGTCGGCCCCGGTGTGCCGAATGTTGCGGCGGAAATCAATCCCGGGCGCCTCATTGTCCGCACAGTGCCGCAGAAGATACCGTTTGGTGACCGATTAACCGTTGAACGGGACGTGCCAGCGTAGCAGCAGGGAATTCACCCCAGGATTGATGTCTGCCGTTGAGGCATTGGATTTATGGGTCAGGGCTAGTGACAGCGATTTGCCAGTCGCAAACTCCTTGCCGACGGCGATGGCGCTGCGGATTTCAAAAGTGGATCCCAAATCGTTCAGTTTCACGCTTTCTGCGTAAGCACCAGGCATGACACTGGTTTCGATAAACCAGCCGCGCTGTAGGTGCCATTTGCCGACCGCGCCGGCACCGATGAACAGATCGCCGGTGGTCTGAACGTCCAGGGCCGCGCCAAAGGATGCATCAAAATTGCCACGCTGCCAGAACGCATCGTGTTGATATTCGATTGACACCAGCGCGCTGTCCTCGGCCCCGTCTCTGGAAAAGCTCGAATAGCCGGCGCCAAAGATCCAGTCTCCGGCCATGGCGGGCAGGGCGTTGGCGAGCATCAGGGCGCAGGCGAGGGGGGCTGCTGTAACGAAGGTGCGTAAAGTCATTTGGTAGTCTCGTGTTGGTCAGCTTGCTGTAAATGATCTGCGAAACCAGGGAAATGTCCACTGTCCAATCGGCCAAATGCATCACGCCCTGTTCAAAGGAACGCGAGTGTCGCCAAATGGTTGCACCTGTCGCTGACATTTTATGTGCTTTGCGTCGACACCGCTGATCTCCGGGGTTGATCGTGCTGCGCAAAGGTACCGGCGGATTGGCGCAGAGTGTCAAGCAGGAGATGCGCGCTTGCGTCACTGCAAAATGCTGCCTAGAAGCACCTCCCAAGTGGTATCAGGAGGCCGGAATGGGCTTTAAAATGGGAATCGTGGGTCTGCCGAACGTCGGCAAGTCGACCCTGTTCAACGCATTGACGAAAACCGCATCGGCGCAGGCGGCGAACTTTCCGTTTTGCACCATCGAACCAAACGTCGGCGAAGTTGGCGTGCCGGACGCCCGGCTGGACAAGCTGGCCGCGATTGCCGGATCCAAACAGATCATTCCGACCCGGATGACTTTTGTTGATATCGCAGGCCTCGTCAAAGGCGCTTCACAAGGTGAAGGCCTGGGCAATCAGTTCCTGGCCAATATCCGTGAAACCGATGCCATTGCCCATGTGCTGCGTTGTTTTGAGGACGGCGACGTGACCCATGTGGATGGCCGCGTCGATCCGGTGGCCGATGCCGAGGTGATCGAGACTGAACTGATGCTCTCCGATCTTGAAAGCATCGAGAAGCGTCGCGCCAATCTGGTGCGCAAGCTGAAGGGAAATGACAAGGAAGCCCAGCAGCAGGATCGTCTTTTGGCGGACGCACAAGCGATGCTGGAGGAGGGGAAACCTGCCCGTTTGGTTGAGGTCGACGCCGAAGATGCCAAGGCCTGGAAAATGTTGCAGCTGCTGACCACCAAGCCGGTGCTTTACGTCTGCAACGTGGGTGAGAGCGAGTCCGTCGAAGGCAATGAATACTCTGCCAAAGTGGCGGAGATGGCGGCAGACCAGGGCAATTCCCATGTAATCATATCCGCTCAGATCGAGGAAGAGATCAGCCAGCTTGAGCCGGAAGAGGCAGAAATGTTTCTTTCTGAAATGGGGCTGGCCGAGGCAGGTCTGGATCGTCTGATCCGTGCGGGCTACGAGCTGTTGCATCTGGAAACCTACTTCACCGTCGGACCTAAGGAGGCCCGCGCGTGGACCATCCGCACGGGGACCGCGGCACCGCAGGCTGCGGGTGTCATCCATGGCGATTTCGAGAAGGGCTTCATCCGCGCCGAAACCATCGCTTATGAAGACTTCATCGCACACAACGGTGAGCAAGGCGCCAAGGAAGCGGGCAAAATGCGCGCCGAAGGCAAGGGCTATGTCGTCAAGGATGGCGATGTGCTGCACTTCCTGTTCAACACCTGATCCTCGCAGAACTCACAGAGCATTTGATGCCCGTCTTCTAGCGAAGGCGGGCATTTTCTTGATAGAGTTGTCGCCTATTACTGAAAGTGGCAGGCTTGAGTTATCGCTAACGAAAATGCTAAACCCCCACGATTAATCAGTCGGAAGGATAAAAATGACAAAGCTGATCATCGACACGGATCCCGGTATCGACGATGCCATGGCGATTTTCTACGCAGCGGCAGCGCCTGACATTGATCTATTGGGGCTCACCACGATCTTTGGCAATGTGACCACCAAAACGGCGACCCGCAACGCGTTGCGTTTGCTGGAAGCTGCTGGTCTGGACCTGCCCGTTGCGCATGGCGCGGAAACTCCATTGGTGCTGCCGCCCTTCACGCCATCGGCCCATGTGCACGGTGCCGAAGGTTTTGGTGATATCCCGGCCAAGACACCCAAGGGACAGGCCCTGGACGAAGACGCGGCTGATTTCCTGATCCGCATGGCGCGTGAACACAAGGGTGAGCTGGTGGTTTGCCCGATTGGTCCCCTGACCAATATCGCCCATGCCATTCAGCGCGATGCTGAGTTCGCCAGGAACGTGAAACGCATTGTCATCATGGGTGGCTCGCTTGAGGAGGGCGGAAATATCACCCCGCATGCCGAGGCCAACATCTATCATGACCCCCATGCCGCTGACGTCGTCTTTGGCTCTGGTGCAAAGGTCGAAATGGTGGGCCTTGATGTGACCCATCGCATCCTGTGCACCAAGGAAGATTTTTCCGCTATCGCGGCGACGTCACCGGAACTGGGCGGTATGCTGCAGGAAATGTCGGTTTTCTATCTGCATTTTTACGAAACCGTTGGAAAATTCGATGGCTGCTCGCTGCACGATCCGGCTGCGGTCATTGCCTGCACCCATCCAGAGTTGTTCACCGCACGTGCAGTGGCGATGGAAGTGTCCTGTGAAGGTGAGACCTCGGGCGAAACCCGCCTTGCCGCTGACAGTGCCCGCTTGCCCATCGATGTCTACATGGGCGTTGATGCAGATGCAGTGAAATCGCTCTTCCTGAAGCGGCTCGCCATCCTGCCGTAAGCCGCGCGAGCGGCCTCCCGCAGGTCTTTGCAAACAGAGTTTTATATCGCCCCGCCGCATGAAATCGCGGCGGGGCGATATTGGTTTTGTACCCTCGGCTGAACGTGTGTTTTTTTCCTGAAAAGCGCATTTTTCCTTTTCCCAAAGGACTTATCATGCGGGCTCTGTGAGTGGTATGCCAAGAGCGGTGTAGCGGTCGAGCACAGCGATCGGGATCTGGAGGTCAGCGACCTGTCGGTCGAAGTCTCGTGCCATGATGCCTTGGTCAACACGTTTGACACAGTCCATCCGCTGACCGGCAGAGCAGTGCGCAGCACTGTCCCGAGAGGGTTGCTTTCTGCGAGGCTTCGACGGTGATAGCCATTCAACTTTCGCCAGAGTGCCCGTCTAGGATATTTGCAGGCCCTCACGGCATCGTTTCGTGCGATGGCTCCTGCCGTAATAGGCTTCCATAATTGGGCATTCTTACGCGGCGGCGGCACAGAGTGCTGAAGTTCGGTGGCTTCCAGTCAAAGCCTGCCAGCCGCAACAAGCTTTCGATGACGCCGCTCGTCTGGCGAAGGGGCATGCCGAATGGTATCTTCATAGTGAGACAAATCTGGATTGCCGCGTCGCTGAACGCGCGCTGACGAGTGCGCTTGCCGGTCGCCGGAGCTTACCATTCCATATCGGGATCAAACCAGATCGATAGCGAACCGCGCTGCCTCAGCGCCGTGTTGTACGAAGGCTAGTTCCTGGTCTTGTACGTCGTAGGTGACCAACTGCCCACTGGTATTGCTACCCCACTGGATTCAAACATGGAATCCCTCACGCCGTTTGTGCAGCAAAGCCATTGCTACCGTAGAACGCCGTAACACTTAGTCGGTTGCGGGTTTGCCCTTGTTCCATTGCGCTTTCATGATGCGGTTAATCCATGCCAACCCGATAAGGACCAGTCCCAGCCCCATAAATGAGAAAACCCGTATTAGCCCAGAAAGTCCGCTCATATCGATCAGGAACACCTTAGCGATTGTCAGCACCACTCCTCCCAAGGCGAATTTTCGCAACAGGTTCGAACGGCGCCAGAACGCAACGGTTAGGATGGCTATCGATGTGACTAACAACGCAAGCGTATATGTATAAAGTTCGGGGTCAGTTATGCCAGGGACCGTCAGATCGTTTCCACGCCATAAACGCCTGATTTCCAAGGCCGTATACCATGCGATCAAGAAGCTGGATGCAGCGGCAAACGTGGCCCTCACCCGGTCGCCAAAATGCGCCACCTTCCATGCTGCCACTGCGAAGATGCCGCTGAGCGGTAGAAACGCTGCAGCAAGTGAATCCAAGATCGGCGGCCCAGAGACTAGTTCATAACTGCTTATGAGTGGGTTTGCGTCCCCGAACAGCGCGATCAGCAAGAACAACGATGCCAGCCCATAGATAGCGGCTAACCCGCCTCGAACGTAAAGGCTGAAGCGGCCGCTGCTCTGCATGCGGTACAGTTGGTTGACCATCGAGGCCGCCCAGACAGTTGCCATCAGTCCGATATCGGGATGACTGCCGCCACCGGGTCCCGAAATCACCCGGACGATCATAACGCTAATAAACACGGCGCCGATCGTAGCAAGGGTGCTTTCTAGAATTAGCGCGACCTTTGGTCTGATATCTCGCGCGAAATACCATGCTCCTATCATCAAAGTCAGCGTGCCAATGTAAGCCATCAGCACTTGAGCAATTGGCGAGTTGGGCACCCAGCTCTGTTCAACCAGTTCAAAGTCAGTAGCCCATGGGACCCCTGGATCGATAACCAGCCTGTAGGTAATGACCGCGGAGCCAACTTGAGCGAAAAGGCCTAGAGCAGGAAGATCAAATTTGCGATCAATGAGCACTGTCAGAAGCACCATTACTGCCAAAGCTAAGGTCAGGGCGCTTTTGGCGAGGAGCAAGAAGAATGCCAGCGCGATCAGCGTCAGTGCGGCGATGGCAAACAGAGCGACCCTCAGAGCGCGCTGCTCGATGTCGCGACCTCGTGCAGTCCGCTCGGCCAACAGAGTCATTAGGGCCGCCATCGCGATAACCGCCAGAGCCCAGGGGTATGCGGTGGTGACGGCAGCGGGTTGCCAGAGGAACTCCAGCACCAGCATCATAGTCGGCGCGTAGACAGCCGCTGCCAAGGCCCAAAAGACCGGAGTATTGTCTCCGGCGTTGCTGGCCCCCTCGACCTGCTGCATACGGAAAAATGCGAGCAAGGAGCCAAACCCACCAATTGTAGTTAAGATCCATACAGTTGAGGGTGCGGAAGTCTCAAGCGGGCGTTGGGCTCCTGCCAAGAACTCGCGGAACAGCGGTCCGAAGGAAATTGCTTCGATCACTGGCACTGCCAGAATCGCCAAACCGGGAAGCAGCGCATGATCGAACAGTGCAGGCGCTTGGCGCATCCAAATCATCGTGGCGATCAAGAGTATCATCAGAGTGGCGATACCAAGATACACCTCTTCCGGTTTTCCTGCATCGAGAACCACCAGCATCGCACTGGCTGACGCAGCACCGGTGACGGCGGCGGATAGACGAGTTGTGAATTCAGGAAACTTCTGCGTTCCATTCACCAAACGGCGCATATCCAGCAAGGAGGAACCGCTATGATGCGGCGTCAGGCTCCGCTCTGGAATAACAATTGCGGCGCCTGCAATCAGCAGTGTTGCAATCAGAAAATGCAGCCCACCCGCATCTGTCAGGAACAGCAGTAAGTTCGCTGATATAGTGGCAAACAGTGCCAGAACGGACACCCATGCCCAGCGTTTAACCGTATCAACCGCCAAGCCAACCATCGCGATCAGTGCGAAGTAGTAGTAGAATAACCATGGGGAGTCGGATTGTCCGCCAACCAGAAAAGGTGCTGCAGTGGCTCCTATTAGCCCAAGTGCGCTGAGCAATGGTCCGTAAAACCATCCTAGTATCATTGCCAGAATTGACACCAAGCAGAGCGCCGCAAAAGTCGAACCAGGATCCAGCAAGCCATACATTGCCCGCGCAGAAATGATACCCGAGAAAAGTGCAATCAGTCCGGCCCCCGCAAGAGCGGACGGAAGGTACTGCACGCTACCCTCGACATCATCCCCAAAGCGGCGGCGGATCACCTCACCACCTGCAATAAGTGCGGTGCCGAATCCGAGAGCCGCCATGACCCTCCAGAAAGGGGTCAGTAATCCGTGTTCGGCGCCGTACTGCACCATAAAGACTCCAGCAAGCGCCAGCGATGCAGCCCCAGCCGTGAGCACCCAGTTCTCGCGCAACCACTGATCGAGCTTTCTGTAGGTGTCTTCTTGAAAGACAAACGCGCGTGGCGTTTCTTGCGGCTGCGCTTCCTGGTTGGCAATTGATATGTTGGGGGAGGGCATATCCGAGCTAACCGTTTCAGTGGTAGATTGGACACTGGTTGTTGCTGGGGATTGCAGCGCCGCTCTAGACGCACCATCCCATGGTTCGACCGCATTTTCTTCGTCCTTGCCGCTCGGCGCAGGGTTAGCAATCTCTTCGACGTTTTTTGCTTCTGTTCTGCCTGGAGCCTTCCCGCTAGCGTGGCTGGCCTCCAAGACAGCCACCCGTGCCTTTAGTCGCGCGTGAGACACCAGTAGATATGGCACTCCAACTACAATCACCAAGCCCAATAGCCCAAGAAGAGGCAGACCGATTTCCAGCATAACCATAACTTTTCTATTTGATATTCCGCACGGTAGGCAGCATCAGAACTGCTGGCAAGCGAAAGTACCCCGCTGTCGTCCTGACACACCAGAGACCCGCACAAAGGGTGCCTTCACGGTTATCGGTCCGAAAGCGGCCAGCTAAATTTTTGCCCGGAGTCTGGGCTGAATGACGCTCCGGTATTTTTGACAGTTCGTCCGTTTTTGGTTTGGTATGTGTCGTTTGCATTCCTGCAAAAACACGCGTCTTGCATAGTTTGTGCGTGTAAGGTGCCGCTGTCGCTTCTTGGCGCGGCGGATAATTGGGAAGTCGGTGAGAATCCGGCACTGCCCCCGCAACGGTAAAGAAGGTGTACTGCGGCAAAAACCACTGGGACGAGGATCCCGGGAAGGTGCTGCAGACCGTCAACCCCTTCTAAGTCCGGAAACCAGCCTTGCGAATATGTCAAACTGCGGGTGGCGGTGGGGGCTGATGTCGGACGTGCTCCTCGTGCGCTTCCGAAGCGGTCTCTTATGTCATCCATCCTAGCGAAACGCCGCGGGGTTGCGGCAAAGAGGGGTGCTTATGCTCCACGACAGCGAGATCTTGGCCAAACTTATGGGCCGCCAAAAAAATTATTCCCTTGAACAAGCGTTCTACAATGATCCCGGTGTATTCGATCTGGATATGCGAGAGGTGTTCTACCGCGAATGGCTATTTGCCATTCCAGCGTGCGAGCTGCCTAAGTCAGGCAGCTTCGTCACCCATCAGGTTGGCGCCTACAACGTGATTATCGTACGCGGTGTCGATGGCCTGGTACGGGCATTCCACAATGCATGCCGCCACCGTGGTTCGGTTGTGTGCAAAGCCAAAAAGGGAAATACCCCCAAGCTGGTCTGCCCCTATCACCAATGGACCTATGAATTGGATGGAACGCTGCTGTGGGCGCGTGATATGGGGCCGGATTTCAACCCCTCGCAACACGGTTTGAAAACGGTTCATTGTCGTGATCTTGAAGGGTTGATCTACATCTGTCTCGCGGATGAAGCGCCGAATTTTGAGGTATTTGCAGATTTGGTGCGCCCCTATTTGGCCCCTCATGATCTTGGAAATGCCAAAGTTGCCTTCGAAAGTTCCATCGTCGAGAACGGCAATTGGAAATTGGTCTGGGAGAACAATCGTGAGTGTTATCACTGTGCGGGAAATCACCCGTCGCTGTGCCGCAGCTATCCCGAAGATCCCGCAGTGACAGGGGTCTCAGAAGACGGTGTCCCGCCTAAGGTACAGGACCATTTTGACCGGATTGAAGCTGTTGGCGTCGCGGCACGATTCCAGCTGGATCAAAATCGCGGGCAGTTTCGCGTCGCGCGCATGCCGTTGTTGGATGGCGCTGTCAGTTTTACCATGGATGGCAAAGCTGCCGTCAGCAAAAATTTAGGCAAAATTCCGTTTGCCGATGCAGGCACGCTTTTGCAATTTCACTATCCGAGCACATGGAATCACTTCCTCCCGGATCATTCTATTGTGTTCTGTATCAATCCAGTCAGTCCGACCGAAACCGAAGTCACCACCAAATGGCTGGTCCACAAGGACGCCGAAGAGGGCGTGGACTATGACCTCAAACGCCTGACTGAGGTCTGGATTGCTACCAACGACGAGGACCGCATTGTGGTGGAAGACAACCAGCAGGGCATCAATTCACCCGTCTATACGCCAGGGCCGTATTCGCCATCGCAGGAAAGTGGTGTCATCCAGTTCGGAGATTGGTATGCAAGCCAGCTGACACGCCGCCTGACCGGGCGTAACCTGATTGCGGCGGAGTGAGAAGATGAATGAACTCAGCCAAAAATCCGCACCGGCCATCTGGTCCGACAGTGAGTTGTTGGAATGCGTGTCAGTTGTTCCGGAAATGCCCAACACGGCAAGTTTCTCCTTTCGTGCACCGTCGGGGGCACTTTTTGCCTATGATCCGGGCCAGTTTCTGACCTTGGAAATTCCGGCGCTGGATCAGCCGGGAGGCATGGTGCATCGGACCTATACAATCTCGTCGTCGCCTTCACGGCCGCGGTCTATCACCATCACCGCCAAAGCCCAGCCAGACAGTATTGGGACACGCTGGATGTTGGACAATCTGAAGCCGGGTATGACGATACGGGCGATCGGCCCGGCCGGGCTGTTCAGCAATGCTGGGAGCCGGGCGCAGAAATACCTGTTTATTTCGGCTGGCTCCGGCATCACGCCAATGATGTCCATGACAACCTGCATGTGGGATGAAGGGGGCAATCTGGACGTGGTGTTCATCAACTGTGCCAGCCGCCCATCCGAGATCATATTCCGCCAACGATTGGAGCAAATGGCCAGCCGCACACCGGGGTTGGATCTGAAATTCGTTGTGGAAGAGCCGGACTCGTACCGCCCTTGGACCGGATATCAGGGCTATTTCAACCAGCTGATGTTGGGCTTGATGGCGCCGGACTATCTCGACCGCGCAGTCTATTGCTGCGGTCCGGAACCTTTCATGCAGGCCGTGCGCGAGGCGCTGACTGGGCTTGGCTTTGACATGGAGAATTACCATCAAGAGAGCTTTGGAGCACCGGTCGAAACTGAAGCCGACGCCCCGGATCTGGATGACGTGGTGCCAGATAGTGCCACAACAGCTGAGCTGCATTTCAGCCTATCTGATGTTACGCATAAATGCACTGAAACTGATACGGTCCTGGGGGCGGCCAAAGCGGCTGGGCTGAACATTCCCTCGGGCTGCACGTTCGGAGTCTGCGGCACGTGCAAGGTCAAGAAAACCGAAGGTGAGGTGCATATGGTGCACAATGGCGGCATTTCAGAGGATGACATCGAAGCGGGGTACATCCTGGCGTGCTGCTCTAACCCCATCGGCAGTGTTTCGGTTGAGATCTAAATGAATATGGGAGGCTCACATTTGGGCCTCCCACCGGCTATCCGTTTTCTAAGCATCAGGAATGCACAGTTAAGCGCCAGTTTTGATGCGTGTGAAGACCTCAATAGCGCTGTCGATGTCATCACACGTCAGTGTGACCAGGCCAAAATCATATGTTGTGAAGGCCTGTTTGAACTTGTCGGCGATGTCGAGGTCGTCATCGGTCAATCCAAGACTGGCGACGAGCCGCTTCTCAACCTCTCAGTTCGATGACAGAATATCCTTGAGCTATACACATTTGTGGGGATTATCTGGCAGCATAGGATTGAGGTTCACATAGATGTCGGCGAAATCGGTGACCTTTTTTACCCCGCGCGGTATCTTCGCGCATCAATACGCAACGAGTAACGAGGTCATTCGCTGCTGCCCGCCGAGGACATATTCGACCTGCCTATCATCAGGCGTGACGGGTAGCGGGAGGTTACCCATGTCTTTCACGTCCCCCATTCGCTGATTGGTCTTCCATAGGATGAAGGTGCCGATTGGCTGACTTTTCACTTTGCTGTCTAGGAGTGCCGCGGTCTTCTCAATGGGCCACGCAGACTCGCGCTGGAACTCCGGAGTATTGATGATGCCCTTCTCGATGTCAGTAATGAAATCGTGATATTTGGGGCGGCCGGGCTTCGGCTGCGGGCGTTGTCTCGTCATCGACAAAATCCTGAAAACCCGAGTTTTGAGATTCTTTAGCGTGGCTTTTCCTTCGCCGCGACCGTTAGCTTTGGTCGCCCGGCAGAGAAGGCCCGGTACGGGGAAGCCGCGCTGCGGCCAATGGCGACCTGCCGAACGGCAGCAAAGGGCCGATCACGCCGTTGGGCCCTTGCTGTCCGCCCCGACTTTGCAAAGGTCGTTTCCTGCGCTCCGATGCCCCTGGTGCAACTCGCAGCATCACCTGAGACAGCTCAGCTCTGCTGAGCGCCCGCTTGAGAGAAAGTGGCCATGGAATTTTGTACCGACAGCATCATTGCCCCCGTCGCCATATCTACGACCGCTTCGGGCTGGGTTGAGCCGATCACAACCTGCCTGGGGCAGGCTGGTGCTGGATTCTCGGTGCTGTACCGCCACATGTCGGCTTCGAGCCCATTTCTACGAATGCTGCGCCGTGTATGAATGTTTGTTTCTATCGCAAGCAGGATGCGTTTCTCCCCGTAAAATGTTGCGAACGGTGGTCTTTGGCTTTCTTTACCGATTGTGAATAGAACATGTCCGGCACGTTCTCGCAGGTTCCATGCAGCACAGTTTCAGCCATTTTTTAAGGCACGGCGGTGACGGCTGGTACGAGATCGCGCAGCGACACGGTCAGCTGAATGGCAGCCGCGTAGAATTGTCGCTCAAATCGACATTTCCTAACTACACAGCTCTCTACGGGCCGATTTCAGCGAACGCCTAGAACAGGTAATTTCCGAAAACGCTCGGATGCTCCTGACCGCGCTGACCCCGCCTGACACGGTGCCAACTGTCTCCGAAGCTGATTTGCGGGATGTGTTAGATGCAAAGGCAGAGGTACTCGACGCATGGGACGCGTGCCTTGAGAGTATTTTCGGCGAATATCAAAACCATCCGTAGCGGTTGCGGCCACTGTGAACAGCCATGGAAGAACCCCTCGTTCGGGCTTTTGCGCGATTGATAAATCAGTTTCGGCAGGAAGCTCTAGAGATTGTGCAATACATCCGACGCTCTCAAGATGATGCCAAGGTGCGTGGCAGCCACGTAGCATATGACAACCGCGTGTTCCGATGGGATGAACCGCCGCAAGGCGGGAACCCCGGCGGAGCACACAATTGCCGTTACTATGCCGAGCCGATTTCTTCTGCCGTGTCGAGCAACCTTGTGCTTGCTGATTTCGCGCCAACAGCAGACAGTTTTCCGAACGGCCATAATACGGTTCGACGTCTAGGCCGTGGTTTGCTTGCGCGCTCGCCCGCAGGTCTGTCAGTATACGCGGCCCTTGAAGCCAGTAACCGTCTTCAAGACTTCACGCGCGGGGCGAACGAGAGGCGTGTCCGTGATGCGGCAAAAATCATGGGCTCTGATTTGGATACTGTTGAAGGTATCTTCGTCGCTTAAGCTTATGCTCTGGCAAAGGAGCCTGCTGAGAATGGTTTCCTGTCGAAGGCCCCGGAACGCGGTGACCGGGCGAGAATTATTGCGGAAGCCATTGGCCTTTATGAAATCTACCAGCCAGGTCTGTTCACGATACCGAACGGCGATGCTGTAGGATGAGCGCGTCGGCTTGCGGCAGACCCTTTGGTTGCCCTTAGGGAAAGCCGACTTACGCCCCTAGGCGGTGAACTGGGTCGAGTTCTTGCCTGAACTGACGGAAGATGAACGCCGTTTGGGGAAACTGCCAGGCTTCACTCCGGAACGGATTGAGCAATGGCTTGAAACGTACTCTATTGAGGAGCTTGGTCTGCCTAACCACACAGGTGCCCCCCCAATGCTCCCTTATTCATAGCGAGAGTTTGTGGGTGTGTTTTTCATATTCGTCGTCTTCGTTTTGGGCAAGCGCGTGCTGCGCGGAGCTCTCAAGTTGCTCAGGCGCTCGACCCGCTTCAGCGGTGTTTGGTTTTCCAGTGGTGAGTGGGGGCTGACGTTGTTGTAACCGTATCGCCAGAGCGCCAGCTTGCGGCGGGCGTCCTCCAAGCTGTCGAACCATTCTTCGTTCAGCAACTCGTCGCATAGGCTGCCGTTGAATGCCTCACTGAAGGCTTTCTGCTGCGGCTTTCCCGGATCGATTTAGTGCCACTCGATATCGTTCTCATCCGCCCATTTCAGGATCGCGCGACTGGTGAACTCGGTGCCGCGCGATCATTGTCCTCGGACCAATGGCGGACAAGGTCGCGCTCGCTGAGAATACTGGCAGGTTTGCTGTAGATCCTAACCAGCGCATCCAATTCACAGGCGACACGCGCACCAGAGATGTTGGTGTCGGCTATGAGGCACCGGTCCTCACGACAGCAATCATCATTCACTGCCAAAATGCGGAGCTTGCACGACGTACCAAACGTGTCTGACAGCAAATCTAGTGACCAGCGCGGGCCAGGCCGTCACGCCATTGGCATCGGTGAGCGTGATCCACGCGCCCGTTTTCGTTCCCTTTGTCGCCTGACGCCCAGCTTTTCTTCTGTGTACAGGCGATACAGCTTTTTGTGATTCATGGTCATGTCTTTGCATTCCAGCATCACACCAATCCGCCGACAACCAAACCGGTGGCGTTTATTGGCAATCGCCTTCATCTCTTTGCCAACTTCAGGATTATCTGGCGGTTTGTCACGCCGGACGGCCTTGGGATCGACACCAACAAGCCTGCATGCCCGATGTTGCTAGGTGTCATGATCCCGTATCGCTTTGCGTGCTGCAGCCCGTCGCATGTTCGGTGTCGTCAGTTCTTTCCCAGCAAGTCCTTCAGGGGCTGAACTCCAGATCCGGATCGCGGTGCTGAACCGCTACACCGCTCTTGGCCTACCCCTCAAAGAGTCCCTAGGATAAGTCCGTCTGGACAAGGGCTTTGTAGCTCAAACCCCGATTTGTGCAACAAAGCCCTTTGTCAGAGCACTGGGACTACGACCCACTTGACCGCACTGCTGCCCTCCTATCTCCAGATCGCGCCTCACCTCTCATCAATGACCGCTTTTCACGCGGCATTGCAGCGGTCACAGGCTGTGTTTCTAGGCCGAAAGGCGGACGTCGCTATTCTGCGCTTCGAAGACATCTGCGCCGTTTGCAGCATTGTACTGGCCAGAGGAGCAAGCCTGAAGGTCCGCTATCGGGAAGTTTGGGCGGATCTTTCGCGTCCGTAACGGAGTGCGCGCTGCGCTTGGTAAAGATGTCTGTTTTGGGCTGATTGGGCAAATAGGAATTGGCCTGAGGAAGGTTGGCACTGTCCAGTCCGAATATGCTGCAACGACGTGAGATCTCACGTGGCCTCTCAGCGAAAACAGCATCCGATCTTGCATGTGGTAGTAGAGCCAAGGTGAAGCGTGATGAGATCACTGCGCTTGCCGATGCCCACCAACGCGGTGTTGAGGATCGCGAGCGCTTCTTCCACAGCAGCGCTCGCCTTGGCAGCTGTCATTACAGCTGGAGCAGAGGGGAATAATTTCAGGCCGGTTGCCGTGAGCATCATGCGAACACGGCTGCATGTGTTCTGCAGGCGAGTTACGTGCAGTTCCGTAAAAATTCCCGAAAAACCGTGGAAATCCCCCTGTTTTTCTGACGCGGCAAAAATTTGAAAAAACGCCTTGTTTCTCTAAGCTCTGGCAAATATACGGGTCAGCGGAGACGTGGCCGAGTGGTCGAAGGCGCTCCCCTGCTAAGGGAGTAGGCCCGGAAGGGTCTCGAGGGTTCGAATCCCTTCGTCTCCGCCACCCACCATTTTCATTGAACGCTATAGAACCGCTTGATAGCGTATAAGTCACTGAACTTATGCGCTCATCTGTATTCGCTGTTCTCATTGGCTTCGTTTCGATTGCGCTCAGTTCTGTTCATTTAGTGGTATGAACTGTGGTATGAAAATGACTGAGCTAGCAATTGTCGGCAACGGATTCGATCTGCATCACGGCTTACAGACCTCTTATGGTTCGTTTGCGCAGTTCGCCAAAGATCATTCTTCTAACGTTTACACCCTGTTGTCCGAACTATTCTTGGCCTCCAGCGAATACATGGGACTTGATCGTCCGTCTCAGACAGACGAGGAAAATTTCGTCTATGACCGGTGGTGTGATTTTGAGAGCTGTCTTGGCCTCCTTGATGATGAGGAATTTGTCCAGTGTTCTCAGGAGGGGGTGTCGGAATACATGCAAGAGCTCGGAATGGAAGAGGATCTTATCGACGAATTCGTGCATAGCATGGCTAGTATACTCGATACGTTCCGCGACTGGGTTTTGAGCATTGATTTGCCAATGTCACACCAAAAAGGTTTCACTTTCGAACCTACGATGGTCTTCGTGAATTTCAATTACACCGAAACGTTGGAAACGTTCTACAAGGTAGATCCTGCCCGCATCTTTTACATTCACGGAAGAAGAGCAAGCCAAGACAGATTGATTGTGGGACATGATACCAGCCCGCCCAGGCCTCAATCGAAGCATGACTTGCCGGACATTCAGTTCAATCCGTTCTATGGGTATTTACGCCTTACCCGGAAGCCTATCGAGGACATCAAACCCAAGCTCCGTGCGTGGTTGGATGCTTTGCCCGACATCGATAGAATTTCGGTGCGCGGCCACTCTCTTGGCTTCGTTGATTTTCCGTATTTTGAGACGATTAACAAATTGTACCCCGGAGCCACATGGAGCTTCAGCTATTTCAACGAGGAAGATCTGGGCAATATTCGGAACGTGATTCAGAGCCTAGACCTAAAATATGCCGCGGTATCGTCCGTCGCCAAGTTATCCGTGTTCGAAGTCAACCCAAGCACTCAAGCTAATGCTCTGCAAGCTCAACGCAGTCTCGCAGATTTGCTTAGATTTGCAGAAGGAAAGTGAGCGTGTACAGCGGAAAACTGACCAAGAATCTCGTCCGGACGCTCGGTCCTGGCAGACATGGCGACGGCCACGGACTGTATCTGGTGGTCGATCCATCCGGCGCACGGCGCTGGATTGTGCGCGTCACAGTGAAGGGACAGCGGAATCGGCAGGGAAAGCCGCTCCGCACCGATTTTGGTCTCGGCGGCGCTGACGTGGTAACCCTCAATGTGGCTCGCGAACGTGCGTTGGAGTATCGCCGTCTTGCCAAACAGGGCCTCAATCCGAAATACCATAGGGATCAGGATGTGCCGTGTTTCGAAGAGGTGGCTCGGCAAGTGCATGTTGAGCGCCTGCCGACTTGGAAGAATCCAAAGCACGGCCAACAGTGGATCAATACACTCGCTGACTATGCCTTTCCAAAAATCGGCCGGATGCCAGTCTCGGACATCGACCAGCCGGAAATTTTGCAAGTGTTGTCCCCAATCTGGACCGAGAAGCACGAAACTGCGCGAAGGGTGGCACAACGGATTAAGGCCGTCCTCGATGTGGCTCGGTCACGCGGTTTCCGCGAGGGAGAGAACCCAGTGACGGTCGTGTTGGATGCCCGGGTGTTGCCTCGCGTGAAGGTCAAGGTCAAACACCACAATGCAATGCGTTGGCAAGATATACCTGCGTTTTACGCGCAGCTCTCACAGCAAAGCGGGATGGCGGCCAAAGCGTTGATGTTCACCTGCTTGACGGGATGCAGAACTAGCGAAGTTCTGAAAGCTGTCTGGAAGGAATTTGACTTCGAAAACCAGATTTGGACGATCCCTGAAGAACGCACAAAAACAGGGGGTGAGCATCGCGTTCCGCTCACAGTCCAGATGCTGGAGATCATCGAGCCGCTGAAGGCGCTTCAGGCTGAGTGTGTTTTTGAAGGTCAACGGCGGCACAAGTCGCTCTCGAACATGTCGATGCTAATGCTGCTGCGACGTATGGAGATCGAGGGGGTGACTGTGCACGGGTTCAGATCAGCGTTTAGGGATTGGGCTGCTGAGGAGAGCAATCACCCGCGCGAGGTGGCGGAAATGAGCTTGGGGCACAAAGTGGGGTCGGAGGTTGAGCGGGCCTATGCACGAAGCGATTTATTGAACAAGCGGCGTGAACTGATGGAGAGTTGGAATGCATATATTCGGTTCGCCGGAGCATGAACGGTTTTATGAGCTGATCGACGAGCTGGATTCCTCGCGAAATGCTACGCTTAGGAGAATGCAATCACCTGAAGACAGACAGCCGCCCAAATGGTGGCCCGAGGAAGGGTATGAACTGGATCGCACGAGCCCCTACTTTCAAGACCATGGCAGGGTATTGAGGGAATTAAATGATTTCCTCGAGGATTTGTACGGAACGGAATTTTGTAGGTTTGAAAAATACAAACTAGCAGCTGCTATGCATGGTCTCTTCGCTCCCAGATTCTCTTTAGGTCGGAATGAGCGAGACCAAGGTCGCCAGACAGAAGTGCTGAGACAATTGGGAAAGGCTCGGCGCGATCTGGCCAAAGCAATTGATGCGCTTAGCTTGTTACCTTATCCGGCGAACCTCCAGGTAAAACCCTTCCTTGATGCACTCATTCAGCAAAGGAGTGTCGAGAAGGTCGAAAGGTTGCAACGGTTCTATCAACATCAAAAAGAGCAGGTGAAGTCTAAAGCAAATGAACGGGCGATAAAGCTGGCCAGGTTTCTGCGGGTGGGATTTGAAAGATACACCGAGATGATTTGTCGAGTTTCGAAAGATGCAGACGGCTATATTTGTTCTGATTTCGCGCTTGGAGTGGAGAGGCTATTCCATCATATCGGGCTAGAAGCCGACGCTTTCGAACCCGCTCGTCAAGCTCTTTCCGATAGTGATGATTTTTCAACTTGGGCTGTCGAGGTATATCTAGAGAACCCGCATGTGGTGATAACTCTGTAGCGGATTTTTTTGCCAGCGCTCAGTTTGGACAGCTTCGACGCATTCCAGCACAATCCGACGCAATCGAACTGTAAAGCGAAGCGGAAACTGGAGGCGACTGAGATTCCATGGAAGTCTTTGACAATAAACGTGTCTACGATGACAGCGATGAAGAGCTGGACCTGATTGCTCCCAAAGCTAAGCGCGCTCAATGGCGCCACCGGCGGGTTGGCCCCGCATGGATAAAGTTCGGCCGTCGAGTCAAATATCTCGGCAGTGATTTGAACGCCTATGTTGAAGATAACCGTGTTTCGCCTGGCGATGTCGCCTAGGTAAGACAAGCAAAAACCCCACAATGGGCAGAGCCTTGCTTTGATTTCTTCCGCATCCGAAGTCAAAGTCTAAGCCGCCCCGAAACTCAATCCATACATGATGCCATCCTCGGCATCCCCGGCCCGCGTATCGCGGGTTGAGGGGGGAGGCTTGCCCAATGAGAGACGAGAACGTGCACCGAAGCCCTATTGCAAAGATCCTCCTTGGCGAGAGCGCGGCGTCAATACAGTGTTGGGCTGTACTTAGTGTATCTGAAAGGACCCTGGATCGTCATCGGTCGCCCGTACATAGCGTACAATCCCATTGTGCGATTGCGATGTTGAATGCCGGTGGAACACCATTAGCTGGAAGGTGGCGAACCTCTGCGCCGAGAGGAAATTCGGCAGCCCCGTGCGCAAGCAGATTATTATGTTCCTGGCCGACAAGGCGAGCGACGACGGGTCGGGAATCTGGTGTTCGAAGGGTACAGTCCAACGCCACACCGAGTTGGGCGAGTCGACGGTCAAGCGAACGATTGCCGAGTTCCTGCGCGAGGGTCTTCTAGTGGAGGCCGGACGACGCCCCTGCAAGAACGGCTATACGGTGGTCTACCGTATCGTTCTGGGCATGGTGGACGTGCTGGAGCCGATCTTCGAACCGGGTGATGAGCCCGAGCTTTCGACGGGGTACACAGCGGGCGGGGTCCGTCGAGAACCCGGAGCGGGGCCCACTCCGGACGGGGTGCCGGGTCCAGAGCGGACCCCAAACCATCCTAAAACCATCCTAAAACCATCCTAAAACCACCTACGCGCGCGGACGCACGCGAGGCAGAGGATCAGGATTTCGAGAAAGCATGGTATGCCTACCCGGCGGACCGTCGACGTAACAAGGAGACCTGCCGCCAACAATTCGAACGTGCCATCGGGGACGGGACGACAACAAAGGAAGTCGTGAACGCGATCAATGCTTATGCGAGCGAGACCGTAGGTTATACGCGCTCGAAGGTTTGCTTCTCGGATAACTGGTTTCGGGAGAGTCGCTGGCAGCGGTATGTCGAAGAAATGCGCGAGGCGCAGATCGAGGCAGCGAAGCGCAAGAACGAGCATTTCCGTCAGCTCGCTGGGTGGGTCAAGGACTGCCACTGGATGTGCAAGCACATCTCGCGCACTCAGGCTAGGGAATTGCTATCGCGCGGGTTGGTTTCCGGAACAGAGCTTCGTGGTGCGGAGGTGGCATCATGACCTCAAGCGTCAAGCAATCTGAGCAAAGAGCAAGGCGACCCGGTTCTAGGTCTTCGACCGTCGAGCCGGGGCCTTACGAGGGGCGGCAAGCCTCCCCTTCGAACCCCAACCGGACCGCGCGGGGCGCGGTCCCCTCGGAGAAGCAGGAAGCCGTGTTCTTCTACTGCTCCTCCGAGGAAAAGGCGCTGATCCGGCAGGCGGCTGCGGATCTCGGGCTGTCCATGTCTGCCCTGCTTCGGCAGCTTGCAACCGGCGCGGCTCCGAAGCGGCGCAAGCCCGCGCCCCGCGTCGATCCCGCGCTTGTCCTGGCTGTGTCCCGCTATGGCGGAAACCTCAACCAGATTGCGCGGTGGCTCAATACGGCGACTCGAGCGGGCCGGGCCAGCGAGATCGAGGCCCTGCGCGTGGGGGCGGCGCTAGTTGGCATCGAGCGGCGGCTGGCGGAGATCGTCACCCGGCACCGGAGGCCGCCCGGTTGCTGATCAAATTCTTCCCTAATGGCAAAGGCAGCGGTGCGGGGCCGGTCGAGTATCTGACCGCCCGTACCGTGCTCGCCTATGACAACAATCGCGATCTGATCCGCGATGCGTCAGGCCAACCCATGACCGTGACGCGTGAGCCGCTGCCGGAGATCGTGCGCGGCGATCCGCAGAGAATGATCGACCTGATCGACGGCTGCCCGCACCAATGGACTTATCGCGCGGGGGTTGTCAGCTTCGCGCACGGAGACGCCCCGAACGAGGATCAACAGCAGGAGGTGATCGATCGTTTCGAGGAGATCGCCTTCGCCGGCCTCGATGCCGACCGCTACGCATGCCTCTGGGTGCGCCACACCCATGAGGATCGCGTTGAGCTGCATTTCTGCACGCCCCGGATGGAACTGCACAGCGGGCGCAGTCTTAACATCGCCCCGCCCGGCTACGAACGTGCCTTCGACAGCCTGCGCGACCTGATGAACAAGGCCCACTGCTGGGCCGATCCCATGGATGTGGTGCGCGCGGCTGAGGTGAAGCCGGTGTCGGAATCACCGGATCGTGCCACCGGGCGTGACGGCCTCCATGCCTGGATCAGCGACCAGATTTCCGTGGGATTGATCGAGGATCGTTTCGGGATGATCGCGGCTCTAACTGACGCGGGCTTCGGGGTGCCTCGCGCGGGCAAGAATTACCTGACCGTCAAAGATCCAAAGACCGAAGAACGTTTTCGCCTAAGAGGGGAGATTTTTCATGAAGACTGGAGAGCCGAAGCAGCGGCTGAGCGAGAAATTGAATGCGGATATGGAGCGGATCAGGGAGGAGAACGCCGCCTCGATCAATGCACAGTTACAGAACTTCAGGAGCGATTTGAAGATCATTGCCGAAGGCGCGCTGGCTACAATCAAGACCGATACGGAAGGCTACCTACTGCGCGCGAGGAAGCACCTCATGCGGCAGAGCGCGAACGCAGCGAGGCCGGAATGGAAGGCGCTTATGTGGCCGCTGCTGGTGGCCTGCTGCCTGATGATCAGCGCCGGAGTTTCGACCTGGACGGTGATGACCTGGCTGATGCCCAACCTGAACACGATGGGACTGAGGGTGATCGAGCGTCCGAAGGCGATCTATCTGGTCCCACGCAGCGATCGGGCAACGCTGGCCCGCTGCTCACTGGCGGGGGAGCCGGTGGGCTGCCTGATGATCCCGAAGGAATGAGCGATGGATGGTCTGACGCCGCTCGAACGCGAATTGCTGGGCTACGTCGAGCAGTTGACGGAAGCCTCCAAGGCATCCGCGCAGGAATTGACCGCCTCCGGGCAGAGCACGCGGACGGAACTGGATGGGTTGCGCAGTTCATTGATCGCGTTGCTGAGATCACAACTTTCCTTGGTGAGCGCATTGAACGGCTGGATGCCGGAATCCGCGCAGCTCAACGACAGCATGGAACACGCGCAGAGGGCGAAGAAGCACCTTGGGACGCGCTAACTGAAGACAGGGAGGACGTTCATGCGCTCCGGCACTAAACCAGGTTTCCCGGTGAACCCTTGGCTGGCCTGGCGGCCGGGCAGTGATCGCGCCTTCGATGCGCTGGAACGCATCGGTGTGCTGATCCGCAGCGGTGCGGCGTGGGATGATAGCTATGCGTTCGAGCTGGGTGCCCAAGCCCGTCGTTATGCCAATCAATGCCCGAAGAGCTTTCGGTATGGGCTTGAAATTGTGCTGAGCGAGCATGGCAACCTCGCGGCGATCCATGGCTGGCTCAGTGCCGCACCAAATCTCGACTTTCCCTATTTCGACCAATTGCCCGACAGGGCTGAATAAGTAGAGGTCTCAGAAATGAAATATCTTGCAGTTGTTGTGATGATTGCCACAGCCATGCCGGTCCGTTCTGAACAGGCCGATTTCTCGATCTCTATCGGATCGGGCACTGTGGATCGCTATGGCTGTCCAATTCGCCCGCGGCCAGAGCACCTGATCTTCACAGGCTTTCGTGACGCCTGGCGCTCGGTTGCAGCGGACGATCTTTATAGCCTCCGACGGCATCAGATGGCGCTGGCAGCCGACTCTTGCGATTGTGAGAGCCTTCGGCCGAACTGGGCGATCATCGAGGTTGAATTCGAGGAACTGGGCTTTGCTGCGTCAAGCAGTACCGACAGGCTGCACATTGCATGGTCGGCGAAAGAGTTTTTCCCGGTCATCTCCAATCTTCGGGACCAATTACGCGCCCAATGCCCGGGGGCGGAATGATGGGAATCGTCTCGTTCATTGTGGAGGCGGCCGATCAGGGCCTCGAAACCGTGGCGACATCACAGTTCTCCGCCATTTCTGAAGTATTCGGCACGGTGATCGTCGGGGCTGCGACAGTTGCGGTCATCGCCTTGTTCATCAATATGGCTTGGCAGGTCCGGCCGATGGACGGCAGGGAGATGCTGATTCTGCTGTTCAAAATCGGCCTGATAGACGCATTCGCGCTCAATTGGGCGAACTTTAACTTCGTGAGCGGAAGCCTGATTGACGGTCTGGACCGCCTTGCGGGAAGCTTAGTTGGATCCGTCACCGGAGAAGAGGGGGCAGGACCAGAGTATTTCGCGGCTCGCTTTGATCTCCAACTGGACAGGCTGGCCGAATACGGCAATTCGGCCACGTCGCATATGGGTGCGGTCAGCAAGGCTGTGATGGGTGTGTTTTTTATGGCTCTTTTGGCCGTCGTCGGCGGCGCGGCAGGTGCCGTTCTTGTGCTGGCGAAGCTTATGACAACGTTCCTGATCGGCATCGCTCCCGTCATGATACTATGCTCGATGTTCTCGGTCACTCAGGACTATTTCCATCGTTGGCTATCTTCTCTGGCAAGCTTCGCCCTTTATCCGGTTGTAGTGGCCGGGATTTTTTCTATGGTCTTCGGTCTGGTGGGCCTGTTGGTTAGCGAGATTGGGGCGGCAGATTCCATCGAGCAAGTCGGCGCGACTATTCCGTTCCTGGCAGTTGTTATGCTTTCGCTCGCGATGGTTATGGCAATCCCGTTCATTGTGCCGATGATTTCAGGGAACTTGCAGGCGGGCTGGGCCGCTTCGGCGGTTGGCGGAGTGGCCAGGCGGCTTACGCTACAACACCGCTTGCAGCAACCTAATCGTCCATCTTCGAACACGACAAGCCATACGAACCGAAGGCTGAATACTGGGTCGGAGGCACCGCAACCGCGAACTCCTGCAAAAGATGCTCGCCCTTCTACCGCTACGGGGGAAAAGGTACAGCGCATGAAGGACCGCGCTGACAGGCTGCGAAACTAATCAAGAGCACGCGTGACACCGAAACGAAGTCACAGGCACATCGAGATGGTGTGATAGCCAGGAGCTATGAAGGTTGATCTGCACTCGCAAACCTGGACGGCATGACGATGATGAAAGCATCTTCATCTTCCCGAAATACATCCTCGGGGGAGTGCCGCTAGGCACGGGGGCGGACAGCCCCTAAGATATCTCAGCTCTCCGATGCTCCTGGTGTGAGGACCCGATCATGGTAATCGATGGAAATCAAAACATACTTCTGCTTGTCTGCGTCGATGAGATGAACCGGTTCTTTGTCAGCGACGGCAAGAACTTCATCTGTAAACTGTCTCAGAAAGTTGGTCGAAATTGGGCTGCTGCTAGATGAGGGGTTGCAACCGACCTTAAGTGTTATTGTTTGTCGCACCAATGTTTCAGTGGAGATGTCGAATGTCGCAGCCATCTCACAAAAGCGATCATACAGTTCGTCCGGCAAATCAATTGTTAAGTCGGGCATTTTTCGTCCTCTAACTTGAGGTTTATGTCATTTTGAGCAGCACGGGGAATGCTTGCAAGATGCAATCCAAACCAAAAGATTTGAAAAGTAGAGAAGGCGCGATGTCCCGCGCCACGTTCTTGGTATTGAAGGGGAAAGGAGTTTTGACTTCCTTCCCCCTGAAGCAAAATAGACAGGTCCGTGTCCTCGCTGCGCTGCGGGCCGCGCCATCCCTGTCGATTTTTCTTCACTCCCATCCTCTCACGCTCGCCGCTCGGCAGGGGTAAGCAGGCGCTTACCCGGTTCAAATTTTTAAGAATGAAACGCGGAGCGTTTCAGATAACGGAGTGAAACCATTGCCAACTCAACAGAGATTGGAAGCAAAGGCTATCAAGCGCATTATCGACGCCGAAACGCGCGAGGTAGTAGGCTGGCTCTACGAGTGGAACACTGGAGAGCAAGTTCCTCTCTGGAAAAGTGAACGCCAAGAAAATGTGGTTTACGAATGAGGTAACGCGTTACTTCGTTGAAGTCGTAGCTGAGGAAAGCACCAATTGTGGATTTGGTATCAACGTCAGAGCTTTCCCCTTAGTGGGAGTACTATTCAGCTCGGAACAGGCGTCGAATTGTCGTCCTTTTCACCCACGTATTTGACCAGCATCGAGAAGGAACTCAAAACGGCATCTTCTGGCGTGTGACTTTGGAGTTGCCCGTCTGCGAAATAATGATGTGTCGCCCCTAGCAACGCCTCAAACGGCAAGGGATGCTTCGCATTTGGATTGTGAAATACTTGAATTTCTTGTGTCCAATATTCTTCGTAGTTTGGGTCGGACACGTCTACATGAAACGCTTCGCCAACAACAGTGTTGGGGTCTGGATTGTACTTCAGACCAACCCGAAAATAACCGTACCCCTCCGCGCCATAACCTGCGGCGACCCCCATGCGGTCAAACTTTGCGATGGTGCCCGCATTTGAGAAGATCACTGCCGACACGTTTTCTGAATCAGGCAGGTCAAAGAACCCCGAAGGGATCTTTTTGCCGTTATACTCGTGCTCGCTGATCTCATGGCTGTTGATGATCAGCTCGTCTTCTTTGAAGCGCCAGGTCACCCGCGTGCCATAGAGATACTGCCAAAGCGCGGATTGAGTATAGGTCATTGGACCCAATTCTTCTTTATCTGCCATCTTATGAAAGTCTGCGATTGCGATCGCAAATGGCTTTCCTTTGCTTTCCTCGCGTTCCCAATAACGTAGACCGTCCTTGTTGGTCTTTTTCAATTTACTGGTCAGTGGGCCGCCAAACTTCATAGGCATGTAGTCTCGTAGAAATGCCTCACGTTCTTCCGGTGTCTGAGGATTCGGATGATCCTTTAGAACGCCATTCTCTGATGGTGCGACAGTGGTTGCCTCAACTGTAAAATCGATTAAGGGGCTGCGACAGCGGAAGTCTGGCGCTTCCAGCTGCTCCACATCTAAGAAAAACTCTCGAAACGCGGCCCAAAGGAAGAGTTCCCATAATCTTTGGTCAAATCCCAACGTCTGGAATTCCCGCACAAAATGCGGGTCTTGCGGAGCAAGCCAGAGAGCCAGCTCAGTAATCACCTTGCGCGCTGGTGCGCGGCCTGGATCCTCTGCAAGCATCTTAAAGTACGGATGTAGCTTATCATCGACAAGATGTTCCGGAACGTCGAATGGGTCGAGAGGGCTGTTAGTTTCATCTCCTTGCTCACCGAATTCGGCAATTTCGCCCTTCTGGATGATCCCCATCATCTCGACCCTCAGCCGCTTCTCAGCATGCCCCTGGTCGTGAAAATTAGTCTTAAGTGATGCGCAGCGAAACCGACCAATTTTGTCGCGTGCAAGTACCATCCAAAGATAGTCGTTGTCGGTTGTGTCGCGGGCGACAAGGCCCAGCAATTCATCGCCCTCTGATGCCCACCAAGAAACCTCCTCACACATGAATGCTGATCTGGAGTGCCGGGTTCCCGACGTGAGAATGTTGAAACGTGCGCGTCTAATAGGCTTTGCAAACGCTTGCGCGCGTTGTTCCGATTGCCGCTGTCTCTTCGCCTCGCCCATAGATCCACCTTTCTGCCATGCCTTCAGGAAATCTGTGACGCTCGCGCCAAAGTTGCAACTCAGAATGCGCGCACTGCCAACAAATTTCCGCCAGTAGAATCATGCTGAAAGGTTCTGGGATGATCTAAATAGAGACGATCGCGAGCCAACTATCATCCAGAGAAACAGTCCACCGCATTTCTCTCAAAACGGGGAGTTTCCAAAGTGGATAGGCTGATCAGGTTACGTCGGGATCACCGTGCAGAATAGACCTGTGAAAGATTGATGCGGTCCCATTCGCGACCGTCCGGCCAGTCGCATACAGCGGTCCGAGCTGGTGACAGTGGTGCATATCAAGTAGCATTTCCGTTTCAGCTTAGGCAGCTATAACAGGTCTGGGATGATGGAAGAACTGTCGGAGATTGGCTTGAATGTTGGACACGGTTGTGTGAGAGCCTTAAACGATCAACTGGGGTGGCATGAAATCGCGACAGTTCCAACCTTCGGGCAAATCTCATAGTGCGCACCCATTCCTGAGTTGGGAGTTTTTTCCCACTTCAAAGCCTGCGACGCCTTCTGTAGCAAATCCTGCTGCTCAGGAAAAAGTTCGTCAGCTAGGTATTCAAAGGTCAATTTGTGCTCAATAAAACCACGTCATCTTTCCAGTCGTGCTAACATGTTTTCCAGGCAGATCATGTTGTAAGAACTGCCGGGTTGGCTGTAATTCGCGCAGTTGTAACTCTCAACTTCAGCATAGCACATTTGAACTTCAGGGTGCTTCAATGCGAAAACGCCTGCAGCCAGTGTGGAAATTTTTGTGTTGAACGGCGCTATTACGATGTTGTTTTCTGAGTTTTGCGACGTGATCTCGGAGAGGATTTCGAACGTTGAGGTCGGGTCGGTCGCTGAAAAGTTGAACTCATTTCTAATAGAGTCGAAATGTATGCGCAGCCTGTGCCTAAGTCCAAGGTTTCTTTCTGAAATCTCCTCGCTAATGGCTTGTTCTACTGGCACAATTCCCAGAGAAATACTGAAAGGTTCATATTTTTCAATTACGGAAAATGCACGATGGTGCTCGACACCAGCTAGCAGAACTAGGTGCGTTTTCTTAAAGCTAGAAATCTCGCCTGGATAGCCAATAACTGGCCTGACATCTCTAACATTCTTAGACAGCCACTCACCGTGATCCGCAGCCTTGCAATATAGGAACTTTACTTTTCGTCGCAGGGTATCGTCCCAATTGAATAGCTCACGGAGCAACACCAACAGTTCCTCCCTTCGAAACGCCGTAATATCAATCACAAGGTCATCAAAGGGAGCTGTTGCTTCTATTCTCGCAAACTCACTTCGAATTACTGAGTGCATCGCTATCGGGTCGCGCGTATCAAGAAACGAAACTCGATCTGAGTTATTGAGAATCTGACCACGAAGATTTTTTGCTTCAGGGCTTTCTTCCTTGGAAGCAAACATCGTCACATCGCAAGAACAAAACGCAGCCATTTCCTTGAACGCACAATAAGCCCTACTCTCAAAGCTCGTCCTGCCGACAAATGCCACCCTGCCACCAGAAAACTCTTGGCGCAGATGGCCGAATGAAATTTCAGTGCTGAGTTTCATGATTCACCAAAGTCAATGGATTTTTGAAGGTTGTCGTGTGTTACCTGCTTTCGGCGGTTCGTGAAGGCTTGTGGGTTGTGCATTGCTACTTCTAGATCAGAGCATGACACTGATAGATGAGCAGCGTATCCGGAAACATCTAGGCGGTAATGGGGGCCTAGCCGCCTTGACAATATGTACCGAGGTCTGCGCCCGCCGACTGTCGACTTCGCTGCCAGATCGGATTTCTGAAGGTAACCCAGTCTGACACCTAAGTGTAGAATGTTCTGAAGGTTTTCAGAAGGCTCATCGCTAAGAGCGAATGAAAAAACACGTTGCTCGCTCTCTGAAGGATCCAACAGCTTTGTTCGGCAAAATGCTCCCATTGCGTCCAGAAGGTTGGCTAGTCTGCGATAACTTTCCTGGTCGTGTCCCTGCGTATGCAATGAGGCACCTTCATCGAAGGCTTCCGCCTCTACAGAACCCGTGTTCAGATGTTCGCGAAACTCTCTCGACCAATGAGTGATAACTCGGTCCTGTACTCCCGTCGGAATTTCCATTGGTTTCTGCGAAACGTCACTTTGTCCCCCAGCCTTCATGGTCTCTTGATACATTCGCCCGGCTGGTTCCAAAAACCACCGAACGACACCAGATGATAGGTCCACCAACGACTGCAGGCCGGCATAACTGTAGGTATGCGAGGACTTGGAGCTTGCAAGCTCACGCATCAATGCGGGAGTCGCGTATCTTTGGGACCAGTCCCGATCTTGTTTAGGGCCAGATTTTTTCAGGTTTACGTAATTGGAGCGTTTGCCTTCCAAGAGATCCACGGCAATTTCAGATCTCCTATCGTTTTGCTTTTTGTGAAATGGAAAGAACTCATCGGGCGTAGCGTCTATTCCGGCGAGTTTCAGTCTTTTCTCGACAATTGCTTTAATTTTCTTTGAGAAGTTTCCCTTACTGCTTGTGTACAGCCCGCTAATGTTTATCTCAGAGAAGTCATGCGGGCTCTCAATTATCCTGTTGTCCGTGGTGCGAAAGGTTTTGTACGCAAGCTGTGTTGTTACCTTAAAGCAAACTCTGCTGACCGCGCGCGTTGATATCCAGCTATTCAACACTCTTTGTAACGCCTCGGGTAGATTATCTGCATCATCGATCATTAAGCAAATTGGCTTGTCGAGCAGTTCAGGGCCAACTTTTTGCAAGCTGCCCACTAGGGGCAACAAGAAGTCTCGAAAGCTTGTTAGAGCACCACTATAAATTTCGGGTTCCACTTCATCCGTCAAGCGTATGTAATACTGCCGGACTCGACTTGAGCTTTCTCGATCGCAAAATTTTGCAAGCTCCAAAAAGGAAGAGGCTTTTGATATTTTTTCAATTTCTCGGCTTGGGCCACCACAGTCTTCCCAAAAATCAGCAAAGTCTTCGGCAAAAGAACCGGGGAAATCTTCCACAACTTCTGAAACCGCACGTAGAACATACTGCATGCAATGAACGGCCAGTAGGTGCTCACCAACAGTGGTACCCCTCCAGCCCTTCAAACGTCTAAATTCATGATTCCCAAAAAATACTTCTTTGATGGGAACATGTACCGCGAAGAACGGGAGAGAAACATCCTTTTTCAAGAGACGTTGGACTTCCGGTTCAAGGCTTCGCAGCATAATGCTTTTCCCTGCACCGCGCGCACCATGAATGAACATGTTCACTGGATCTTGCAGCTTGGGGAAGTCGGTATATGTTTCCACAAAATAGTCGGCGATCTCTTGAGCTGTAAGTTGTTCAGGAGTGTGCACGATGAATGGGTCACGCATCTTGCTCTTCTCCTCGATGCTCCCGATAGAGGTTTGCAATGTCTTCCCCGGAGAACTCGTGATCCTCAGGGAAGATGTCACCTTCTTCAGAGGGGAAACCGCTTTCCTTTAAAATAAAGTTTATGTCATGCCACTCTTCGTCGTCGTGAAGAAAATCGATGACGACGCGGGTTTCTTCAAACGAAGCAAAATTTCTCATGAAACGATCGCAATATCTGCGCTCGAGTTCCGTCTTTCGAATTCTCTTTTTAATGTAGTCGACGAAGAACATTTTTTCTCCGGCTTCGTCCTTAGCCTCAAGTTCACATGCTTCGTTTGCGACTGCGAAGTCCAACTTCACTCTTCTACTGTCGTAGTCCACGCCAACACTTATACATTGGCAGAACATATTCGGGTATTTTGAACTATCCTCGGTTCTGTTGTTTGCCCTACGGAAATTTTCTGCAAGTTCATCCGAAAAACGCAACACAGCCGCAAGCAATTTTGAGCGAACTTTAAAGCTATCAATCTGTTCTGGATCTTCCAGCTGTTCAATTTTGTCCCTTGAGCCATCAGCATTTTTTCCTCCGTGGGCTTTGGCGATGGCAGAGATTATTTTTAATTCCTTCTGGGAGAGTCGATCGTTTGATACTTGCTTTAAAACTTTTCTCGCACGAGCTTCGTGCCGAGCGCGTCCATCAATGTTTCCCGCATCGTGCACCAAAATGGCCGTCAGCAGGGCAAATACCTCAAATGGTTCCAGGTTTTTAAAGGCTGGAGTTTTTGCGCTTGAATCGACCCCTAAGAGTTCTCCAGCTTTCCTGATCACATCGTCAACGTGGCCAAGGTCGTGCCTGGTAAACGCTGCTCCATTTGCATCAGCAGTTAGGCCACTCTGAACATCGCGATATACTCCATCTTGGAGTTTAGACTTCATCTGCTTATAAAGGTCGAACCGATTGGTTCCAATCTGCGGAAACTTTAATGAAGTTTCAGGGTCATTCGCATGTTTCTCCAATAGAAGCTCTAGCGGTCTATTGAATGTGATATCGTATCCTTCGGTCATCTACGGTTCTCTAACTGGCTAAGGATTTTTGAGAATACTTGTCGCGCCATCATAGGAGGTACGGCGTTCCCAACTTGTTGTTGCTGCTGACCAATCGAACCACAGAACTCGTAATGGTCAGGAAACGATTGGAGCCTTGCTGCTTCACGAACCGATAAGCCACGATCTTCAGTTGGATGGATAAGCATATTCTTTCTAAAGTTTCCGAGAACTATTGACGGCTCGTCAGCACGCAATCTCCTGTAGATACCGGTATGACATCTCGATGGGTCGCGATAGGTGGTCATCATTTCTCTAGGAATATCTTCCCAGTTCCCACCCTGAGGAACAAACTTGTACCGTTGGACAATATGAGGTGCGTTACGTGTTACTAAATGGCCTGAGCAGTGTGTATTCTGCCCCCGAAGCTCAGAAGCGTACTCGCTTAAGGGGGAACTCTTGTAGGGCATTAGGTCACAATCGGCACCAACGTGCAATTTCGGCAAGTCACCTATCGCCTGGTGTACATTTACAGGCGCACGTTCAGAAAGAATTTCACCTAGGGAGATTCGCTTGTTGAGGCTGCCAACACAAAAGTATCTGGTTCTGCGTTGAGGTATTCCAAGGCTAGATGCATCTAGAAGTGCTGAAGAAACACTATATCCGATTTCATCAAGTCTGGATTTCAACTCTCTCTCAAAATACCCGCCTGCTGTGTGCGTAATTCCTGCTACGTTTTCGAAAACTACAATTTCTGGCCGAACCTCAGAAACTACGCGAAGAAATTCTTCAAATAACCAGTTGTTCTGATTTTCTTTGTTTCTGTTTTTTTGGTTGGAAGTCGAGAACCCTTGGCAAGGTGGGCCGCCGAAAACGATTTTTGGTCCTGAAAAGGAGTTCAGTATCGAACAATCCAGACGTCTGATGTCGTCCTCAATCATTTGTACATGGGGGTGATTTCGGCGAAAAGTGCGGGCGGCCGCGGGGGCAATTTCGACGGCATGAGAAACGCGCACGCCGGCTTGTTCGGCGCCAAACGATAGGCCACCGGCGCCAGAGAACAATTCAATCCCTATAATTTCTGATCCGCTCAATAGAACGTGACCCCAAAATTCCTTAGTTTAAAAAGGGACACACTGTTGCCTCATCTTCCTTATTCCAGCCGCCGCATGGGATGATTCTTTCTGCGCTGCAAACTCCTTTGAGTAGCAACCTTTGCTTTGGTTTGCTAGGTGTTCATTGGGTTGCACTGACTTCACCTTGTTAGACCTCGCAGCCCTTACTGTAGGGGGGGTGCCTGAAGCTACGCGCTTTGCGTGGTGTGAAATGTGGTACTTCCAGAGTTGATGGTGAAAAGTTGTTGAAAAAACAGATAGATAGCTAATTTATTTTGCACCCTTCGTCTCCGTCACCCAAACATTTGTATACAGCTATGAATAGGTACTAGCCGCACCCCGAGGTGTGCGTGATCGGGCTGTTGTTGTTGCGTTTGCTGAGCGCTATTCGTGACTTGCAGGTGGTGGTAAGAGGTCACTTTGAAAAAGAACATTCTGATTGTTGGGGGCTCCTCGGGGGTTGGCCTCGAATTGGCGCGACACTATGCCTGCGAGGGGCATCGTGTCACGATCACCGGCCGGATTGATCCGGGTTGCGTTGGCGTGCAGTTTCACGCGCTGTCGATCACTGATGATGTTGCAGGCCTGACTGCTCAGCTTAACGAACTGGTCACACGGGTCGGGGACGTGCAGACTCTGATCTACTGCGCCGGTTTTTTGCAGCGCGGATCAATTGCTATGCTGGAGGATGCGGCACTTTCGCAGATGACGAATGTCGGGCTGCTTGCGCCAATGATGTTGATCCAGCGCCTTGTTCGTCAGGCATCGGGCCCGCTCAAGCTGATGTTGGTGACCTCCAGCTCGCAATATAAACCGCAGCCCGAAATGCCCGCTTACTGCGCGACCAAGGCTGGCTTGGGTATGCTGGGCGCAGCGCTGGTCCGGGGCGAGGGGATCGGCAAGGTGCTGGTTATTGCACCGTCTGGTATCCAAACGAAGTTCTGGGCAGGGAGCGACACGGATACGTCGACCATGCTGGAACCTGCTTGGGTTGCGCAGCAGATTGTTGCGCTGTCCAGTGGTGCGTTCAAATACAAATATGCCAAGCTGCTGCGCCAGCCTCCGAGTGTGGAGGTGGTCGAGCATCTCGACAATGAGTTCCTGCCGATCAATCTCTGACAGCGCTCAAGGGGGAATGATCAGACCAGCTGTCTGAGGCTCTTGATCACATGGTCGATCTGCGCAGTGCTCAGATGCGGGCCGATCGGCAGGCTGAGCACTTCCCGTGCCAGGGTGGTCGCCAGCGGCAGCGCCTCATCTGTCAGGCCCATATCGTGGTATGCTGCCTGAGCATGCGGCGGGATGGGGTAGTGCACCAGCGTCTGAATGCCGACCTTCGCCAGATCGGCGGCCAGCCGGTCGCGCTCTGGATGACGCACCACGAACAGATGCCAGACCGGATCCGCCTTTGTGGCGACATGCGGCAGGGTCAGATCCAGCCCATCCAGCTCTGACAGATAGCGGGCTGCAATCGCACCGCGTCTCGTATTCCAGTCATCCAGCACCGCAAGTTTGACCGACAGGAAGGCGGCCTGAACCGGATCGAGGCGGCTGTTGAAGCCTGCGACCTCATTGCGGTATTTCTCCCGCGAGCCGTAATTCCGCAGCAGCATCAGCCGCTCTGCCAGGGTGTCGCAATTGGTGGTGACCGCACCGCCATCCCCCAGCGCGCCGAGATTCTTGCCCGGATAAAAGCTCCAGCAGACGATATCACCGGCACCGCCGATGCGGCGTCCATCCCAGCATGCCCCATGCGCCTGGGCGGCATCTTCGATGACCTTTAGCCCAAGATCGCGCGCGGCCGCCATGATGGCGGTCATATCCGCAGGTTGCCCGTATAAGTGGACGGGTATGACGGCCTTGGCGCCGGTGACCATGGCAGCCCGAATACCCTCGGCGGTGATATTGTGGGTAGCCGGGTCAGGCTCCACCGGAACCGGGATGGCGCCACATTGAGAGACCGCGAGCCAAGTGGCGATATACGTGTTGGAGGGGACGAGGACGCGGTCACCCGGTCCGATATCCAGCGCCACCAATGCGAGCCTCAAGGCGTCCAGCCCGTTGGCCACGCCAAGTGCGTGTGAGACCTCGCAGTAGCGGGCAAAATCCTGCTCAAACTGGGAGACCTCAGGGCCGAGAATGTACCAGCCAGATCGCAGGCTCTCCAGCATCTTCGGTTCACTATGCTCTGCGAGCTCATCATACGCGGCCTTCAGGTCGAGAAAGGGAACCTGCATCACTTGACCCCGACCGCTTCGCGGAATGCGCCGTAGTCGCGGATATAATCTGCTTCGTCATAGGGGGCGGAGGCCATGACCATACAGACCGCGCCCGACGAAAAGTTGTCGAGATAGCGCCACATCATCGGGCAGATATAAATGCCGAAATAGGAGCGATTGAGATGGAAGCGTTTTTCATTGACCCCGTCATCCAGAACCACATCAAAGCTGCCCGACATCGCAATCATGAACTGGTGCAGACCCTTATGGGCATGGGCGCCGCGATCAGATCCGCCGGGCACATCATAAAGGTAGTAGACCCGTTTGATATCAAACGGGATGTGGTTCATCCCTTCGACAAATGTCAGGTTGCCGCGGGCATCTTCGATCTTGGGCAAGTCGATAAATTTGCAGTCGCTGAGGGGCAAATCCGTACTCCGGTATTGTGACATCGACCCGCTTGTCGCAGCTGATCGGAACAGGCGTCGGATTGCTCACCACAAGAGTGCGATCCGGTCTGATCTATTGGCTCAGTTGTCTATCATATTGTCGCCCCTGATCAATCGAATTGGACATATCGCAGATGAGCTGCGAGGCTTTGCTCAGGCAAAGGCTCTCCTTGCGCAGGACGCCGTTCACCCATTCCGGACCATGCCGCCCACCTCACAGCTGAGAGAGGAGGCTGGCGCGGCTGGCAACCGTCGTCGGCCATGGCCCCGCGGAGCGAACTGTTCTATTGGTTGGGTGCAGCTTCGGCTCTCAGGTTGGTGTCACCGGCACATCGCAAATAGCTTGCGTATGGCCAGGACCCCGGCGTGGGAGGCGGCGGCAAAAGCAATGGATTTTCTGCGCGAGGGTGCAGGTGGGATTGGGTGAAATGAAAAAATACCGCTATTCAGTTGTGCTTCTTACCTACAATCAGCAGGACTATGTGAAAGAGGCGGTTGAGGCGGTTCTTGCGCAGGACAGCGACCCGATCGAGATTCTTCTGTCGGACGATTGCTCACAGGATGACACTTTTGAAGTTATGGAGACTCTGGTTGCCGACTACACGGGTCCACATTCCGTTGTATTGAACAAAAATCCGCAGAATTTGGGCGTGAACAAACATATCGAACGGTGTTTTGAGCTTAGTTCCGGCGACGTGATTATTGCGGCCTCTGGTGACGATATCTCTCTGCCAGGTCGCGTTGCGCGCACCATTGAGGTCTTTGAGCGAGACGATCCGCTTCTGTCCTTCTCACATGGTCAGGTAGAGACATTGGACGGCAAACCGATGCCGAAAACCTATGCTAAAGCCACCTTCTATACCCGAACCGATGCGATGTCCGCCGCTTGCTCCATGCAATTGTTCCTCGGTGCAACCTGTGCATGGCACAAAGATCTCTTCCGCAAGTATGGTCCTATTCAGTTTGCAGATTGCTATGAGGATCTTGTTCTTGGTTTTCGTGCAGCGCTTGAGGGCAGGGTGGCATGCATTGACGAGGAACTTATTATCTATCGGGTCGGTATGGGGCAGACCAGCACAGCTCGTCGCATTGCGGATGCAGCAGCTTTTCGAAACAAGCGTCTGATTGAGGTCGGTCGAGAGATTTTCCTTCTGCGACAGCGGCTTGCAGATGCGCAGGTTTTCGGTCTTGGTGAAGAGGATCCAATTGTGAAGGCCATGCGTCGCCGACTGAAGGAGCGACAATTGCGCCGGTGCTATCTGGAAGGTGGACTTCGAAAGCTCGGGATCTCAGCCTTGAAACACCCCTCATGGGTGCTGGGATTTGCCCTATCCGAACGCCGCCGTCTCAAGAAAGCGCTCAAAACCGTCTAAACTCCACCAGAGCATCGTTTAAAACCCTCACCCAAGGTCCTTCAGCGTGTCCAACAAAGTTTTGCAAGCGCCGGTAATGTGGTCGCGTGTTAGCGCCGCTGCAAGGTCAGCGTCTCCGGCAACGCAGGCGTCCCAGATCGCGAGGTGCTCGGCATTGGCCCGTTCGTTGCCGTTGGATAGCACCAATTGCGCACGCAGATAACTGTCGACGCGGTCCATCGCATTGTCGATCACATCCATATGATACTGCAACCCACTCTCCCGGTAGAGTGTGGAGTGGAAGTCGCGATTCAAATCACCCCAGGTCATCGGGTCTTCGGATTGCGAGAACGCCTCCAGACACGCTTTCGCGCTGGAAATAGCTGTGGGTGACATGCGCGGTACCGCGCGGCGGATAACCTCAGATTCCAACACAGCCCGGAAATCGAAAATCTCCTGGGCTTCCTGGGCTGAGAGCCCAGAGACCACGGCGCCTTTATAGCGCTGGGTTTTCACCAGCCCCTGTTCTTCCAGCCGCGAAATTGCTTCGCGTACGGGGATTCGGCTGGTGTTGAACATCTGGGCGATTTCATCCTGCCGCAGCGGTTCGCCTTCCTTCAGGTCGCCCTCGATGATGGCCTTGCGCAGGGCGTCGAAAACAATCGCCGAGGCGGAGGCGGTCTTGGATATATCTACGGATTTCAACTTCATATCTGCGCTCCCTGTCGCCGTTATATCCCTGATCATGGTCGTGGGGGAAGTAGGCATAAATCAGATATTGAATATTGGATCCAATATGCATTATGAAGATCCCATCAGCGCCGGGCACCCCTTTCGGGCTCGGGTTCAAATCCATTGGAGAGGATCCAACCATGACAAACCCTGTATTCTCCGGCTGCATTCCGGCCCTGATGACTCCGTGTACTGCCGACCGGCGCCCGGATTTTGATGGGCTGGTGAAAAAGGGGCAGGAGCTGATCGCCAAAGGCATGTCCGCAGTGGTCTATTGTGGCTCCATGGGTGATTGGCCACTGATCAGCGATGCTGAGCGGATGGAGGGGGTGGCCCGCCTGGTTGCGGCTGGCGTTCCGACGATTGTCGGCACTGGTGCTGTCAACACCACACAGGCCGCAGCCCATGCCGCCCATGCTGCTGAAGTCGGGGCCGCCGGTCTTATGGTGATCCCGCGCGTCTTGTCACGAGGCAGCTCGGTGGCCGCACAACGCGACCACTTTGCCGCTGTGCTGTCTGCTGCGCCAACGCTGCCGGCGGTGATCTACAACAGCCCCTACTATGGGTTCGCCACCCGGGCGGATCTGTTTTTTGATCTGCGTCAGGATCATCCAAACTTGATCGGGTTCAAGGAGTTCGGTGGCGCTGATGATCTGCGTTATGCGGCCGAAAACATTACCTCCCAGGACAGCAGTGTCACCTTGATGATTGGTGTCGATACCACTGTATTCCACGGCTACGTCAATTGCGGGGCCGGGGGCGCGATCACGGGTATCGGGAATGCGCTGCCGGATGAGGTTCTGCATCTTGTCGCCCTTTGCCAACTCGCAGCGAAAGGGAACGCCACCGCACGGCGTCAGGCCCTGGAGCTGGAAGCAGCGCTGGCGGTTCTCTCCTCCTTTGATGAGGGCGCGGATCTGGTCCTGTACTATAAGCATTTGATGGTGCTGAATGGGGATAGCGAATACCGCCTGCACTTCAACGAAAGTGACCGGTTGAGCGCCAGCCAGCAGGCCTATGTCGAGGCACAATACGCGCTGTTTCGCAGCTGGTATGCGGATTGGAGCCAGCAGCCCGACATTGCCGCCCTATGCGCGTAATCGACAGCCATACCGGCGGAGAACCGACCCGCCTGATCCTGTCTGGCGGGCCGGACCTCGGCGACGGATCACTGACGGACCGGGCGCACCGGCTGTTTCGCGATCACCGCAATTTCTGCAGTGCGGTGCTGTCCGAGCCGCGCGGTCACGACGCTATGGTGGGTGCGTTATTGGTACCGCCCACCGATCCGATCGCCGCGGCAGCGGTGATTTACTTCAATCCGATTGGGCCTCTGGGGATGTGTGGTCACGCCACCATTGGGACGGCCGCGAGTCTGCATCATCTGGGCCGTCTTGATCTGGGGCGACATCATATCGAGACGCCGGTCGGCACCGTTGGCGTGCATTTGCAGACAGCGAACAGGGCTGCCGTCGAAAATGTTGAGAGTGATCGATATCGCGCGGGTGTTGCGGTGGAGGTGCCTGGGCAGGGACGGATCTCCGGTGATATCGCCTGGGGCGGCAATTGGTTCTTTCTGACTTCTGATGTCCCGGCACCGTTAACGCTGGCGCATGTCGACCGGCTGACCACCAGCGCCGTGGCCTTACGGCAAGCCTTGGCCGAGCAGGGGATCACCGGCCGCGATGGGGCCATGATTGATCACATCGAATTTGTCGGACCACCCCTGACCAGCGTCGGTCATGCGCGCAACTTTGTTCTCTGCCCGGGAACGGCTTATGACCGGTCCCCCTGTGGCACCGGGTCTGCGGCAAAGCTGGCCTGTCTGGCTGCAGACGGGGACCTCGCGCCGGGTGTGACCTGGATACAGGAGAGCGTGATCAGCAGCACCTATGCGCTGCACTATCGCCCAGGCCCTACCGGAGGCGTGATTGCGACGATTACCGGCACGGCCTTTGTGACCGGCGACACTGTTTTGAACTTTGATCCTGCCGACCCCTACCGGGCGGGGATCACCAGCCAGGAGGTATACTGATGGAATACAAGAACCTGATCGCAGGCGACTGGTCAGAGACCGTTGCTGCCGCCGCAAATATCAATCCCTCCGATACGCAGGACGTGTTGGGATACGCCGCCAATAGCCCGGCGGAGGATATGGAACGCGCGATTGCTGCTGCCCGCGACGCTGCCCCGGGATGGGCGACCAGCACACCGCAACAACGATTTGATGTGCTGGACGCCATCGGAACCGAAATTCTGGGCCGCAAGGCTGAGCTGGGAAAGCTGCTCTCTCGCGAGGAGGGTAAGACCCTGCCCGAAGGGATTGGTGAGGCCGCGCGGGCCGGGCAGATCTTCAAGTTCTTTGCAGGTGAAACCCTGCGGCAGGCGGGGGAAATCCTTGGGTCGGTGCGGCCCGGTGTCGGCGTCGAGGTGACGCGTTCTCCAGTGGGCGTGGTCGGTCTGATCACCCCGTGGAACTTTCCCATCGCCATTCCCGCATGGAAGATCGCGCCAGCCCTGGCCTATGGCAATGCCGTCGTCCTGAAACCGGCTGAGTTGACGCCGGGATGCGCCCATGCTCTGGCGGAGATCATCAATCGCTCGGGTTTGCCGGAGGGTGTACTCAACATTGTGTTCGGCACAGGCAGCACGGTTGGTCAGACGCTGGTGCAAAGCCGTCATGTGGATGCCATATCTTTCACCGGTTCGGTTGAAACCGGCAGCGCCATCGCGGCGGCCTGTGGGGCGCAGCGCAAGAAGCTACAGTTGGAGATGGGTGGTAAGAACCCGATGGTGGTGTTGGATGACGCAGATCTGGAGACTGCGGTGGACGCCAGCCTCAACGGTGCGTTTTTCTCCACGGGTCAGCGCTGTACCGCATCCTCGCGTTTGATTGTGACCGAGGGAATTCACGACCGGTTTGTTGCGGCGCTTGGCGAGCGGATGACGGGCCTGCGGGTTGGCAACGCTCTGGACGACAGCACTCAGATCGGCCCAGTTGTGGATGAGCGGCAGTTGGAGAAGGATCTCTACTATCTCGACGTAGCCGCCAGCGAGGGCGGGCAGGTGCTTGGTGGTCAGACGCTTCAGCGCAGTACGAAGGGGTTCTATCTGGCGCCCGCGCTTGTCACTGAAACGTCGAATGATATGCGGATCAATCAGGAGGAAGTCTTTGGCCCGCTCGCTTCGGTGATTCGCGTGGCGGACTATGACGAGGCCCTGGTGGTGGCCAATGACACGCCTTTCGGTCTCAGCGCGGGGATTTGCACTGGATCTCTGAAATATGCCACGCATTTCAAGGCACATGCCGAGGCCGGCATGGCGATGGTGAACCTGCCCACTGCGGGGGTTGACTATCACGTGCCCTTCGGCGGCACCAAGGGGTCCAGCTTTGGTGCCCGTGAACAGGGCAGCCATGCGAAAGAGTTCTATACCAAGGTCAAAACCGCCTATACCCTTGCGTAAAGACGGTCAGGTGGCGGGGTGAGAGCCTCGCCATCGCTATGAAGGCGGGGCAGATGACAAAGACAGTTGTGGTTATTGGAGCGGGTGTTGTTGGTGTCAGCGTCGCGCTGCGCCTGCAGAGCGAGCTGGCGCCAACGGGCGGGCAGGTCATCCTGCTGGATCGCAAGGGCGTCGCCGAAGAAACATCTGCGGGCAATGCCGGAGCTTTTGCATTCACCGATCTCGAACCACTTGCCACACCGGGGATCATGAAAAAGGCCCCGGCCTGGCTGCTGGATCCGCTTGGCCCGCTGTCGGTGCCGCCGGCCTACGCTCTGCAATTGACGCCTTGGCTGATCCGCTTTTGGCGGGCCAGCTGGCGGGACCGGTATCAGAAGGTGGTCAGCGCCCAGGCATCCCTGATGCAGCTGGCGCAGGCGGCGACCGAACGCCAGATCACCGATACCAAGGGCGAGGCAATGATGCAGCGCGACGGTGCTCTGCAGCTCTACGAATCCGAAGGTGAGTTCGCCGCCAGCCAGCGCGGCTGGCAACTGCGCCGTGATCACGGCATCCGGTTCACCCTGTTGCATAGCCCTGCCGAAATTGCCGAGATCCAGCCGGGGCTCAGTCCCCGGTTTACCCATGCAGGGTTCACCCCCGACTGGATGAACACCTGCGATCCGAAAGCCTGGGTCGAGCACCTCTTTCAGATTTTCATGGCGCGGGGCGGTCAGTTGCGCCGGGCAGAGGTGCGTGATCTGGAAACTGGCGGTGAGGACCTGTGTCTTCTGACCGATGGTGAGAGTGTGCGGGCCAACAACGTGGTCGTGGCCGCAGGTGCGTGGTCGCATCATCTGACCCGTCGTCTGGGCGACCGGCTGCCGCTGGAGACGGAGCGCGGCTACAACACCACCTTGCCCGCGGGCTGCTTCGATCTGCGGACGCATATCACCTTTTGCCGTCATGGCTTTGTGGTCAGCCGTATCCGCGGTGGTGTCCGGGTCGGGGGCGCGGTCGAACTCGGAGGGCTGAAACGGCCTGCCAACTTCAAACGCGCCGATACGCTTCTGGCGAAGGCCGCGCGGTTCATGCCGGAGCTGGACACGGCAGATGGCACCCGCTGGATGGGGTTTCGTCCGTCACTGCCTGATAGCCTGCCGGTGATTGGCAACGCCAAGAGCGATGGGCGGGTGGTCTATGCCTTTGGTCATGGTCACGTCGGGCTAACCCAATCGGCCGCCACGGCGGAGCTGGTCGCCGATCTGGTGCTCAGGCGGGATCCGGCAATTGATCTGTCGCCGTTTGCGCCGGACCGTTTCTGATATCTTGACACGGGTTCAACCTTGATACGGCTGCGAGACAGGGCAGAACGTCGCCTTCGCTCACAATGTGCGCAAACCGACCGTGAACGAAATCGAAGGAATTGCATGGCTATCTCTTGGGTCATTCGGTCGCATTGCGACAGAATCGGCACTATCAAGGAGGAGACATGCGCGTCATGCCCAAGGCCCCGAAACTTTCGCTCAAGCTGAAATTGCCCCTGATCATGGTGGCCCTGACAGCAACGTTTCTGGTGACAGTCTCATTTCTCGTCTACTCGATGGCGGAAAAGAGCATTCGCGATTTTGTCTACGCCTCGAAGGAGACCACGGCCCGCTCCGGTGAGCAGGCGCTGACGTTTATGATGGAGGCCGCGCGCCGCGACCTGTCGATCAATGCCTCTCAGCCGACAGTGTTCCGCGCCATCAACAACTTTGACCGCGTGTACAAGATGATCGAAGAGGAGCCGGTCGGCTTCTTGCGGCGTCACTACATCGAAGAAAATCCCAATGCCGCGAATGAACGTCATTTGCTGAGCGACCCAGGCGACGGATCGTATTACAGCCAGTCGCATGCCACCTACCACCCGACGTTTCTGCAGTCTTTGCAGGTCAATGGCTATGAGGATCTCTATCTTCTGAACGCGTCTGGTCAATTGCTCTATTCGGTCAAGAAGCGTGAGGATTTCATTCAGCAATTTGGCTCTGGGGACAATGCGGATAGCGGTCTGGGGCAGGTCTTCAATGCCGCGCTCAATGCTGAAGCCGGTCAGGTGGTGACCGCTGATTTTGCAGCCTACACGCCGGGAGGCGGTGCTGCTGGCGCCTTCATGGGAGTGCCGGTTTTCAACAAGAAGAAAGAAGTCATTGGCGTGATGGCGGTGCAGATCTCCAGTGCTTCAGTTGTGACGGCGCTGACATCCAACATGAAGGTTGATGGGCATCAGAACATCTTCCTGGTGGGCAGAGACGGTATCGCGCGCAGCCCCTCCGTCATCGAAGGTCAGTTCGCCACGGGTGACCAGCTGCCCGATAGTGCCGAAATCAAGGCAGCCAGCGCCGGTGAGGCCGGGATGTTTGAAGGCTCGACATCCGTGTCCGGCGAACAGGTGATCGCTTTGGTTAACCCTTTGAATATCAATGGGTTCGACTGGTCTTTGATGCTTCAGACTGATGAACAGGAAGCCTTTGCCGAGGTGACGGAGATCCGGCTCGTAGCGATGCTGATGATCGGTGTCTCGGTTTTGATTGCGATTGTAGTGTCTTTTGTAGCCGCGCGCCATGTCACTCGCCCTATCCTGGCCCTGCGCGAGGCGACCAATGCGCTGGCCGAAGAAGACTATGCGAGTGAGATCAGCGGTCGTGATCGCGGCGATGAGTTGGGTGATCTGGCTCGCAGCCTGGACACCTTCCGTGACAAATTGCTGGTCGCTGATGAGGCGGCAGACCGTGAAGAAGAGGCGGCCAAACAGACCGCCGCAGTGGTTGAGGAAATGAGTGGTGCCCTGGCCGAACTGCAACGGGGCAATCTGGCCTGTGATATCGGGCAACCTTTTGTTGAGCATTACGAAATCCTGCGGGAGAATTTCAATCGCAGCCTTGTCAATCTGCGTGACTCGCTCGCGGAGGTGGTGGACGCCGCCCATAACGTCGATAAGTTCTCGGAAGAGCAGCGCGCCTCTGCGGAGGAAATGGCGCACCGGACAGAATCTCAAGCGGGCACTCTCGAGGAGACGGCCTCAGCGCTACAGGATCTGACCAATAGTATTCGCGAGACCGCTGACCGGGCTGGGCAAGTGGATGAAACCATGCGCGGCACCCGCAATGAGGCCGAGCACAGCAATCACATCGTCACCTCGGCGGTGCAGGCGATGGACCAAATTCAGGAGGCCTCGCAACAGATTTCGCAGATCATCAATATGATCGACGATATCGCCTTTCAGACCAATCTGCTGGCGCTGAACGCAGGCGTGGAGGCCGCGCGCGCGGGCGAAGCGGGCGCAGGCTTCGCGGTTGTCGCTTCAGAGGTGCGCGCCCTTGCTATGCGGGCTTCCAAAGCGGCGGGTGAGATCAAGGGACTGACCACGGCCAGCGAGGAGCATGTCGCAAACGGTGTCGCCATGGTTGGCCGCGCGGGCGATGCGCTGAGCGGGATCATCGACAAGGTCACAAATGTCTCTGACCTTATCACCGAAATCGCAGAAGGCGTGCAGAAGCAATCCAAGGGCTTGGAAAACATCAACAATGCCGTTGGGCGCCTGGATAGTACCACCCAGCAGAACGCCGCGATGTCCGAAGAAGCCTCCGCCGCCAGCCAGCTGCTCCAGAATGAAGCGCAGGCACTTACCGGTGTGGTCTCGCGGTTTCAACTTGGAAATGGCGCCGTGCATGACAATGTAGACGACTGGCGGGCGGCAGATGATGCCGGAAAAGGGGCCCACTCCTATGGCTGACCTGTGATGGGCCCGTCAAAATGGATACGCTTGGCAACATGCACGATCTGACTGGCCGTATCAGGGGTAATGTCGACTGCGCTCGCGCATCGACCCTGTCAGATCGGGCTGACTCGGCTTCATTCAACCTAGCGCGCGGCAGGCCTATTTACTCAGGGTCATGAACCCACCCTGCAGCGCCGTCACCGCCGTCTGGCTGGTCTCAGGCACGGCGTTACGATGGGCCATACGCTCAAGATTGACGATCGTCGACAGCATGATGCGGTCATGGCTCCAATCGCCGGGGCGTTGCATTAGCAAGGCGGTGGCCAGCACACCCGTCGCCAGCATGGCGGAAACCAGCATCCAGCCGAAGAGATGCGTGTCCTGTGGTTGCGCTGCGGTGACCACATCAATCCGCCGCGCCAATGTTGCCCCGCGGCGCACCTCGCGACGATCGACCAAGGCCACCGACGGGCTGCGCTGCACAAACCGGATGGGATCCTGCGCCGCCAGTGCGCAGGCCCGGATCAGGCATTCGCAATAGGCGCGAATATCACGCTGCCCGCGGGTCATCAGCGCCTGATCGCAGGCGAATTCCCGCAGCATACGGACTTCGCGCCGCCAGAGGTGATAGGCCGGGTTCCAGAACAGAAGCGGCCGCAGTGCCTCCAGAAGGAATTCGCATTCAACGTCCCGCTGACGGAAATGTTGTAGCTCATGGGCCACGCTCAACCGTAGATCCGACGGGTTGGTGATCAGCGCCGATGGCAGCACGACGTAGCGGGTGAACAGGCCGCGGGTGGAGAAGGCAACGGTACTTTTATCGCTGATACGAATCTGAACGCCGCCCAGATGTTTCCAGACATAGGCCTGTTGCAGCGATGCCCGCAGCCGCAATGCCGCCAATGTCACCTGCGCCACCGATACTATGGCCCCGATGATCAGCGCTGCTATCGCAAGCTGGGCCCAGAGACTGCTCTGTGCCATCAAGGTCCGTACCAGATCCTCGCGCAGGCCAAGAATGCTCTCAAACCGTGTGGCGCTCATGTTGACATTGCCCTGCAGGTATTGCGCGACCAGCATGTCCGACAGGGTCGGCGGCTGCGACACGACATAGGTGGTCAGCGCCACCACCAGAATCGGGGACAAGGTCAACAAAAGCGTCATGCCATTCAGCAGTCGCAGCTGTGGTCGAAACGCCGGGCCCAATCGGCTGCGGGTCAGGATCGCGCGCAACGCCAGCCAAAGCGCGGTGCCCGCAAACAACAGTAAGTTCAGGTCAATATAGGCGTTCAGAAAACTCTCAGCGTTCATCGTCCCCCAACCTTTCATTCAGCAAGGCCCGTATCTCCACGAGCATCTCGTCGGTGACATCTTCATCGTCCACCAGGCGGGCTACTAGGGCCGCCGGGGCGCCGTTGAAGAGCTTGCTCGAAAGGTTCTTGAGAGTGGTTTTCTGATAATCTGCCTTGGGTACCGCTGGGCGGTAGACCAAGGATCTGTCAGCTCGTTCGCTGGTCAGAAACCCTTTTTGTTCCATAATTTTCAGCACGGTTGCGACCGAAGTATAGGCGCGTTCCTGACGTTTGTTCAATTCGGCCAGAATATCGCGCACCGTACCGCCGCCGGTTTCCCAAACAACGGTCATGAACTCGAGTTCAACCTCTGTCAAAAGCGGGTTGTCCTGTTTCTTTCGCATCGTGTGGTGTCCGGTTCTCTTAGGCTTTGATCATGCTAGGGGATCGCAGGTGCATTTGAAAACTATTTTTTTAGAAGTTCAGCACCCAGGCCGCAGGTGTCAGGCAGAACGGTATGTGACAAGGGGCCCTGCAGACAGGGCCCCTTGTGTTCAGTTTCACACTTTCCAGAACGTGAAGGCGAACCAAGCAATCGACAGGCCCAGCGGCCACCACAGCGGCATTCCCACCAGTCCCAGCCAGGCCAGGAAAATGTAGGAGGTGCCCAGCAGGCTGATGAACAGCCGGTCACCGCGGGTAGTGACGAGTCCCAGCACACCTTTGCGGGTGTCACCACCGGGGCTGCGGATTTCCAAAACGATCATCAGGCCGATGGCCGAAAAGATCCCGATAAAGACCAGTGCCGTGGGCCAGGTCCAGGCCATCCAACTCAGCATTATACCCTCCCCATCGCAAAGCCTTTTGCGATGTAGTTGCGGACGAAGTAGATCACGATCGCGCCCGGAATGATTGTCAGTGTACCGGCAGCCGCCAGCAGGCCCAGCTCATAGCCAGCGCTTGAGGCGGTCTTGGTCATGGTGGCTGCAATGGGTTTTGCGGCAACGGCGGTCAATGTCTTGGCCAGCAGCAGCTCCACCCAGGAGAACATGAAGCAGAAGAACGCTGCCACACCGACGCCAGCCTTGATCGACGGAATGAAGATCGTCGCAAAGAAACGGGGGAAGGAATAGCCGTCCACATAGGCGGTTTCGTCCAGTTCCTTGGGGATGCCCCCCATGAACCCTTCCAGGATCCAGACCGCCAGCGGAATGTTGAACAGGCAATGCGCCAGAGCTACCGCGAGATGGGTGTCGAACAGGCCGACAGCGGAATAAAGCTGGAAGAACGGCAGCGCGAACACCGCAGCCGGCGCCATCCGGTTGGTCAGCAGCCAGAAGAACAGCTGCTTGTCGCCCAGAAAGCGGTAACGCGAGAACGCATAGGCCGCAGGCAGGGCAACAGCGACGGAGATCACCGTATTGATCGACACATAGATGATCGAGTTGATGTAGCCCCAGTACCAGCTCGGATCGGTGAAGATCGTGGCATAGTTTTCCAGCGTGAAGGTCTGCGGAAACAGCGAGAAGCCGGACAGGATTTCATTCGTCGTCTTGAAGCTCATCGCGACCAGCCAATAGATCGGCAGCATGAGGAACAGGATATAAACGATGGGGACGATGGTACGTTTTTGCATCGAAGTATCCTCCTTTAGTTTTGATCGTCTTTGGTCATGACGGTGTAGAACAGCCAGCTGACCAGAAGCGTAATTGCAAAGTAGATGAGGCTCATCGCGGCCGCCGGACCAAGGTCGAACTGACCAAGGGCGATTTTCACCAGATCAATCGACAGGAGCGTGGTGGAGTTGCCGGGGCCACCGCCGGTCAGAACAAACGGCTCGGTGTAGATGTTGAAACTGTCCATAAACCGCAACAGGATCGCGATGGTCAGAACGGTTTTCATCTTCGGCAGCTGAATGAAACGGAAGACAGCCCAATTGGAGGCGCCGTCGATCTTGGCCGCCTGGTAATATGCGTCGGGGATCGACACGAGACCGGCATAGCTCAGCAGCACCACCAGCGAGGTCCAGTGCCAGACATCCATAGTGATGATGGTCACCCAGGCCGCAATCGGATCCTGTGTCATGTCATAGTTGATGCCCAGCGTGTGGTTCAGGAAGTAGCCCAGCAGGCCGATGTCGGGCAGGGTGAAGATGTTCCACATCGCACCGACCACATTCCATGGGATCAGCATCGGCAGCGCCATCAGCACCAGGCAGACCGGCACCCAGAACCCCTTGCGCGGCATCGACAGCGCAATGGCGATGCCCAGCGGGATTTCGATGATCAGGATCAGGAAGGTGAACATGAACTGACGGCCAAGCGCCGCATGGAACCGGTCCGACCTCAGGATCTGCTGGAACCAGTCCAGTCCCTGCCAGAAAAAGACGTTGTCGCCGAATGTCTCCTGAACGGAGTAGTTGACGACGGTCATCATCGGGATCAGCGCGTTGAAGGCAACGAGCAGAAGGACAGGCAGGACAAAGAACCACGCCTTTTGGTTTTCGGTTTTCATTATGCCTGCTCCTCGGTCGCGGTGGCAGATTGGGCAGCTTCTGTCGCGATCCAGCCATCGACATAGAGCCGGGTCTGATCCTGACGGAAGGACAGGTGGACGGCCGCGCCCTTGGCTGGGCCTGCGCCTTCGACCACAGCGTTGATCCGCTGACCTTCGGCTTCGCATTCCACAACTGTGTGGCGGCCAACATCCGAAACCTTGGTCACGGTTGCGGGCAGGCCGCTGTTGGTGAGGGAAACAAACTCTGGTCGGATGCCGACCTCGGTCTTGCCTGCAGCGTCCCCTTTAATCGGGCCTTCCAATGCGACAGGATGGGCGCCGATATAGGGCTGACCGGCGCGCAGGTCGCAAGGCAGCACGTTCATACCCGGCGAGCCGATGAAATGACCAACAAACGTATGTGCGGGGCGTTCGAACAGTTCAACCGGCGTACCGATCTGAACCACTTCGCCCAGCTGCATCACCACAACCTGATCGGCAAAGGTCAGCGCCTCTGTCTGGTCGTGGGTCACGTAAATCATCGTGGCCTTCACGCGCTGATGGAGTTCTTTCAGCTTTGAGCGCAACTTCCACTTTAGATGTGGGTCGATCACAGTGAGCGGTTCGTCGAACATCACCACATTCACATCCTCACGGACCAGTCCGCGACCCATGGAGATCTTTTGCTTGTTGTCCGGTGACAGGCCCGCGGCCCGCATCGTCAAGAGATCGGTCACTTCCAGCATTTCGGCAATGGCCATCACGCGCTCTTTGACCGTCGCCTCATCGCGGCCGCGGTTGCGCAGCGGAAAGGCCAAGTTATCGTAAACGGTCATCGTGTCGTAAATCACCGGGAACTGGAACACCTGCGCAATGTTGCGCTGATCTGGTGGCAGCTTGGTGACATCCTTGCCGTCAAACAGGATCTGTCCTTCGGAGGGCACCAAAAGGCCGGAGATGATGTTCAGTAGCGTGGATTTTCCACAGCCGGACGGACCAAGCAGCGCATAGGCGCCACCGTCGGTCCAGTCCAGATCGATTTCCTTCAGGGCGTAGTCGGACGCGCTTGACGGGGTCGGCATATAGCTGTGCCGCAGTTTTGAGAGTGTAATCTTAGCCATTTGCGCCTCACGCCACGCGGGAGCCATCAGGGGCAAACACATATGCCGCCGACGGATCCATATAGAAGTCATGCTGCTCACCCACTTCGTAGGGGTGAACGCCTGCCGAAAGGGAAACCCAGCTGCCGTGGTCCATATCCAGCCCCATGTCGAAATGGGCGCTGCTTTCGGACCCCGACAGCTCCGTCACCTGCACCTGACCAGACAGCTGCACCGTGGTAAGCGGTGTCGCCACGGGCAGCACGTGGTAGGGCCGGATCGCAATCGTGTAGGGCCCATCCGCAAGATCTGCCGCTGCGCCGGTCAGGGACCAGCTGACATCCGGGCCAAGGCGCGCAGTGCTGCCCTGTTTCACGATGGGGGCTGTGTTGATCGGCGGATCAGAGAACACGCGGGCCGCTGCCACATTGTCGGGATTGCGATAGATATCAGCGGTGGTGCCAAACTGGGTCACGCGCCCATCCTGCATCAGGGCGGTTTTGCCCCCTAGCAGCAGCGCTTCTTCCGGTTCGGAGGTCGCATAAACCACCACGGCGCCACGCCCGGCGAATAGCTCAGGCAGCTGATCACGCAGTTCCTCGCGCAGTTTGTAGTCCAGGTTCGCCAGCGGCTCATCCAGAAATACTGCACGGCTTTCCTTTGCAATTGCACGGGCCAGCGCGGTTCGCTGCTGCTGACCACCGGACAATTCATGCGGGCGGCGATGCAGCATCGGGCGCAGCTGCAAGATATCGGCGGCTTCTTCGACCCGGCCTTCAATCTCGGACTTCGCCATTCCAGCCACTTTTAGCGGCGAGGCGATGTTTTCGTAGACAGTCATATGGGGGTAGTTGATGAAGAACTGATGCACCAGGCTGATGTTGCGTTTCTGGGTGCTGAGCGCGGTCACGTCCTGGCCATCCATCACCACCTGTCCGCTGGCAATCGGGTCGAGGCCGGCCATCATCTTGATGAGAGAGGTCTTGCCAGACCCGGTGGCGCCCAGAAGGACGTTGAAGTGACCCGGTTCCAGCACAAGGGAGGTTTCCTTGATATGCAGCTGGGCGCCGACGCGTTTGGTCACATTTATGAGTTCGAGTGCCATCTTGCTTTGACTTTCCGGCGGACGGCCTGTTGCGCGCGGCATGCGCGATCATTTTTAGGGGAAGGGGGTGCCCCGGAGCGGGCCAGCCAAGCTCCGGGGCGAAAGTAGGGAGCGCAGCGGATAGATCCGCACGCTCCCCACGGGGAGGAGGGGTTACTCAGACGCCCAGCGGGCAACCAGCTCGTCATAGTTGACGGTCTGACCCTGAGGCTTCTCGTTCTCCAGTTTCGGCTTGGCGCCACCGTTGGCATACCACCACTCGGCGTCTTTCTCTTCGTTCAGACGCGGGCCGCAGCCACCGTAGACATTTGCCTGCTCGTCTGCACGCTGCATACGGGCCATGGTGATGTCCATTTCTTCGGCCAGACGGTCCATGGCTTCCTGCGGAGTGAAGGCGCCGGAGTTGACGTCACCAATCTGCTGCCACCAGATCTGGGCCAGCTTCGGATAGTCAGGCACGTTCACGCCGGTCGGGGACCATGCAACGCGGTCGGGCGAACGGTAGAATTCGACCAGACCACCCAGCTTGGGCGCGCGCTCGGTGAAGCTCTCGTGGTTCACGGAGGAGTCCCGAATGAAGGTCAGACCAACGTGAGATTTTTTCACGTCGACGGTCTTGGACACAACAAACTGGGCATAGAGCCAGGCCGCTTTGGCGCGATCCACCGGGGTGGATTTCAGGAAGGTCCAGGACCCAACGTCCTGATAGCCAACCTTCTGGCCTTCTTCCCAGTAGGGACCATGCGGGCTGGGCGCCATCCGCCACAGCGGGTTGCCCTCGCCGTCAACAGTGTTGTTGCCTTCGGATTGCGGCTTCACCATGTCGGCGGTGAACGCAGTGTACCAGAAGATCTGCTGAGCAACGTTGCCTTGTGCCAGGGCGGGCAGCGACTGGTAGAAGTCATAGGATGCGGCACCCGGAGGGGCGAATTTGCGCAGCCATTCATCCCACTTGCGGATCGCATAGACCGCAGCCGGACCGTTGGCAGCACCACCGCGGGTCACGCTTGCCCCGGCAGGATTACAGGAATCCGCTTCCATGCGGATGCCCCATTCGTCGATCGGCACACCGTTCGGCTCACCTTTCGAACCGGCCCCGGCCATCGACAGCCAGGCATCGGTCATACGCCAGCCAAGGTCAGGCGCGCGCTTACCGTAGTCCATGTGACCAAAGATTGTGGTCCCGTCGATTTCCTTCACGTCGTTCGAGAAGAATTCGGCGATGTCTTCATATGCGGACCAGTTGACCGGAACACCCAGATCGTAGCCGTATTTTTCCTTGAACGCGGCCTGCAGGTCTTCGCGGTCAAACCAGTCCTTGCGGAACCAGTAGAGGTTCGCAAACTGCTGGTCTGGCAGCTGATACAGGTCGCCATCGGGACCGGTTGTGAACTGCGTGCCCATGAAGTCGCCCAGATCGAGTTCCGGGTTGGTGACGTCAAAGAAATCACCTTCCATCATGTCGGTCAGGTTATATGCCAGCTGCAGACGCGAGTGGGTGCCGATCAGGTCGGAATCGTTGACATAGGCGTCATAGAGGTTCCGCTTGGTCTGCATCTGGGTCTGCACAGCCTGAACCACTTCGCCCTCGCCGAGGATCTGATGGTTCACCTTGATGCCGGTGATTTCCTCAAATGCCTTGGTCAGAACTTCGGACTCATAGCTATGCGTCGGAATGCCTTCAGACAGGACGTTGATTTCCATACCCGAGAACGGTTCGGACGCTTTGATGAACCACTGCATTTCCGACAGCTGTTCGTCCTTGGTCAGAACCGAGGGCTGGAATTCTTCGTCGATCCATTTCTTGGCAGCGGCCTCATTGGCATAGGCTGCCTGTCCCGCGACCACGGCAATAACCGCGGCTGCGGACAAAAGATACTTACGCATCTTTCTCCTCCCTAGTGATTTATTGTGGCCAGAGATGCCTCGTTGCACCCGGCTGACAAACAGGTTCCACACCGGGGTCTGCCTTGTCAAACTAATTTTTTAGTTTGACGTAACGATATGATTTTAAAGTACAATGAATTCTCCTTTAGGGTGAGTTCTTCAATCGCCTCGCAGGGATTGCCCGTGCTGCGTTGCGGCAAATGCGGCAGGAATCCCAATGTGCGGGATCCGAACCAAGTTGCGGGTGGTCGCTGGCGGCTGGGGCGGGCAGGGAAGCGGGTACACTTTGGCGTCGCTGACAATGGTTTTTACCGTTAAGGAGAGGCCATGGACACAAACGATACATTCGAAATTTTCCTGACCGCCCCGCCGGGGATGGAGCAGACCCTCCAGCGCGAAGCGGCGGAGGCCGGGTTTATAGGTACAAAAACCGTGCCCGGCGGCGTCACTTTTGAGGGGGACTGGCACGATGTCTGGCGCGCCAACCTGCAATTGCGCGGCGCCGCGCGGGTCTTGGCGCGGATCGGATCATTCCGGGCCTTTCACCTCGCCCAACTGGACAAACGGGCGCGCAAATTCCCCTGGGCCGATGTGCTCCGCCCCGATGTTCCGGTACGGGTTGAAACCACGACCAACAAGAAGTCGAAGATCTACCACGCTGGCGCCGCCACCCAGCGGATCGAACGGGCCATAACCGAAGAGCTCGGGGCACCGATTAGCGCCGATGCGCCCATCACGGTAAAGCTGCGGATTGAGGATAACCTCTGCACCTTCAGCGTCGATACCTCGGGCGAGGGGTTGCACAAGCGCGGCCACAAGACGGCCGTGGGCAAGGCGCCGATGCGCGAGAACCTCGCGGCCCTGTTCCTGCGGGACTGCGATTATGACGGGCAGGAACCCGTGGTGGATCCGATGTGCGGTTCCGGAACCTTTGTGATTGAGGCTGCGGAAATCGCGCTTGGCCTGTTGCCGGGGCGCAGCCGCAGCTTTGCCTTCGAACAGATGGCTAGCTTCGATCCCGAAGGCTGGGCGGCGTTGCGGGCGCAGGAAACACCACGCGCGACCCGCGCCCGCTGCTTCGGGTCAGACCGTAACGCCGGTGCTGTTGAGATGGCCGCCGCCAATGCAGAGCGCGCAGGCGTTGCGGATTTGGTCCAGATCACACAGCAGGCGGTCAGCGAATTGACGCCGCCAGATCTTGGTCCGAATGAGACGCCGGGACTGGTGATCGTGAACCCGCCCTATGGCGCACGTATCGGTAACAAGAAGCTGCTCTACGCGCTGTACGCCGCCCTTGGGGAGACGTTGATGGCCCGTTTCAGCGGCTGGCGGGTTGGTGTTGTCACCAGCGAAACCTCATTGGCCAAGGCCACTCAGTTGCCGTTCAAACCCTTCGGCCCTCCGGTGGCCCACGGCGGGTTGAAGATCCGCCTGTTCCAGACGGGTCCGCTCCCCTAGGAGTAGAGCCCGCAGTGAGGAGGGGCCAGGGTCAGGAAGTCATCGCGCGCCAGGCGCTGACAAGGCCCGCCAGGGCCATGCGGTCGGCATCCGTCCGCGTCACCGGCACCCCCTGATGGTCAAGTGCCGCCTGATACAGCGTGTCGAGCGGTGCGGGCGCAATCAGGGCAACATTCTGCCCCAGCCAATAGGGGCGCGCTGCGGACAGTTCGGCCCCAAGAAGCAGTCCCCACAAACGGGCGGCACCCGTATTGCCTTGCGCCCCCTGTGTGGCTTGCAGTTCCGCCAACCGCGCCGCCAGCGCCTCCGGCTTTGATTGAACGGTGTCCATAGATGCCGTCAACTCAGCGCACTGTGCGCGATCATATACGGGCGTGCCGCCGAGGCCGAGGCACGGGGCCAGGCCGTGCCAAAGCTGCGGCGTCAGAAAGCTTTGAAAACTGACCACCTCATTTGCACTGATTAACGCCCAATGGGTTGTCGCTCCGGCGACACAGATCACGCCGTCCCAATCCGGGTTGAGACTGAGAAACCCGGCAATGCGATTGCAGGCACCGCGCATCACTGCGGGCGGGGTGGCTTGTGACAGCCCGCCGAGCAACCGTAGCGGATGCGTCCCAAGCGTGGCATCGCCCATGGGCCGCGCCGCCACTTTCGCAGGCACTGTGATGGTCCCGGTATCGCCGCCGCGCAGACTGTCATCGCTGAGCAGGATCGGCGTATCAGCAGGGCAATCGCGCAGCTCGCTGATCACGGCAGTGACATCCGCCATCAACTCGCCGCTTGATTGGGCGGAGACCTGCTGTCGCGCCTCCCCCTCGTGCATCAGCCAGACCATGATCCGCCCGTCTGCATGATCCGCCGCGATCCAGTTGGCAGACTTGATAGCGGGGTATCCGGCGGGAGAGGCGGATGATGGGTCGGCAGATGCGGCGCACATAGTTTCGTCCTTTGGTCCTGATCGCAAGGTAGGGTGCCAGCGGCATATCGGGAATACGGCGGCACCAGATGGCGGTGGCACGCCGGCTCTCCTTGCCAATTTTAGGGCCGATGATCAACGCTGGTCCTGACACCCTCAGATGTGCTCGTTGAATTGCCCGTCCGATGTGTCAAAATAGGTTAACAAAACTTATGGTGCGGAAGGCATGATTAATATCGCCTTTGGGCTGTGTTCTGGTTTGACTCGAAATTATCCCTGAGTCTTGGCTGATTCCTTATACTTTTGGGTAGGCTGTGCGGATAGTTCCTATCCTTTTGAGGAATTGTTTCTCAACTGGTGCCCTGATTTACTCAAATTTGAGCAAATAGCGCCCTCTCTCGGTTTTTACTGAGATTTGTCTAAAATTGCTTTATTAAGAAATTGCCGCAACTGCGGCTTGGATGGCGACCTAAAAGGGCCGCCTGATTGGGACGAAGGTTCCAGCCGCATGGGGGTGTGGCTGGAGGAAAACCATCGATCTTGTTGGACTTGGGACCCGAGGCGCTGCCGTGTCGGGATACTCAGATTGGTGCGAGTGCGCCCGCTTTTTGCGGGGGCAAAGACGCTGTTGTTTCAGCGCAGAGGTAAAGGGCCGCGGGGGCGGCTCCAGATTGGGGTTGGAGATGAAGGATTTCGTGCAAGAGGGGGCTGCACGCCCGTCCGGTGCTGTGACCGGTCGGGCCAATTGGTCCCGTTGGCCGTCACTCGGCAACGGTTGTCTGGTTGCTCTCGTGGGTGACGCCCACCTCATTGGGACGGGTGTCGCCAATATGAACGCAGAGCTTTCGGCGTCGCCAGCGTCGCCACGGCGGAGCGCAACCGGTTCTCTGAAGATGTCGCATGCTGTGGCTGGTGCAGTCGGTGGGGGAGCGGGCGTTACGTCGCAGAGTGGCTATGCCATCTTTGGAAAGCGCTGTCTGGATATTGCCTTGGTGCTTCTGACATTGCCGATCAGCCTGCCTCTGATCCTGATGGCTGCGCTTGCGCTGTGGCTCGAGGGGGGCAATCCGTTTTATACGCAGGACCGTCTTGGTCAGCGCGGTCGGGTCTTCTCTATCCTGAAACTGCGCACCATGGTTCGCAACGCAGAACAGCTGCTGGAGCGCCATCTGGCCAGCGATCCGGCGATGCGGCGTGAATGGGATGAGACGCAGAAACTGAAAGAGGATCCGCGCATCACCCCGGTTGGTCGCTTTTTGCGCACAACTTCGCTGGATGAGCTGCCGCAGCTTTGGAACGTGCTGATTGGCGAGATGAGCCTTGTCGGCCCGCGCCCAATGATGCCGGATCAGCTGCCGCTTTATGGTGATGCCACCGCCTATTTCGATCTCAAGCCCGGAATTACCGGATTGTGGCAGGTTTCCGTTCGCAACGAGAGTGGTTTTGCCGTGCGAGCCCGTGCTGATGCTGACTATCACGGTGATCTCTGCCTGCGCACTGATGTCGATCTCATCTGGCGCACCGTGGGCGTTGTCCTTCGGGGTACCGGATATTAACCGTCCTGGGCTAACTGTGATGGCCGGGCTATAGGCGCGTTCTGCCGAACGTGGTAGAACTGCGAGGGGGGTTCATGAAAGATGTGATGACCGGACCGGAGACCCTAGGCAGCTGTGCACAGAAACTGGAATGGGACGATCCCTTCGCGATGACGCAACAAGGCTTCAAGAGATTTCGCCGCCGCAAAGGGCGCGACACCTCGGCACCAGAGCATGACTCCGCTCTGTCCGGGCAGGCCGACTCTGTATCACCGACCTCGCGCAGCAGCGAAACAAGCGCCCGCGATATGGCGGCCTCAGCCGTCAAAGCCACCTCGCGCCTGTCGCAGGACGGGGAGCATAACCGCTTTGCCCGCCGCCCAAAAACTGGCAGGAGACAACCGATTGAGGGGCTTGCGGAGACTGATCCCCAGCCACAGCGCCTGCCGGTGCCCCTGCCTGAAGTCTGGGAGCGGCTCCACCGGGTGCCACTGGATATCCGCGGGCATCAGGTCGCGCGCTCTCCGCTGGTCAATTTCTTTCGTAACTCACCGACTGCAAATGCCTTTGATCTCCTGCGCACGCGGTTGCTGCACAGTCTGAAGGTTCAGGGCTGGAAACGCGTGGCTATCGCTGCGCCGACAGCGGGCTGCGGTGCGACGTTTTCCGCCGTCAACCTTGCACTCAGCATGGCGCGGGTTCCCGGCACCCGCACTGTGTTGATGGATCTGAATTTCCGTCGACCTGGTGTTGCGGCAGCGCTGAAACTGCCGCCATCAGGGGACATGCCGGGATTTTTGGCCGGGGAGCTGACGCTGCCTGAACACCTGATCCGGCCAGCCGCCTCGCTTGCGGTCGGGCTGACGGCGGCGCCAGATCGCAACGCTGCTGAAATCCTGCATGACGGGCGCTGCGCCAGTGTGATCGATGACATGGTGCTAAGCACCGGCGCCGATGTCGCATTGTTCGATCTGCCGCCGGTCCTCGAACATGATGATGCCGCGGCCTTCCTGCCGCAGGTGGACGGGGTTCTGCTGATCGCCGACGGCACCCGCACCACTGCCAAACATCTTGCCGCCTGTGAGAAGCTGATCGACGGCCAGACCCAGCTGCTTGGCGTCAGCCTGAACCGGGCGCGCGGCGCTGGCCTGCTGCAATATGGCCAGTAGATGCCGCCACAGGCCCCGGTGCCGCCCTGCAATCTGACATTCACCTAACCGTAACCAACGACGAGCCGAGACATGGGACCGATCCGCACTCTGGATGACATATTGGACATGCTGCGTCGGCGCGCGTCGGTGATCTTCTGGGTCATCCTCCTTGGCGCTATGGTGTCGTTATGGGTGGCGGCCAAGCAGCAGCATTTCTACGAAAGCTCGGCAGTCCTGCAGATCACCCGGCCAAAGATCGCTGATGAGTTGGCCAAATCCACCGTCGATGGGTCGTCCGCACGTCGCTTACAGCTGATCGAACAGCGCCTGATGGCCCGGGGGTCGGTTCTGGATATCATCGAAAAATTCGGCCTCTATAAGGACCTGCCGGGTCTGGTCCCATCAGAGAAGGTGGCCTTGTTGCGGGAATCCGTATCGCTCACCGGGGTGGCCGCCGCGCGGGAGGGGTTTGCCGATGATGGCACGATATCGGTGCTGACCATTTCCGCCCTGATGCCGACGCCGGAGCAGGCACAGGCGGTCGCCAGCGAATTTGCCACCCGTACGATCGAACTCAGCCAGACATCCCGGATTGAGCAGGCGCGCGAGACCCTGACCTTCTTCGTGGAGAAGGAAACCGCCCTCATCAGCGAAGTGGCTGAGCTGGAGAATGAAATCACCGCTTATCGCAATGCCAATAATGTTGCCTTGCCCGGCGGGATTGAGATGCGGCGGGAAGAGATTTCGACCCTGAACACCGGCCTGCTGGAGATCGAGCGTGAGCAGATCGAATTGCGCAGACAGGCGGATCAGACCACCTCGAACCAGCGTCAGGCAACCGCACAGCGGATGCTCGAAGTTTTCGAGGAGAAATTGGCCACGCTTGATGCTCAGCGGGACTTGCTGCTGAACCGTCGCAGCGCTCTGGAGCGTTCGCTGGAAACCACCCCGGAGGTGGAACGCCAGTTGGGGGTTTATGAGCGCCGGATGGGTCAGCTGCAGACCGAACTGGAACTGATCTCCCAGCGCCGCACCGAGGCAGAGGTCGGCTTCCGTCTGGAAGCGTCACGCCAGTCAGAGCGCCTGACGGTGATCGAATCTGCACCGCTGCCAGATTACCCTGCCACAGGCGGGCGTAAGAAAAAGGCCCTGATGGGCGGTGTTGCCAGTTTCGGATTGGCGTTGGGCATTGCGTTTCTGTTGGAACTGCGGCGTCCGGTTTTGCGCAGCGTGGCACAGATGGAGCGGGAAACCGGTCTGACGCCTGTTGTCGCAATCCCCTATCTCGACACCTCTTCCAAACGCCGCGGCCTCTTTGCGCGGCTGCGCATGGCTTTTGGCGGGCGGCGACGGTCCGGGACCGAGCCAAGCGGTTGAGCTCAGCCACGCAAGGTCGGCAGATGGCAGGCGTCAACCGACCGCGTTGATCATCTCTGCCAGCCGTCCCCAGTGCCACCAGATCGCCGACAGTCCAACAACCGCTGCCAGACCGGTGAACAACAGGTCATGCAGCGGGTCCCAGACATGATGTTTGGTCGCCAGCCAGATCATCACCGGATAGGCCAGCACCATCGCCAGCGCGAGTGCGGCAATCCCGCCGGTTAGGCCAAACAGGATCACCCCGGCCAGAAACAGCCCGGTCTGCGCCATCGCCCGCGCGGCGGTAAAGAAAAAGAATGAGCGGCTGTCCCCAGCAGCCAGGGCGGCCTGATCATAGGTCATGGTGATGACCGCAGGCACCATCGCCAACGCAATCAGCACCACCATAGGACCGGCATAGGCATAGCGTGCATCATAGAGCAGATCGACAAGCCAGGGGCCAAGCCAGGCCATCGACAGCAGAATAGTCAGGATCATTGCGCTGAGTCCGGCCCGTAGCTGTCGTTGTTTTCGACGGTATTCAGGTGCGACATGCGCAGGCTTGTCGCGATAGACCGGGATCATCAGCCGCTGGTTCACGGCATGCCCCAGTGCCATCGGGAAACTCGCCAGGAAAAACCCGATATTATAGATGCCCAGGACATCCAGCGGGACAAATTTTCCCAGAATGGCCCGATCCCCCTGAGACGTCAGAAACCAGAAGGCGGTGGACAGAAAGATCCATTTGCCAAAATGCAGCAACTCCTTCAGCGCCTTGGCCTCCCAACGGAACTGGCTGCGTCGTCCGGGCAGTCCCAGATGCACCGCAAGCAGAAACGCTGCCGCCTGCAGAACACTGCCAAGTACCAGCGCCAGAACCGATTGTGTCCACCAGGCCAAGAGGACCATGGCGCCGATACCAATGGCTTGGCTGAACAGCTCCAGCGCGGTCAGTCGCCCGACCAGAAGATGCCGATGCGCGGTCTCGACACGGATCGGATCAAAGCCGTTGATCACCAACGCGATCCCGGCAATCGGCAGATACCACAGCAGTTCGGGCGCGTCGTAAAATTGCGACACCGGCCAGGCCAAGAGCAGCGTCAGCCCCCAGAGCGCGAAACCGCGCACCACCTGAACGCTCCAGGCCGTGTCGAGGAAATCCGGATCGTCACCGCGTTTGCTCTGTGCGATCGACGGCCCGATCCCCATGTCCGAGAACAGCGCCAGCCCGGTGATCACAACACTGACCAGCGCCATCAGGCCGAACGCTTCAGGAAACAGCAGGCGCGTCATCACCAGATTGGCCGCCAGCCGCAGGGCCTGACTGCCGCCATAGCCCATCATCAGCCACGAGGCCGAGCGCAGTACGCGCGCTGCGAGGCTTTCACCTTGGAAGAGCGACAGGACTTGCTGCATCAATATCCTCGAAGTTTTGCGATACACTTGCGACACTGATCCTCAAAGGCGTCAATTCCACGGCACCTTCGCGGCAATGCTGGGCAAGCGCCGCAACTGACGATACCCTACGATAACTCTTGCATAAAATGGGCCGTCGTCCTCGTGAAAATAGCGTATATACTGAATACCTATCCGCAGCCGTCGCATAGTTTCATCCGGCGCGAGGTGCAGGCGCTGGAGCGTCAGGGCCATATGATCCACCGGATCGCCATGCGCCGGTCCGGCGCGCCTTTGGTCGATCCCGGTGATCAGGCTGAGCAGGACCGCACCACCTATGTGCTTGAGGCCGGAGCGCCGAAATTGGCCGCAGCACTGCTGCGGTCCAGCATTCGGGCGCCCGGTTCGGTGATATCTGCATTGCGTATGGCCTGGCGGCTGGGCGCTGCCTCGCAGGTTGGTCGATTGCGTCACCTGATTTATTTGGCTGAGGCGGCCTATGTCGCCGATTATGCCGCCCAACATCAGATCGCTCATCTGCATGCGCATTTCGGCACCAACGCAACAGCAGTTGCAATGCTGGCAGAGGTTCTGGGGGCGCCGGGTTACAGTTTCACCACCCATGGCCCGGAGGAATTCGACGCGCCTGAGCCGCTGTCGCTGGGGGAGAAAGTCGACCGCGCCAGATTTGCTGTCGCCATCAGCAGTTTTGGCCGCAGTCAGTTGAGCCGCTGGGCTGCCTTTGGCAGCTGGGAGCGATTGAAGGTGGTACATTGCGGGATTGAACCCGCGCGCTTTGCCGATCCAGCGCCTTTGCCCGAGGGACCGCTTCGCCTTGCCGCGATTGGTCGGTTTGTGGAACAGAAGGGCCAGATGGTGCTGATTGAGGCGATGGCGCAGCTGGTCGCGGATTACCCTCACCTGCATCTGGCGTTGATCGGTGATGGCGAAATGCGCCCCGATCTTGAGGCGGCCATTGCGCGCCATGGGTTGGGCGATCATGTGACGCTGACCGGCTGGCTCTCTGAGGCAGAGGTGAGGGGAGAGCTGGCGCGCGCGCAGGCGCTTGTGATGCCTTCCTTCGCCGAAGGCCTGCCGATGGTGGTGATGGAAGCCATGGCCGCGGCACGCCCGGTGATTGCAACCTATATTGCAGGGACGCCGGAACTGGTGCTGCCGGGAGAAACCGGCTGGCTGGTGCCAGCTGGGGGTCCGGGCGTTTTGGCGCAGGCAATCCGGGACCTTGCCGCCACGCCTTATGCTGAGCGGGTTGCCATGGGACAGGCCGGGCGCGCCCGTGTGCTGCAGCGTCACGACAGTGATATCGAGGCGGCGAAACTGGCGCAGCACTTCCAAGCCGCCCTGCCACGGGAACCGGGCTAGGCCCTCGACCTGATATACCTATCGCCCACGGGTCCAGCGCGCCTCATTTCGGGTGCGAAACAGCGGTGATTTCACAGCCAGCGCCACGGCAGCATAGGTCATAAACCCCGCCGGATCACGCAGCGCCAGCCGCAGGATTACAGCCAAGCCTGGTCGGTGAACGTCCTCGTTGGTCAGCAGAGCGGGAAACCGTTCTGCAATCTCCGCTACCCCGGCATTCTGGCGGCGGCGCACCCGTACCAGATTGCGAAACCCCTCGATCAGCGGCCATTGATAGCTGGCCTGCACCCGGACCCGCTCTTCCGGAGCAAAGCTAAGCCGGGCAAAGATATCGTCAGCAATTACATCCGGCCATTGCTCCCAGCGCGCCCGCCCGGCGCGGTTCATCGCAAAGAGGCCGAACCCCGGCACCCCTTCGCGAACAAAGGGCAGCGTGGCCCAGAACCGCCCATATAGACGGCTGACCCGACTGCAGGCAGGAGACAACTGTGGGGCGCCGCTGGCATAGCGTGGCCGATCCCCCTTCAACGCGGCGCAGATCTGCGCCAGCAAAGGGGGGGATACGATCACATCCGCATCAAGATAGACCAGAACAGATCCCGTGGCCCGCGCCTCGCCATCTGCAAGTGCGCCGATCTTTCCACCCTCGGCCCGGTCGGTCACTCTACAGGTCCACCCCTGCGGCGCAGTTACGGCACGGGCCTCTGCGACGGTGGTGTCGGCGCAGCCATTGGCGATCACCAGCACCTCTCCCGTTGCACCGGCTGGCAGCGGATCGCTTGCAAATAGCGCCGATAGGCAGGCCCCGATATAGCCTGCCTCATTGTGGGCCGGGATCAGCACGCTCAAAAGCAGTGTCATTTTGCGGCCTCCAGCGCGCGCCAGCGCGGGTTGTCATCGCTCACATAGCGCAGGCTGCCCCAGCTTCCCCATTTGCCGGGGGATGAGACATCCGAATAGGCGGTGAACAGGCTGCCGCCCAGGTCCGGCCAGCCTGCCAGAAGACTGCGGTACAGCGCGCCCATCTCCTCGGTGTAGTTGAAATGGCTGAAGAACCCGGTCAGCATTTCATCATCCACCATCGCGCCCAGACCCACCACATGGCTGCCGCCCTCATACATGATCAGGTCAAGCCCATGCGCCTCGGCGACCTTGGCATGATAGGGCAGGACCCGCCCCACAAGATCGCTGACAGTATCCTCGGAACTGCCGGAGACAAGCCCGTCGCGCAACTCTGCGGCAGCCAGGGCGCTGGCGGCATCATATTGGTGAGCCTCCACAAACTCCGCAGCTGCAGTCCCGCGCAGACCCTTGGCCTCAGCTGCCGCCGTCGCTTGTTCCCGGCTTTGTGCGATCCAGGCACGCAGGGTGGGCGCGCGGTCGGGCAGACCGAGAATGCCACCAAAGTAACCAGTCACCGCATAGGCATCAAAAAGGCGCGCGGGTGGGCGCCGCGTCGGGTCTTCGGCCACCCACAGGGGAGCGGCCAGTATTTGCTCTTCAAGCCCCAACCAACCGGTCTGGGTAGAGACGACACGCACCAGACGGTCCTCTGCCGCGTCGCCGAATACCTCGGTCCAGATCATCGCAACCTCGGCGGCGCGGCCCCCGTAGAACTGCATCCACAGATCCTGCCCGCCCCAGCGCGCGCGCGCCTGATCATCGGCCCAGACCGCCTGTTCGAACTGCCAGTTCCAGACCTCGTTGGAGTATTCCACATAGGCGGTCAGTCCCGGATCCAGCTGGTCGCGGACCAGTCGGGCATAGTTGCGGATATAGACATCGTCGGCCATATGCGGCAGCGTGAACCACGGATCGGCCTGCAGGCGATTGGCCAGGTCCACCAGCACCTCCGCCGGGGCGCCTTTCGCGGTCCAGCTGTAGTCCTGCACTCGCGGGCGATCCTCCCATCCCACCTGAGTGCTGTCGTTGGTGGCCATCCAGTCCATGAAACGCAGCGCAGCAAACCCGCGCATCCGGGCGATCCAATCCGGGTTGAACACGACCCCGGCCTGCCAGTCGGGCAGGTGTCTTTCCATCACCACAGTGATGTTACGAATGTAGTCACCGACACCTTGCCGGTCACTGCGCTGAATGCGGATTTCAACCGCGCCGGGCCCTGGCGCATAATCAAATCGGATTTCGCTTTTGCCATAGCGGATGTTTCTTGCCCGGCCCGTGACCTCGACAATCCCGTCGCCTTCAAACTGCAGCACATACCGCCCTGTGAGGCTGCTGGCCTCTTCCGGCAGATCCGTGAGGATCAGGGTTCCGACTGAGCCCAGTTCCGGCGGGATGGCAGTGGGCCAGCCGTCCGGATCCAGATACCCCGCTGCCGCCAGATCAGAGTAATCCGCGCCCCCCCATTGACCTGCGAGATGCCCAATCCAGGGGCGCGCGGTCTTGAAGTGATCAAGGAAGGGGGCCTGCGGACTCCAATCGGCGATAGAGGCAAGGTTCATCGCAATCGGTTGCTTGGGCACGTCGATCAGAGCGGGGTCTGTCCGCACCGTGGCCGCGTCAGATGCAATGGTCTGGCTGGCCTGCACCGGCTGGTTCAAAGCGGGCAGAACCGGATCCGCGGGCAGGGGCGGTGGATCTGAGGGCAGCGATGTCCGTTGAACCCGGTCCCGTGCCGCATCCCAGGCGATTTCCTGCAGCCGTCGCGCCAGTGCAGGCGCGGGTGCCTCGTAGCGACCACCCCATGCCGAACGCAGCTGATACGGCAGGCCAACTGGCGACTGGCCAGTCAGCACCGCATATTGCAGGGCAGAGAGGAAATAGAACCCCAGATCATTGGGGTGAATGTCGTCGGCGAAGACCTCTTCGATCCGGCTCAGGCCCGGCACGGTTCCTGCCTGAATGGCGTCATCCAGCCTGGCCATCGCCTGTCCCGCCTTCAGCAGTTTGATATCGCCGCCGGTTTTGCGGTTGACCGTATCGACAACGTTCTGCCAGCGGGGCAGATCCGCTGACAAACGGTCACGCCATGGTATCGCTGCCCCGGCGTCGAACGGCACCTCAGCTCCGGTGCCACTGCTCAGACTGTGCCAGGTCTCCTGCAGATAGACCTCCACCTCGGGATTGGCACCATGGGCAAGGGTGTAGAACTCTGCCAGCGCCCCCTCGGTGTCGCTCCATTTCAGATGGTTGGCCAGTGGGATCGCTTCGGTCACGATCAGCACATCGATGCCGTCGGTTAACCGAGTGCGGGCGTTGATCCCCTCGGCCTGATCAGCATGGGCCCAATTATAGCTGAGCGGAGCGCCATTGATGATTTGCGCCTCGACCGTGATGGTGTCCCCGGTCTGCCCGGAGGTAAGGGCAGGTTGCTGCGCCAGCAGCTGCTCTAGCATCACCGGATTGTCGGGGCCGAACAGGGAGTGCCCGACCATGACCACACTGGCGACCAGATCCGCCAGCGTCATGGGGACACACCAGTGCGGGGGTGGCTGGTGACCACCTGCCAGACGATATCCTGCACCTGCCGCGCGCCCTCAGCACTAAATGCGTCAGCTGGGGTGCCATCGGCCCGTTGCAGTTGATGGGGCAAGCCAACCGGGGAGCGATGATACAATGTGCTCACATGGGTAAGCGCCACGATATAGGCGCCCAGATCGTTGATATGGATCTGATCCAGCGCGCCCTCATCGGTGCGGGCAAAGAGGTCTTCGCGGCGGGTCAACCCGTCAATCTGTCCGGCCTCTGCAGCACGCACAACCGCCGCCATCACCTGTCCCGCAGGGATCAGATAGGCGGGGCGCTTCGGGTTGCGACGGCTGTCAGATCCGGCCAGCCCGCCAAGCCACAGCTGATCCAGATCGTTGTCGATCCGCGACAGCCAGCCATCAGCGGTGTCCAGCGGGTGCCAGGTCTCATAAAGATAGATCCGCGTTTCCGGCGCGCCATCGCGGGCCAGATCCGCCCAGCGACGAAAATACCGCGCGCCTTTGAAATAACGCAACGCATCGCGCAGCTCGACCATCTCTGTCAGGACGACGGCGTCATAGTCGCCCGATCCAACCGCCTCGCGCGCGTCGCGCCAAACCGGAGGCTTGTTCACCTGATCGAAATGCAGGATATCCAGATCCGGCTCCCAGTGATCCTGCAAGGGCGTGCCGGAGCCAAGCTGGCTGTTATAACGATGCCCCTCCGGCGCCAGCTGTTGCACCATATGCGGCATATCCGGACCCACCAGTGAGTGGCCGAGGTGAAACACCTGCATCGGCCCTGCCGGGGGGCTTAGTTGTGGCAGCGCAAAGGGTGTCGCCTGCGCGCCGAGCGGCAGCAGAGACAGGAGTGCAAGAAAACCGCGCCGTCCGATCATCGCACCTGCGGCAGCTGTGCGGCGGTCGCGATCAGCCCCTCCCCAATGACAAATCGTCCCTCAATCCTATCCCCCGTCAGGAAGGGTAGCTGATCAGCCGTAAACCGCGCCGAAAACTGCCCGCTGATCTGATCGGTGTCGTCTGCCACATTCATCTCCAGTTCCATCCCGTCAAAGCCGAAAAACCGCTCGCTCAGGCGATACTGGCATTTATACGCGGCTTCCTTGGCGGAGAATATCACTTTGGCCAACTGGCCAGGATTGTTCTGCTGTGCCAGCCAGAGACGCTCTGCCGGGCGGCAGATCTGCGGGATCAGATCATCGGCGAGTGGGGTGTCTTCCTCGACATCAACGCCAAGCCCCCGCATCTGCTGCGGCAGGGCGACGACGGCAACGGCGGTGCTGCGACAATGGCTGATCGACCCGACCAGCCCAGACGGCCAGATCGGCGCGCGTTTGGGGCCGACGGGAATCGCGCTTGGTTTCAGGCCGAGCGTTGCCATCGCCTGATGCGCCGCTGCACGGCCTGCTGCGAACTCGCGCCGCCGTTTTTCCACTGCGTTTGGTGACAGGCAGGTGGCCTCCTCAGGTAAGGGCGGAGGTGGATCGGCCTGCGGGTCACAGACCTCGACTGCAACGCTGCCATCAAACAGCGGACGGATCAACGCCCGGTGCCGGGCGCTGCGCAAGGATGGCTCAACCAGGGTCATCCGCTGCGTGCCTTTCGGTTGGCCCGCATTGCGCGGCGCTTGGACATCATGTCGGATTTCGCGGCCGGATCAACCGCCGGGGCTGCTGTCGCGTCCTCGGTCGCAGGGGCCCCTGTCAGCGCGTCGATATGCCCGGCCAATCCTGACAGCGTCGGGAAGCGGAAAATATCGGTAATCGACAGCTTCGGTACATCAAGCGCGCCGCGAATATCGCGGTGGGCCTGTACCGCCAGCAGGGAATGGCCACCGAGGGTGAAGAAATTATCCTCCGCCCCAATGCCGCTGATGCCAAGGATGCCACTCCAGATTTCGGCAATCTTGCTCTGGGCCCCGGCGCTGAGCGGTGCGTCGGAGGTGGGCACGGAAATCTGTACCGGCTTGGGATCCGGCAGGGCCTTGCGGTCGATCTTCTTGTTTGGGGTCAGCGGGAAGGCAGCGAGATGTTCGATATGGCTCGGCACCATGACCGCAGCCAGTTGTTGCGTGAGCGCGGCCTTCAGCGCCGCCTGATCCGGTGCCACAGGCCCGGTTACATAGGCGATCAGCCGGGTGTCTCCAGCGGTTTCACGTGCGATGACTACGGCCCCAGTAATTCCGTCTAGCGCTGCCAGCGCGGCCTCGATTTCACCCAGTTCGATCCGCTGGCCGCGGATTTTTACCTGATGATCGCTGCGGCCCAGGAATTCCAACTGACCGTCACCACGCCAGCGCACCAGATCCCCGGTGCGGTATAGGTGGGTTGAGGGCACATGCGTCCCCGCATCGGCAAGGGGATCAGGAATGAAACGCTCCGCCGTCAGCTCGGGGCGCTGCCAGTAACCGGCGGTTACACCGCCGCCGCCGATCAGCAGTTCGCCGGGCACACCAACTGGCTGCGGAGTCAGATCGTCCGTGACGACATAAACAGTGGTATTGGCAATCGGCGCCCCGATTTGCGCGGTCCCGGCGGGCACGCCGGATAGGGTCTGCATGGTTGACCAGATCGTGGTCTCTGTCGGCCCATACATATTGTGGATTTCGGCACGGGTTGTCGCGCGCAGGCTGGCCACCAGGTCGCCCGGTAGCGCCTCCCCTCCGATCAGCAGATGCGAAAGCCGCCCCAGCACGGGGCGCGCATCGGCATCCGCCGTGATCATCCGCGCCATCGATGGGGTGCATTGCATATGGGTGACGCCATGGCGCAGGATCTGCGCCGCAAGCGAGACATCCTCCGCCGCCAGTTCCTGCGGGGCGTTGGCAAGGCGCAGCACCTCCGCAAGGGGCTTCAGCCCCTCCAGTACGATCTCCGGCGCGATGCCATAGTCGATCAGACAGGCAATCTCATCAACGCCGATCTGCTTGAGCTGTTCCACCCGCTGAAGGGCATCGGCAATGGTGCCAAACAGGCCGGAGTCTTCAAAATACCGCTCAAAGGCGAAGTCCAGAATGGCCTCCAGCTCTTCTGCCGACAGCATGCCGAGGTCCATCTCAAACGGGTTTTTCACCCCTTCAGGTTTCTTGAATGCGGGGAAGGCCCAGGCGTATTGCTTGATCAGACCAGCCGCTGCGCGCAGGTAATCCTTCATCGGTTCACGTGCGGTGGCGCGCGCGTCTTCGCGGGTGTCGGCCAGATAGCTGTGCAGCATCAACGTGACCTTGTGATCGCGCGGATCGTGACCGGCGGCACGCAGGGCGTCGTGATAGATGGTGATCTTGCCCGCGACCTCTTCGATGCTCTGGCCCAGCAGATGGGTCAGCACATTGGCCCCGATGCTGCCAGCTTCGCGCCAGGTCTCGGGGTTACCGGCAGTGGTGACCCAGACGGGTAGCTCCTTTGACACCGGGCGCGGCTGGGTCAGCACCGCGTGGTCGCCCCCATCCTTGCGCGGGAAGGCAACCTCCTCGCCGCGCCACAGTTTTCGCACGGTCTCGATCGCCTCAAACAGCGCTGGCTTGTTGGCGGGGGGGGTGTTTTCGGGGCGCAGGATAAAATCATCCGGCTGCCAGCCAGAGGCAAAGCCGATGCCCGCGCGCCCATCTGTCAGATTGTCGATCACCGACCATTCCTCGGCAATGCGGGCCGGGTGGTGCAGCGGCGCCACACAGGAGCCCGCACGCACACCGATATTTTTCGTGACCGCAGCTACCGCCGCGCCGGTCACTGCCGGGTTCGGATAGGGGCCGCCAAAGGCGTGGAAATGCCGCTCCGGTGTCCAGACGGCGTTGAACCCGTGCTGATCGGCGAATTTCGCACCCTCCAGCAGCAGTTCATATTTGCGCGGACCGGGGCCGTCGTCATTGCCCCAGTAAAACAGGTTGAAGTCCATGCCCCGGTCGCTGGTGGCAATCGGCCCATTGGACAGCTGCAACCGCGCCTCATCACTGGACAGCACCAGTTTGAAGCCGCGCGACAGGGTCCAGAACAGTTCCAGCACGGAGATGTCGAATGACAGGCTCGTCACCGCCAGCCAGCAATCGCCCGGCTGATGCGGGATGCGGTCATCCATGGCGGCAAAGAAATTCGCAACATTGCCATGGCGCACCATCACGCCTTTGGGCGTGCCGGTGGAGCCGGACGTGTAGATCAGATAGGCCAGATCCTGTGGGCCGGGCGCTGTGGCAGCCGTTTCAGCCGCGGCGGGCACTTCGGGCAGGGCGTCAAGGCACAGGATATCGGCTGACAATGTGCCGGGCAGCTGGTCCCGGTGTCCGCTGTCGGTCAGGATCACGCTTGCGGCGCTATCGGTGATGAAATGTGCGATGCGATCCGCCGGATAGGCCGGATCCAGCGGCACATAGGCCCCGCCCGCCGCCATCGTGGCGAGGGCGGCAATCACCAGATCAGGTCCGCGTCCCAGATAGATGCCGACATGGCTGCCCGGTGCCACGCCGCGGTCACGCAGGATGGCAGCCAGATCATCGACCTGCGCGGAGAGTTCGGCATAGGTCAGGCTCTCGCCCTCATAAACCAGCGCCGTGGCCTCCGGGGTTCGTGCAACCTGGGCCGCAAACTCCGCCGGTATGGTGCTTTGCCCGGTGTCGGAACGGGCGGTGCTGTTCCAGTTCACCAACATCTGCCGCCGTTCGGCCTCTGGCAGGACGGGTAGATCGGCCATGGTGCCACCGGACGCCGAGGCCAGCGCGTTGGCCAGCATTTCGACCCGGCCCACCAGCAGCTCAACAGCTTGCGCATTCAGTCGGCCTGTATCGATATGCAGGGTCAGCGCGCCCTCTGTCAGGGAAAGGGTCGCCGCACATCCTTCGATATGTTGCGCGCGCCCCAGCATGCAGCCGATATCCGGGCAGAGGCCGCTGCCCCCGGTCCGTCGCAGCTCCGGCGCGCGGGCGATCAGATCGGCCGCAAATCCACCGTTGTTGCGGGTGCTGTCCAACTCCGCAGTCAACCGGGATCGCAAATCGTCAAGGGGTGCATCGCGGCGGGCCTGCACCGGCACCCAGTCACAGATCATCCCGGCGATGGCAGCCTCCTGCAGCGCATCGGTGCTGAGCGCGATCCCGGCGGCCTCCGCCCCGGTGCTGGATAGCGTGAGGGCAAGGGCGGCGCTTAGCACATCAATCTCTGTCAGGGCCACATTATGGGAGAGTGTGTGATGCGCAATGTCCGCGGGGGCATCAACCGCCGGACCTGCCAACGGCAGATCCACAGCGGGCAGGGCGGCCAGCGCCTTGCGCCATTTGCTCTCGCTCGCCTGGGTTGCTGTCAGTTGTCGGGTCAGATCGCGACGGTCTTCTGCATTAAGGGACGGCAGAATATCCCTCGTTTTGACATGATCGGTGGCGCGGATCGGGCGCCCGTCGCTGTGGTGCAATCCGCCAAGCCGCAGCGCACCGTCGCCGCAGGCCAGTGTCACCGTCTTGGCGTCGACGCTCAGCACGGTGCCCGGCAACCCGGATCCTTCTGCGATCTCTGCGGTGCCGATCAGCGCTGTCGGCACGCCACTGTTCGCACCCAGCTGCATCTTGGCGGCGCAGAGCGGGTTCCAATAGCCGTTGAAATCAAGCGCACGTATCGACCGGTGCAAATCAGCTGCAGGCTGCGTCAGATCCAGCAGGGCGCCCGCTTCGGGTCGGTCGGCCCGTGTATAGAGTTTGCGGGTGCTGAAATCCTGCGCCTGCCGCGCTAGCGTGCCGGTTTCCAGCTGGCCCAGCACATCGCCGAAGCTGTCCATCGCGGCAGCGTAGCATTTGGCGTTGAGGCTATAGGCCGTCTCATCCCCGGCAATCGTAAACAGGCGCTGGGCGAGGATGTCGCCCTCATCCACCCCGCCCTCGATCATATGCCAGGTGATGCCGTATTCCGCCGCGCCTTCGATCAGGGCCCAGTTCGGTGTATTGAGGCCGGCATAACGCGGCAGAGGACCATCGTGAAAATTAACGCCGCCATTCGCTGCGCGGGCCAGCACGCTGTCGGGGATGATCTCAAGGTTGGCGATGGACAGCAGCCAGTCCACGGATCCGCCAAAGTCGCGTGCATCCTCCAGTACGCTCAGGCCCTTGTCAGCGGCCCACTGGCGGATTTCGGCGTCTTTGGTTACCACGGCGGCGATGCTGTGGCCGCGGGCCAGCAATATGTCCGCGCAGGCGACAAGCAGTGATTCATTGCCAAGAACGATACAGGAGAATGGGGTCATTTCTGCTCCTCCGGTTGAGACGGGGTCTGGCGGGTTTCCATAGGCTGGGTTTTGCGGCGGCGAAAGATCGCGCGGCTATGATGAACGATCAGATCCCGCAGAAAATACGGTGGGTCCGAGGCTGGTTTGTCCGATACCAGCCGCCGCAGCCCATAGAGCAGGCTGCCGCTAATCAGCGCTAATGTGGCCCCGACCGTGTAAGCGCGCCCATGGGTGCTGAGAAAGTAGTGCAACCGGCTGTCGAACCAGTATTGCGGTGTGCGCTGCCAATCCTTCATCCCGGTTGAGGCGGATCCCACATGGGCGACCTCGCTTGTGGGCAGATAATGCGTGCTCCACCCGGCGCGGGCAGCGCGATGGCACAGCTCGGTTTCCTCAAAGTAGAGAAAGAATGTCTCGTCAAAACCTCCAACCGCATCAATCACCTCGCGGCGGATCATCAGGCTAGCGCCGGCCGTCCAGTCCAGCTGTGTCGGCTCGGTGGGGATCTCCATCGGCACCACGGCATCTTTCAGCAGGCGCGTCACAATGCCGGTTCGCACCGAGGATTCAAACTCGCCCGCGATGGTGGGAAAGCGAAAGGCGGTGCAATGAGGCGTCCCATCAGTGCCCCGCACGTAGGAGCCAACAAGCCCGGCTGTCGGTGTCGCCTGCAAGAAGTCCCGCAGCGCGCGGATCGCGCCGGGCTGCACAAAGGCATCCGAGTTCAGCAGATAATAGAACTCAGGCGCGCTGCCATCGGCGAGACCGAGGCGAAAGCCGATGTTCATCCCCGCCCCAAACCCGCCGTTGCGGTCGCTGGCGATCAGGCGCAGGCGGCCGCTGTCCAGCCAGCCGCGCTCCTGCACCGCCGTGAGCAACTGCTCATAAGAGCCATCGGCGGAGCCGTTGTCGATGATCACCACTTCACCGGGCAGCTCTTCCATCTGCTCCAGCGCGGCGGCGGCGCAGTCCAGCGTCATCTGAGGCGTCTTGTAATTCAGGATGATGGTCAGAATGCGTGCCTCTGCACCACCCGAGGAGGTGTCCAACGTCTGCGCGGCGGAGGGAGCGGCGGCTTTGGTCATTCTGCGGCCTCTGCTGTGCTGCGGGCCAGCGCTGCGGCGTCGGCAGCATCCAGCCGCGCCTTCACCTCTCCTGCCAGTACACTGACATTGGGCACCAGAACCATACTGTCGTGATCGCCGGGGACTTCGACCACCTCAACTGCGGGGGCCCAGCGGGTCCAGTCGTTGTCATCAAAGACATATTCCCGCTCGCGGCTGACCCAATTCCCGGCGGAGACCTGCCAGTGCCGGTCAAGCGGCGGGCGGAACAGCGTCAGTGGCCCGGACCAAGGCTGCAGGTCATAAACGGGCAGGGCGGCGCGGAAGGCCAGTTCGACCTTGCGGTTGTTGAACACAGGTGCTGCGCTGTCGCCGCTGGCAGCATAGCGACGTTTCTCGATCTCCCAAGCGATACGATTGCCGATCCATTCGCCCAGGTAGCCGATCCCCTTGCTGCGCAGTTCGGCCCATTTGATCAGCGCCTTGTCGCGGCGCGACAGGTCCGGGCGCAGCGGCAGCGGCGTGTCCAAAAGGATCAGCGCGGCAGTCTCTTTACCCTCAGCCTGCAATTGCTGGGCCATCTCATAGGCGGTCAGCCCGCCGCCGGAGAAGCCGCCCAGCAGATAGGGGCCGTCGGGCTGGACGCTGCGGATTTCGACAAGATAATCGCGTGCGGCCTCGTCCAAACGGTCATGTGGCGCATCCTCGCCGATCAGGCCGCGGGCCTGCAGCCCGTAAACGGGGCGGTCCTTCCCAACCATCAATGCCAGATGGCGCAGATTCAGCACATTGCCAAACATGCCAGCGACCAGGAAGAACGGTCGCCGCCCGGTGCCATCACCGGGGTGCAGCTGGACCAGATGGGTGTAGCTGGGGGCCTCAGTCGGTGTGTCGCCTGCGGCATCAATCGGAGCCTCGGTGGTGAGACCGCCACCGGTGCGCGCAATCACCAGCTCTGCCAGCTTGGCAACCGAGGGGGCCTCAAACAGGGTGGAGATCGCCAGATCAACGCCAAAGCTGCGCTTGATCTGTGCAAAGAGCCGGACCGCGATCAGGGAATGACCGCCGAGGTCAAAGAAACTGTCCTCAACCCCAACCTGCGCCACTCCAAGGAGTCGTGCGAACTGAGCCGCGATTTCTTCCTCCACGGTATTGCGCGGGGCAAGGTAATCGGTGTCCAGTTGTGGTCGCTCAAAGCTCTGGCTGGTGTCGGCATTCTGCGGCGGCGGTTGATCGGCCTGTGCAATCAGATCTGGCAGCGCCAGAGAAGAGACCACCACCTGCGACAGCCCGGTGGCGAGCGCACGGCGCAGCGCCTCGGGGCCGTCCTCGGCGCGGATCCCTTGGGCGATATTGCGGTGAAGGCGACGTTCCTCCGGTGACAAGGGCTGCGCGCTGCCGGGAGCGATCAGGCCCAGATCCTCAGCGCTGGCGTCTGCGCCCTCTGCCGGGGCCAGATTGGTCGCGCCGGGCAGCTGCTGCATTTGAAACCCACGGATTTCTGCCACAACAGTGCCATCAGCTGCCGCCAGCGTGATGTCAAACCGTGCGCCACTTGCGGTGCTGTCGACCAGCCGCATATGGCTCAGCAACTCAACGGGCAGCGGGGCAAAGATCTGGATGCTGTCATAGGATACCGGCACCCAAAGCGCGGTGCCCCGATAGGCCGGGGCCAGATCAATGGCCCAGCCGGTGGCCAGATCCAACAGCCCGGGGGGCAGCAGTGTGCCGTCTTTTTTGGCAATCTGCGGCAGTTTCAGCTGGGCAAGACCTTCTGCAGCACCGTGGCGTGTTTCTTCCAGAACATGCCAGCGAGGACCGAATTTCAGATGCGCTTCCTGCGGTGTTTTCAGTCGTTCTGCGGGGGTGATCACCGAAATCTCTGGCATGCGGAGCCTCAGCTCAGCGATATCGACCGGCGCAGGCGTGCCCCCATCGATATCGGTTTCCAGTAGCGCCTGCACATGAAGGGCGTAGCCTTCCGCGGTGCGGCTGTAGACCGCAAAGTCATAGCCGCGTTCCACCGGGGTCAACCGGACGGTCATATCGCAAGGTGTTCCAGTGACCACCAGAGGCCGCAGGAAATAGAGATCGCGCAGCGCGAAAGGCGCGTCATGCCCCAACTCTGCCAGCGCTTCAGCGGCATATTCGATATACCCAGTACCGGGGATCAGCGCGGTGCCATTCTTGGTGCGATGCTCATCCAGAATCCACTGGTCATTGGTCAATCGGCGGTGAAACAGCAAGCTGCCGTCATGGGCAAACTGACGGATGTCCAACAGCGGCTGATCGCAGGGGCTTGGGTCACTGCCTGCCTCGGGCTGGTGTGAGCCGAGGGCATCCGCCGCCATCCCGACGTCCGCCCAGACCCCCCAGTCGACAGCGACCACATGTGTTCTCTGATCCGGTGAGGAGAGAGCCGTGCAATGTTTGGCAAAGGCGTTGAGGTATTCATTGGCCGCGACATAATCCACCTGACCAATCGGGCGCGTCACCGTCGAGGAGGAGGAAAACAGCACCATCAACTCCAGCTGGCCCGCTTCGAAGATGGCGTCCAGTACCCTGAGGCCGCTGACCTTTGGAGCGAGAATCTGCGCGATATCGTCTTCTGTTTTGGCGAGAACCGGCGCATCGTTGATCTGCCCGGCGCCGTGGATGACGCCGGTGATCGGGCCAAAGGTCTCCTCAGCCGTTGCAACAGCGGCGCGCATTTGCTCGCTGTTGCAGACATCCGCGGCCAGCGGCAACACCCGTCCCCTGCCGATCGCGTCCAGTGCCATCACCGCGCGGATGCGTTGCGCGGTTGTATTGGCCGGGCTGTGACGATTGAGATAGCTTTCCCAGTTATCGCGCGGTGGCAACCCGCCGCGCGAGACCAGCACGACATTGGCGCCGTAGCTCTGCATCAGATCCGCCGCAATCGTGCGCCCGATCCCACCGTAACCGCCGGTGATCAGATAGGTGCCGCCTTCGCGGAAGGCAGGGTTGGACGATGGTGCTTGCTCGCTGTCTGGCAGCGCCACGGGGCGCCATCGCAAGGCATAACGCTTGTCGCCGCGCCAGAGCGCCGTGTCGTTTGCCGGGTCCGCCAGCACCTCCTCCAGCAGGCGGTCGGTAATCGGCACCGGAGCGTCCTCCGACAGCCAGCGGCGCAGGCCATTGGGGCGGGTTGGCAGCTCGATATCCACCGTGGCGCAGGTCAGGCCGGGGATCTCGCGCGGCAGTACGCCCGCAGGGCCGGCAATCATCGCCTTTTCCGGGTAGGGTAGCGGCTCATTGCGCAGCTGTGCTGCCCCGGTGGTGAAAACCGTCATATGCAAAGGCTGCGGCAGGTCGATCTGGGCCAGCGCCTGCCCCAGCGCGGTGAGTGCATAAAAGCCCATTTCCAGATTGCGATCAAAGAAGGAGGCGCCGGGACGGAAGCTCTCGCCCTCAGTGACCAGCCAGAAGTGACCGATACGACTGGGCAAAAGATCCGCCAGCGTCAGATCGGCGAGCAGCGCATCATAGCCCGCGCGCCCCTGTTCGGGGGCCAGCATATAGCGGCTCTCGCTCAGCTGTGCATAGGTGTCGCCGGGGGCCACCCGGACCACTCTGTGGCCTGCCTGCTCCAGCCGTGGCGCCAGATCTGCGCAAAGCCCGGTGTCATCCTCAAACAGCAGCCAGGTTTCAGGCTGTTGATCCAATTCCGCCGTGACGTCGAGATCGCAGCTGGCCAGCGCCGGTCGCCAGCTGGGGCGCGATCCCCATTGTGACAGATCGTCGTGGCGCAGAGGCGCGCTGATTGCGGTTTCCGCAGTGGTCGGGGCCGCGGGTTCGATGAAATAGCGGCTGCGCTGAAACGCATAAGTTGGCAACGGCAGACGCTGGCGGCGGGCATCACCCCAGATCTGATCCCAATCTGCCTCCAGCCCGGCGGCCCAGAGCCGTCCGATCACGCCAAAGAAATAGGCATCATCGGCCATCGTCTGGTCGGGATGGCGCAGCGAGCTGAGCACCTGACCGGGTTTGATTGCCGGGGCCATCTGCGCCAGAGAGGACAAGGCCTTGCCGGGGCCAACCTCAAGATAGAGCCGGTTCGGCTGCTCGGCGAGCGTGTCCAGGCAGGCAGAAAACATCACCGTATTGCGCAGCTGACCGACCCAGTATTCGGGGTCGGTGGCCTCGGCGTCACTCAAGATCCTGCCGCTGCGGTTGGACAGGATCGGGCGACCGGGTGCCGTCAGGGTCAACCCGCGCAGGAACTGGCGATACTCTTCCAGGATACCCTCCAGCATGCGGCTGTGGGCGGCAATGTCGATCTGGATGCGTTGATGATCCACCTCATCCGTAGTCAGCTGCGCCGCCAGCGCATCCAGTGCCTCCTGCGGTCCGGAGACGGCTGTGAGGCGCGGGGCATTGACGCTGGCAATGTCCAGCTCCGGTGGCAATCTGGCCTCCACCTCCTCCAGCGGCAGCGAGATCGACAGCATGCCGCCCGCAGGCACCTTGTCGAACAGCCGTCCACGCAGCAGCACCAGATCGATGCAATCCTCAAACGACAGCACCCCGGCCAGACAAGCTGCGGTGTTCTCCCCCATGGAGTGACCCACCAGCGCGGCGGGGCGTACGCCCCAGCTGAGCCACAGTTGCGCCAGCGCGAATTCAACGATCATGATCAGCGGCAGCTGCACAGATGGCTGTTGCAGGCGCGCATTGGCGGCGCCCTCCTGTCCCGGATCAGGCAGCCAGAGCGCGCGAATGTCATAGTCCAGCTGGCTCTCAAGGTGATCCAACCCCCGGTCCATCCAATCGGCAAAAACCGGTTCAGTTTCATAGAGATCCCGCGCCATGCCCGCATATTGCGCGCCGCCGCCGGGGAACATGAAGACCACCTCAGGTGTGCTTTCTGCGCAAGTATGGTCAAACACGCGCCTCGGATCACCTGCCTCGAGCAAGGTGGCCGCCTCCTCCGGGGTTTCGGCGACCAATGTCCGACGCTTGGCAAAGCCGCGGCGGCCTTCCTTCAGCGTATAGGCGACATCCGCCAGCGGCAGATCGGGATTGGCGCGTAGATGCGCCGCAAGAGCGGTGGCATTGGCATCGAGCGCTGCTTTCGAATGGCCGGAAAGGCACAGCACGTGGAACGGGAAATCGCTCTCGTCTGAGGCGGGACGGGGGGCGGCTTGTTCCAGCACCGCATGGGCGTTGGTGCCGCCAACCCCTAGCGCATTGATCGCCGCGCGGCGGGGCCCTTTGGCAGAGGTCCAGTCGCGCAAGTGGTCGTTGACCACAAAAGGCGAGGTTTCAAAATCAATGGCCGGGTTCGGTGCCTCATACCCCAGGCTGGGCGGGATCTGGCCGTGGTGCAGTGCGAGCGTTGTCTTGATCAACCCGGCAACACCGGCGGCAGTATCAAGGTGCCCGATATTGGTCTTCACCGAGCCGATACGGCAATAGCCGACCGCGGGCGTGGTCTCACGGTAGGCTTCGGTCAGGGCAGTGACCTCAATCGGGTCGCCCAGATAGGTTCCGGTGCCGTGGCATTCGACATAGTCGATGGTATCCGGCGGGGTCTTGGCGGCGCGCAGCGCCTGTCGCACGGCGCTGGCCTGCCCTTCAACCGAGGGGGCGAGATAGCCCGCCTTGTCGGCGCCGTCATTGTTGATCGCCGAACCCTTGATGACGGCCCAGATGTGATCGCCATCCGCCAGTGCATCCTCCAGACGGCGCAATGCAACCGCCCCCGCGCCGGAGCCAAAAACGGTCCCCTGCGCACGGTGGTCAAATGCATGGCAGTGGCCGTCCGGCGACAGGATCTCGTTCTCTTTGAACAGGTAGCCCCGGCCCTGCGGCAGCTCAATCGTGACGCCTCCGGCAAGGGCCATCTCACACTCGCCCTCGCGCAGCGCCTTGCTGGCGTAATGCACTGCCACCAGCGAGGTTGAGCAGGCGGTCTGAATGTTCACCGACGGGCCTTTCAGATCGAACACATGGCTGACGCGGGTGGACAGGAAATCCTTGTCGTTGCCAGTATGGCGCAGCAGGAACATACCAACATCATCGACCAGCGGCTTGTTGGAGCAGATGTTGAAGTAGAAGTAACTCCCCATGCCGCAGCCGGCATAGACCCCGATCGGACCGTCAAGACTCTCGGGGGGATGACCGGCATCCTCCATTGCGCTCCAGGCCACCTCCAGGAATTTGCGGTGCTGCGGATCGAGGATCGCGGCTTCTTTCGGGCTGAAGCCGAAGAAGTCGGCGTCAAACTCGGCGTACCCCTCCAGCGCTGCGGTGGCGGCAACATAGTTGGGGTCGGACAGTGTCTCGGGGTCTTCGCCTGCGGCCAGCAGGTCGTCTTCGCTGACAGAGCGGATCGATTCCACACCGTCGCGCAGATTCTGCCAGAACACGCCGGGGGACTGAGCGCCCGGCACGCAGAGCGACATACCCACAATGGCGATATCCCCGCTGTACCGCGAGGCATCGAACGGAGTGCGATCCGTGGTTTTCCCAGATGTCTTCAATTGCCCCAATCGTCCTTAAATCATGTGCCCGGCCCTGAATGCAGCACCGGACATAGCCCCAACCAATTAACAACACTGACCGCCCTATCCGGGTGGTCTTGCAACAGTGGCACGAATTGGTCCCCAATCTGTGAACAGGGCGTTCGCCCGCTGGCCCCCAAGCCGACGGAAAACCCTGTGCGCAGTGTGAACCCTGCAAAAGATATACGGTATCGTTAGGGACGGATTGTGTCCAATCCTGCCAAAATTGCGAAGATAATGCGGCATCATAGCACGCTGCGCCGTTTGCGCGGCGGCGGCGCGGTGGCCAACGCCTGATGGCCATCGAACAGCTGCCGTTTGGGTGTGAAGAGACCGGGATATCGCAACCGCTCGGCATATCCCAGAACCGACCCGGCGCAGAGCCACGTCACCGGCGTCAGCGTGGCATTCAGCAACATGTCGACCAATGTGGCAGCCAGCATCAGCGCCAGAGGGGCCGCAAAAGGCGACAGGGTAGACGCCGCATGACGGCGCACCTGCTGCCACAGCAGAACCAGCGGCCCGGCCAACAGGCCCATCTCAGCGATATAGCCGACCCAGCCAAAGGTGCCGAAAACAAGGATCCAGCGCCCGTCAGGGATCGACTCGATCTCGCCGCTTTCCAGATTGCGGACCAGATTGCGGCCCCAGCCCCCCCAGCCAAACCAGGGTTTGTCGGCGGCGCGATCCAGCATCAGCGCCTCATTGGTGAACCGAAAGCCCAGCGACTGCGCCCGTTCGGGGCTGAAGGCCTGCGCCTGCGCAAGGATGGCATCTACAGGCACCAGCCCGAGGTTGCGCAACATCGGGTAGACAATCGCCACCACGCCCAGTGCGAGAGCAAGCCGCATCTGCATCCGGTAAGACGCCATGGCGACAAAGGGGGTGAAGATCAGGCCATAGACCAGCGAAGCGATGCTCTTGCACAGGATCAGCACCGCAAAAAGGTAAATCGCCGCCATGGTATAGCGTCGCTTGTCTCGGCCTTCGGCACTGCGGGCCAGAGATGTTGCGGCCAGCACTGACATCAGCACGAACAGCGCCAGCCACAGGCTGTGAGGCAGGAACACGATGGGGCGGAACCCGCCCTGGCGCATGGTCTGGCTGAAATCATGCTGGAAAAAGCCATAGACCCAGGTGTTGATCTGCGGGCTGAACCGGACCTCAAACAAGGAAGGGACGGAGTAGACCAACCCTGCCACCATCAGCACCATGACCAATTGCCGCTGCTGGTCGGGATGCGACAGGTAGCGTCGCGCCAAAAAGAACGGCAACAGCACGATCATCTGGTTGATCATCACCGAGCCGAGATCGCGCCAGCGCAGGCCGGGCAGGGCGTAGGTCGGAAAGACGATGGGCTCGGCGTTTTCGATCACGCGGAATACGATCGGGTCGCCGTTGGTCAGCACGGTGGCAATCACCGATCCCAGAAAGATCGCCACAAGCGCCCGCATCACCGGATGGCGCGGCCAGATTTCAACCCGTTTGCGTAGGATATAGGCACAGATAACAAAGGCAACGACAGCCGGGATGGAATCCTTGTCCATATCCGGCACCAATGGCAGGTCGAACACGGCAAGGGGGGGCAGGAACAGATAGCCGCCGATCACGCACCACAAAATAGCCTGTTGCAGCGACACCCGCTGAAACAGCTTATATGTGATCACCGGCCAGGCGATCAGCATCAGATAGGCTAATGCATTTGGCATCGCGTGCGGACCCTGCGCTCCTATTTGCCCCTATGAACATAAGTTTAGCCCCAGATGCCTGCGCTGTCGCCCGCATTCGTATTCTGAGGTAAACTCTTGAAACGGAGGCGGGGCCATGTGATCGAGGAGAAGGCTGGTTCTGGCGCATTGGGGGGAAGCGGGTGTATTTTGACATAAAGGACACGCGGATTGATGTGAATATTGCCGATCCAGCACGACTGGAGCAGGCGGTGATGGGGCATTTCCAGACCCGCCGCGGCTTTGCATTGGCGACGGTCAACCTCGACCATCTGGTGAAAATGAGCAGTTCGCCCGCGTTTCTGAAGGCCTATGCCGCGCAGGATTTCGTGGTCGCGGATGGCCGCCCGATCGTCTGGTTGTCGCAGCTTGCACAGCGGCCCGTGGCGTTGATGCCGGGCTCTGACATGGTGCTGCCGCTTTGTCGTTGGGCCGCGCGCGCCGGGGTGCCCATCGCCTTGGTGGGCAGTACCGACGTGGCACTTCAGGATGCCTCCCACGCCTTGCAGGCTGAGGTGCCGGGACTTGAGGTGGCCTGGTGCCACGCACCTTCCGGTGTGTTTGACCCCAACAGCCAGGAGGCAGAGAAAATCCTGTCCGAGTTGGCGCGTCAGAAAATTGGCTTGTGTTTTCTGGCCCTTGGCGCGCCGAAACAGGAAATCATGGCCGCCCGTGGCCGCGCCTTGGCGCCGGAGGTCGGTTTTGCCTCGGTTGGGGCAGGATTGGACTTCCTTGGCGGGCACCAAAAACGCGCGCCCGCCTGGGTGCGCGGACTGGCACTGGAATGGTTGTGGCGCGCGCTGAGCAGCCCGCGTCGTCTGGGACCGCGCTATTTGCGCTGCATCGCCATCCTTCCGGGTCAGCTGCTGCACGCGTTGCGGCTGCGCCATCCCTGATCGGGTGGGCGCTCAGCCGCTACTTGTATTCCAGTAGCCCTCGATTGCGTCCGCGCAGCCGCAGCCAATGATATTCCAACGCACCCTGCGCCTCGGCAAATTTGCCCAGCACGGAATAGAGCGCGCGGGTGCGGCCCATCCGGTGCGATAGCCGCAGAACCTGCGCGGGATACATCAGCAGCAGGACCAGCGCCCAGCCTGAAAATGGCAGGAGTATCAGAGTCAGTAACGGGATACCGGCCCCCCAAAGCAATGCGCGCCGGGTTTCCGCAACCCAATGATGTTCGGGACCTGCGCCATGCAGCGCTGCGCCTTCGGCGAAGGCAAAACCGGCACGGCGACTGCGTTGCCACCATTGCGAAAATCGGTGCATCTGCGCGTCGTGCAGCGTCATCTCCGCATCCAGCCGCCAGATACCCCAACCGACCCGTGCCAGCCGCAGGCACAGCTCAGGCTCTTCACCAGCAATCAGATCGTTGCGATAGCCGCCCACCTCCTGCAGGGCGCGCAGCCGCATCAGTGCATCGCCTCCGCAGGCTTTGGCCGGGCCGATGGGCGTGTTCCATTCGTCGTCGCAAAGTTGATTGTAGATCGAGGCGTCAGGGGCGCGTTCCCGCCGCCGTCCGCATACGACTGCCAGTTGCGGGTCAGCCTCCAGCCGTGCGGTTGCGGTGGCGATCCAACCGGGCACCACTTCGCAGTCGCCGTCAACCAGCTGCACGTAGTCACAGTCGCCATCAAGATGGGCCAGACCTGCGTTTCGGGCACGGGCCGCTGTAAACCGCTGGCTCATGTCGAGGCTAATGACCTTGATCCCCATCGTCTCGGCGGCGGCAACCGATCCGTCAGTTGATCCGCTGTCGACATAGATCACCCGGCGGACCTGACCTTGCAGGCTCTGCAGGCACGCGACCAGCCGGGCGCCCTCGTTGCGGCCAATCACCACCGCGTCGACGATTGGGGGTGTGGGAACCGGGGGGGGAGGAGAGGATAGATCAGGCACTAGTCTAAAATCTCCGTCAGATAGCGCGCTGAGACCTGCAGAAACCCGGCCTCGCGCAGCGCTGTAGGCCCGGTTTCGGGGTCATCGTATTTCTGCGCGGTTTGCGACCACAACGTCAGATCGGGCCTCTCGGCAAAGCCTGCAACCCGCAGTGCATCCTCACCATGGGGGATGGAAGCCGCCTCCAGTGAGGCCTGATCCCGCGCCATCGGATCATTGGCAAATTTATAGTGTTTTAGTACCGCCATCGTGTCCGCAACCCGGACGCCGGTCGACACATGCGGATGCACCGCCGGATCGGTGTCCGCATCAACAAAAACCAGCGGGTGTTTGCTCAGGCAGCAGCGCTCCCCGAAGACAGCACCACGAATGCCGCCAAACTGCATCTTGGGCGGCGGCGCATCGGGGATCTGGTTTCGGGATAGGAAAAAACCCAGCCCGGTTGCCGGATCATGATAGGGCAGGGCCCGGACGGCGCTGATATCATAATGGCAAAAACTTTGCTGCACTTCAGGGTAGGATTGCTGCGCCACCGACCGCAGCGGGGCCTGCGGGAACATCTCCAGCATCTGGGCCATCATCGCGCTATAGCCATGCCGGTTGAGGTAGCGTACCAGCCCGTTCAGGCCCAGCTGTGCTTGCCCCTCGAATTCAAGAATTTCGTCCATATCGGCAAAAAGACACCAGCGATCCGCAGAGAATGTCCGCGCCGCATATCCGCGAAAGATATTCTCGAACCGCCCCCAGGGCAGGCGGGATTGCAGCACCGTAACATCCGGTTCCTGTGCCAGCTGTGCCAGCGTGCCGTCGGTTGATCCGGTGTCGCAGAAGACGAAATGCGACACCCCAAGCGCGCGGTAGTGGGCCAGGAACACATCAAGGTAATACGCGCCATCACGGACCAGCGCGACCACGGTAACAGCCTCGCGCGGCAGGTCAATTTTCCGAGGTCCCGACAGATGCCGGAGCGAAACGCGAAATCGCAACCGGTCAAACGGCAGGCCGATCTTGCTGTCGAGCCACCCCGAGAGACGCGACAGCACCCGGCCAGGCATGCCGCTGGTCCGGACCAGGGCTGCGGTGCGGAGGGTATCTGTTGTGCCGGTCATCGGAACTCCTGTCTGACAGACCCAAACTGTTCAAAACAACCATCTGTGGCAAGCATATTGCGTGGCGTCGCTGGTAATGTTAGCGCTAAAATTAAGGCGGTCACAGAATTGCATTTCGGCTCTGAATACGGCAGTGTCTCGCGAAAATCGAACATTCAGAAAGGCAGAGCACATGGGCTCGGATATGACAGTGCTGGTTGGCGACGTGGGCGGTAGCAATACCCGGCTGGCCCTCGCCGGGCCTGAAATCGGGGTCACTGCCCTGCAAAGCTTTGCCAACGATAGCTTTTCTAGTCTGGATGACGTCTTGGCTGCCTATTGTGCGCAGCCTGACCTGCCGCCGCTGGCTGGTGCCTGCATCGCCGTTGCGGGGCCTGTTTATGGCAATGAGTATCAGCTGACCAATCGCAACTGGCAGGGCAGTGCTGCGGATCTCGCGCAGCAGTTGCAGCTTGGTGCGGGCGCGCGGGTTGATGTGATCAACGATCTGGCCGCGCTTGGACATTCGCTGCCCGCGCTGATCCCGGGCCAGCTGTCGTCGCTGCGTGCAGGGCATCAGCGGGGAACGCAGGCGCTGGTGGCGGGCATTGGGACCGGTTTTAATGTGTCGCTGTCAGTGGATGGTCACACCGCAGAGGCGGAGATGGGCCACACCAGCCTTTCGGCCCCTGTTGCATGTGGTCTGACGGAACTACTCGGCGACCGGGCAGGTGAGTTCGCCACCAATGAAGACCTGTTTTCGGGGCGGGGGCTGGTGCGGTATCATCAGGCGCTGCACGGTATCGCGGCCGAAGGTGGCGCGCAGATCGTGGCGGATTATCTCGCCGATGGCGACAGCCCTGCGGCCAAAACCGTAACCAGCTGGGCGCGGCTCCTGGGCGATTTTGCCCGCGAGCTGGTGCCGACCTATATGCCGGGGCAGGGGATTTTCTTTGCTGGCAGCGTGGCACGTGGCATTCTTGGCACCGCCGCCTGTGAGGTGTTCCTCAACAGTTTCCTGCAACCCGCCACCGGGGTACAGAGCCGCTGTGAAACCACGCCGCTCTGGCTGATCACCGATGATGCAGCCGGTGTCAGCGGTGCGGCGCGTTTCGCGCTTGAAAGAGCTGGTCGCAAGAGCTGATCCAGGAGGGTGGACGAGGGCGCGCGTCAGTAATCGCGCTTGAAGAAGAGACCAACGCCGGTTTCGCCCTCGCCATCGACCTTGCCTGTGACGGTCAGGCTTTTGCTGACATCCAGATTGATGCTCAGCTCGCTGTCGCCGCGGGTGTTAACATTGAAATCGGTATAGACGTTCTCCGAGACATAGCCGCCGATATCCAGAAGCCCTGCGCCAAGATTGTCGAGCCCGAGTTCCACATTGCTGGCCCCGGTTTCGTCCCGCAGCTTGCCCTCAGCGCGGTTGCTGCCACCGCGCCCGCTGAGGCTGGCGACGGATCCGGCCAGCCGGGCCAGGGCCAAGGGTGACAGATCCTGAATATTATCCCCGAACAGCAACAGCGCCAATGCCTCTTCACTGGGCCGTTCGGGGTCGGAGGTCACTTTGATGGAAGGGCTGTCGATCAGGCCTGAGAGTTCCAGCGTTGCAGTGCCTTCAGAAGTCGCAGCCGAGGAGCGCAGCAGCAGATAAGGCCTCAAGTCGCCCTGAAGGGTGATCCGCCCTTCATCAAGCGCCAATCGCCGTCCCAGAATATCGAAGGTGCCCCGGATCAGGCTGATCTGGCCAGCGGGGGCCAGATTGGCGGTGCTGCCGCGCAGCTGGATCTGGCCACCCAGCTCGGCGCGGACACCGCGCCCGCGGGCATTGATGCGATTGGGGGCGCTGATCAGTACATCCAGCAAGGTCCGACCGGATCCGTCGCCGCCGCCATTGCCACTGTCGATCAGCCCAGCCCGGGCACGGGTGCGGCGCACCTCGGCAGGTTCGCCCTGATGTCGAATATCGGGGATCGGCGCTGCGGTCACGGAACCACCAGCTGTGGCCAGGTTGATATTGGTCTCACCCACATCGATCCGCCCGGACAGGCGGTTGGTGCCGATCAGGCCACCAGAGAGCGTCAGCGCACCGGACAGCTCAGTTTCATAGGAAAGTTGGTCGCTCAGCCCGATATTGGCGAGGGCGATCTGCAACTGCGCATCAAAGGGCGCGGTCAATCCGACTGGTCCGGTGACGCGCAGCTGGCCACCATCGCGGGGCGCAGCTGTCAGCTGAATATTGGCTCTGGACCGCGCAATAGAGACTGTTGCGTTGATGGCATCGATCCGCTGCGCCGCTGCTGGAATGGCCAGCGAGGTACCGCTGGTGCGGATCTGACCGCTCAGATTTGCCAGCGATGGCTCTCCCTTCAGCGACAGATCGAATTGCGCCGGGCCACGGATCAGATTGGGTGAGATGAACGGGTTCAGACCCTCCAGCCGTAACTGCCCTTTGGCATCGATATCAGCGCGGCCTTGCACCTCATCCCAGCTGCCTGCAACGGTGCTGGTGACACCTGCCGGGCCAATGGCGCGGCTATTGATCTGCCAGATACCGTCGCGGCGACGTGCGGTGCCCTCGGCGGTCAACCGTCCCGGCAATCCGGGCACAAACCGCTGCACTTCGGCCACCAGCGCGTCAAAGGTGATATCGGCGTCGCCCTTGTTCTCTGAGACCGTGCCATCAAGATCCGCAGACAATCCCGTCGGCCCTTCAGCTGCGCCATCAAAGGTCCAGACCCCGGCGCGGCGGCTGGCGGTACCCTTGGCGCTCAGGGAGCCTGCAAGGGTGGGCACAAAGCGTTCCAGCGCATTGATTGCCGCATCGAACTGGAGATCGCCGTCGCCATTGGTGGTCATCTGACCGGTCAGCTCCGCACGGGAGGATTTGGGCCCTCGCAGCTCTGCACTGCCGGAGAAAATTTGGTTTTCACGGGTAATATCGGCGCTGAACTCCAAGGGGCCGGGCGCTTGTGGCAGGATTTTTTCCAGCTGTTTCAGCGTTGCGCTCAGGGAAAGCTGGCCAGAGGTACTGCCCAATTGCCCATTTGCCTGGGCGGTCAGCGCCTTTGCGTCCAGCTCGAACCGATCAATGCGCAGCCCGGCCTCATCGCGCGCGGCTTTCAACGCGATGGTGGTGGTGTCGCCAATCAGATCGTCAACTGGCTTCAGCCCGGCAGAGAGATCCTGACCCAGCACCGACAGATCAATGTCAAACGCCCCTGACAGCGGGGTCGCAGAGCCAACAGCGGTGGCAGTCATCCGTCCGTCCAGCGATTGCCCGGCAAGACCTGAGAACCGCGCGAGGTTCTGGGCGTTTGCTTCGATATCGGCCGCAATGCGCAACCCGCTTTCCAGCCCGTCGATGGTCACCGCACCGGTGGCGCCATAGTCTGTGCCCAAGAGCAGCATATCTGTGATCCGCAGCGCACCCGGGCCATCCGTGGTCACCCGCCCGTCAAAGGTAAGCGCTGCACCAAGAGCCTCTGCGAGCGCGGGATCTGTTGGCACCAGTCCGGTCAATGCGGCCGCGATCTGCCCGTCCAGCGACAGGCCCTGACTTTGATCAAGGGTGCCGGTCATCTCCAGTTCAGCGCGGGCAATACGCAGGTCCGGATTGTTGAGCCGTTCCATTTGTGCGGCCATGGTCCAATCGCGCCCCGCCGGTTTTTCCGCGCGCAGGGACAGGTCGGTGACGGTTGTGGAGCCGCCAGCCACCGGCAGCACGACGGCCTCTTGCCCGGGCGGTGGGGTCACATCGGCGCGCAAATCGGCACTTTCCAACGCCCCACCGGCAGCAACCTCTACAAAGCCTGAGATGTCCAGCGCCTGCGTGGTGAGGGCCAGATCGTCGATCATGACGCCGCCCATGGCGCGGGTCTGGCCGCGCAGCCGGGCGCGCATATCTGGACCGAAAAAGGGTTGATAGACCGGATCAACCAGTGCCGTGATATCGCCAGTCAGATCGGCACGAAATCCGATCGGGCGGCGGCCTAGGGCCGGGTCCGCAGGGGCATCGCCTGCTGCGGCAAGCACCACAGTGCCGCCGATGCGGCGTGCCCCATCCGTGTCCAGCGTCAAATCGGCGCTGAAATCCTCAACCGGGCCGCTGCCTTGCAGGGCAAGACGGATGTCGGGGCCACCGGGCAGGGCCAATGCGGTGGAGACCAACCCGCCATCGTCCTCCTCCAGGACCATATCAATGGTGATATTGCCGGTATCATTGGCAAACCCGGCCTTGAGATCGAGCCGGTCGCTGTCACGGTCAAGGCGGGCGATCTGCAAGGCGCTGTCGAGCGTGCCTTCAGCCAGGCTCAAGGATCCATCGAGGCTCAGCACAGCCGCCACCCCGATCAGATCCTGCCCAAGAGTGAGGCGCCCCACCTTGATTTCGCCGATATTGATCGACACTGGCAGCTCAGGCAACTGGAACGGCGCTGCTTCGGGGGGCGGCAGATCGGAGTCTTCCAGCGGTGCCGCCGGGGCGCGCGCAACGTGGATGCGATCCGCCTTCAGCGTATTGACGGAGAAATCGCCGCGCAGCAGCCCCAGCCGGTTCCAATCCAGCTCTGCCCCTTCGATGGTCAGCCAGATGCCTTCGCTATCAGCCACCGTCAGCTTTTCGAGCGTGGCCTGCGAGGACAGCGCCCCCTCCAGCCCTGTGACGCGGATGGCGCGGCTTTCACCGGAGAGTGTGTCTTCCAGAAAATCGACCAAAAGGCCGCCGGACTCTTCGCGCTCCTGCGCCAAGGTTTGCGTCGGGGCGAGGGTCAGCGTGGTTGCGATCAGCAGTGGCGACAGCAGGGCGGCAGGGCGAAGGGCTGCGAGGAGATGTTTCAAAATGCCTGTCCTATGCCGATATAGAATTGCAAACCATCGTCGCTGCCACCGTCCACCGGATAGGCAAGGTCCAGACGAATGGCACCGATACCGGCCACGTCATAACGCAGACCAACGCCGGCCCCGGCATGTCGGGCCGAGTCCGAGGAGACAAAACTATCCGCGTCCACCAGTCCGACGTCATAGAACCCGACAAGGGTGAACTTCTCACCGATACGGCCTCGCACTTCGCCCGACAGCGCCAGATATCCGCGCCCGCCTGAGGTGCCGCCACCCGCAGGCACGCCCAGTGACTGGAACTCGTGACCACGCACAGAGCCCGCACCACCGGAGTAGAACAGCAGGGTGGGGGATACTTCGGACAGCGACGGGCCGATCACCGATCCCATCTGCAGCCGTCCCGCCAGCACGATACGGTCGTCACTGCCAAAACCTTTGTAGGCGCGGCCGTCAAATTTCAGCTGCACCCCGGACTTGCTGCCGTCAATCCCGATGAAAGGGACAGCGCGGGCATCAAGGTAATAGCCGCTGGTGGCGCTCAGACTGCTGTCCCGTCCGTCATATTCCGCCCGCAGCTGCCCGACCAGATACTTGAACCGCCGCTTGCCAAAGACATCTTCAGCCAGGACGCTTTCGAACCCCAGGGCGGCCTCGGCGAAGAGTTTATCCGAGTAGACCCGGCGGACACCCACGGCACCCAATCCACGGGTGGCAGAGTAATGCTCCTCATCCAGCTTCTCTGCCTCAAGCAGGTAGAACTGGCTGTCATCAGGGCCAAAGGCCGCAGGCCGATCCAGACGCACAGCGACACGCCCGTCGAGGTCATTGGCGCTGCCAATCCCTGAAAGCCGGGCCTCAAACCTGAGCCGCTCCGCCCCGCCAAAGAGGTTGCGGTGCATCCAGGAGCCGCTCACCTCCAGGCCGTCGGAGGAACTCAGCTCAGCCCCGAAGGTGAAGCGCCGGGGCGGTTGATCTTCGATCCGTGCAACATAGTCCAGAGTGCCGTTAGGATTGGCGCGTTCGGCGGGGCGAATGGTGACAGCGGAAAACGCGCCCGTGCGGCGCAGCCGGGTGGCGGATCTGGACAGAAGATCGGGGTGAAACACCTCACCGGTCGGGAAGCCGGCGATCCGCTGGATCGCCTCCGCCCGCACGGCGGAGGGGTTGGCCAGTTGCAACCGGCCAAAGCGCAGCTGCGGTCCCGGCGCCAGACGCAGGCGGGCGTCAAGCCGTGCGGCAACGTGGTTGGCGGTGATCGACTGGCCGCCGACCTCGGCCTGCGGGTGGCCGGCATAGCGCCAGTTCTCGACCCCTGCATTCGCCGCGTCGCGCAGCACCGCGGTGGTTGCGGTGCGCCCGGTGGCAAAATCTTCGGGAATATCGACAGTGCGTTTCTGCGGCAGGGGGGTGATCTCGGCGGTGCCGAAGGTAAATTTCGGCCCTGCTTTCACTGTTATCTCAATGGATTTGATTTCGCGCGGCAGATTCAGTGGCTGGATCCGTGCCGCCTCGCGCCCATCCACGCGGATCTGCACCACAGGCGAGAAATACCCCTGATCATAGAGCACCTGAACCAGCGTCCGGTAATCCGACAACGCTGCCGCCATCAAGGGCTGGACACCGGTCTCCCCCCGGGCACTGGTGGCCAGCGTGGCAGAGGCATCCTGCAACAGGTCACGCAGATCACCGTCCGATCCGGGCGCAACCAGCCGGGCTTCTGCCGCCGACAGCGCCGCAGCGCTGCCGAAGCTCAGGCTCGCAGCACAAATGATGCAGCGACCAAACTGGCCCAAACGGCTGCGGCGGGGCATATCGAAAACGGAGCGGAGGAGGGCGCGGCAGTAGAACATAAAGGCTCCGAACAGACAAAATCGGCCCTGAGCCTCCGGCGGATATCTGGTGCCGCTGGCAAACATGGGGACCGGGATCACACCTAGCATAGGGCAAACCCGAAGTGTAACGTCAATGGAGCATGAAGAGTTCCCGGGTATTTTCCGTTCAACTCTCCGAAAGTGGGCGGTGCGTTCCGGCCTGTGGCTCTGGACGCAGAACCAATGGCCCGGATGTCAGGCGTCGCAGGGGGCGGTTTACATCTGCGCAGCGCGGAACCAGGCCCGGATCGCAGCGCGATCCTCTGGTTCCATATAGGTGATATTCGCCGGTGGCATCGCATGGGTCACACCGGCCTGCAGGTAGATCTCACCCGCACGACGGGCCACATCTGCTTCGGTTTCCAGCAGCACACCCTTGGGTGCGGTGCGGATGCCGTCCCAGAACGGCTCGCGCGCGTGGCACATGCTGCACCGCCCCATAACGATCTCATGGACCTGCTCAAAGCCTTCGGTGTTGGCCATCGCTAGCGCGGTACCGCTCAGCGCCGCTTCTTCCCGCGCATCGTCGCCCTCATGCTTAAGCCCCAGCGAGGAGAGGATGATCACACCCAGAAACAGCAGCGCCGTGGCCAGCCAGGTCCAGGTGGGATTCCCGGCGCGGGCATGGCGCGTGTTGAAGTAATGCCGGATGGTGACCCCCATCAAGAACACCAACGCGGCGATCAGCCAGTTGTATTCACTGGCAAAGGCCAGCGGGTAGTGGTTCGACAGCATCAGAAACACCACCGGCAGCGTCAGATAGTTGTTGTGGGTCGAGCGCAGTTTGGCGATCTTGCCATATTTGGCGTCTGGCGCGCGGCCTTCCTGCAGATCCTTCACCACGATGCGTTGGTTTGGCATGATGATGAAAAACACATTGGCTGTCATGATGGTCGCGGTGAAGGCACCCAGATGCAGCATCATGGCGCGACCTGTAAACACCTGATTGAGACCCCAGCCCATCGCCACCAGCATCACGAACAACAGCACCATCAGCAGGGTCGGACGCTCGGCAAGGCCTGATTTGCACAGCCGGTCATAGACCAGCCAGCCAACTGATAGCGTCGCGGCTGAAATCAGGATCCCCTGCCACAGCGCCAGATCTGCTTTGGACTGATCAATCAGATACAGCTCTCCCCCGACCCAATAGACCACCATCAACAGGGCAAACCCCGAGAGCCATGTCATATAGCTCTCCCATTTGAACCAGGTCAGGTGATCGGGCATCTCGGCCGGGGCCACCAGATACTTGCGTATATGATAGAAGCCGCCGCCATGGACCTGCCATTCCTCGCCATGGGCGCCCACCGGCAGATCCGGTGCCTTGCGCAGCCCCAGATCCAGCGCGATGAAATAAAACGAGGAGCCGATCCAGGCGATGGCGGTGATCACATGCAGCCAACGGATGGCAAAGCCCAGCCAATCCCACATCATCAACAGCTCAAACATTCAAATCCGGTCCTTTGTCGCCTCTCATGGCCAATATCAGCCTGGGCATGGTAAAAATCATCGCCGACGATTGGAAGAATGCCAAAGACACCAGGGACAATGCGGCCCAGCCACACTAGGCAAACCGGGGTTTCTTCGGTATTCCCATATACTGCCAAACTGTATCAAAAATTCTGGAACAATCGCAGGCCTCTGTCATGTCTTATCTCGACAACATCCGCACCTTTGTCCGGGTCTATGAACTGGGGTCGATGTCGGCGGCTGGCCGTGACCTCAGGGTGTCGCCTGCTGTGACCTCAGCGCGGATATCGCAGCTGGAGGAATACCTCGGCGTGCGTCTGTTTCAGCGCACCACCCGCAATCTGACCGCAACCGAGCAGGGACGCGCCTTCTATGACGGGGCTGTTGCGGTGCTGGACGCGGTCGATGTGGCCGAGGCCAAGGTGATGCATCTGACCGATACGCCACGTGGCACCCTGTTTGTGGCGGCGCCTCTGGGGCTTGGGCGGCGGTTGCTGGCGCCCCAGACGCCGGAGTTCCTGGCGACCTATCCCGAAATCAACCTGCGCCTGCGCCTGTCTGATCGGGCCGTGGATCTGACCAGCGAGGGACTGGATCTGGCGTTTTTCCTTGGCCAGCCCGAGGACAGCAACCTGCGGATCCGCAAAATTGCCGATTGCCAGCGCGTGCTGTGTGCAGCACCCGATTATGTGGCCAGACGGGGGATGCCAGAGGACGGCACCGCATTGTTGCGGGAGGATCACGACTGTCTGAACCTGCGCTATCCCGGTGCGAGCGAGTTTCAGTGGCTACTGCAGACCAGCGAAGGACCGCGCCGTTTTGCGGTGAGCGGTCGCTATGAATGCGATGATGGCGATGTGCTGACCGATTGGGCGCTGGCAGGGGAGGGCGTGGTGCTGAAACCCCTGTTTGAAGTGGCCGAACATCTGGCTGCCGGGCGATTGGTTCCGGTTGCGGAGGCGACACCGCCGGTGCCGGTGCAACTGGCTTGTCTTTATACGCATCGCCGCCATCAGGACCCAAAGACGCGCTTGTTCATGGAGTATATGACCGCCCGGTTGGCCTCTGCCCTGCGACCCGATGAGGCCCCCTCGGATCGCAACATGGACGACGGTTCCGGGACTGATCAGACTAAGACGCCAACCGTTTAGGACAACAGCCACTCCCGCCCGCCGCAGCCCTCCTGCCGGAGGGCCGCGGCCGTTGGGCATGGCCGCGCCAGGGCGCGGCGGCGTTTAGCTGCCGCGGTAGGTGGAATAGCCAAAGGGCGACAGCAGCAGAGGCACGTGGTAATGCGCGCTGTCATCGGTGATGCCAAATCGAATGGGAACGTCATCCAGAAACAGCACTTCACCGGAGGCCTGCCCACTGGCGCGCAGGTACTCGCCGGCCTCAAACACCAACTCATAATTGCCGGTCACAAAGTCCTTCTTTGGCAGGATCGGACTGTCGGTGCGCCCGTCAGCGTTGGTCAGCATGCTGGCAAGCTCCGTCCGTCCGCGCCCGTCCAGCCGATAGAGCCGGATCGGCAGCCCCGCTGCCGGGCAGCCCCGTGCGGTGTCCAGCACATGTGTGGTGAGATAACCGGGTTCAGTCCTTGTGGTCATTCTGTATCCTCCTGCTGTCGCGCTACCTCTGCCCGATGGGGTCGGGGGCTGCAAACCTGTGAGATCAGATAGTGTATTCGGGAATATTTGAAAAATCGCGATGATCTTCTGCCATATTAATGACTAACAGTCGTTTGCAAAGAGGCCCCCGGCAATGAACAGATATCCCCGCAACATGATCGGATATGGCGCAACGCCGCCCGATGCAGACTGGCCGGGCGCGGCCAAGGTCGCGGTGCAGTTCGTGTTGAACTATGAAGAGGGTGGCGAGAACAATATTCTGCACGGCGATGCAGGATCGGAGGCGTTTCTGTCCGATATCGCTGGCGCGGCACCCTGGCCGGGACAACGACACTGGAACATGGAGTCGATCTACGATTATGGCGCGCGGGCCGGCTTTTGGCGGCTGCACCGTATGTTCACCGCCGCCAATATCCCGCTTACCATCTACGGCGTTGCCAGCGCGCTGGCGCGGTCGCCCGAACAGGTCGCCGCGATGAAGGCTGCCGATTGGGAAATCGCTTCCCACGGGCTGAAATGGGTCGAACACAAGGACATGCCCGAAGAGGAGGAGCGCGCCGCTATTGCCGAGGCGATCCGCCTGCATACGGAGGTTGTCGGCACGCGCCCGCGCGGCTGGTACACGGGGCGCTGCAGTGAAAACACCGTCCGTCTGGTGGCTGAGGAGGGGGGCTTTGACTATATCTCGGACACCTACGACGATGATCTGCCTTATTGGCTTGAGGTTGGCGAACGCGATCAGCTGATCATCCCCTATACGCTGGAAGCCAACGACATGCGCTTTGCCACCGCGCCCGGCTACATCACTGGCCAACAGTTCTATCAGTATCTGAAGGACGCCTTTGACCTGCTCTACGCCGAGGGCGAAGCGGGCGCGCCAAAGATGATGTCGGTCGGGCTGCATTGTCGCCTGATCGGGCGCCCGGGCAAAGCGGCCGGGTTGAAGCGGTTTATCGACTATATTCAGGGCTTTGACGGCGTGTGGTGTCCGCGCCGTATCGATATCGCTGACCATTGGGCCAAAACCCATCCGCATCAGCGCCGCGAGCTGCCCAGTCAGATGAGCCGCGCACGGTTTGTTGAGGCGTATGGCGGGATCTTTGAACACTCCTCTTGGATTGCCGAACGGGCGCATGATCTGGAACTGGGACCGGCCCATGACCGCGCGGCGGGGCTGCATAATGCGCTGTGTCGGATGTTCCGCTCCGCCAGCGAGGAGGAGCGGTTGGGTGTGCTGACCGCGCACCCTGATCTGGCGGGCAAACTGGCCGCCGCCAAACGTCTCACGGCAGAGAGCACTACCGAGCAGGCCTCCGCCGGACTGGATGCGCTAACTGACGCGGAACGCACACGATTTACGCAATTGAACAGCGCCTATGTGGAAAAACACGGCTTTCCCTTCATCATTGCGGTGCGCGACCACGATAAGACGTCGATTCTTGCAGCATTTGAACGGCGTATCGCCAATGATCGCGACAGCGAATTTGCCGAAGCCTGTCGGCAGGTCGAACGTATCGCCGAGTTCCGCCTGCGGGATGTGCTGCCGTGAGGGACTGCCAGCTATGCCGGAGACCGTGATGAAGATGCTTGAGATCCAGCCGATCACCGCCGAGGGCTTTGCCCCCTTTGGCGATCTGATCGACTGCACCGGGGCACCGGACAAGATCATCAATCAGGGGTTGTGTGGGCGGTACCATGACCGCGCGCAGCTGGCGTTCACCACTGGTCGCGCGGGGCTTAGCCTCTTCAACGCCGAACCGCGGGCGCTGCCGATGCCTCTGTCGATGGTGGAACGTCACCCGGAGGGCAGCCAGGCCTTCATCCCGATGAGCGAGACTGGATTTCTGGTGATCGTCGCCCCGGATGCAGGCGGCGCACCAGGGGAGCCGCTTGCCTTTGAAACGCAACCCGGACAGGCGATCAACTTCCACCGGGGCACCTGGCACGGGGTGCTGACGCCCCTGACGGCGCCGGGCCTGTTTGCCGTGGTGGATCGGATCGGAGAGGGCGCCAATCTGGAAGAGCACTGGTTCGACACCCCCTATCAGGTGATCCGACCGTAACCTCACAAACAAAGGCGCAGTGCCCCACCGGGCCTTCGCCTTTTTCTTTAGCAACAGGCACTCCGCCAAATGAGAGTGTCATCACAACACCGACCAAGACCAACAGAATAAGCAACAACAGAGAGGACCAGATCCATGGCCGATGGCTCAATCGGAACGCCGGCGCAGTTGCGCGATCCCAATTACACTCCACCGCTGGCAAAGGCTGTGCCACTGGGCATCCAGCATGTGCTGGCCATGTTTGTCTCAAATGTCACTCCGGCGATCATCGTGGCCGGGGCGGCGGGATTTGGCTTTGGCTCCAACTCCCCGGATTTTCCCGAATTGCTTTATCTGATCCAGATGTCGATGCTGTTTGCGGGCGCGGCAACGCTGCTGCAGACGCTGACCATCGGGCCGGTTGGCGCAGCGCTGCCGATTGTACAGGGCACCAGCTTTGCCTTCTTGCCGATCATGATCCCTCTGGTCGCGGGCAAGGGGGTTGATGCGCTGGCGGCGCTGTTCGGCGGTGTGCTGATCGGCGGTTTGTTTCATGCCGCATTGGGGCTGGTGATCGGGCGCATCCGCTTTGCCCTGCCGCCGCTCGTTACCGGGTTGGTGGTCACCATGATCGGTCTGGCACTGGTCAAGGTCGGCATTCAATACGCGGCCGGTGGCGTTCCTGCGATTGGCACACCCGAATATGGCTCGCTGCTCAACTGGTCAGCGGCGCTGGTGGTGGTCATTGTCACACTGGGGCTGAAGTTCTTTGCTCGCGGGATGCTGTCGATCTCGGCTGTGCTGCTGGGGCTGATTGTCGGCTATCTCTATGCGATGATGATGGGTATGGTCACGGCTGAGGCGATCGGCAACAGCTGGTCGCGGGCCAGCGCCTTTGCGCTGCCTGTGCCGTTCAAATACGGGATCGAGTTTTCCTTTGCCGCGATTGTCGGCTTTTGCCTGATGGGACTGGTGTCCGCAGTGGAAACCGTCGGCGACGTCAGCGGGATTGCTCGCGGGGGCGCAGGCCGCGAAGCCACGGATCGTGAGATCGCAGGTGCGACCTATGCTGATGGTTTCGGATCGGCGCTGGCGGGTGTATTTGGCGGCTTGCCCAATACCTCCTTCAGTCAGAACGTTGGTCTGATCGCCATGACCGGCGTCATGAGCCGCCATGTGGTCACCATCGGCGCGCTGTTCCTGATCCTCTGCGGGCTGGTGCCCAAGGTTGGCGCGATCATTCGCACCATTCCGATTGAGGTGCTGGGCGGCGGCGTTATTGTCATGTTCGGCATGGTTGTGGCTGCCGGGATTTCGATGCTGTCGGATGTGGACTGGAACCGCCGCAATATGGTGATCTTTGCGATCTCGCTCTCCATCGGGCTTGGGCTGCAGCTGGAGCCGGGCGCGGTGCAGCATCTGCCGGACACGTTACGGATCCTGATGACCTCGGGCCTGCTGCCGGCAGCGCTGATCGCCATTGTCCTGAACCTGGTGCTGCCGCAGGAGCTTGCCAGCGAGTCCACGGAAGAGGTTTCCGGAGGTCTGTCAGGACAGGGTCGGGGCAGCCTACCGGGGGAATAGCGCTGGCTGGCCTAGGCCAGAACAATAAAAGGGGCCGCAGCAGATTTGCGCGGCCCTCATTCTTTGTGGAGAAGATACCAAACCGGTCTGGTAGGGCTTTGCTTGTTATGCGTCCCCAGCCATCAGCCGGGCCATATCCAGCATCCGCGCGGAGAACCCCCATTCATTGTCGTACCAGCCAAACATCCGCAGCTGATGGGGGCCCGTCACCCGGGTTTCCGGTCCGGCAATAACCAGCGATTCCGGGCGCGCCCGCAGATCAGACGAGACCAGCGGTTGATCGGTCCAGCCCAGCACTGGCGCGGCCTCAACGGCGGCGCGCAGGGCCTTCTGAACCTGATCGCCCTGCATCGGGCGCTCTGTCTGTACCACCAGATCCACGGCGGATACGCTGGCAGTGGGGACCCGTACAGCAGCGCCGCTGATCCGGCCCGCCAGATGCGGCAGCACCTCGTCGATCAGATGGGTCGCGGAGGTCGTGGTCGGGACCATCGACAGCGCGCCACCTCGCGAGCGGGCAAAATCTCCCCGCGGTGCATCGACCATCGGTTGTGAATTCGTATAGCAATGGATCGTGGTCATATGGGCGCTGGTGATGCCGAGCTCTGAGTCCAGCAGTTTGACCAGCGGCGCCAGCCCATTGGTGGTGCAAGAGGCGTTGGAGATGATCCTGCCATCCCCCAGATCCGCCTCGTTTGCGCCCAGAACAACCGTACGTTCAGCCGCGGGGGAGGGGCCTGAGATCAGCACCTTGCGCGCCCCGGCGGACAGGCCGCGCCCAGCCACATCCGAGGTCCGCGCGATGCCGGTGCATTCCAGCACCACATCAACACCCGACAGGTCCAGTTTGCTGAGATCAGCGCTCTGGTGGAACCGGATCACGCGGTCGGCAATGCGCAGACTGTCGCCGTCGATCTCCACCGGGTCAGGATAGGGGCCAAAGGTGCTGTCGTATTGAAACAGATAGGCGCACATGTCCAAGGGCGCGATATCGTTGATGCAAACCAGCTCAATCCCGGCACCGCGCGGCGTCGTCAGGATCTGGCGCAGAATAGCGCGGCCGATACGGCCGAATCCGTTGATGGCAAGTTTCATGGCCAAGCTATGACAGGGCGCGGCATCCGGCTCAATCCGCAACAGCGGCAATCGGCCCCCCGTTTCGGTCACATTTTCCCGCGTCGTGTTTCAATGGGCCGCTGCCCGTCTGACCGGGGCCTAACGACAGACCAGATCTGCGAAATATGTCCCGTTGATCGAGCGGACCATGGTGTCGATCCGTGCGCGGCAACCGGTTTCCGCGTAAAACGCACGGACGGCCTGTTTGGCGGTCAGAACCGCAGGTGGGCGCAGCGGATCAAGCTCTGCATTCTGGCGCTGCGCCATGTAGCGCCCGGAGCTGAGACGACCGCTCTCGCTTTGCATTTCAGCCATCGGGGCGACATGCCAGCTGCGACCCAGAACCTGAACCACGCTCACCTGCGCCGTCGGGTCTGATCCGGCACCGGCTGCGGTGGGCAGGGTCAGCATGGCGGGGCCGAGGGCGGCCACGAGGGCGAGACCAACCACGCGCCGCGCTGATCGTCTGCGCGGGGGTCCGGGCCTTGGCCGGGCAGAAGCGACAAGAGATGCTGGTTGTCTGTGATGGCTACCGAGACCCGCCAGCAGGGCCGATAGCCCCAGAGCCAAGACTGTGAACGCGGCAGATAAGATCGACATGGGCGCAGGCTCCATCTGGGCGGGCCGGGACCGGCCCGCGTTCAAGGGTTCAGGTTCTCCTGACACCTTAACGGTGCTGCGCATTCTGGCAATGGTTGTGCGTGCCCTTGGTTAGCGCGGTGGGCTCAGCGGCATATGCCGGTTGACGTCTTTGTAAAGCAGATAGCGGAAGCGCCCCGGCCCACCAGCGTAGCAGGCTTGCGGGCAGAAGGCGCGCAGCCACATGAAGTCACCGGCCTCCACCTCAACCCAATCCTGGTTAAGGCGATAGACGGCCTTGCCCTCCAGTACAAAGAGCCCGTGTTCCATCACATGGGTCTCCGGAAACGGAATGACGCCACCGGGTTCAAAGGTCACGATGGTGACATGCATATCGTGGGACATGTCCGCCGGATCAACAAAGCGGGTGGTTGCCCAGCGGCCTTCGGTGTCCGGCATCACTGTCGGAGCAATGTCGCGCTCGTTGGTGATCAGCGGCGCGGGCCGCTCGACACCCGGTGCCGCCTCCCAGCGTTTGCGGATCCAGTGAAACCCTGCCGCGCTGCCGCTGCTGTTGTGCAGGGTCCAGCCCGCGCCTGCCGGAATATAGGCATAGCCGCCCGGCGTCAGGGTGTGCTGTGCCCCGTCGAGGGTCAGACTAATCTCGCCCTCTGTCACGAAAAGCACGGATTGTGCAGCGATGTCATGTTCGGGGGCGTCTGACCCGCCACCGGGCTGCAGCTCGACGATATATTGCGAGAAAGTCTCGGCAAAGCCGCTCAAAGGGCGGGCGATGACCCACATGCGCATGCCCTGCCAACCCGGCAGATAGGATGTGGTGATATCGCGCATCGTTCCCTTGGGGATGACCGCATAGGCATCGGTGAACATGGCGCGGTCGGTCAGCAGCTGCTCCTGACCGGGGTGGCCTCCCTGAGGGGTGTAATAGCGCGGCGCGGTCATCGGCGGTCCTTTCGTGATGCACACCGCATTTATGCGGGCTTGCGCGGGGCGCTCCAAGGGGGGCGCTGCGGATAACATCCTTCGCGAAATTTTGAATATCGGACGACAGGCGCGTGACTGGCGGCAGCAGAGGCGAATCGTGAAACAGGGCAGCGCGCGCATCTGCCCCCATTCGCCGCATCTCTGGTTAGAGGTCTGCCAACGCCTGGCTCTGGCGCAGTTCGGCGGCGCAAAGTTGCAGGGCCCGCAGGGACTGTTCGGTATCCTGCGCCGGGTTCACCCCACGCGGAGATGAGCTGCCAACAACAATCGGCCGTTGCTCCGGGCGCGACACTGGCACCGCATAGCCGATAATGCCGGTTTCAAACTCGCTGTCGGTGACTGCATACCCCTGCTGTCGCGCCGTTGCGACCCGCTCAAGGATCTGATCCGGCTGGGTCAGCGATTGTTCGGTATGGCGGGGTATATCCGCAGTCGCCAGCGTTTCAGCGGCGTCTTCTTCCGGCAGGCACCCCATCAGCATCCGGCCCAAACTGGTGTGAACCAGCGGGATATGTGCGCCGGCCGTAAATCCATAAGTGACAGGCGCATGTTCGACAGTGGACTGTGCGAGCAGCAGTACGCGCCCCTGATCCAGCGTTGCGAGGGTGATTTCCGCACCCAGACTGCGCGCATGACGGTTGAGCACTGGCTGCACCTTGCGGCCGAACTGATTGGCCTGAAGAAAACCGCCCGACAGCGCAAGCACCTGTGGTGTCAGCGACAGGACACGGCCCTGCTGGCGCAGATAACCCGCCTGCACAAGCGTCAGCGCCCCGCGCCGCGCGGTGGCGCGATCCTGGCCCGTGCGCCGGGCTATATCAGCCAGCGTCAGCGTTGGCGTTGCAGCATCGAATGCAGCCAGAACAGCCAGCCCCTTGGCAAAGCTGGAGGAAATATTTCGGTCTTGTTCACTCATTGTCTCTTCCACAAATACGCGGCAGCGCCCCTCCGTTCGCCGGAACATGCAATCAAACTGGAACGTTTCAGGCCTGTGCGCAGCTAGCGCGACGTCCATTGGACCTGTTGCATGATCGGCGCGGTTATTAGTGTCCCTGTTTTCGCCACCTTGGGTAGTACGTTGGTTTTGTTCTTTGGCTACGTGCGGAAATCTTTGCTAAATTTGCGGTTTTTCCACTTGGCTCCTGATAAGAGACTGGACCTGAACTAGTTTTTTAGTTCAAGCTTAAATTATCCATTTGCATAACAGAATTGTGGCAGAGGTTGTGCTATGGGCTCATCGGACGCAACGTCACTGTTGGCGGTGAAGATTTCGAAGGCGCGGACAGGAAGCGGACAGGAAGAAGGCCGGATCACAAGATGACAACATCGCTCAACAGGGGCGCGCTGGCGCGCAACGGGCTGCTTTCGGACCAGGCCTGTCACGACGCAGAGGTGGTGCTGGCGCAATGCGAGGCCGCGCGGGTGGAAACCGTGCGGGTGCTGTTTGCCGATCAACATGGCATTCTGCGGGGCAAGACCTTGGTTGCCGCAGGTCTGCGGTCGCTGTTCGAGCAGGGGATTGCGGTGCCGTCGACGCTGCTGCTGAAAGACACCGCGCATCGCACCGTCTTCCCGGTGTGGAGCGAAAACCCGGAAGAGGTGGTGACGCCGATGCAGGGCGCCAGTGATGTATTGCTGGTGCCACGTCCGGAGACCTTTCGCGTGCTGCCCTGGTCGCCGCATTCGGCCTGGATTTTCTGTCATGTGGCCTTTCATGACGGTGCAACCGTGCCCTTCGGCTCGGCCCATGTGCTGGAGCGTGCGGTGGCAACGCTGGCGGAGCAGGGCCTTCAGACGGTCGTCGGGCTGGAGGTCGAGTTCCAGATTTTTGAGCGAGTCGACCCTGCGTTGGGCCACGCCCAGCAGGGCATGCCGGGGGCCCCGATTGAGACACGCAACCTTATCCAGGGGTATCAGTATCTGACCGAAACCCGCTACGCTGAGGCTGAGGGCATTCTTGATGCCCTCCGGCGTCATGCGCAGGCACTTGGCTTGCCGGTGCGCACCGTGGAGATCGAGATGGGGCCGAGCCAGTTCGAGTTCACCTTTGATCCCGCTGACCCCATGACGCAGGCAGATGCTATGGTGATGTTTCGCACCATGGCAAAGGAGGTCTGTGCCGCAAACGGGCTGCATGCCAGTTTCATGGCAAAGCCCCGGCAGGACCACGCCATGGCCAACGGCTGGCATATCCATCAATCGCTGATCGACACCGTGAGCGGACGCAACCTCTTCATGCCAGAGGTCGCGGGCGAGCTGACCGCCGAAGCCAGCGGCTGGATCGCGGGATTGCTTGCCCATGCGGAGGCCGCCTCAATTCTGGTGGCGCCAACCGTGAACAGCTACAAACGTTATCTGCCCTATCAACTAGCCCCCAATCGTGTGCAATGGGGGGAAGACAACCGCGGTGCAATGTTGCGGGGGCTGATGCGCCCCGGTGACCCCTCCAGCCGGGTGGAAAACCGCGCCCCTGACAGCACCGCCAATCCATATTTTGCGCTGGCTGCCCAGATTATCGCGGGCAGCGAGGGGATGATGGCCGGTCGGCGTGCGCTGGCCCCCACCGCCTCTCCCTATTCTGACGACGCGGAGAAGCTGCCGCGTTCGCTTGGTCAGGCCTTGCAGGCCTTCTCTTCATCGGAGCTGTTTCGCAGCGCGCTTGGGGAGGATGTGGTCGACTATCTCACCCATCTGAAGGAGGTCGAGTGGGCCCGCTATCTGGATACGGTAAGTGAGTGGGAACAGGCCGAATATTTCAATCTTTACTGATGGTTATGTGCAACACTATCCCGGTGCTTGGCGGTTGTCGGATTTGGCGGTGCCAGCTGTCGGAAATGCCACCTGATGACGGCATTGCAGCTTGAAGAGAAACGATATTATTGGTAGCGTATACAGGCGTATGCGGGAGAACCAACGCGGCGGTAATTCATCGTCGACTTTGGTGCCGAAGGAGCAACCGCCCCGGAAACTCTCAGGCCACAGGGACCGCAGGCGCAACACACTCTGGAGAGATCCTGACCACATCAGGGCGCCGAAGGGATAACGATCTCAGGCAAAGGGACAGAGGGGGCATCACATCGTGCAGGTATTGCCTGCGCGCACGATTTGATGCCGGGACCAAGCCACCACAGCGGATCGGACCGGCCCTGATACACATGGGATGGATCGGCATGGCTGCTGAGACCTCGGGACAACCAGATATCCCCCTCGCCGATGTGCGTGGGGTCCCCGGCGCTGGTCTGCCCTGCGTCGACCTTGTCGGTCGGGACCGGGCAGAGGCCGCCGATATCATCCCCATGATGCCGCAGATAATTACCACCAAACCGCGACCGTCCAACCGGGCGGGCCGCTGCAGACGCTGACGCCAGCGCCACCCCCAAAGGAAGAGACTGATGAAATTTACCGAAGAACACGAATGGCTGCTGCCGGAAGGCGACGATTTGATCACAGTGGGCATCACCAGCCACGCAGCTGAGCAGCTGGGTGATGTCGTGTTTGTGGAGCTGCCCGAGGTCGGCACCGAGGTTTCCAAGGATGATGAGATCGTTGTGATCGAGTCCGTCAAAGCCGCTTCCGATATTCTGGCGCCGCTGGACGGTGAGATCGTCGAGGTGAACGAGGCACTGGCCGACAATCCCGGCAAGATCAACGAGGATCCGCAGGGCGACGCCTGGTTCTTCAAGATCAAACCTGCTGATCTGTCCCCGATGGACGATTACATGGATGAAGCCGGATACAAGGACTTCATCGGCTGATCCTTCTGCCCCGCCTGCGCCTCTTGCGCGGCGGGGTTTTTTGATCGCTGTTCCCGCATAGATCGTGGCCATCAGCCGCAAGATCGGGCCTGCCCGCAGCATCCTGCTGCCTTAACCTCCTGTTGCTGAAGAGGGCGACATATGTCTTTTGAACCCACGGACTACCTGCCGTACGACTTTGCCAATCGCCGCCACATCGGCCCGTCTCCCGAAGAGATGGACGACATGCTTGCCGTGGTCGGCGCCAAGAATCTGGACGCGCTGATTGACGACACCGTGCCTGCCACCATCCGTCAGGCCGCCGCGCTGGAGTTTGGCCGCCCTCTGTCGGAACGGGAACTGCTGCATCACATGCGTGAGGTCGCAGGGAAGAACGTTCTGAAAACCTCGCTGATCGGGCAGGGCTACCACGGCACCGTGACCCCACCCGCCATTCAGCGCAACATTCTGGAAAACCCGGCCTGGTACACCGCCTACACGCCCTACCAGCCCGAAATCTCGCAGGGCCGTCTTGAGGCGCTGTTGAACTTCCAGACCATGATCTCGGATCTGACCGGTCTGGAAATCGCCAATGCCTCTCTGCTGGATGAGGCCACCGCCTGCGCCGAGGCGATGACCGTGGCCCAGCGGGTCTCCAAATCGAAGGCCAAAGCGTTTTTTGTCGACCGCGACTGTCACCCGCAGAACATCGCCGTGATCCAGACCCGCGCCGCGCCGCTGGGGATCGAGGTGATTGTCGGCAACCCGGATAAGCTGGACGCCTCAGCGGTCTTTGGCGCGTTGTTCCAATACCCCGGCACCTATGGCCATGTGCGCGATTTCACCGATCACATCGCCCAGCTGCACGCACATAATGCCATCGGCGTTGTCGCGGCAGATCCGCTGTCGTTGACCCTGCTGAAGGAACCGGGCGCGATGGGTGCAGACATAGCTGTCGGCTCGACCCAGCGCTTTGGCGTGCCGGTTGGCGCCGGTGGCCCGCATGCGGCCTATATGGCGACCAAGGATGCCTATAAACGCGCGATCCCGGGCCGCATTGTCGGGGTGTCGGTTGATGCTCATGGCAACCGCGCCTATCGCCTGTCGCTGCAAACCCGCGAACAGCACATCCGCCGCGAGAAGGCGACCTCCAACGTCTGTACCGCACAGGCGCTGCTGGCGGTGATGGCGTCTATGTATGCGGTCTTCCATGGCCCCAAAGGCCTGAAAGCCATTGCGCAGCGCATCCACCGCAAGACCGTGCGTCTGGCCAAGGGGCTGGAGGAAGCGGGCTTCAAGGTGGATCCCAGATCCTTCTTCGACACGATCACCGTGGACGTCGGTCCCTTGCAAGAGGCGGTGCTGAAATCCGCCGTGGACGAGGGGCTGAACCTGCGTCGGGTTGGTGAAACCCGCGTTGGTATCACCCTGGATGAGGTGACCCGCTCAGAGACCATCGAAGCCGTCTGGCGCGCCTTTGGTATTCGCCGCAGCGACGATGATTTCACGCCTGAATATCGCGTGCCGGAAAATATGCACCGCACGTCTGACTATCTGACCCATCCGATTTTCCACATGAACCGGGCGGAAACCGAGATGATGCGCTACATGCGCCGCCTCGCAGATCGCGATCTGGCGCTGGACCGTGCGATGATCCCGCTTGGCTCCTGCACGATGAAGCTCAATGCCGCGGCAGAGATGATGCCGCTCAGCTGGCCGGAGTTCGCCAACATCCACCCCTTTGCCCCTGCTGACCAGATGCAGGGCTATGCAGAGATGGTCAGCGATCTCTCCGAGAAGCTATGCCAGATCACCGGCTATGATGCGATCTCCATGCAGCCCAACTCTGGCGCGCAGGGCGAATACGCAGGCCTTCTGTCCATTGCGGCCTATCACCGGGCCAACGGTCAGGGTCATCGCAACATCTGTCTGATCCCGATGTCGGCCCATGGCACCAACCCGGCCTCTGCCCAGATGGTGGGGTGGAAGGTTGTCGTGGTGAAATCCGCAGAAAACGGCGATATCGACCTCAAGGATTTCCGCGAAAAGGCAGAGAAACACGCCGAAAACCTTGCAGGCTGCATGATCACCTACCCCTCGACCCACGGCGTGTTCGAAGAAACCGTGCATGAGGTCTGCAAGATCACCCATGATCACGGCGGTCAGGTCTATATCGACGGTGCCAATATGAACGCCATGGTGGGCCTGTCCCGTCCCGGCGATCTGGGCGGCGACGTCAGCCACCTGAACCTGCACAAGACCTTTGCCATTCCCCACGGCGGTGGCGGCCCCGGCATGGGCCCGATTGGCGTCAAGGCGCATCTGCAACCACATCTGCCCGGCCACCCGGAAACCGGCGGACAGGAAGGCCCGGTTTCTGCGGCCCCCTTTGGCTCTGCCTCCATTCTGACCATCAGTTGGGCCTACTGCCTGATGATGGGCGGTGCGGGCCTGACGCAGGCGACGAAGGTGGCAATCCTCAACGCCAACTACATCGCCAAACGTCTCGAAGGCGCCTATGACGTGCTTTACAAGGGCCCCACGGGCCGCGTCGCGCATGAGTGTATTCTGGACACCCGCCCGTTTGAGGCCAGCGCCAATGTCACTGTTGATGATGTGGCCAAGCGCCTGATCGACAGCGGTTTCCATGCACCAACAATGTCCTGGCCGGTTGCTGGCACCCTGATGGTGGAGCCGACAGAGTCCGAGACCAAGGCCGAGCTGGACCGGTTCTGCGAGGCGATGCTGTCGATCCGCGAGGAAATTCGTGCGGTCGAGGCAGGCGAGATGGATGCGGACAATAACGCGCTGAAAAACGCCCCCCACACGATGGAAGACCTCGTGAAAGACTGGGATCGCCCCTATTCCCGTGAACAGGGCTGCTTCCCTCCGGGGGCCTTCCGGGTCGACAAATACTGGCCGCCGGTGAACCGCGTCGACAATGCTTACGGTGACCGCCATCTGGTCTGTACCTGCCCACCGATGGAAGACTACGCCGAGGCGGCAGAGTAACCGCTTACGAAACGGACCCTTCGGGGTCCGTTTTCTTTTGTTCTGCTGCGGTCATCCTTCCGTGACGTCCCGTCACGCGGCTGGACAGCGCCACAACCCCCGCGCCATGCTGCACCCAAGGGAAACAACACAAAGAGGCGCCGGGATGGACATGAACTTGGGAATGCGGAGCGAAAACCGCGCGCTTCTGGATCGGGTGGCGGCGATGATCCGCGATGAAATCATGCCGCTGGAGGCCGAGTATCACGCGGAAATCGGCAAGGGCGACCGCTGGCAGTACACCGACCGGCAGGCCGAAATCCTAGAAGGTCTGAAAGCCGAGGCCAAGGCGCAGGGCCTGTGGAACTTCTGGCTCACCGACAGTGACAAGGGGTTTGGCCTCTCGACCGTCGAATATGCCTACTTTGCTGAAGAAATGGGAAAAACCCCGCTGGGGGCAGAGGTCTTCAACTGCTCAGCACCCGACACCGGCAATATGGAAGTGTTCGAACGTTACGGCACCGAGGTGATGAAACAGCAATGGCTGGCGCCGCTCCTGCAGGGGCAGATCCGCTCGGCCTATCTGATGACGGAGCCGGACGTCGCCAGCTCGGATGCCACCAATATTGCCATGTCCTGCGTGCGCGACGGCGATGACTATGTGCTGAACGGCGAGAAATGGTGGGCCTCAGGCGCTGGGGATCCGCGCTGCAAGGTCTATATCGTGATGGTGCGCACCGGCGGCGACGACCTGCCCAAACACAAGCGCCAGTCGATGATCGTGGTGCCTGCGGATGCGCCGGGGATCGAGGTGCTGCGCCCGATGGAGGTCTACGGTCACGATGACGCGCCCCATGGTCATATGCATATCCGCTTCTCAGATGTGCGCATTCCGGCAGACCATATGCTGCTGGGAGAGGGGCGCGGATTTGAAATCGCGCAGGGTCGCCTTGGGCCGGGCCGCATTCACCATTGCATGCGTGCCATCGGTCAGGCCGAAAGCGCGCTGGAACAGCTCTGCCGCCGCTCGCTGCGCCGCGAGGCCTTTGGCAAGCCGCTGGCCCAGCTTGGCGCCAACTACGACATCATCGCCGAATGCCGGATGGAGATCGAAATGGCCCGTCTCCTCTGTCTCAAGGCGGCGTGGTATATGGATCAGGGGGATGCCCGCGCAGCAGCGCCCTGGATCAGCCAGATCAAAGTGGTTGCTCCCCGTGTCGCGTTGAAGGTGATCGACGAGGCGGTGCAGATGCACGGCGGGCAGGGCATCAGCCAGGACACGCCGCTGGCGCAGGCCTGGACCCATGTGCGCACCCTGCGTCTCGCCGATGGGCCGGATGCGGTGCACCGCAGGCAGGTCGCGCGGGCTGAGTTGAAAGCCTACAGCCAGGAAGATCTCGGTTAACATTCTGCCCGGGATCCTCGCGGATCTCTGGCGAAACGGATCTCCAAAATCACTCTCAGGCGCCCTCCATCAGGAGGGCGCTTTTTGTGTTTGGATTAATGCGCTGAAAATAAAACAAAAATAGGTCACAAGAAATTCGAACGCTCCAGATCCTGACGTTGCGGAAATTTTCTGTGGATATCTTGCCGTGGTTAACGGCAGTCGCTATACGCACGCCTTCCGGTCGCAGCCTACCCGGATATCAAAACAAGGACTGAAAACTTGAAAACACTTGTCATCTGCTCGGGCGGGCTCGATTCCGTGTCCCTTGCCCATATTCTTGCTGCCAAAGGGCAGCTCTCGCGGCTGGTGTCGTTCGACTATGGACAGCGCCACCGCAAGGAACTCGACTATGCTGCCGCCTGCGGGCAACGGCTTGGGGTTCCCCACGAGATCATTGATATGCGTTCGATCGGTGCCGCGCTTAGCGGCTCGGCGCTGACCGATGATATTGATGTGCCGGACGGCCACTACGCCGAAGAGACCATGAAGGTCACAGTCGTGCCCAACCGGAATGCCATCATGCTGACCATTGCGTATGGAATTGCCGCCGCCAAGGGCGACACGGCCGTGGCAACGGCGGTGCATGGCGGCGATCACTTCATCTACCCGGACTGCCGCCCGGCCTTCACCGATGCTTTCGACGTGATGCAGCGCATGGCGCTGGATGGCTATGCCGATGTCGCGCTGGTGACGCCTTTCGTGCATCGCTCGAAAGGGGATATTGTCGCCGCAGGCGCAGCCGTGAACACCCCCTTTGCCGAGACATGGTCCTGCTACAAGGGCGGCGCGCACCACTGCGGGCGCTGTGGCACCTGCGTTGAACGCCGTGAGGCCTTCGATCTGGCAGGGGTTGAGGATCCGACAATCTACCAGGATCCCGACTTTTGGCGCACCGCCATCAAAGAAGGAGCCGTATGATGTTTCGGATTACCAAAGAATTCCACTTCTCCGCATCGCATCAGCTGTCCCATCTGCCAGCAGATCATCAATGTGCCAGACTGCATGGGCACAACTATATCGTGGTGGTCGAATTGGCGGGCGCTGAGCTGAACAGCGATGGTTTTGTCCGCGATTATCACGAGTTGGCGCCGCTGAAGAATTACATCGACGGCAGCTTCGATCATCGCCATCTGAACGATGTTATGGAGGGCCCCTCCACCGCTGAGAACATGGCCCGTCATTTTTACGAATGGTGTGTCGCGCGCTGGCCCGAAACCGCTGCAGTACGGGTGTCGGAGACCCCGAAAACATGGGCTGAGTACCGCCCATGACCGAGGTTCTGATACCGCGTGCCGTGCGTGCGGCAGGTGACACATCATCCCCTGTGAACAGGCAAGGGGCCAGTCGGTCGGCGCCGACCACCCTGCGGATCGCGGAGATCTTTGGCCCGACGATCCAGGGCGAAGGTGCGCTGATTGGTGAACCCACCGTGTTTGTCCGCGCGGGGGGCTGTGACTATCGCTGCAGCTGGTGCGACAGCCTGCATGCGGTCGACAGCCGCTATCGCGACACCTGGGCCCCGATGGCCACGGATGAGGTCTGGCAGGAGGTGACCCGCCTCAGCGGTGGTCAGCCGCTGACCGTCTCGCTCTCAGGTGGCAACCCGGCAATCCAGAATTTCGCGCCGCTGATCGCCCAGGGCAAGGAGGCCGGCTATCGCTTCGCCTGCGAGACGCAAGGCTCCATCAGCCAGCCCTGGTTTGCCGCGCTCGACACCCTTGTGCTTAGCCCGAAACCTCCCTCCAGCGGTCACCGTGTGGACTGGCAGAAGTTCGACCACTGCCTGGCGGCCGCCAAGGGCTGTGATCAGATCGTGCTGAAAATCGTGATCTTCGATGACTGCGATTACGACTGGGCCAAGGCAGTGGCAAATCGTCGGCCTGACCTGCCGCTTTACCTGCAACCGGGCAACCCGGAGGTCGATCCAGAGACTCCGGTGGATCTGACCGCCGCCACCGAACGGCTGCATTGGCTGATTGAAAAAGTAACCGCTGACCGCTGGTTTGCCCCCCGTGTGCTGCCGCAGCTGCATGTGCTGGTCTGGGGCAACAAACGCGGCGTCTGAACGCGCGGAACGAGGAGACAACAAGATGACTGATGATATCTATAAAAACCTGAAACAACTGGGCGGTGCTACTGTGATGCCCGCGAGCCCCGAAGAGGCTGAACTGGAGCGGGTGCCCAATCCGCAGGCTGATGTGGCCTACAACATACGCTTCACCGCGCCGGAGTTTACATCGCTCTGCCCGATGACCGGCCAGCCCGACTTTGCCCATCTGGTGATCGACTATGTGCCGGGGAAATGGCTGGTGGAGAGTAAATCCCTGAAGCTGTTCTTGGGGTCGTTCCGAAACCACGGAGCATTCCATGAGGATTGCACGGTGTCCATTGCGCGCCGTCTGGCAGATTTCCTTGATCCGCAGTGGCTGCGGATCGGCGGTTATTGGTATCCGCGTGGAGGCATCCCGATTGATGTGTTCTGGCAAACCGGTCCTCTGCCCGAAGGCGTCTGGATCCCTGATCAGGGCGTACCCCCTTACCGCGGTCGCGGCTGACCCGGTGCTGCAGGCGCAGGACCCCGAAATCAGGCCGTCAGGCCTGATTTTCACGCTGCCCCAGCAACGGATCGCGGGCCATGGCGGCGGCATCAACATCCTGCGGTTCCGCTCCTAGAAGATTGCCGCGACGGCGATTGAAGTAGAGATCAATCCGGCTGTAGAGCGTGTTGCGGCGCATCTCCAGACAGCGCAGCAGCGCCTTGCGGGCATAATCCAACAGCTCGTCCTTCTGGTTCTCCAGATCATGGAGTTCAGCCGCGCGCTCCGACTCGCCACCGGTAGGCCCATTGGCGGATACCCGATCCGCAACACCTGTATCTTCCGTGTGAGTCAGAGGCGGGGATGACGATAGCTCCGGTGACAGCATAAAATGACACCCCAGCAAGACGATATTGCCGGGTGTGACGGTGATTGGATCGATGTAGGTCAGGCATTCGAAGGAGCGTCCGCTGGCATCATAATTCCAGAGCGTACGCGAGATGCGTTTGCAGCGGTCGCGGGCGATTTTCAGCTCGCGGATCGTACTCTGCTTCACCGCCGGCCCATCGAACAGCGGGCAAGGTCGATCAAGCACGTCCTCAGCCCTGTAGCCGGTCGCTTTTTCAAAGGCCGGATTGACGAAGGACAACTCCAGCTCCTCCGCTTCCGGGTTGATCAGCGACAGAGGCAACGAAGAATATCGCAGTAGACTGCCAAGAAGATTCATTTCTTTGTCCACGTAGCCACCTGTTTGTTCTGGACCGAAATCTGGGAAGAAAACGCACGGGGTGAGAATTGGTTCCCGGTCGCGAGCAAAAAAGTTGCGCACGTGGTTCAGATTTGGCCAGAGCAGCCAAATGTGGCCTGGTTCAGGGAACTAATTACGCGACTTCAAAGGGGTTTTCAGGATAGCCCACGCGTGCCAGATAGAGCCCGTGACCGGGGCAGACGGGACCGCAGGCGGCGCGATCCTCGGCCTCTAGCGCAGATTTCACATCCTCAGGCGACCACGCCCCTGCGCCGACCCGCTCCAGCGTACCGACAAAGCTGCGCACCTGATTGTGCAGGAAAGACCGTGCGCGCACATGGAAATGAATCTCCGGCCCGGAGAAGCCTTGAACCCGCTCAATCCGCAGTTCGTCCAGTGTCTTCAGCGGGCTGGCGGCCTGACAGATCGACGAGCGGAATGTGGTGAAGTCATGCTGGCCAATCAGATGATTGGCTGCCTCCTGCATGGCTCCGGCGTCCAGATCATGATTGAGCTGCCAGACCTGCCCTGCATCATGGGTCGCCGGTGCGCGCCGGATCAGGATGCGAAACAGATACTGCCGCTCAACCGCAGAAAACCGCGCGTGCCAGTCATCCTCGGCACGGGCGCAATCGACAATCGCCACCGGGGCTGGTTTCAGGTGGAAATTCAACGCCTCGGACAGGCGGAAGGGATCCCAGTCCTTCACCATATCGCAATGGGCAACCTGACCCAGACCATGTACGCCGGTGTCCGTGCGCCCCGCCGCCGCAATCGTGTGCGGTCCCGGCTCCAGCCGCGCAAGCGCATCCTCGATCGCCCCCTGAACCGAGGGCTGATCCTTCTGGCGCTGCCACCCGGCGAAGGGGGCGCCGTGATATTCGACTTTCAGAGCAAAACGCGGCATGGGCGGGCAAGTAACGCGGCCGGGGCTGCGGCACAAGTCCCCGACAGCAGCTGACCGGGGTGGTATCACGCTCCGCCAGCCCCTATCTTGGTCAAATTGAACACGGATCCGGCCTTTGGCAGGGTCGGCAGGGCGGGGCAAACCTTTGGGACTATCATCACTGGCAGACGGGGTTTTGCGCAGCGTCGAAGGCGCGGGCGCCTCGCTATCGGAGAGCCTGTTTGAACCGTCGATCCGCCTCGGGGTCACCGGGCTGGCTCGTGCGGGCAAGACAGTGTTCATCACTTCGCTGGTGGCCAATCTGATGAACCGGGGCCGTATGGTGCAGCTTTCCGCTGCGCGGGAAGGGCGGATCGAGACCGCGTTTCTGCAACCCCAGCCGGACGATACCGTGCCCCGCTTTGACTACGAAAACCACCTTGGCGCCCTCACAGGTCCGCGTCCCTATTGGCCCGACAGCACCCGGGCCGTCTCCGAGCTTCGCCTCAGCCTCAGGGTTCAGCCCAACGGTCTGCTGTCGGGCCTGCAAGGGCCGCGTACGTTGCATCTGGATATCGTGGATTATCCCGGCGAATGGCTGCTGGATCTGGCGTTGTTGGATAAATCATATGCTCAGTGGTGCGATGAGGTGCTGACCCGCATCCGCGGTCGATCGCAGGCGCAGGGCTTTCTGGATCTGGCGCAGAAAGCCGACGCCACTGCCCCGCATGACGAGCCGCTGGCGCAGGAGCTGGCCGGGGCCTTCGCGGCCTATCTGCAGGCCGCCCGCGCCGCTGGCTACTATGACTGCACGCCGGGGCGGTTCCTGCTACCGGGTGATCTGGCGGGCTCTCCGGTGCTGACCTTTGCCCCGATCCCGCTGTCGGACAGCGCCCCTCGCCGGTCCCTCCACCGCGAGATGGAGCGCCGCTTTGAGGCTTATAAATCCAAGGTCGTCAAACCCTTCTTTCGCGATCACTTCGCCCGCATTGACCGGCAGGTGGTTCTGGTCGATGCGCTCAGCGCCATCCATTCGGGCCCCCGCGCGGTGGAGGATCTGCGGCATGCGATGACCGATATCCTTGCGGCCTTCCGTCCGGGCCGCAACGGGTTTCTGCGCCAGATCCTGCGCGGCAAACGGGTGGAAAAGATCTTGTTCGCGGCGACCAAGGCCGATCACCTGCATCACCAGCAGCATCCGCAGTTGACCGCCATCATCGAGGCGCTGACCCGCGATGCCCGTGACCGTGCCCGCTTCGCCGGGGCTGAGACAGCGGCCCTGTCGCTCGCTGCTCTGCGCGCCACGACGGAGGAGCTGCGCAGCCACAACGGCAGTGATCTGCCCTGCGTGCGCGGCACCCTTCTGGACAGTGGCAAGCCCGCCGCGTTTTATCCCGGCGCACTGCCACAGGATCCCTCGCATCTGCTGACCCCAGCCCGTCAGGGCGCCGAAAGCTGGCTCGACGGGGAGTATCAGGCCATGGCCTTTGCCCCGGCACCTCTGACCCTGCGGCCCGGCGATGGCCCGCCTCACATCCGCCTGGACCGGGCAGCGGAATTCCTGATCGGAGATCGCCTATGACAGCCTCATCCCAGCCCATCCTGCGCGCTGCGCGCAGCACCGATGCCGGCAAGGTCGCCGAGATCCTGCACCGCTTCGAGGTCGATACCCCCTGGATGCCCAAGCAACACACCGGCGCAGAGGCGATCAGCTTTTGCGGCACCATGATTGATCGCGGTTGGGTCACCATCGCGCAGATCGACGGGCGGGTAGAGGGGTTTCTGGCCCTTGAAGGCGCGGAGATCTGCGCGCTTTATGTGCGCGACACGGCGCGCGGGCAGGGGCTTGGACGGTTGCTGCTGGATCACGCCAAATCGGTGCAGTCGCCGCTTCAGCTCTGGACCTTTGCGGCCAACGAGGGCGCGCAGCGGTTCTACCTGCGCGAAGGCTTTGTCGAACAGAGCCGCACCGATGGCGCGGGCAATGACGAAGGGTTGCCGGATATTCAGTATATCTGGCCCACACCCCTGCCAAAGTCTGACCCCAAATCCCGCGCAGCGGAAACGACAAAATCCTCCGCTTCAAAACCGCCCGCCGCGACGTCACCTGACAAGAAAAAGGACACCGCATGACCCGTAAGGATGCCGTCCTCTTCGACCTCACGGACAGCGCCACCGCAGACACCGCCCCGGATGTGGCCAGCGCGCCGCCGGTCCCGGATCTGGATGGCGCCAGCAGCGACCTGCCACAGCCCGCACTGGCGCAGGCCGCCGCGCTGGCCAGCCGTCGCCCATCGCGACTGGCCCGCTGGTTCTGGGCCTGTCTGACAGCACTGATCGGCGCTGTCATCTCGGTTGCGGCCTGGGATTTCGTCACCGGGCTGATTGACCGCGTGCCGCTCTTGGGCTGGGCGATCACCGCAGGCTTTGCCGTGGCCGTTCTTCTGGCCCTCCTGATGGGCCTGCGTGAACTCGCGGCCCTCTCGCGCCTGCGCCGGGTCGAGAGTCTGCGCAACGCGCAGCCGCTGCTCTCAGCGGATCCCTCGGCCTCCGCACCGGGTCAGACGGCTGATGCCACCGCTGATCTGAAGGCTGCACGCAGCTATGTGGCGGGGCTGGAACGGTTTTATCGCGGGCGCAAGGATCTCACATGGGGACTGGCCCGGCTGGGGGAGCGCAAGAGCGACATCATGGACGCCGACGCGCTGCTACAGCTGGCAGAGGCGGAGTTGCTTGCGCCGCTGGATGCCCGCGCCCTGCGCGTGGTCGAAGGGGGCGCGCGGCAGGTCGCAACGGTCACCGCGCTGGTGCCCTTGGCGCTGGCCGATGTGGTGACGGCGCTGGTGACCTCGCTGCGGATGATCCGCCGCATCGCCGAGATCTACGGCGGGCGGTCCGGATTCTTCAGCTCCTGGCGCCTCACCCGCGCGGTGCTCGCCCATCTGGTGACCACCGGCGCTGTTGCAGTTGGCGATGACCTGCTGGAACCGGTGCTCGGCGGATCGCTCCTGTCAAAGCTCTCCCGCCGCTTTGGCGAAGGTCTGGTGAATGGCGCGCTCTCCGCCCGCGTCGGCATCGCCGCCATGGAAGTCTGCCGCCCGATGGCCTTCTCCAAGGCGCAGAAACCCCGGACCCGCAAGGTTATTCAGCGCGCCCTCACCGGCCTGTTCACCAAGGACGCCTAGCCACACGCCTCAGGCTCATGCAGAGCATGAGCCACGCCCAAGGCTGCAAGGATGCGAGGGATCCTAAGATGCGGGAGGGCCTGTGTCTTAGGATCAGAACAGCTTGGGTGGGGCGTTTTTTGGCTGGCGCATGGCGACGATCCCGGTACGAAACCCTTCGCCGATCCGATCCGCCAGAGCGCCCCATTGCAGGGCCGTTCGTTCCGGTAGTTCCGCCTGCAAGACCTCGTGAAACAGCCCCAGCCAGATTGCAAAATGCTCCGGCCTAACATCCGGCCTGCTGACATGCACCCGCATCGGATTGCCGCCATAGCATTTCTCCCGCAGGATCGCATTGCGCCAGAACCGGGTGATCAGCGCCTCATGCTCCGGCCAATCCTCAACATGCGCCGAAAACACCGGCCCCAGCACCGCGTCGCCGCGCACGCGGGCATAGAATATATCCACCACATAGGCGATCTGTTCCGCCGTAATATCAAACCGCGCGAGGGACGTCTGGGTCATGTGAACTCCGCCTTTCCACCCCGTCGCTACACCAGAGCGCCCCGCCGGTACACCCACCGCGCAGGGCAACCCCTGCGACCAATTGTGCAATTATTTCTACCGTGGCAATCCTGTTTCACCGTCTTCCTCAGGCAATCTCTCATAGGTTTGGCCCCAGACCTGCACTGCGTCATCAAATGCAAAATCGTCCAACCTTTCATCGACCCAATGGTCCGGCCGTTGTCCACTCGTCAGAGTGACAGAGCCATCCCCAAAGGTGCGATGAGGGTCAAAAAAATGCAGCGCAGCGGAGGAAACCGTCGCATTTCTGAAAACAACGGCGCTCCATTTGCGCGGTACATGTTTATGGACTGGTTTCAGATAGCCGCTAAATGTGTATTCCATCGTACCCTCGAATTGAGCTGAGCGTAGATTTGGGTTGACTAGACGTACAGCATTTACCGATCCCGGCTCTAGCTCAATATCAAAAATCGCATCTTCGATATATGCTTGGTCGAAATAGGTGAAAGAGAAGATGCATTTCCTCAATGAGACTGAGTGTAATTGAGCATGACTAAAATCGACGTTTGTCAGCTTAGCGAAATCTAGGACAGTCTTGCTAAGAAACCCTCGTGTCACAACTGCTCCTGACAGGTTGCAGTGAGAGAAATTGGCGCGATTCAGATAGGCTCCTTCCATACGTGACTCGAAGAAACTCATGTATGAATAGTCACCGTCCGAGAAATCCGCTCGCTGAAGATTGCAGCGTGATAGTGTCGGGCGGTAGCAATGCCGCCTTTCATGCTGGATCTGTTCAGGGGTACGGCGCCCGAGGATCTTGATCGCAAAAGCGATGTCGGAGCGAGGGCTTGGTATATCGAAAACTCTCTCGTGGATATCCGTGTACTCAGACTCGGGCAGATCATCCGGAGGTGAAATCACATGGTTGTTTTTCATGCGGATGAAACGCCCTCTGGCAACCTCCTCGGCGGCGCTCAGCGGTGAATTATTGCAGACATAGGCGCAGAGAATGTCCATGACCAACAGGTGGTCCCGGCCGCGATCATATGTGATCGAATCCCGTGATATTCGCTCCAATGCAAGTAACCCACCAATACGGACTTCGATGTTTGGCTCGGTAACTTCCTCGATGACTGGTTTTGGTGTTGCTAGTATCTGCGAAAGCGCAGATCCCGCTTCACTAGCCTCATTACCTATGACGCGTTTGATGGTCTTTTCTGCACCAAGCTGTTCCACAGCTTTGGTGATGCGGTCGGTCATATGGTTCTGCTCGGCGGTTCGGGTCTGACGCTCATTTGCCCAGACGCGCAACAGCGCCAAGGGGGCGCCAACTAAGCCTCCGGTGGCAGTCACCAGCCCCACAAAGGCAAGCACATGCCAACGCAGATCGACGCCAGTATCTGGCGGGAAATTCCCCGATAAAAGCCATAGTGCGGAAACTGTCTGGAACAGGAGAAAGGCCCAGATTGGCAGCACGCAGAGTCCATAACTCAGCAGAGCACTGTTACCGGTCCAGCGGTGTTTCTTTTGTTTGTAGGTCGGCACGGATATGGCGTACCAGGCTAGCAGCAGCAGACCAACAAGGCCGACTGTCGCCAGAAGCATTGTTAGCTGATGATGCGTGAAGGGGAGCGAAATAGTAACGGCATCAGTTGAGGGCATACGTTTGATAGCTCAATGATTTTGAAAGAATGTTGATAGCATTGCGCATTGATATGTATCTGCCAACCTCGATCTGCCGCTTTACCCTCCTGCCGTGCCGCCCTATAAGGCCCTCATGTCCCATGTTGCGGCCATCATTATTCGAATTATATCCCCGGCGCTCTGAAGACGTGAGCCGCCGGGCAAAGGTGCTTGAGCCATCGCACCGAACCGAATATCCCAAAATACGACCAGATCATCCAAAGGACGCTGCACATGTGTGCCGACACGCCTCAGACGCCTGAGTACAAAGACACCCTCAATCTGCCCAAAACCGATTTCCCGATGCGCGCGGGCCTGCCCAAGCGTGAGCCGGGCTGGCTGGAGCGTTGGGCGCAGATTGGCGTCTATGACAAACTCCGCGAAAAGGCCGCCGCCGCCAAGGGCACCGATGCTGAGCGCAAGCCCTTCACCCTGCACGATGGCCCTCCTTATGCCAACGGTCACCTGCATATCGGCCACGCACTGAACAAGACGATCAAGGACATGATTGTCCGCTCGCACCAGATGATGGGCTTTGACGCGCGTTATGTTCCGGGCTGGGACTGCCACGGCCTGCCGATCGAATGGAAAATCGAAGAGCAGTACCGCAAGAAGGGCAAGAACAAGGACGAGGTGCCGGTTGTCGACTTCCGTCAGGAATGCCGCGCCTTTGCCGATGAATGGGTTGGCATCCAGCGCGAGGAGTTCAAGCGTCTGGGCATCACCGGCAATTGGGATGATCCCTATCTGACCATGAACTACCACGCCGAGGCGGTGATCGCGGGGGAATTCCAGAAGTTCCTGATGAACGGCACGCTTTATCAGGGCTCCAAACCCGTGATGTGGTCACCGGTTGAGAAAACCGCCCTGGCCGAGGCAGAGATTGAGTATCACGACCACAAGTCGCATACCATCTGGGTGCCGTTCGGTACTGCCAATGCAACTGGCGATCTGGCGGAGGCCCGCGTCGTGATTTGGACCACGACCCCCTGGACCATCCCGTCGAACAAGGCTGTCGCCTATAATCCGAAGGTGGCTTATGGCCTCTACCGCGTGGATGCCACGCAGGAGGAAAGCTGGACCACTCCGGGTGAGCTGTATCTCTTTGCCGATGCGCTGGCCGAGGATGCGCTTGGCAAATCCCGCGTCACCGAATTCACCAAGGTCCGCGATGTCGAGGCCTCCGAATTCGATGGCCTGATCCTGAACCATCCGTTCAAAGGCATCGAGGGGGCCGACGGCTTCTGGGACTATGACGTGCCGATGATCGACGGCGACCATGTCACCGATGATGCGGGCACCGGTTTCGTGCATACCGCGCCCAGCCATGGTGCGGATGACTATGAGTGTTTCGTGGCGCGCAACTGGATCGACCGGATGACCCATAACGTGGGTGAAGAATCCGAGTTCCTGCCACATGTGCCGTTCTTTGCCGGGCTTCAGGTCTTTGACAAAAAGGGCAAGGAAGGCAAAGCCAACACCGCCGTGATCGCCAAGCTGGTCGAGGCGGGTGGCATCATTGCCCGTGGTCGCGTCACCCACAGCTACCCGCATTCCTGGCGCTCCAAGGCGCCGATCGTGTTCCGCAACACCCCGCAGTGGTTTGCCTCAGTGGACCGCGAGCTGGACGACGGCATGGGCGAGATGGGCGACACCATCCGCACCCGTGCGCTGAACTCCATCGACCAGCTGGTGCACTGGACCCCGCAGACGGGCCGCAACCGTCTCTATTCCATGATCGAGAGCCGCCCGGATTGGGTGCTGTCGCGCCAGCGCGCCTGGGGCGTGCCGCTCACCTGCTTCACCAAGAAGGGCCTGCTGCCGACCGATCCCGATTTCCTTCTGCGCAATGAGGCGCTGAACACCCGCATCGTGGCCGCATTCGAAGAACACGGCGCCGATGTCTGGTACACGGATGGCTTCAAGGACAAGATGCTCGACGGCATCGCGAACCCCGAGGATTACGATCAGGTGTTTGACGTGCTGGACGTGTGGTTCGACAGTGGCTCCACCCACGCCTTTGTGCTGCGCGACCGCGAGGACGGCACCGAGGACGGTATCGCCGACGTCTACATGGAAGGCACCGATCAGCACCGTGGCTGGTTCCACTCCTCGCTGTTGCAGGCCTGTGGCACCAAAGGCCGCGCGCCCTATCGCAACGTGGTCACCCATGGCTTCACGCTGGACGAGAAGGGCAACAAGATGTCCAAATCGCTCGGCAACACCATCGTGCCCGAGAAAATCGTCCAGCAGTATGGCGCTGATATCCTGCGTCTCTGGGTGGCGCAGACCGACTACACCGCCGACCAGCGGATCGGGGCGGAGATCCTGAAAGGCGTCGCCGATGGCTATCGCCGCCTGCGCAATACCATGCGCTACATGCTCGGCAGCCTTGCGGATTTCTCTGAGGATCAGCGCGTAGATCCGGCGGATATGCCGGAGCTGGAACAATGGGTCCTGCACCGTCTGGCGGAGCTGGATCACAAGGTCCGCACCGGCTATCAGGCCTATGATTTCCAGGGCGTGTTCTCTGCGGTGTTCAACTTTGCCACCGTGGATCTGTCGGCCTTCTACTTCGATGTTCGTAAGGACGCGCTTTACTGCGATGGTGACACGCTAAACGCCCGTGCGGCCCGCACCGTGCTGGACATCCTGTTCCACCGCCTGACTACCTGGCTGGCCCCGATCCTGGTCTTCACCATGGAAGAGGTCTGGCTGGAGCGTTTCCCCGGTGATGACAGCTCGCTGCATCTGCAGGACATTCCGGCCACCCCTGCGGATTGGCTGAATGAGCCACTGGCCGCGAAATGGGCCAAGGTCCGTCAGGCCCGCCGCGTCGTCACCGCCGCCCTTGAGGTGCAGCGCGTGGACAAAGTGATCGGCGCCTCGCTGGAGGCCGCGCCGGTGGTGCATGTGCGCGACGCGGAGGTGCTGGCGGCGCTGAAATCGGTGAATTTCGCTGATGTCTGCATCACCTCTGATATTGCCCTTAGCGGTGATCCGGCCCCGGCGGAAGCCTTCCGCATGCCCGAGGTGGACGGCGTATCGGTGGTGTTTGAGAAGGCCGATGGTGACAAGTGTCAGCGTTGCTGGAAAATCCTGCCGGATGTGGGCAACCACAGTCACGCGGGCGTCTGTGGTCGTTGCGACGCAGCGCTCAGCTAAGACAGGGATCAGTCCGGATCGGCAGATGATCCGGCCCGGATAGCGGTGATCTCAGATCCCAGACGGGATCTGCGCGGCCCCCGCCGGGCGGTGGGGGGGGGGGCGCGGGGGGTTTGGGCGGGGGGGGGGGGGGGTGGGGGGCCATCTGGTGTGGGCGGTCAGGGTGCCT
>NZ_JAGEUF010000005.1:0-407400 GCF_018101215.1 Phaeobacter sp. HS011 | reverse complement strand
GCCTGTCGCGGTTTGATGCCGCTCCTTTGATAGCATTTACTGCACCAAAGGAGACGAGCTATGGGAACGAAACGGACAAACGAATCCCGCCAAGATGCGGTGCGCATAGCGCTGACAAGTGGGCTAACACGCAAGCATTCAACGTACCGAAATCCTTAGTTTGCAAATAGCCATAGATGTAAAAGCATCTGAGGCTTGGACAGCGGGCCGGGTATCGGAGCGCGCGTTCGATATCCGTATGGCACGTTGAAACTCAAGGTTTCGAAGTTCCGGCAGGGCAGCTATTTTCCCGGCTTCCCGGAGCTGCGCAAGACGTCAGAGAAGGCTCTGGTTGCCAGCACTCAGGAGGCGCGCTTTCCACAATGAGGGCGGCCGGCCTACGCTGAAAAGCTGCGGGGGCAGAGTCGTTAACTGGCGTACAGGATCAGCTAAATTTTCGTATTTGCTTCTTCAGAAAGTATTTCGAGAAACGTTCTTCCGACACGGTTCAGCTTGGCGCCCCTGCGAACAGCGGTTTGAACTGTCACAGGGCGATCAAACCCACCATTTGCAATATTCTTCATTCGTCCCCCCGCCACCCAATCCTTGGCAAAGTATGATGGAAGATACCCGACGTATCGATCCGTCAGTATCAGCAACGCGATCGCTTCCATTTGATGGCCGATTGCGTTTGAGGGCAAATTGCGGGTTTTGGGAGCGACAGTCTCTTCATTTAGATAGGCTCGCTTAGCAAACAGAGACTTGCGTAGCTGTTTTTCCTGCTCTTCCGGGCAGTCTATGGCAAACAGCGGATGCCCAGACCCACAATAGAGGCAAACGGTTTCTTTGCAGATGTCGTTGTAGACCAATCCCGGCTTGGGGGAATGGAAGGGGCCGATCCCGATTGGAACCTTGCCGTCAAGTACAGCGAACTCGATGTCATTCGGGGCGAGAGAGTGTAGCTCAATCCTTACATCCGGTGCCATTGCGGTGAATTTAGACAGCGAACGCACGATCGGAGCGGAGTTATTTGAGGCCCAGTTTTCGATAACGCCCAATGCGAGATGACCGAAAAGTCGGCCACGTGATCCGTCAACGGTCTCCTGAAATTCCCCGAGTGCCACGAACAATTTCTGCGCTGCTTGGTAGACCGTGTCTCCCTTTTCTGTAACCCGAAAGCCGGTTCTCCCGCGGTCACACAGCCGCATCCCAAGTCTGGTCTCTAACTCTGATATTTGCCTGGAGATCGTGGACGTTGAGACGTTCAGTACGACCTGCGCATTGGAAAAACCCTCTGCATCTACGACGACGCAGAACACCCGTAGTAGATGAATATCGACCTTTGAAACCTGCCTTGCAACCATAGTTACCTCAATGACAGCGTCGTTGAAGTCATCTTGATTGTAATATTGTGCAAGTTCAATCCCGATTATTGTAATTTAATACACTTGAAAAGCGGGCACATTAACGTCTGGAGAGGTTCTGGCTGTGACGCAAAGCGGATCAGCTCCGACGGAAGGTAGCAATAATAATAACGACGACAACTTGGAGAGTGAAATGAAGAGACTAGCGACTTGGACGACCGGTGCATTGTTGGCGACGTTTGGAACAGGCGCTTTAGCCGCCGATGTGGTCATTGGTGTGCCGAACTGGCCATCGGTTCGGGTAACGGCGAATGTCCTCAAGATCGTGTTGGAGGATAATCTTGGCCTTGATGTCGAACTGCAAAACGGCAGCAATCCGATCGTCTTTGAAGCTATGGATTCCGGGGCCATGCAGGTCCATCCAGAAGTCTGGTTGCCCAACCAGGCTAATCTTCACAATACGTTCGTGAAGGAAAAAGGCACTGTTGCCATGAACCCGAATGGCATACCGGCAGATCAGGCCATGTGCGTCACCAATGGAACTGCTGAACGCACCGGTATCAAGGCGCTGTCTGAGCTGAGTGATCCTGATATGGCTGCCAATTTCGATAGCGATGGCGATGGTATGGGGGAAATCTGGATTGGTGCTGCAGGATGGGCATCAACCAACGTCGAAAAAATCCGTGCCAAGTCCTACGGGTACGATCAGACAATGACGCTTAAGGAAATGGACGAAACCTTGGCGCTCGCTGAGGTCGATGCTGCGACCGACCAGAATACCAATGTGGTGTTCTTCTGCTATACGCCGCATCACATGTTCCAGCTGTATGATCTGGTCCAGTTGGAAGAACCGCCGCACGACCCTGCAAAGTGGAATGTCGCGCAGCCCACAGATGATCCGAATTGGCTGGAGAATTCCTCCGCGGCGATGGCCTGGGACAAGGCTTACCTGCATATCCACTATCAGGCTGCGATGGATGAAAGCGCTGCCGCTGTTCTGTCCAAGGTTAACCTAACCTCTGATCAGGTGTCAGCGATGGTCTATGCCTTGATCGTTGACGAGATGGACGCGGAGGTTTTTGCCCGCAAATGGGTTGAAGAGAATGCGGACCAGGTTGACAGCTGGCTGAACTGATTTCGGTTCTTCGTCACATGCGCTCCCGCGCGGATCTTTGACGGGCGGGGGTGTTCCCCTGTGTGGTGCTCTTCAGGCTCTGCATAGTCTAATATATCCAACAGGTTGATATCTATGAACGATGACGCAGTCATACGTCTGGACGGAGTATGGAAAGTCTTTGGCGAGCGCGCTGAGGAAGCAATGGAGGCGATTCAACAGCGAAATCTTAGCAAGGCCGAAGTGCTGGGAGAATTCGGTTGTGTTATCGGCATCGCTGATTGCTCGTTTGAAGTGCAGAAGGGCGAGATTTTCTGCGTTATGGGGCTGTCAGGCTCTGGTAAGTCCACCATGGTGCGACACATCAACCGGCTGATTGAACCCACTGCGGGCGATATTCAGGTTCTGGGCCGGGATGTACTCGCACTCAACGCCGAAGAGCTGCGCGAGATGCGGGCGGTCAACCTGGGGATGGTTTTTCAGCATATGGCATTGCTGCCGCATCGCACGGTGCGTGACAATGTGGCCTTCCCCTTGCAGATCCGAGGAGAATCCAAATCTCGTCGCTGGGAGGTATCGCAGCGTTGCCTGGAACGGGTTGACCTGCAAGGATATGAAGATCGCTTTCCGCGAGAGTTGTCAGGCGGCATGCAGCAAAGGGTGGGCCTGGCCCGTGCTCTGGCTTCTGACCCTGATGTTCTGCTGATGGATGAGCCGTTTTCGGCCTTGGACCCACTCATTCGTAGGCAGTTGCAGGATCAGTTCATGGCGCTATCGGCTGAGCTGGGAAAAACCACAGTGTTTATTACCCATGATCTGGATGAAGCGATCCGTATTGGCACACGGATCGCCATTATGAAAGACGGGCGTATCGTACAGATCGGCACACCGGAAGAAATCGTAACTGAGCCTGCTGACGATTACGTTAGAGACTTTGTTGAAGGGATTTCAAAGCTCAAGTTGGTTTTTGCCCATTCAATCATGGTGCCGCTGGCAGAGTATCAAGCAAAAGACTGGGAAGATCTGGCAGTCAGCCCGCGTGCTGCACACTCGACGGATTTGGACACATTGATTGATATCTCGACCGCCACCGAGCAGCCAATTGTCATCACATCCGATGATGGAATGGATGTTGGCGTCATTGACAAGCCAACTCTTCTCAAAGGTATCCAAGGGGGCAAGGCATGACCGATACAGGATTGGAAAGTGGTCCCAATGCCAACAGCACAACGGTCGCCGATTTTGTCGAGCGGAACACCGGTTACTACAGTGCGGCCTTTAAAAAAATTCAAGATACGACTGGCTTTGCATGGTCATGGAATACAATGGCGGCGGTGTTCGGGCCGCTTTGGGGGGCAGCGCGCGGGGTTTGGGGATTTTTTTGGATCTTTCTTGTCTTGGAGCTGTTTGCGCTGGTTCAGATAGGGCGCGGGCTCTGGGGGGAGCTTGGTGCCGACCAACTCGCCAAACTGGAGCGTGCTTTAGGGAATATCGCAAAACGTGAGACACAGGCCGCTGAGTTGCTTGCTGCTGGAGATGCCGCGGGGGCTGATGCGAAACTGAAGATCGCAGAAAACCTGAAGAAAGTTGCCGCCCGGGCGCAGGAACAGGCTGATTTGGCCGCAGCGGAGGCAACCACTATTCTGTTGATTGGCTTGGCGATCCTGGCCTTGGTGAAGCTGCTCGAAGGGCTTTACGCCAATGTCGCTTATGAGGCGCATTACCTGAAGTGGCGGGCGGATCAGGATAGTCAACAGGTTGGTATCAGAACGTCCAGTACGGTCTTCGGTGCGATAATGATGCTGGCAATCATGCCACTGACTCTATTGCGGTTCACGGTACGGGCACCGGATGAGATATTGGCCAACCTCACGGGGGGACTTGTGGGTGAAACTATTCCGGTAACTGAATTCCCCATCCAGCGCGAGTATTTCTCAGCATTATCTCGGAGAGGTGATGCTGCATTCGATTGGGCTGCGGCGAATTTTTCGAATACATTTGATGGCATTACAGCGGCCATCCGTTGGTGTCTGGATGGGTTGGAAATCCTGCTGTTACAGACACCATGGCCCGTCGTTATGTTGGTGATTGTTGTCATGGCCTACCGTCTGGCAGGTCCACGTATCGCGATCTTTACAGCAGCGTCATTGGCCTATCTTGCGTTTATGGGCCTGTGGGAATTGTCGATGATCACGGTTGCGCTGATTGGAGCTGGGGCGATGTTGTGCATCCTCATTGGGGTGCCATTTGGTATCTGGTTCGGCAAATCAAAGCGCGCTTACGCCGTTGCTGAGCCGGTTTTAGATTTTATGCAGACAATGCCGGCATTCGTTTATCTGATCCCGATCATTGCGTTTTTTGGCACTGGCAAGCCGCCAGGTGTACTGGCTACGCTGATCTTCGCTATGCCTCCGGTGATCCGGTTGACGGCACTAGGCATGCGCGGCGTACCCGACGCGACGAAGGAAGCCGCAATCGCTTTCGGATGTTCTCGTCGTCAGTTGCTGTTCAACGTTGAGTTGCCGCTTGCACTTCCGTCCATCATGACCGGGATCAATCAGACCATTTTGATGTCTCTGTCGATGGTGGTGATCGCGTCGCTTATCGGTGCTGATGGTTTGGGGGCACTTATTCTTGAGTCGCTGCAGTACGCGGCGAAGGGGCAGGGCCTTCTGGGCGGGTTAGCGATCTTGCTCTGTGCGATGGTGATCGATCGGATTGCGCAGGGCAGTTACCGTAGAAAAATCGGTAAAAGCTGACACCGGAACCATTTTTGAAATTGCATGACAGTCGTTGCGAAAGGAGACCTGATGTCGGATCCGCATCTGAATGCGATGATGGAAAACCTCTATTGGTGGGGTATTCCGACCTTATTCCGTTGTCCAAACCTGCCAGTGGATGGTCAGGATATTGCGCTTGTTGGCGTCCCTCACTCGGCAGGCAACGGAACTACGGAGCGTGATCAGCATCTCGGCCCGCGTGCCCTTCGCAACGTGTCATCGGTGCAGCGGCGCATGCACAGTGGCTTTCAGCTGGATCCCTGGAATGCTGCCAAGATTGTTGACTTGGGCGATGTACCATTTCCGAAGGCCAACGATAACGAAGACTGTATTGAGCAGATCACCAATTTCTATCAGCAGATCGACAAGGCAGGTGCGCGGCCTGTCTCTGTTGGCGGGGATCATTCGATCACCGGAGGGATCGTTCAGGCGCTTGGGTGCGGGTCGATCACAAAAGGTGAGCCGATTTGCTTTCTGCATCTTGATGCCCATACCGATGTCTTCACCAAAGTGGACCACTTTCTGGGAGCGAAGAAGTCTGCAGCGCATTGGGGGGCTTATCTGGCGGATCAGGGCAAGGTTGATCCAGCCCATTCCATGCAGATCGGTATAAGAGGCCACGCCCGGACGCTCGACTGGCTGCAGCCATCCTACGAATACGGCTACAATGTTGTGACGATGAAAGATTACAGAAGGCGAGGTCTGGCTGACGTCGTGGCGCAGGTGACCGAGGTACTGGCTGGTCGTCCCGTCTATATCACATTCGATTTGGACTGTCTGGATCCGACGATTGCACCGGGGGTATCCAATATCGAGGCTGGTGAAAAGGGTTTCGACATTGATGACGCTGTGGGTTTGCTGCATGCGGTGCGCGGCATGAATATTGTCGGCGGAGATGTCGTCTGCATGATGCCAACCAAAGATAGTCCCAATCAGATAACAGCGCTGACTGCGGGCGCCATCATGTTCGAAATCATCTCGATGATAGCTGAAAATCGTTTATCCCAAAGAGAGGCTTAGATTTCATGGCGTCCTTGCCTACAGACTTCTTTCATCCAGTATCCGGGATGGAAATGCCCCGGTTTGCCGGTTTGCCGACCTTTATGCGGCTACCACATGTAACAGTGTCTGATCCGATCATTGATCAGGTGCAGCTGGGCTTGGTTGGTGTGCCTTGGGATGCCGGAACAACCAATCGTCCGGGTCCGCGCCATGGTCCGCGACAGCTGCGCGACCTTTCGACCATGATCCGGGCCGGGAACCCGGTGACAGGCATCAATCCTTTTTCGATGATCAATTGCGCAGACCTTGGTGATGTCGCGCCCAACCCGGTCGATATCATCGACTGTATGGAGCGGATCAGCGCTTTCTATGCGGATCTGAAATCTCGCGACATCTTTGCGCTGACTGTCGGCGGGGATCACCTCGTTTCATTACCTGTCTTGCGAGGACTGGCCAGCGGCGCGCCAGTGGGGCTCATTCAGTTTGATAGTCATACTGATCTCTTTGACAGCTATTTTGGTGGAAACAAATATACTCACGGCACCCCTTTTCGTCGTGCAATCGAAGAAGGATTGGTCGATCCGAAGCGGATGGTGCAGATCGGCATTCGGGGCACCGCTTACAACACCGAAGATGTCGAATGGGGGCAGGCACAGGGTGTGAGAATTATTCGAATTGAGGAGTTTTTTGATCGCGGTGTCTCGGACGTCATGCGTGAAGTACGAGAGATTGTCGGTGATCAGCCAACCTACTGTACATACGATATCGATTTTGTTGATCCGGCTTTCGCGCCTGGCACGGGAACACCTGAGGTTGGGGGGCCGAACAGTTTTCAGGCCCTGCAGGTGGTACGTGAACTTGCAGGCGTCCAGCTTGTGGGAGCCGATCTGGTTGAGGTGTCCCCTCCGTTTGACACAAACGGAAACACCGCGTGGCTTGGGGCGTCGATCCTATTCGAGATGCTCTGTGTCAGTGCCGGTGCGATTTCGCGACGATGAGCTGCTACGATAGAGTTGTTTCTAATGAAAATCCCGACTGGGGAAGAGCCGCTTGGCCTGATCTCTCGGATGCATCGCACGGGCAGGATATCTGGTCCGTTTAGGCGTGTCGTCGGCGCGGGGACCCTCGGATTGGATCGCACCGTCCAGCGGGTGGCCTAGCTCCGATAATCTGGCAGATTCATCCTCGATATGTTGAGCGATAACATGGACGATGGTGCCCTCTCGCTGAAGGTAACCCGTCACGCATAACAGGCGTCCACCCATGACAATGCGTCGAAAACGCTCGTAAATTTTTTTCCAGACCACGACATTGCAAACGCCTGTTTCGTCTTCAAGGGTCAGAAATATCACGCCAGAAGCAGTTCCGGGTCGTTGTCTCGTAATGACAAGGCCGCCTACCGAGACACGTTGCAGGGGAGCCTTTATCAGTTGGTCGTTGCAGGTCAGACCTGGAAGGGTTGGGCGTAGCAGCTCCATTGGGTGTGCCCGCAAACTCAGGCGCATGGACACATAATCTTCGACGACTTCTTCCCCTAGGTGCATTCTTGGTAGCATGACATTCGGTTCGTTAATGGCCTCGCCGTCCAACTGATCGTTGAACAGGGGTAACGGCGCTGGTGTCGTGATGGACTTCACTTGCCAAAGTGCGTCCCGCCGCGAGATGCCCATCGACGAAAAGGCATCGGCTTCTGCCAAACGTTCCAGTGCTGCGGGCGCCAGGCCTGCACGTAGCCAGAGATGTTCGGGATCAATATAGCCATTCCCGCGCGCTGCAATGATCCAGCCTGCGTCATCTTCCTTGAAACCTTTGATCTGGCGAAATCCGAGACGTAGAGCCAAGGTACCGTCCGGGCGGCGCTCAAGTGAGTTGTCCCATTGGGACTGGTTTACACAGATTGGGCGCACCTCGATGCCATGATCGCGCACATCACGGACAATCTGTGCCGGTGCATAGAATCCCATGGGCTGAGAGTTGAGCAAAGCACAGGCAAAAATGGCCGGATGATGACATTTCAACCAAGCTGAGACATAGGCGAGCATAGCGAAGGCTGCCGCATGGCTTTCCGGAAAACCGTAATCGGCAAACCCCTCGATTTGACCAAAACACCGTTCTGCGATTTCTCTGCTGTATTTGTTTTTGAGCATGCCTGCGATGAACTTGTCGCGATATTTGCCGATCGTTCCCATACGCCGAAACGAGGCGAGAGATCTGCGCAGATGGTCGGCCTCTTCCGCTGAAAACCCCGCGCCAACAACCGCAATTTGCAAGGCTTGCTCTTGAAACAGTGGCACCCCCTCTGTGCGTCTGGTAACCTGTTCCAATTCGGGCCCGAAGGGATCTGGTTTTTCCAAACCGTTCCGCCTTCGGATATAGGGCTTGACCATATCTCCCTGAATGGGGCCAGGGCGGACGATGGCGACCTCTATAACCAGATCATAGAATTTGCGCGGGCGCATCCGGGGCAAAAAGTTCATCTGTGCCCGGCTTTCAACCTGAAATACCCCCACCGCATCCGCCGCACAGAGCATGTCATATGTTGCTTCATCTTTCTGTGGGATGGTCGCGATGCTGTGAGTGATGTTCTCATGCTGCTGCATCAAGGCAAATGCCTTGCGAATACAGGTGAGCATGCCCAATGCGAGGATATCCACCTTGAGAATGCGCAGGGCATCAATATCGTCTTTGTCCCAACAGATGACGGTGCGATCTTCCATTGCGGCATTCTCAATCGGGGCCAGTTCATCCAGTCGTCCGCTGGTTATGACAAAACCACCTACGTGCTGGGAAAGATGGCGCGGGAAGCCGATGATTTCGCCGATCAGGCGAATTGTCTGCATCAGGCGGCGGTCTTCGAGATTGAGCCCCAATTCTCGGATGCGCTCCAGATCGACACTGCCATTGCTCATGCCCCAAATCTGTCCCGACAGACCTGCCGTTACATCTTGGCTAAGCCCCATAACCTTCCCCACTTCGCGAATGGCAGCTCGCGTGCGAAAGTGAATAACTGTCGCGCAGAGGCCCGCACGATGGCGGCCATATTTCTGATAAATCCACTGGATGACCTCTTCGCGCCGCTCATGCTCAAAATCCACATCAATGTCTGGTGGTTCTCCCCGGTGTTTTGAGACAAAGCGCTCAAAAACCATGGCAATCATATCGGGGCTGACGTCTGTAATACCTAAGAGATAGCAAAGAATGGAATTGGCCGCAGATCCGCGCCCTTGACAAAGTATGCCTTTGGATCTTGCGAATTGTACGATGTCATGAACGGTCAAAAAATAGGCCGGAAATTCAAGATCTTTGACTGCTGACAGTTCCTTTTCCATCAGCTTTATTGCTCGATCCGGCGGGCCATCCGGGTAGCGCCTTTTTAATCCTTCTCGTGCGAGGCGCTCCAAACGGTCCTGTGGTGTTTCCCCTTCGGTTTCCTCATGAGGGTATTCATAGGACAGCTCGCTCAGATCAAAATTACATCTATTGGCAATCTCCGCAGTGCGGCGTAGCGCTCCAGGATGATCGCGAAAAATACGCAGCATATCTGCACCGCTTTTCAGGCGACGCTCCGCATTGGGCAAAGCCCGAGTCCCGATATCGTCAATGTTGATATTTTCACGCATGCAGGTCAGCACATCTGCGAGCTGCCTGCGGTTGGCCCGGTGCATCAAGACATCGCCGACTGCAACCATTGGAGCACATGTTGTCTGTGCCAATTTTGCACAAGCCACTAGATAAGCCTGATCGCTGCCGTCATAGCGAGGAGCCGCACCTAGGAATACATGGTTCGGAAATTGTCTTCCTATCTTCTGAATATCCGAAACAACGTTGCTCAACGTCTCTTTGGGTAAGGCAATCAAAATCATACCTTTGCAGGCGCCAATCATGTCCTCAGCATAAAGAACACATTGACCTTTTTCGGCGCGCCGTTTTCCTAAGGTCAGCAGACGTGCCAGTCTTTTGTAGGCGGAACGATCACAGGGTAGGGCGATCCAATCCACAGCACAGTTCTGTAATATCAGCCGGCACCCAACGATGAGCTTTGGGAAGGCGGGTGTCGTGGGTTTGGGAAGAGCGGATGTATGCCCGATCTCTTGCCGGGACGACGAGTCGACTTGGTGCTGTGATCGGATCTTCAGTGCATCCTGAGGATCGCGCTTCAGTTCTTTTAACGCACTCCAGGCACGAACAACCCCCGCAAGTGAGTTGTAGTCTGTGATCGCAAGTGCCGAGAGGCCCAACTCTGCCGCCCGTACAATAAGTTCTTCGGGGTGAGAGGCTCCGGTTAAAAAGGTAAAATTCGTGGTGACACAAAGCTCCGCATAATCCGGCGCATTAATGCGTTGGGCCAGCATATCGCGCTGGAATGCTTCGACAGGACGGTGAATTCTATTCACTTCAATCATGCGAATTCTCCCTGAACGAACCAGCCAGGGTTCTGAGGTGTATAAAATAGCCAGAGACGTCTCCCCTGCGTCGTCTCCACTCGCCAATAATCGCGCATGCCGGACCGCCAGTTGTCGTCTTCCAGCCACCATTCCGGAGTGATGCGTTCAGGGCCGATCGTGTGGCCTGTGGTCAATGAAACCCGGCGCCAACGGAAATGGTTTGGGGGGTAGGGGCCACTGCCCGGGATCGGTTCAGGTGGAAACAGGCAGAGCGGGCGTGGGGTCTTACAAGTCCAACCACTGGCTGTCGCTGAATAGGCCGCAGGTGCAACGATGAAGCTACGCTCCGGAATATGGCTGTCAGCGGGTAGAAAGCGCTGAATGTTTTCAAGTCCGATCCGTGTTCCGATCCGCGTGATCAGATCCTCTAACCGGTCGTCGCCGTCAGTTGCGACATGAGACATTTGTTGCGTCGGCAACGCTTCCGTCTGGGTTGCTTCGAGGCGCAGTTGCTCAATGCCAAAGCCCGCATCAATTTCAGCTAACCCCTTTTCGAACAGGGGGAGAATCCTCTGGGGATCACGCAAGGCGCGGGCCAGACGTAGTTCCACCTCTTGCTGATCCAGATCTACGCGCCGCAGTGTAATGACAAAGACGCGCGCACCCATTTCATGGGTTTTCAATTTGGCACAGAGCTGTGTCAGCAACCTTTCCGTACCAGCCATGACATCACTGATCAGGCCGATTGGCTCTGGCAACGTCATACGGACCCCGTAGTGAGGCGGAGCTGTCAATGGAGTGATTTCTTCAGCTTGGTGGCCCAAAGCCTGATCAAGCCTCATCAACACATTGGCTCCAAAACGGCGGGCTAGTGGGGCACGAGGCGTTGTCGCGAGATCTCCAATCTTACGCAGGCCCAATCTGATGAGTGCGGTCGTTGTTTTTTCATCAAGACGAAGGGCTGCAACAGGCAGGTGCTGAAGAGCGGGTAACATGTCTCCGGTCGCAGCCTGTCCCTCGCCGTAATGCGCCAGGGCCCAAGCCGCCCCGCGCGTATCAGCCAGGCCAATTTGCGCCGATAGGCCGACCCGCATCAAACCGTTGCGTATAGCATTCAACATACCGGTCTCCCCTCCGAAAAGGTGGGAGGAACCACTGATATCAAGCACCAAACCGTCCCGACCCTCTAGGCCCACCCACGGGCAATAGCGGGTGGCCCAGCGGCGCAGGATCAGCAAAAACTGTTGGTCCCGGTAAATGTCCACTGCCGCTGTTTGAAGGTCCGGACAAAAGGCACGTGCGTCTGAGTGTGCCATGCCCTGATGCAAACCTTGTCGCGTGGCTTCTGCATTGAGGCAATAGAGGCGATTTGTATTGCTGTGTTTGATCGTAAGCGCAAAAGGACCGGACAGTGGGTGCTGCCGAAGAAACCGGTCACTCGCGAACCGGTGAAACCATATCGATACGACGCGACGCGCGATTCCATCGAACATGCCAAGATCCATTTGTTCCTGATTTGTTCTTAATAAGTCTCCAGTGAAAATGAGTCGAGTCTTGTGCCTGAAATATCGGATCGCAGCGCCAGCGTGTTTCGGCAGCATTGCTTCCCATGCCTTCGAGAATAAGGCAAAGCCCAGTGGTGTTTCCGGCCTTCGCCGCAAGCTGGAGCCGCCGCCCGGCCGTCAGGCTGAGTGGTTTGCTGATGTCGATCACGACCAGAGCGACAGCACGTTCCTGCAGTGCGTCTTCTGCGCTGGCGAGGCCGTCGGTCTGATGCTTTACGTTTACGACCAACAGCTGAGAGGGGTCCGTAAACTCCCCCAAACCCAGCGGATTAATATGTTCCAGGCGATGGCGCTCACGTATCCACAATGACGGACCGTGAACCTGTGTCATCAAAACAGCAAGAAATCCAAAGCTGCCCGGACCGCACACCTCATGAACGCGACCGCGCTTAAGAGGGAAATAGGGGAGATCCAAAGAGGTCATAATCTATGTATATCGCGTTCCGTGGCCATGCAAAAGTCAGGGCCCCCATAGGAGCTCACGCCCGAACCAATATGCAGGACAAAGACCAAAACCGTTTTACGGAGTCTCGGTCATTCAAGGAGGAATAGCTTTTTCTTCCGAAATGGGGTGAAACCCCCTAATTAGAGACTGTCCAGTATCTTCTCCGCGCTTATGAGATACTCCTGTTGTTTGTCCGCGGACATTCGGTCCCAGGTTCGATAGGGTTGCATAAGGCGCGGATTCTTTGACAGCTTCTCACGGTTGCGGATCAGGAAATCCCAGTAAAGGGGGGTGAACGGGCAGGCCTTTGGGCCGGTTTTCTGTTTCACATCGTAGGCACAATTCCTGCAGTAGTTCGACATCTTGTTTATGTAGTTGCCACTGGCGGCATAGGGTTTGGAGCCTAGAAGGCCACCATCGGCAAATTGGCTCATACCGATGACATTTGGGGCTTCGACCCATTCATAGGCATCGGCATAGACGGCCAGATACCATTCATGAACCTGATGCGGGTTGATCCCTGCCAACATTGCGAAATTTCCGGTGACCATTAGACGCTGAATATGATGGGCATAGGCTTCGTCCCGGGTCTGAGTGATGGCGGCGGCCATGCAGGCCATGCCGGTCTCTCCGCTCCAATAAAAGTCCGGCAGATCCCGTCTTGCGCCGAGGGCATTTTCGCGGGTGTATCCAGGCATCTTTAGCCAGTAGATTCCGCGCATGTACTCGCGCCAGCCGATAATCTGACGAATGAAGCCTTCAACCGCGTTGAGTGGTGCATGGCCCTCATAATAGGCGCGTTCGGCGCTGCGGCAGACCTCAAGCGGATTGAGCAGGCCGATATTGATGTATTGAGATAATAGGGAGTGATAGAGAAACGGCTCTCCGTCCAGCATCGCATCCTGATAATCACCAAACAGCGGTAGCGCCACGTCGATAAAATGATCAAGTGCCTTGAGAGCTGCTGCCCGGGTGACCGCGAACCAAAACGGTGTCAGTCGCCCGAAATTTCTGGGAAACCTCTGCTCCACCAATTCCAATACGTCTTGCGTGATACGATCCGGATCGCAGCGCATTGGCTTGGGCATGAACATGTCGTTCTGCGCCGGTTTGCGGTTCTCTGTGTCATAGTTCCACTTACCGCCCTCAGGGGAGTCACCTTGCATCAACAGGCCGGTTTTGCGCCGCATGTCGCGATAGAAATATTCCATGCGCAGCTGCTTGCGCCCCTCCGCCCAACTGCGAAACATGTCGTGGCTGGCCAGAAATCGGCTATCATCCAACATGGTCAGCCTGGCCGGTCCAGACCATCTGTTCAGTGCCTCTTTGAGGCGATATTCTCCGGGTTCGGTCACAAGCACTTCGGTCACGGTGAACTGCTCCAAAGCCCGGTCCAATTCTCCTGTAAGGCTGCCGGAATTGTCTGGATCATCCAGATGGACGTACTTCAGATCCCAGCCCGCAGCGGTAAGCTCATCCGCAAAGTGCCGCATGGCAGACAAAACAAAAGCGAGCTTTTTCTTGTGATGAGGGACATAGCTTGCCTCCTCTGCGACCTCGGCCATCAACAGACGGTCTTTTTGAGGATCACCGACCTGGAGTGAAGGGAGATCATGTGACAGCTGATCACCCAAGATCAGAATGATCCGGCCTGGTTCACGGCTGTCTTGAGGTGTCGTGTGGTTGCTCATGTCCGGTACTCCGCTGATCTGCCAGCAGATAGCGTAGCCGGAGGTGCTGACAACGCCTGAGGGGTTGAGACACAATGATGTAAGGCTCATACCCTGTGTTAGAGTCTAATATTCTGAAACTGCGAAACCTCGCGGTATTCCTCCCGCCTCAAGAGGCTTGGCTATAGCGCACGCCCTCCGGTTTGTGAGCGTCAAACACACTTGCAATAATCCGGGTCAGGGCGCGGCCTTCGGCTTCGATGACTAGGGCCTCATCCGTTAACGTGACCAGATCGCCATAGGTCGTCATAACAGCCTTCAGATCAGCGGTCAGCTGTTGGGTCTGTGATCCGAACCGGTGCTGCAGTTCGGTACGGTCCAGACGGAAATCGCACATCAGCATCTCAATGGCACGGGCGCGCATCTTGTCGATCAGAGTGAGCTGATGACCGCGTGTCCCGGCCAGATCACCCGCTTCGATTCTTTGAATGTATGCGGCCGTAGCCGCTGCGTTTTGCACATAGCCCCCGTCGAAGCGCGAGATTGAGGAGGCACCAACACCGATCAGCGTCGGGCAGTGGTCATCTGTGTAACCTTGAAAGTTTCGCCGCAGATGCCCGCTATTGCGGGCCAAGTTCAATCCATCCTGCGGGCGCGCAAAATGGTCGATGCCGATATTCGCAAATCCGGCAGATTGGAATTTTTGGGCAGCCAGCTCTGCCAGATGATACCGGGTCTCGTCACCAGGCAGGGTGGTATCATCAATCAGCTTCTGCCGTTTGGCCACCCATGGGACATGGGCGTATCCAAAAAGAGCGACCCGATCCGGCGCCAATGTCAGCACCTTGTCCACAGTCTCGGCAATACGCGCGGCATCCTGATGCGGCAGGCCGTAGACAAGATCGGTATTCAGTGAGTGAATGCCTGCCGCACGCAGATCTGCAACGCAGGCGGCAGTCACGTCAAAAGGTTGGATCCGGCCGATTGCGGTCTGCACCTCCGGATCAAAATCCTGAATGCCGATGCTTGCCCGGTTCATACCTTCTTTTGCAAGGGCGGCGATCTTTTCACGATCCACCATTGTGGGATCGATCTCGACCGAGAATTCCCAATCGGTAGTCGGGGGGACCGCAGATTTTATCGATTGGGCCAGCCGGTGGATGAGGGCCGGGGGCAGGATTGTTGGTGTGCCCCCCCCCCAGTGCAGACGGCCCATTCGCAGCCCTTCGGGAAGAATGTCAGCGAGTAGGGAGAGCTCTTTTTCAACAGTGCCAATATAGCTTTCGACGGGGCTAAGGGTTTGCGTGCCTTGGGTTCGGCAGGCACAAAACCAGCACAACCGCTCACAAAATGGGATGTGGATATAGACCGAGACAGGCACTGTAGGATCCAGTGTCGTCAATTGGGCCTTTTGAAAGGCAGAACTCACCGCCGTGCTGAACACTGGGGCGGTGGGATAAGACGTGTAGCGGGGCACGCGGCTGTCAAAAAGTCCCAGCGCGCGAAGGCGGTCAATCTGTTTCATATCGCCAGATATGACCGATTCCGGGCAGTGTGACTTTGCGCGAAATCAAATGTTAGAAGGGTAAGGGCGAGACGCCGATCACCTGCTCATGCAGGTGTAGCGCGCCGATCCAGAGCAGCAGACCTATTGCAGTGCGCACACAGAGCCCGCGCAGATGTTGTCGCCGCCAGTTCGGATCACCTATTGGCCCGAGGGAAAACAGGACGGTATGGGCAAAATACGCTGCCGCCCCCGGACCTAGGGCAGTTGTTGCTTGAGCGTCGAAGAGTAGGACCGCAGCGCTTGCAAGAAACAACGACCCGCCAAAAACAATGGCATGAGCCAGATCGCCATTGGCCAAAAGATGTGACAGCGACCAAAGCAGCAGAGCCAACAGGAGCGGGTGGCGGCTAAGCGCGGCTCGGCCAAGGTCACCCTGTGTCGGATCGGCGGTACGCTTTCCTCCCAGTGTGTAGGGGGTATCCACCCCCATGCCCCAGACTGCCAGTACAAAGGCCACGGGCATTGCCAGCATAGGCGCCCAGCGGGCCCAATCGAGAGGTGGCCAAAGTTCAACATAGGGCGCCTGCGCCGCCGCGACGATCACCCAGCCAAACAATACCAACGACAATAGCCCGTAGGCCGAGAAATAAACCTTGCGCCCGAGGGATGCGATCATCCGCCCGCGCAGATCGGCGAGCCGCGGCAAAAAGTGACTGACGGTGAACACCGTCATAGCGAGGGCGAAGCCCGTCCAACCGGTTGCCATCTATGATCTCCTCGCCCGGCGAAAACGGTGTGACTGCGCGCGGATCATTCTGTCTGCTTCTGTGGCGGATCCAAAGTGTGAACTGCGTCAGGATGCGCCATCGCGAAGGCCGGGTTCCCAGCGCAGGTAGTCTCTATCGTCACGAGACGTGGGAGATCATCGAAATTCACCCCCCACCGGCGTGCGTTGTAGAGCTGCGGTATAAGACAAAGATCTGCAAGCCCCGGATGATCGCCAGTGCAATAGGGCGCAACGGGATGTTCCTCCAGCAGTGTGTTAAAGGCAACAAGCCCCGGACGAATGAAATGTCGCATCCAGTCGGCGGGCATGTCGACAGGTTGCGCGGCTGGGGAGGCAGCGGATCCCGTGCAAAGACCACTGGCATGGCGGGCAACTTTCAGATTGCAGACCGGATGCAGGTCGACGGCAATGGCGTGAGCCAAGGCTTGAGCCGTGGCGCGCTCTGCCGGAGTGCGAGGCAATAAATCCAGATGCCGGGTCTGGTCCAGATAGTCTAGAATAGCCAGTGACTGCGTCAGCCGTAGTCCGTCGATCTCCAGCACAGGCACCAGGCCTTGGGGGTTGCGGGCCAGATGGTCGGGGCTGACCTGCTCTCCCTTCACCAAATCGACCGTTACGGCCCGATAGGCGATACCCGCCAGGTTCAGCGCAATGCGGACCCGGTAGCTGGCCGATGATCGCCAATAGTCATATAATATGACGTCAGACATTCCGGTTCCCCTACATCGCGATAGTCATAGACAACAGTACAGCCCGTAGGCCTAAACATTGTTCAGCTCCTTGGCATGCAGCCAGTCGGCATGTTTTGGGGCCTTCTTGGTCTTTGACCAGTCCTCCAGCATATCCCATTTTACGGCGTTCAGGCGCTGAAGAAGAGCCTCCTCTTCGGGATCAGGGCAGGCCAGTTCAACCCGGTGACCGTTCGGATCGAAGAAATAGATTGAGTGAAAGATGGAGTGGTCGGTCACACCCAAAACCTCAACCCCGTTGGCTTCCAGATGCTCTTTGAACTCAATCAGTGTGTTGCGGTCTTTCACCTTGAAGGCGATGTGCTGCACCCAGATGGGGGTGTTGCGGTCGCGATCCATTTCCGGTTTGGTCGGCAGCTCAAAGAAGGCCAGCACGTTGCCGTTACCCGCATCCATAAAAATATGCATGTAGGGGTCCGGCTCATGGGTAGAGGGGACATGGTCCTCGGCAATCGCCAGGACGAAATCCATGTTCAGCATCTTATTGTACCATTCAACCGTCTGCTTGGCGTCCTTGCAGCGGTAGGCGACATGGTGGATTTGCTCGATTTTCATGTGTCAGTCTCCCCTTGCGGTAGCGCAGCAGCTGCCAGCGCTTGTGTCAGGATTGCGCGCGTTCCAATATGGTTCGCCAGCACCAGTACCAGACGCGCGTTCAACGCATCGCTTTGGCTCTTGGTCAGCCCCTCATGGGCCGCGAGCAGATCCGCATAGAAGTCATCGGCCCTTTCGATGTTGGGGGCCAAAATCAGATGTTCAGGATCGGTGCTAAGAGCGTTCATACCGAGGTCTCCTTGCCAATCGCGCGGCGCAGGGCTGCACGAAATTGGTTTTCGTCAAAGGCCGGGCGCCGCGCCGCTACGTGCTGATCGGGACGGATCAGATAGACGGCACTAGTTTCATCGCCGAGGTAACGCTCGCGCAGGGTTCTGGTCGTGTCGTCTTTGGTCGACAAGTTGAGCCGCGTCACCGTGATGCCCGCTTCTTCAAAGCTATCGGGGGCCTCTGCGTCGATGGTCAGCAGGGTAAACCGGTCTGCCAGTTGGGGCAGCAGATATCCGTCCGGGGTAGGCGCATCTGGGCAGGGGCTACCCGGCCTGGTCCGATGCGGCCCACGCAAGGCATCCGCCGAATTCAGCGCCGACCCCTCATAGGTGCAGGGGAGGGATAGGCGCCCAGAATTCACCAGCGGGCGGGCAAAGGCGTGATGTTCGGACAGATCCAGAACCGCGTCCCGCAGAACCCGGCTCATTTCCGACTTCGGTGTGATGAAATCGGTGGAACGGGATGAGTTCAGGATGTTTTCATCTGCGCCATGGACGCGTTCGCGGTCATAACTGTCCAGCAGGCTCTCCGGCGCCTTTCCCTCTAGCACCAGTTTCAGTTTCCAGCACAGGTTATCTGTGTCCTGCAAACCGGAGTTGGCCCCCCGGGCGCCGAATGGTGACACCTGATGTGCGGCATCGCCTGCAAAGAGCACGCGACCGTGGCGGAATTTTTCCATCCGGCGGCACTGGAAGGTGTAGATTGAGACCCACTCCAGCTCGAATTTCACATCCTCGCCCAGCATTTCCTTCAGCCTTGGGATCACGTTCTCCGGGCGCTTCTCTCGTTCCTTGTCGATGTCCCAGCCCAACTGCAGGTCGATCCGCCAGACACCGTCAGGCTGTTTGTGCAGGAGTGCTGATTGCCCCTTGTTGAAAGGCGGGTCAAACCAGAACCAACGCTCGGTCGGAAAGTCTGCCTCCATGATCACATCCGCGATCAGGAAGTTGTCCTCAAACACCCGACCCACGAAATCGAGCCCCAGCATCTGCCGGGTTGGGGAGCCCGCGCCATCGCAGGCAATCAGCCAATCTGCCTCAAGATTGTAAGCCCCTTCTGGTGTGTCGATCTCCAGCGTGACGTGATCCTCATGGGTGCCGATTGCAGAGACCTTGTTACGCCCACGAATCTCAATCGGGGCCCCTGCTGCCTGAAGTGCCTTAGCCCGCTGAACCAGATATTCCTCAAAGTAATATTGCTGCAGGTTGATAAAGGCGGGCTGCGCATGGCCGCTCTCCGGCAGCAGGTTGAATTCATAGACCTTGCGGTCATCAAAAAACACTTTGCCCAGGTTCCACTGCACGCCTTTGTCCACGAGCGGGTCGCAGAAGCCGAGGCGGTCAGCGATTTCAAGACTGCGTTTGGAAAAACAGATGGCCCGGCTGCCGAAGCTGACCTTGTCATTCTCGTCAAGCACCACGACCCCAATCCCCTGTTGGGCGAGATCAATTGCGGCGGCCAGCCCCACAGGTCCGGCACCAATCACGATGACAGGGTGGCGTACCGGGGAGCCTGTGTCCTGATCTTCGCTGCGCTGATAGGGGTACATGGGAACTTCAAAGATCTTGTTCATCTGGTTTCCTCCCGAAAATACATGCCGTAGGGCAAAGCTCTCCCATGTACCGGCAGGGGTTGCCGGTATCGGATAAGAGCCTGTCATAAATTGCCCCGGCACGACACGATCTGGATCAAATCACCCCAGATGGGTCTCTGCCGGGTCTTGGATCTTAGCCCTGCAGTGCGTCCCACATTTCCAGATCGCGCTGGGCGGTCCAGATGCGTGGGGTATCGACGCCGCGGGCCTCATCATAGGCGCGCGCCACGTTGAAGGGCAGACAATGCTCATAGATCGCGTAGTCCGCAAACTTCGGATCACATTCGGCGCGCACCGCGTCCCAGGCCTCTTTCAGGGTGCCGTTGCGGGCCGCAACCTTGGCGGCAGGGCGGTAGGTGCTTTCGACGAAATCGCGGGTGTTCTCAATGGCAGCAGTGACCATCTCTTTGCCCACCAGCGCATCGCCGCGGCCTGGCGCGATGGCGTCGACGTCATAGGCCTTGATATTGTCCAGCGTCCGGCCCCAGTCGCCGAAATGCCCGTCGCCGCAATAACAGGCCGAGTGGTATTCAACGATGTCACCGGTGAACATCACGTTCTGATCTGGCACATGGATCACCGCGTCACCTGCGGTATGGGCACGGCCCAGATGCTTGATGTCGACGCGGCGGTTGCCGAGGTAAACAGTCATCGAGTCGCTGAAGGTGGTGGTCGGCCAGGTCAGACCGGGGATGCTCTCATGGCCTTCGAAGAGGCGTGGGAAGCGCTGGAACTCGCTGTCCCAGTCTTCCCGCCCACGTTCGACGACCATCGACCGCGCCTTATCCGACATGATGATGTTCTGCGCGCCAAAGGCAGATGCGCCCAGCACGCGGACAGCATGATAATGCGTCAGCACCACATGGGTGATGGGCTTGTCGGTCACGGACCGGACGCATTCGATCACCTTATTCGCCAGCCGCGGGGTGGCCTGGGCCTCAACGATCATCACAGAGTCATCGCCGATGATGACGCCGGAGTTCGGGTCGCCCTCGGCGGTGAAGGCATACAGGCCCTCGCCGATCTCATCAAAGGTGATCTTCTTTTCGGTCATGTCCCCTTGGGACGCAAAAGCTTTTGCCATGGTGGTCTTCCTTATCTTGCGTAGGGGTCTTCAAGGGCGGCCAGAACAGTGCCGGTGCAATCGCCAAAGCCGATGGTATAGCCATCGCCCTTTGCCGCGCCCTTCAGGGTCAGCGTATCGCCATCAGCGATGAAAGAACGCTCCTCGCCGGTGTCCAGCGTCAGCGGCTCCTTGCCGCCCCAGCTGAGTTCCAGAAGTGAGCCACGGCTGTCCTTGGTTGACCCGGAAATGGTGCCCGAACCCAAAAGGTCGCCTGCGTTCATCGGGCAGCCGGAGGTGGCGTGATGTGCCAGCTGCTGCGCGGCGGAGTAGTACATCTCCTTGTAGTTGGTGCGTGCGATGGTGGTCGCCTCTTTGCCCTGCGGCGCCATTGTGACTTCCAGGTCGATATCATAAAGCATCGGCCCGCAATCCTTCAGGTGGTCCAGCAGCTCCACCTCGCGCTCCGGCGTGTCGCAGCGGAACGGCTCCAGCGCCGCTTTGGTCACAATCCAGGGGCTGATCGTGTTGGCCGTCGCCTTGGCCTGAAACGGCCCTAGCGGTTGATATTCCCAGGCTTGAATATCGCGTGCAGACCAGTCGTTCAGCAGCACGTAACCAAAGATATGATCGTCTGCTTCCTGAACGGTGATCGGCCCCTCGGAAGGGGTGCCGACGATGGCGCCCATTTCCAGCTCGATATCGAAGCGCGCGCAGGGCGCCCACCGTGGCTTGTCGTCATTCGGGCCTTTCAGCTGGCCCCAGGGGCGGCGTACATCGGTGCCGGACACCACCACAGAGGAGGCGCGACCATTGTAGCCGATCGGGATATGGAGCCAGTTCGGAGGCAGGGCATTTTCCGGGCCGCGGAACATGGTACCAACATTGAAGGCGTGGTTCTTGCCGGCGTAGAAGTCGGTGTATTCGCTCACCGCAAACGGCATGAGCAGTTCGGCAGCGGAGGCGGCAACCAGCAGAGGCTCGACCTTGTCCTGTTCGGCGGCTCCTTCGGACAGCAATGCGGTCAGACGGTCGCGCAGTGCAGCCCAGACGGCGGGGCCTTCCTCCATCAGGTCGTTCCAATAGGGCACGTCGAACAGCGGCGCATCGCCCAGCTGGATCAGCCCGGTCTCCTCGGCGGCCTGCATGTCCAGGATCATGTCGCCGATCGCAACACCACAGCGCGGATCATCACTGTCGACAGAGAACACACCATACGGCAGGTTGTTCAGGGGGAAGGGGTGGGCCGTACTATTGGCAGAAGAGACCCAGGATTTCATCAAAGGCATGCGTGATCCTTTTGTTTGAGAGCCGCTGCTCTCGTCATCTTTCCCGAAATACTCCGGGGGTGAATGCGGCCCTTGGGCCGCAGAGGGGGCAGCGCCCCCCCTATTTATTTTTTGCCCGGGGTGCCGTCGAATTTCTTTTCGATGTCGGCCCAGCAATCGATGTAGTCATCCTGCAGCGGTGCCTCATTGGCGGCAAATGGGGTCAGATGCTGCGGGAAACGGGTCTCGAACATAAAGGACATTGTGTTGTCCAACTTCTCCGGACCCAAATCTGCGTTGGATGCGCCCTCAAAGGCGTTTCTATCCGGGCCGTGCGGCAGCATCATATTGTGCAGGCTGACGCCGCCGGGAACAAAGCCCTGTGGCTTGGCGTCATACTGGCCATAGATATTGCCCATCAGTTCCGACATGATGTTCTTGTGATACCACGGTGGGCGGAAGGTATCTTCCGCCACCATCCAACGTTCCCGGAACAGAACAAAATCGATATTTGCGGTGCCGGGCTGGCCAGACGGCGCCGTCAGCACGGTAAAGATTGACGGATCCGGATGGTCAAACAGGATGGCTCCAACCGGGCAATAGGTCCGCAGGTCATATTTCACCGGCGTGTAGTTGCCGTGCCAGGCCACGACATCCAGCGGTGAGTGACCGATTTTGGTCTCGTGAAACTGGCCACACCACTTGATTGTGACGGTAGAAGGCGTCTCACGATCCTCAAATGCCGCCACCGGGGCCTTGAAATCCCGGGGATTTGCCATGCAGTTGGCCCCGATCGGACCACGGCCGGGCAATTCAAACTTCTGCCCGTAATTTTCGCAGACAAAGCCACGACAGGGGCCGTCCAGCACTTCGACCCGGTAGACCAGCCCGCGTGGGATGATGGCAATTTCCTGAGGTTCAATATCGATGATGCCCAGCTCGGTTGCAAACCGCAGGCGCCCTTTCTGTGGGACCACCAGCAATTCGGAATCAGCGGAATAAAAGTAGCTGTCCACCATGGAGTCGGTAACCAGATAGATATGGCTCGCCATGCCGACCTGGGTGTTGACGTCTCCTGCCGTGGTCATGGTGCGCATACCCGTGAGCCAGGTCAGTCCCTCTGTGCCGTGCGGCACGGGATCCCAGCGGTACTGACCGAGGCTGATCACATCCGGGTCCACGTTCGGGGCGGACTTCCAATAGGGCAGATCAATCTTAGCGTAGCGGTGCGAGTGTTTGACCGACGGGCGAATGCGATAGCACCAGGTGCGTTCGTTCTGATGGCTTGGAGCGGTAAAGGCCGTACCACTCAGCTGTTCGCCATAAAGGCCGTAGTTGCATTTCTGGGGGCTGTTCATGCCCTGCGGTAGGGCACCGGGCAACGCTTCTGTTTCAAAGTCATTGCCAAATCCGGGCATATAACCCGTGTGAGGCCCTGCAGGAGATGGGGCCTGGATCATTTCATGGGCATCGACTTCGTGATTCATGATGCGCTCCTTGTTGGTGTGCTCTGTTTCGGTAATAGTTGATTTTGTAACTAACAAGGGATAGCTCTATCCCATGGATGAAAAAGATGACTTCGCGCTGCAGGATTTCTTGCCGTATCTGCTCAACCGGGCTGCGGAGGAATCCTCGCTTGAGTTTCAAAAGCACTACAAGAACCGCTATGGAATGCTGCGCAATGAATGGCGGGTGCTGTTTCATTTGGGCAATTACGGTCGCATGACAGCAACTGAGATCGGCCAGCGTGCCAAGATACATAAGACGAAGATCAGCCGGGCGGTTGCGAAACTTGCAGAACGTCGCTTTGTTCTGCGTCATCGCGATGAGAAAGATCGTCGTGCCGAGCACCTGGAGCTTACGTCGCAAGGTGAGGCCGCGTATCGTGACCTGAGCACGCAGGCTGCGATCTATGACCGTCAACTCGCGGGGCGGCTCAGCGACGGGGAAAGTGCGGCGCTGCGCCACATGTTGCGCAAACTTGCAGGAATTGAGCCATAGACATCGCCGGGCCGAGGCCTCAGATTGGACCGGCAACACAATATGAGGCCGTGCATAATGACGGATGCTGCTTCGCGCGCCACGCCGATAATCGACTGGCTCACTGCTGAAGGGCTACGAGGGGCCAGCCGTCAGGAGATGTTGCAGGGGTTCTGCCAGAGGCTCGCCGATATCGGGGTGCCTCTGCTGCGCTTCCATCTGGCACAGCGCGCCTATCATCCGAAATATGGTGGTATCGGGTTTAGCTGGACGCGGTCCGACGGGCTGTCGCATGAGTTCTATGAACACAGCGATACCCCGCGGGATGAATGGCTTTACAGCACTTTCTACTACATGTTGGAACGCGATGTTCCGGAGTTCCGAAGTAAGCTGACGGGCCATGTTCTGGAGAGATTTCCGGCGTTGGCACAGTTCAAGCAGCGCGGGGCGACGGATTATTTTGCATTGGCAAAGCGGTTCGGCGATTTTGCTGACGCGCCCTTTGACCCTCGGCGCCCGGGCGAGGGTATATTGTCCTCTTGGTCGACCGATCACCCGGAGGGGTTTACAGATGCAGATCTGGCCCTGATCCGCCAGATTTATTCGCATCTGGCATTGGCGTTGCGCGCGGCGTCCGCACAGCAGATGGCCAAAGATCTGTTGCAGGTCTATCTGGGGCGCGATGCCGGGCAGCGGGTTTTGTCGGGAGAAATTCAACGCGGATCCTCCCGCCAGATTGATGCGGTGATCTGTTACTTCGATCTGAAAGGGTTCACCCAGCTAGCAGAACAAATTCCGGGTGCCGAACTGATTGATATGCTCAACGATTACTTCGGTCTGGCTGTTGAGACGATCCAGTCTCATGGTGGGAATATTCTGAAATTCATGGGTGATGGTATATTGTCCATGTTCGATCTTGGCAGCATTGGCGAGGATGCGACTGCTGCCCTGGCAGCCGCCAGCGCGCTACAGGGGAAAATTCGCAATCGAAATATGCAGCGCTCTGCGCAAGGCGTGCCAACTGCGGATTTCACTCTTGCACTGCACGCCGGCGAAATCCTCTACGGAAATATTGGGTCTGAGAACCGGCTGGATTTCACAGTTATAGGGCCAACCGTCAATCTGACGGCCCGAATCTCAGGTATGCACACTTCCGTCGGGCGCAGCATCATCGTGTCTGAACAGGTGCAGAAAGCAGCTCAGCCGACCAGCCACGATCTGGTCTCGTTGGGGCGCTATATGCTGCGCGGTGTCGCGGAGCCGGTGGAGTTGTTCACGATCTACGAGGGTTAATTTCCGCGGCCTGTTTGGGGTAGGAATTCTGTGAAAGGTAAAATTTGCCATAATTTTCGCATTTTTCTCCCTTAGTGCTGAGAGCAAGAAAAGGGTGTGGCCAGTGGGATTCGTCAAAAAATCGCAACGCGTCACCCCGGACAGCGACAGAGCAGCAAGGATAAGACGCAATGAAACTGACACTGCGCATGACCCATCTGATAGCCACAGCGGCTGTTTGGCTCGCAACCGGTCCGAGAGCCTTTGCGGCGGGTGAGTGGCCGGATGCTGGTGGCCCCGGGAACGGCAATGGCAATGGGTGGGGCAATGGCTGGGGCAACGGTTGGGGCAACGGCGGAGGTAATGGAAATGGCAATGGCAACGGTGGTGGCCAGACGGTTCCGGAGATCGATGTCAGTGCAGGTCTGCTCGCCGTCGCTGCGGTTGCGGCAGCGCTGCTGTTGACCTGGGAATTGCGCCGTCGCCGATCCGTACAGAACTGACGCTGTCACAGCGTATCACGTCAGGGAAAACCGGGCCTAGATCAGGGCCCAGTTTTCTGTGGCAAAGGCGACATAAGCGATCAGCGCATTGGCCACCATATGGGCCACTATCGCTGCAGCGAGACCACCTCCGCGCAGATACAGCGCACCAAATATGGCGCCTGCCGCCATTCCCAAGGCAAAGCGATCATGCATCAGACCAAAGAGCGCACTCGTAACGAGGAGTGCGATGACGGCCCGCAGAATCTGACTTTGCCCCGCCATGCGTCGTAGCAGATATCCGCGAAAAAATAGTTCTTCGACAATCGGGACTAGAACCATGGTCCCGAGAAGACGTGTGCCAACCCAGAGCATATCACGCTCATCGGTGCCGCCCCGGCTGATATCCGGCGTAGACGTCACAATCCAGACGGCGGCGATCGCGGCGCCAGCCGCGATATCAATCGGCCGTGGTCGATATGCCAACTGGCGTAGGGCTGGCCAGAATACGAGCAAAGCGGCGGCCATCATCGCCGCGCGTAGCGGGTAGCCTTGCGCAGGATTGGCCCAAATCGCGGACACCAGTACACCGCTTAACATCATCACGATAAATGGAATGATGGAGGCGAGCAGCATATCAGCGCGCATCGGCGGCAGCTCAGCCGCAGCTGCGGCCAGCGCCTCCGGATTGCTCTGCAACCAGCGAGAGCGATGCGCAATGGCCAGAACCAGCAGCGCCAACAGCGTGAACATCAGCCAGCCGGCATAACTATGGAAGCCGTTAACTGCGTGCTCCGGTGCAATCCATGCGCCGATCAGGATCAGGATGGCGATACGTGCGACGTTGAATGCCCAGCTGAGCAGAAGCGCAGCTGGGAACAATACCAGCCAGTACCGTGTCTGACGGATATCCCGTCCCATCAGCAGCGCATATAGCCCCATGAATGTGGTCACGAGCGCAAAACCCTCTACGCCGGAGCATGGCTCACCGATCTCCACCAAAAACCCGTCAACACGGATCAGATGCAGCGCCGCATCAGACCAGACCGTCGCGCCGGAGACTTCCAGTACCCAAGTCACCAGAATGAATGTCACCGAGGTCAGCGCCTCGATATTCCAAATCGGCTCCATCATGCGGGTTATATCAGGCATGACCAGCGCGACCATCAGCGCCAAGGTCAAAGAGAACCCACAGCCGCGCAACCAGACCAGCCATGCTCGCAGTGGCATAAGTGACAGCACCCCGCCCAGCCCGGCTATGGCGCCACCCAGGCAGATCAGAATCAGGGTTGGTGATATCCATGCGTTGATCCCAGCGGGACCAAAGAGCGCCAGCGGGACAAGTGCGATTATTAGCCCCGAAAAGTTGAGGGCCAGCGCCGAGGGGCGTCTTGGGGCCAGTCCTATGGCTGCGGTCAACGCGTGATATGCGTTGCGCATCAGGATCAGATACAGCCCAAGCACAGTTAGAAGGGCCAGCAAGCGCCCAGCGATAGAGCGTACAGTTGTGCAGGCAAGATCTACGCCAGTGAACTTGCAATGCACGTTCGCCAGCAGCTGATAGGCCACCATGATAATAAACAGTTCAACAACTGCCAGCCCAAGAACCAGGACCAGCCGCCGCCCGCCGCGCTGAACGACCCGCCCGGTCTCGCCGGCGGTGAGGGCTTGGTCAGATATCGACATCCACGCCTGGCAGGTTCAGCGATTTCATCATGTCGCGCAGTTCCTGACGTGCGGCGATATTTGAGATATTCAGCTGCTTGACGCCAATGTCCTTCAGGTCGAGCAACGTCAGTCCACGCGGGAACAGCTCCCGAAAGACAACCCGCTCAGAAAAGCCGGGTGCGACGCGAAACCCGATCCGTTTGGACAGCATCGAAATGGCGCGTTCCATCTTCTCCTTGTTGACCATGCGCTGGGTGCCGACACGATTGCGGATCACGATCCAGTCAATCGGCTTCAACCCGGCCTGGGCTCGCAGTTGCCGCGCATTCCAGACCATTTCGGAATAGACGGAAGGGCCAGTGATTTTCTCACCCTTTTGGTCGGTATGAGCTAGGAGGTCAAAATCGACAAAACTGTCGTTCAGCGGTGTGATCAGCGTATCTGCCAGAGAATGGGCGACTTGGCTCAGACGGGTATGCGATCCCGGGCAGTCAATCAGGATGAAATCATTGCTGGGTTCCAGTTCGGAAACCGCCGCAGACAGCCGGTGGTCATAGACATTTTCGCCCGGCTGTAGGCTATCAGCGTCGATTTCAGGCAGTTCGTGCAGCGCTACCAACGGCAGCTCCAACGCAGCTTTCTCCATGAATGCCTTGCGGTTCTCCAGATAGCGCCCCAGTGACCGCTGCCGCAAATCAAGGTCCAAGGCGGCAATTTTGTACCCAAGCCGGGCCAGCGTGGTTGCCACATGCATGGAGACGGTGGACTTGCCCGCACCACCTTTTTCGTTGCCGACGACAATAATATGCGCCACGTTCACTTCCCCCAATCACTGCGCGAAATACTGCGCATCTTGGGCTGACTATACTGCCCGCACGAATCGATGGGAAGCGCGATATCCGCAGGTTAGGGCCTGATTTAGGCTCTGTAGTTTCTGCCGGGCGAACCTGGGCAATGAACTTGTTCGTTGGGGCTGCAACAAAAAACGCCGCCCGAAGGAGCGGCGTTTTCCGAAAAATAAGACCAGATCGGCTTAGAAGCCCAGACCTTCGTATTTCTTTTTGAACTTGGAGACACGGCCACCGGCGTCCATCAGACGGGTGGAGCCACCGGTCCATGCGGGATGCACGGTGGGGTCGATGTCCAGAGCCAGGGTGTCACCCTCTTTGCCCCAGGTGGAGCGCATCTTGAGGATGGTGCCATCGGTCATTTTGACGTCGATGAAGTGGTATTCGGGATGGGTGTCGGCTTTCATGATACCACTCCTTACGCTTTGGCTTTGTAGTTTGTATCTTCTGCAATCCGTGCGGATTTACCGCGACGGGCGCGCAGATAGTACAGTTTCGCGCGACGCACACGGCCGCGGCGAACGACAGTGATGCTGTCGATGTTGGTCGAATGCAGCGGGAACACACGCTCCACACCTTCGCCAAACGAAATTTTGCGAACGGTGAACGAACCGGCGATGCCGGAGCCGTTTTTACGGCTGATGCAGACGCCTTCGTAGTTCTGCACGCGCGAACGGCTGCCTTCGGTCACTTTGTAGCCGACGCGGATGGTGTCACCGGCTTTGAAATCGGGGATCTCTTTCCCCAGGGCGGCAACTTGTTCCGCCTCCAACTGTGCGATCAGGTCCATCGCAGGTCTCCTATAATTGCTCGTGGTTTTGTCCACGAAGTTTTGCGCGGTTGCGAGAGCTCTTGGTCTTCATCGGGTCCCGCAGATAGCAGCCCGCCAGAGATCACTCCGTTCTTTCCTAAGCGTGTATCGTGCATCCCCCCAGATTGCCGAAGAAGGCGGGTCAGGGATTTCATGATGCAACAGAACAGCGGTCCATAGACGCAAAAGCGAATCCAGACAGACGCCTTCTATGCTTGTTTGATCGGTGGATCAAGGGGACAGTCTGTGTTTGAGAACCGCAGATGCTGCCTTCGGATCGTTCAATCTTTTTTCTTACGGTCCTGGTGGGCCTGCCAGAGATCAGGACGGCGCGCTTGCGTGATGTCTTCACTCATTTTCTGGCGCCATTCAGCAATTTTACCGTGATGGCCGGACATCAGCACATCAGGAATGGTTTGCCCTTTCCATTCCGCCGGGCGGGTATATTGCGGATGTTCAAGCAGGCCGGAGGAAAAACTCTCCTCTTCGGTAGAGGCCTGATTGCCAAGGACACCAGGGATCAGGCGCACGGTGGCGTCGATCATCGCCTGCGCTGCAATCTCGCCACCGGTCATGACAAAATCCCCCAAGGAGACTTCCTGAATTCCATAGTGCTGCAACACGCGCTCATCGACGCCTTCAAATCGCCCGCAGAGCAGTGTGACACCATCGCAGCGTGACAGATCCTGCATCAGAGCCTGATCCATCCGGCGACCGCGCGGCGACAGGTAGATCAACGGCCAATTGCCGACAGTGCCCGCCATCGTATGCTCAATCGCATCTCCCAGCACATCCGCCCGCAGCACCATGCCAGCGCCTCCACCTGCTGGGGTGTCATCGACGTTGCGGTGTTTTCCAATGCCAAACTGGCGTAGATCAACCGTCTCCAGCTGCCACAGCCCCTCTTGCAGGGCCTTGCCGGTCAGGCTTTCACCCAAAATGCCGGGGAAGGCATTCGGGAACAGGGTCATGATTTTCGCCTTCCAAACGCCGACCAGATCCGGCGTTGGAGTCATCAGCTCGCGTGGCTTGAAAGAGGGGCGAATGGCCTTGCGGCCGTGAGATTTGTTTTGTGCACTCATGTGGTGCTGTTTAATCCAGTTAGAACGACACGCAATAAAAAGCTTTGGTGTTTGAATGAATTCGGAAATGCCCCCAATTGTAACTGCCCGTGAGTATCAGGCCGCAATTGATGCGGTGCAGGCGCGCGCCAGAGCGTTCTGGCCACGCATTGCATCGGACCTTGGTCTGGCTGCCGAAGGTGCCCGGTTTCGTCAGCTTCTGGTGAACAGCCGGTATCAGCATGTTCGCAGCGTGCAGGAGGTGAAAACGGCAACCGGGCAACGCTATGTTTTGAGAGCTGCGTTTGATGAAACCAACGCCGCGGGGCAATTCAAGTCTCTAGACAGGCATCAACAGGCGTCGGCAAGGCTGAGCGCAGTCCCAGGTGTGTCATCACCTTCGATATTGTGGCGTGATCGGGACAGCGTTGTTGTGTTGATGGAGTTTGCCGAGGGTGACACAGCGTACCGCGCACTATCGCTGAGTGAGTACGGGTTTGGTGACCGGGCAGAGGTGCTTCAGCGGATAGGGCATGCTGTTGCTGCGCTTCACCGTGTATCGGACGTTGGAGAACAAAGGTTTTGGCCCAAATCATTCCTGAAACAGGTTTCAACTCAGGCAGAAGCTGTTCGGGCGGGGCAATTTCACGTCCTGAAACCCAAAAGATTCCTAGGGCTGTGTGCGTTGCTGCATCGCGCTGGACGTTCTGCCCGCGGGCAGGTTTTTCGCGGCGCGGTAGAACACGGTGATTTGCATCTGCGTAATGTTATGATGTCCGACACCGATGTGTCCTTCATCGACTATTCAAACCACAAGGGGATTTTTCCCCACCGGGACATTGCAAATATTTGGCTATCCAACTGCCCGGATCACCTGGCAGCTAACGGACGTCAGCCCGGTTTCGGCGGTGTTGCCAGTGCGGATTGGGTGGCATTCGAAGACGGATACGGTATGCGGCTGACAGCTGATCCGCTTTTCCGGTTTTTCTTCATCTGGCGTCTGTTCAAGCTGTGGTCCGCTCTGGCGGCGAGGCCATCGGATCAACACCGGCGCACTACCGACGTCGTGGCCGGTGCTCAAAATGTTTTGGACGCTTTATTGGAAGCTGACGCGTGAATGCTGAAGCCCTCAGAACAACCCTTCCGGCGGATCTGCGATGATGCGGCCCGCTGCAAGATCTACAGTTGGCACTGCGGCTAGCGTAAAGGGCAGCAATACTGTCTTACTGTCTGCGGGGATGGTGATTTCCAGAAGATCACTGGCGCCGTGGTTCTGTACTGATTTTACGGTGCCCAGCAGTGTTCCGCCGGTGTCGTAAACCTCCAGCCCCATCAGATCGGTGTGATAGTATTCATCATCCGGCAGGCTCGGCAGACGGTCGCGCGGCGCGAACAGCCGGATCCCCTTCAGAGCATCAGCCTGTTCCTTGGTCTCGATCCCGCCGATACGGGCGGTAAACCCGTTCTTGATGGCGCGGACCAAGGTGATCGTATAGGTCTGGCTGCCGTCTTCTGTGCTGAGTGGGGAATAGTCTTCAATATCCTCGGGCATCGCACAGAAACTCTTCAGCCGCACCTCGCCCCGCACCCCGTACGAGCCGGAAATGGCGCCAACGCAAATCTGCTCAGTCATTCAATCCATCCTTTGCAGAACCGCTCAGCAGTCCAGGTACCGCCTGCGAGTCCACAGCGTTCTGTTTGGTAGTTGCGTTCATAGAGAACACCCGCGGTAAAGGCGATCAGAACAAAAACCGCAAGCCGGATCAATCGCCACATCAGTGGATTACCGGGTTTCGATCGGCAATGCGTTGCGTCGGGTTTCCCAGCCCAGCTGCTCCAGTTCCGGCGTTTTGGATATCCGCTCGGGATGGCCAACGCAGAAATATCCAATCAACTGCCAGTCGGCTGGGACATCCAAATCCCGGTTCAGCTGTTGCGGATCAAGGATCGACACCCAGCCCAGCCCCAGACCTTCGGCACGTAGGGCGAGCCAGAACAGGGTCACAGCGGTAACGACGGAGTAGCGGCGCATCTCCGGCATCGTGCCAGCACCGAGCTTGTGACCTTTTGTTGTGGAATCGTCGCAGTAGATCGCCAGCTGAACAGGTGCTTCGCGCATGCCTGACAGTTTCAGCTTGGCATAGCGTTCGGCCTTGGCTTCTGAAAAACCGGCCAGCGCCGTGGCATTTGCGGTCTCGAAATTCTCAAGTGCTGCAGCACGGGCTGAGTCACTTTCTACGCGGATCACCCGCCAAGGTTCGCTGAGCCCGACCGAGGGCGCCAGCTGAATGGTGTCGAGACAGCGCGTAAGCACTGCCTCGTCCACCGGATCGGAGCGAAACCGGCGCACATCGCGCCGGACCCGCATCAACAGATCAAGTTGCATGCGGAAGTCTTCAGAAAACGAATTGTCCCGCATGTTCATCAACTTACTCCGCGTCTGCAGTCGCTTCAGCAGCTTTGGCTGCTTTTTCTTCGGCGCGCTCCTGAGCTTTCTTGCCAGGGGTGCCTTTCTTGGGGTTGTTCCGCTCCACCTTAGCGCGAACGCCAGCAGCTTCCAACATCCGAGCAATACGATCTGTAGGCTGAGCGCCCTGATCCAGCCAGTGCTGCACGCGTTCCATGTCCATTTTTACGCGCTCTTCACTGTCTTTCGGCAGCAGCGGGTTGTAGGTGCCCAGCTTTTCGATGAAGCGACCATCGCGCGGCATACGGCTGTCAGCAGCCACAATGCGATAGAAGGGACGCTTTTTCGAGCCGCCGCGGGCCAGACGAATTTTCATTGCCATGGGTTCAGTCTCCTTTAATGGCGTTTACAGGGATATCCCTGTTATTCCTGGTGTTTCTTATGGTGTCGGATGACTTCCTGAATGATGAAATTCAGAAAAGCCTTGGCGAAATCGGGGTCCAGGTCGGCCTGTTCCGCCAGGTCTTCGAGTCGTGCGATCTGCGCGGTTTCACGCGTCGGATCGGACGGGGGAAGGTCGTGTTCAGCCTTGAGCCGGCCCACCGCCTGGGTGTGCTTGAAACGCTCGCCCAAAGTATAAACGAGAATAGCATCAAGGCGATCAATGCTCTCGCGGTGGCCTTTCAGCAGCGCCGCTGCACGGGCGACGGGATCTTGGGTCTCTGTCGTCATTTCTGACTCCGCAAGGAGATGAATGAAAAGCGCATTGCGCGGCTTTGGGTGATGGGATCAGTCAAGCGCCCAGCCCTCCGGTTTAAACAGGGGATCTGCGTAATGGCTGATTTCCATCTCGATCCCATGGATCAGCTGGCTGTCCTTCAGCGCATTCGGGGCCGGGTGGCGATAGACAGCGTCGCTGCCGTCAATCGTGTCGGCATCGTGATCCTTCTGTGCGCCCAGCCGCTCTGCCAAACGGATCGAATCCAGATTCTTCGGATCAATATAGCTGACCGCGCCATCCCAGCCGAGGGTATTGTAATAGTAGTTGCGGGCCGCGTGAGTGGCTTCCAGCGCATAGCCCTTACCAGCGGCATCAGGCCAGATGATCCAGGCGATTTCGCGTTCCGGCCAGCCTGCGGGCATCCAGCCCCCGGCCATCCCATATGTTTCCTCGGTGATCTTGTCGTGGATCATCCACATGCCAAACCCGCGCACCTGCCAATGGCCAATTTCAGCGGCGTAGAGCATCCAGGCTTCGTATGGATTCAGCGGGCCGCCCATGAAGCGCGCACGGTAAGAGCTGAACGTCGCTTTGAAGTCGGGGTAATCCACGGCTTCGGGGCCCCGCAGGACCAGGCGCTTGGTTTCGATCACAGGGATGGACGAGGGCATCAGGCACACCCTACGCTGCTGAGATAACGACAAGAGGTCATTGGAGACGCCCCGTTATCACTGGCTCGCCCAAGAGGCGCTGGCGAGGCTGATGCCGCCAGGTTCGCATGTTGTTGGCCGGGGCCAGACGGAAAGATACCAATTGCTCCGGGCGGGCGCCAATGCGCTGCGCCAGAGCGATGGATGCGGTGTTATCCTCCGGAATGAAGGAGGCGATATTGCTCCAGTTCTTTTCTCGGAAGAGCCAGTCAAGAACGGCCTCTGCGGCCTCGCTTGCGTAGCCTTTGCCACGGGCATCCTCTGTCAGGTGCCAGGAGAGTTCCGGTTCTGGCCAGCCTTTCGGGAACCATGGGCCGATCATGCCGACCGGGCGCCCGGTGCTGCGCTCGACCAGGGCGAACAACCCATAGCCGCGCAGGTGCCAATGACCGATGATGGTGGCAATCGACCACCAGAGCGCATCTGGATCGTCCGCTGCATCAATAAAGCGCGGCGCGCCAATGCGCAAAAAGGCATCATGCGCGTCGAAACCGGCCTCCGCAGGGGACACCAGTGTAAGCCTCTGCGTCATGAGGCTAGGGAAACGATAACCCGTGTCTGACATTACCACATCCGTATCAACCCCTGCCGCACAGGCCGCAGCGATCTGTTTATGCATCAAAGACAGCCCGACCATGCCAGATGCCGGAAAATAATGGGTTAAAGCACCGTCCAAGCGTGGCATAGTCGCCACAGCGGCACCGGTACGGCGGCCTGGGTGACAGACAAGGGAGAGATCCATCATGCGTAGGCCTCCATCCCGCCGTCCGCATCAGGTGCGTTATGGCGGTAGACGAGCGTATCTGCAGACGTTTCGCCTTCGGGCAAAGGTGCCTCAGGATCCTGGGTGGCCCCTAGCCGCTCAGCCACTGAGACCGATTTATCGTTTCCGGGCGTGATGTAGCTGACAAGGGTGGTCGCGCCCATTTGGGACCACGCCCATTCCAACGCTGCAGATGCTGCTTCAGTGACGTAACCGTTGCCCTCGAAGCCGTTGCAAAGTGTCCAGCCGATCTCCGCTTCGGGGTAATGGGCTGGTTTGTTGATTCCAACTTGGCCAACAAATGCGCCATCCTCGCTGCGTTCGATTGCCCAGCTGCCGAAACCCAGAAGGGACCAGCTGCCCACTTCCGCGGCAATCGTCTGCCAGCTGTCCTTGAGCGAAAACGGCCCACCCATATAGCGTGCGCGTTCACTGCCCAGCACATCGTGAAGCGGCGCGAAGTCCGACATCACGTGGTGGCGCAGCGTGAGGCGCGCAGTGGATATGGTGGGCGCAATAGTCACCTTACTTCTTCTTTCCAAAGCCGCTCAGGCCACCGGGGAGGCCGCCCATGCCGCCCAGACCCGGCAGGCCACCGGCTAGGCCCTTGCCGCCGCCCATGGCTTTGGCCGCTGCTTCCAGTGCCTTTGGATCCATCTGGCTCGGATCCATTCCAGCCATGTCGGGCATGCCACCGCCTTTGCCGAACATGCCAGACATGGCCTGTTTCAACATCTTGCCTTTACCCATCTTGCCCATCTTTTTCATGACGTCGGCCATTTGACGGTGCATTTTCATCAACTTGTTGAGGTCGGAGACCTGCATGCCGGAACCCGCTGCGATCCGTTTCTTGCGAGACGCCTGGAGCAGGGCAGGATTGGCGCGTTCTTTCTTGGTCATGGATTGGATCATGGCGATCTGCTGGCGCAGCACCTTGTCATCGAAACCGGATTCTTCGACTTGTTTTGCCATTTTGGCCATGCCGGGCATCATCTGCATCATGCCTTGCATGCCGCCCATCTGGATCATCTGCTCAAGCTGCATCTTCAGGTCATTCATATTGAAATGACCCTTCATCATGCGCTTCATCATGCGTTCGGCCTGTTCGGCCTCGATGGTTTCCTGGGCTTTTTCAACCAGAGCAACGATATCGCCCATGCCGAGAATCCGGCCTGCGATTCGGTCAGGCTCGAAGGTCTCGATGGCATCCATCTTCTCGCCCAGACCGACAAAGCGGATGGGTTTACCGGTGACCGCGCGCATCGACAGCGCCGCACCACCGCGGCCGTCGCCATCCATCCGGGTCAGAACGACGCCGGAGATGCCGATCTTGGCATCGAATTCCTCGGCCACCTCGACGGCGACCTGACCGGTCAACCCGTCAACAACCAGCAGGGTTTCACGGGGGGAGACGACATCGCGGACGTCCTCCACCTCCTGCATGAGCACTTCGTCAATCTGCAGGCGGCCGGCAGTATCGAGCATGTAGACATCGTAGCCACCCAACGCGGCTTGCTGCTTGGCACGTTTGGCAATGTCGACCGGTTTCTGTCCCGGCACGATTGGCAGCGTGTCGACGCCGATCTGGGTGCCCAGTACAGCAAGCTGGTCCATCGCAGCAGGGCGATACACATCGAGCGACGCCATCAGGACGCGCTTACCTTCTTTATCTTTCAGACGCTTGGCGAGCTTACCAGTGGTTGTGGTCTTACCTGAGCCTTGCAGACCAACCATCAGGATCGGTGCCGGCGGGTTGTCAACTTTCAGTTGGCCTGGATCCTCCGCACCGCGCAGCACGTCCACCAGGGCGTCATGGACGATTTTGACAACCTGTTGGCCCGGCGTGACCGATTTTGTCACCGCCTGGCCCGTAGCCTGTTCCTGCACACGCTTCACGAAATCGCGGGCAACCGGTAGCGAAACATCTGCCTCCAGCAGGGCGACGCGAACTTCGCGCAGGGCGGTTTTGACGTCCTCCTCAGAGAGTGCGCCCTGTTTGGTTAGCCGGTCAAAGACACCGGATAGGCGTTCGGATAAATTTTCAAACATGCCTTCGGCCTCCTATGCCGGTTTCAACGTGGGCGCCCCACATGTAGGGAGCATATGATCCATGCGCAATCACCCCCACGGGCGTAACACGCTGGTGGAGGGCGATCCCCGGCAATGGCAGGGACCGGAAGACTATAGCGGCTCCCGGATTTGGGCCATCCGTTACGCGTTCGCCTGCAATGAGTCAACCCGAAGCGCTTTGTCAGGAATGGATGGTGCGCTGCCATGCGCTGAGTGCAACGGTTGACGCAAGGTACTCCGGTGAGGGAGTATCAGGAGGCGGGGCGGGTCGATACTCATGAAGGGCAACCGCATTGCAGGCGTATGAACCGCGCCTATCGATGGCCCTTCGGTCGATCTCAGACACGAACAAAAAACGTGGGTCAGCCCAAGCCCCATTTCAGAGGCAGCTATTCTCAAGGCATCTGGTGCGGCGTTCCTGTCGTATTCCTTCATCGGGCGGCTTTGCAGCCACAGAAGGATCAGGACAGATGCGTGTTTTTACAGTTATTGGCCCCTCTCATTCCGGAAAGACCGAGCTGGCAAAAGCCTTAGCAACACTTCAGGAGCCAGAGCAGAAGCCACAGCAGGCTACAGGTGTTGCTGAGTTGAGAGCGTTTCAATTCATGGATGAATCCTGGGGCGTGATTGATATTGCTGGTGGGGTTGAGAATTTGGTGACTGCGGGGCCAGCGTTGGCTGCCAGTGATGCGGCGGTTGTTTGCGTATCGGCGGACCCAGCCGCCGGGGTTTTGGCTGCGCCTTATCTCAGGATGGTCGAAGAGGCGGGCATTCCCGCCTTTCTTTTTATCAACCGTATGGATCAGGCCGCCGGGAGGGTGGCCGATATCGTCGCCGCGCTGCAAACCTATTGTCGGCACAACATCGTCCTGCGCCAGATACCGATGCGTGCAGGGGGGGAGGTGATCGGGGCGGTGGATCTGATCTCAGAACGGGCGTGGAAATATCAAGAGGGGCAGCCCTCAGCCCTGGTGGCTTTCCCGGATAGCATCCATGCGCGCGAACGTCAGGCACGGGGAGAAATGCTGGAAGCGCTGGCCGACTATGATGACGATCTGCTGGAGCAATTGATCGAAGACCGTAAGCCGTTGACAGAAGCTGTCTACGACGTGGCCACCCGTGTCTTGCAGCATAACGATCTAATTCCGGCGCTCTTAGGGTCTGCGCTTCATCGCAACGGGATCCTTCGTCTGATGAAATCTCTGCGCCATGAGGCCCCAGCGGTCGAAGTCGCGGCGCAGCGGTTGGCAGCGGATGGGCAGCCTCTGGCAGTGGGCTGTATCGGAGATCTTGTTAAACATCTCGGCAAGACGGTCGTCGTCCGCGCGTTAAGCCAACCAGTGGGAGCCGGGGCACAGATTGGTGGCGGTAATCTTGGGGCGATGACACAGTTGAGAGGGCAAAGCGCGGTTGAGAAAACCGGCGCAGGTGCGCCCGCAACCGGGCGGGCTGCCGGCAATGGGCGCAATTCATCCCAAGCCTGTTCGGGTGACCTGGCGCCGGGCGATATTGCGCAGGTGGTGAAATCGGATCATCTGAGCCTCGGGTACGCCTATCTGGAAAACCGTGCCGCGCAATTGCCGCAGTGGGCCCAGCCGCGCCCGTCGAGTTACCAGCGGATTGTCACGCCCGTGCATGATCGTGATGATGTCCGGCTGACTACGGCGTTGGAGCGAATTGCTGAGATTGATACAGGGATGCAGATCGAACAGGATGAGATCAGCGGGCACGCGCTGCTGCACCTACAGGGGCCGCTGCATCTGCGCCGCATCCTGACGCTGCTGAATGAGTCATTCGGTATCGACGTAGGAGATGAACCCGTGCCGCCCGCCCTACGGGAGACGATCACGCGCCCGGTCACAATCCATCACCGCCACCGCAAACAATCTGGCGGAGCAGGTCAGTTTGCCGACGTGGTGCTGAGCATCGCGCCGGCCACGCGCGGGTCCGGTTTCCACTTTACCGATGAGGTCAAAGGCGGTGCGGTGCCCAGGGGCTATATTCCGTCAGTAGAGGCGGGCGCGCGTGAGGCGTTGAAGACGGGTGCTAATGGTCATCCCGTTGTCGATGTGCAGGTCACTCTGATGGATGGCAAGCACCACTCCGTTGACAGTTCGGACTACGCGTTTCGTACGGCGGGCAAATCTGCGGTTCGTGAGGCTCTGGCAGAGGCGGGGTCGGTGGTGCTGCAACCTATCATGCGGGTGGAGATCCACGTTCCTTCAGTCTTTACCGGTGGGCTAGTCCCTGTGGTCAGCGGGATGCAGGGTCAGATCCTTGGTTTTGCAGCCCACCCCGAGGCCGCAGGCTGGGATGTGTTTGAAACCCTGCTGCCGGTGGCGGTTCAGGATCAGCTTTGTAGTAGTCTTGCCAGCGCAACCCGCGGTACGGCCTGGTTCTCGAGCGGGTTCGATCACTACGAAGAGGCACGCCGCACATCGTCTGCGGCAGGTGGAGGGCGCTGACGAAATACCAATAAGAAAGCAGACGGAAGTTGATGTTCCCTCTTGTATGCCCTCGCGTTTCTCATTGATCTGCAGACAATATCAGATGTTCAGATCAATGAGGCCGCAATGGACGCATCATCCCAGTTTCAGGACAGCTTGCCTGTTTCTTCCGACAAACTTTTAGCGCAGCTGGATGCGTGGGGCATCAGCTATCGGTTGCACAGCCACGCGCCATTGCGCACCGTTGCGGATGCCAAGACGGTCGAGGCGGGCTTCATGCAGGCAGGGGAGCGCGCGCTGCGGCTCAAGACCCTCTACTTGCGGGACAAGAAAAAACGCAATCATCTGGTCAGCCTGGAGCAGGACCGCGATGTGGATTTGAAAGCGCTAGCTGCTGAACTGGGACTGGGGAATCTGTCATTTGGATCAGCGGAGCGCCTACTAGAAACCCTTGGTGTGCGCCCTGGCGCTGTCACGCCTTTGGCAATGGTCAACGGGGTCAACCAGGATGTTCACTTCTATATGGACAAGGCTGCGCAGCAGGCGGATGTGATCTACATGCATCCTTTGGTGAATGATCGCACCGTTGCCCTGACGCGACAGGCATTTCTGGATGTGATGAGCCGATTGAGCGTGACGATCATCTGGGTCTGAAGTGGCAGGCCATCCCGTGATCACTGCGCAATTTTGAACCTTTCTCTGGCTAGGGTCCGTGGAATGTGCATGGTTGCAGTAAGTGAGACGCAGATAAGAGGTGATCATGGACAACTGGGACGAGGTACGTACCGCCTATCAGGTGGCCCGGATGGGAACCGTGAGCGGCGCCGCCGAGGTGTTGGGCGTCCACCACGCGACAGTCATTCGTCACGTCGATGCCATTGAGGCGCGTCTTGGTGTCAAGCTGTTCCAGCGCCACGCTCGTGGCTACACCCCGACAGAGGCCGGTCAGGATCTGCTACGGGTCGCGCAGGCCACGGATGATCAGTTCGGCCAGCTGGTTGGCCGGCTGAAGGGGCATGGAGATGCGGTATCCGGCGAATTGGTCGTGACCTCGTTATCCTCGATGTCGACACTGCTGGTGCCTGCGCTCACTGAATTTCAGCGTCGGCACCCCGAGTTGGTGATCCGTTTCCTGACCGGTAGCCGCCTGTTTCGACTGGAATACGGGGAGGCACATGTCGCGATCCGTGCCGGATCTCCGCCGGAACAGCCAGACAATGTGGTTCAGCCCTTTATGCGGCAACAGCACGGGCTTTACGCCAGTGCCTCATATCTTGAACGGTTCGGTCCTCTGAAGGGGCTGGACGATATGGCCAACCACCGGTTCATCTGTAATGACGACATAGATAGCCGGGCGCCCTATTCCCGCTGGCTGCGTGCCCATGCGCCCGAGAGTGCGTTGTCGTTTCGCTGTGTGAACGCGGTCTCTATGCAGGAGGCTCTGCTGGCCGGAGCGGGGATTGGTTTCCTGACCCGCTGGGAGGCGGCGCGGCATCCCGGGCTTACCCAGATAATGGAGCCGCTTCCGGAGTGGGCAGGGGAGTTGTGGCTTGTCACCCATGTTGATCTGCACCGCACGACCAAGGTGCAGAGCTTTCTCAGTTTCCTCAAAGCAGAAGCCAAGGCCTGGACCGCATGACACCGAGCTATCGCGGTCATCTTGCAATGCTGGTGTTCTCAGCCCTGGTGGCCGGATCGTTTTCGCTTGGCGCGATGGTGGCCAATGACATCACTCCCATGGCCCTCAATGCCATTCGGTTTGTGATTGCTGCGGTGGTGATCGGCATTGCGGCACAGCTCACCCATGGCCTGCGCCGCATAGATTTTGTGGCGCCTTGGCGTTTCCTCGTGCTGGGTGGCCTGTTTGCCATCTATTTTGTGCTGATGTTTTACGGGTTGCAAACTGCCGCCCCAGTGAGTGCGGCTGCAGTATTCACACTGACACCGGTTTTGAGTGGGGTTTTCGGCTGGATCCTACTGCGCCAGGTCACAACCTGGCGGATGGCTCTGGCGTTGGCGATTGGTGCTATGGGGGCGATCTGGGTGATCTTTCGCGGTGACCCGACGGCCATCTGGGCCTTTGAGATTGGCCGTGGAGAGATGATATATTTTTGGGGATGTGTGGCCCACGCCGCCTATACGCCGATGGTGCGCTTGCTGAACCGGGGGGAACCTGCGGTGGTGTTTACCTTTGGGATGCTGGTAGCGGGCGCGATGATCCTGTTGGTGGTCGGCTGGGGCGACATTCGCGCCACGCGTTGGACCGAATTATCACCGCTTGTCTGGGTGGTCCTGTTCTATGTCGCGCTGATCGCCAGTGCGGCGACTTTTGTTCTGCTGCAATATGCAACGCTTCATCTGCCCTCGGCCAAGGTCATGGCTTATACCTACCTCACGCCAAGCTGGGTCATCTTGTGGGAAATTGCGCTGGGCCGCCCGGCACCTAGTGGCATCGTAGCGCTGGGCGTGGTTTGCACCATTTGGGCGCTTTGGCTGTTGTTGCGGGAGGGGCGCAGCATCGTGCCGGAGACCCAGTCTGGCTAACCCGCCTCACTCGGAGGAGGGATCTGCTGTCGGACTGTCGAGCTCGATCTCAAGGAAACGCTCAAATGCGTCCAGATTGACCGGCTCGTACTGACCAAAACCCTGCATCCAGACAGAGGCCGACCGCATGGCGTCTGGCTGCAATTTGCACCATTTCACGCGGCCACGTTTTTCCTGCGCAATGAGACCTGCTCGTGTCAGGATCATCAGATGCTTGGAGATCGCCGCAAGTGACATTTCAAAGGGTTCAGCGACATCCGTGACGGCCATGTCATCCTCCAGCAGCATCGTCAGAATGCTACGCCGGGTTGGGTCCGCAAGGGCGGCAAATACGGTATCAAGAGGATCGCTCATGCCGACACACCTAAACCGCAAGATGCGGGTCGACAATCCCAAGCCACTAGCCGCATACCACCGGCAACGACGGCAGAGCGCGAAAGAGACATAGTCATGGCACTGAAATACTGGGCAGCGATCTTTGTACTGGGGATCGGCTGGGGCATGTCCTTCATGTTCAATGCTGTATTGCTGCGCGAACTGGGCCCCCTGTCGGTGTCCATGGGGCGGGTAGGCTTCGGTGCGTTGGGATGTTGGATCTATGTCGTGGCGGCACGTAAGCAGGTGCCGGACCAACCACGGCGTTGGCTGGCGCTTTTTGGCTTTGGTGTATTGAGCTATGCGGCGCCCTTTGCCTTCTACGCGCTGGGACAACAGCATATTGCCAGTGGCGTGGCCGGAATCCTAAATGCGTTTACTCCTGCGCTTGCCGTTATGGTGGCGCATTTCTGGCCGGGTGGAGAGCGGGCGACCTTGCAGAAATCGTTCGGTGTGGTTTTTGGCTTTTTTGGGATCCTGGTCTTGTCGTGGCCGTTGCTACAGGGCGGGCGCCAGTCTGAGGTCTGGGCCGTGCTCGTTACGCTTTGCGCGCCACTGTGCTATGGATTTTCGGTCAATATCGCCCGCCAGTTCCGGGATATCGACCCGGTGGTGCTTGTCGCCGTTGCCTTGACCGGGGCCACTGCGGCCATCACGCCGCTGGCGATTTGGGCTGAAGGTTTGCCGGTGATCACCCGATTGGAGACCTGGGGCGCGTTGTTCATCATCGGTTTCATCCTGACGTCAGCAGCTTTCATCCTGTTCTATTGGGTTCTGCCTCGGGTTGGGCCGACGAATATCACTTTGCCAACGCTGATCGCCCCGGTTTCCGCCTTGGCGATGGGGGCGTGGGTCTTGCAGGAGCCGCTCAAACTGGAGCATCTGACAGGCATGGGCCTGATCCTGATCGGGCTGGTGCTGATTGATGGTCGTCTGCTGCGTAAAATACGACGTCGGTCGGCCCTTTGATAAAATCAACCTTTTGGTTGAATATGAGTTTTGACCACAAAATGGCCTCCTGCGTCGAAGGTGCTCAGGAGGTCATGCGATGGTATTCTATTTAAATATAATAATTACAATACCTTATCATAAACTCCGCAGTGCTTTCAGGGTTGTTGACTCTGAGGCTTGGACTCCTTAGCACCACATCAGAATTCACGTGAGGATGGCGACCGTGTCACAAGAGCCAGACAAGCAGCGCTTGGCGCAGCTAGAGGCCAAGTTGGTAGAGGCGCGTAAGGCCCAAGAGCCCAAGCCGCGCGTGGATGAACATTATTCGACAGCCAATCAGGCTTGGCGGATGGTGATTGAGTTGGTGGCCGGTCTGATGATCGGCTTTGGTATCGGATACGGGTTGGACCTTCTGCTTGGGACCATACCGATCTTTCTGGTGCTGTTCACGATGCTGGGTCTGGCGGCCGGGGTGAAGACAATGCTCCGCAGCGCGCAAGAGATCCAGGAAAAGAAACTGGCCGAAATGGCCGAACAAGATGCGCAAGACCGGGACTGATCCCCCGGTGACAGGAGAAACGGGACAATGGGCAAACTAATCTTTGGTGCAGCTTTTCTGCTGGTACTTGCGTCTGGGCTGTTCTTTGCCCCTGCTATTCCGGGCCTTCAGATTCACCCGACTGACCAGTTTCTGGTCAAACCGCTGGGTGGCGCAGCTGAGCTGAACTTCTACACCCCGACCAACGTGACCCTGTGGATGGGGTTGGCGATAGTGGCGATCTTCGCGCTGATGGTTCTGGGGTCTGCAAAACGTGCGATCGTCCCGTCGCGCATCCAGTCAGTTGCTGAGCTTGCCTACGGTTTCATCTACAAGATGGTCGAAGACGTCACCGGTAAAGACGGTCTGAAGTTCTTCCCCTACATCATGACCCTGTTCATGTTCATCTTGACGGCGAACATGCTGGGCCTGATTCCAGGCAGCTTCACCACCACCTCGCATTTCGCTGTGACGGCGGTTCTGGCAATGCTGGTGTTCGTGACCGTGACCGTGACTGGTTTCGTGCTGCACGGTACCAAGTTCCTGGGTCTGTTCTGGGTTGGCTCCGCGCCGCTGGCGCTGCGCCCGGTGCTGGCGATCATCGAACTGATTTCCTATTTTGTGCGTCCTGTCAGTCACTGCATTCGTCTTGCAGGTAACGTGATGGCGGGCCACGCGGTTCTGAAGGTTTTCGCAGGTTTTGCAGGCGCACTGGGCCTGTTCAGCTTCCTGCCGATTTTTGCCATCACCGCGGTCTACGCACTCGAAGTTCTCGTGGCCTTCATTCAGGCATACGTGTTCACCATTCTGACCTGCGTGTACCTGAAGGACGCGCTGCACCCGTCGCACTAAGACGCGGTCAGGTCCGAACAACAAGATCCTCAACTTCCAATCGTAAGGAGATACACAATGGAAGGCGAACTCGCACACATCGGCGCTGGCCTGGCTGGCATGGGTACTGGTATTGCTGCACTGGGTGTTGGCAACGTTGCTGCTAACTTCCTGGCAGGCGCTCTGCGCAACCCCTCCGCGGCTGCTTCCCAGACCGCAACCCTCTTCATCGGCATCGCATTTGCAGAAGCTCTGGGCATCTTCTCGTTCCTGGTCGCTCTGCTGCTGATGTTCGCTGTCTAAGACCCTTCGGAACCATTTTCCTTACGGCCGGGCGGTGTGGATGACCGCGCCGCCCGGTGTAACGGCAAGTTCCCTAGGAGGACGACATGGCAACTCAGACGCAGGACGCAGGTCACGGTGCCGCAGAGGCCGCCCACGGTTCGGGCGGCATGCCGCAGCTGGACTTTTCGACCTATGCGAACCAGATCTTCTGGCTCGTGGTCACGCTCGTCGTGATCTATTTCATCCTGTCGCGCATCGCGCTGCCCCGCATTGCGGCAGTGTTGGCCGAGCGTCAGGGAACCATTACCAACGACCTCGCCGCGGCTGAAGACCTGAAGGCCAAAGCCGTTGAGGCCGAAACCGCTTATAATCAGGCTCTGGCAGATGCCCGTGCAGAGGCTCAGCGCATCGCTGCTGAAACCCGTGCGGAAATTCAGGCAGATCTGGATGAGGCCATTGCCAAGGCAGACGCACAGATTGCGGCCAAGGCAGCGGAATCAGAAGCCGTCATCGCCGAGATCAAGGCCGGTGCCATCGCCAGTGTCGAAGCCGTCGCTGTTGATACCGCCGCTGAGATCGTCGCCACCTTCGGCGGCAAGGCAGACGAAAAAGCCGTCGCAGCTGCGGTTGCCGACCGGATGAAAGGATAAGAACATGCGCTCTGTACTGGCTCTTGCTCTGACCTTTGGTGCCACCAGCCCCGCATTTGCGGCGTCCGGCCCATTCCTGTCGATGAGCAACACTGACTTTGTCGTGACGCTCGCATTCCTGCTGTTCGTCGGCATCCTGCTTTATGCGAAAGTACCGGGTCTGCTGGGTGGCCAGCTGGACGCCCGTGCGGAAGGCATCAAAAAGGACCTCGAAGAGGCCCGTGCCCTGCGTGAAGAAGCTCAGACCATTCTGGCATCTTACGAACGCAAGCAGCAGGAAGTTCAGGCGCAGGCCGATCGGATCGTTGCTTCGGCGCGTGAAGATGCTGCGAAAGCAGCTGACCAAGCCAAGGCCGATCTGGAAATCTCGATTGCGCGTCGCATGACCGCTGCCGAGGAACAGATCACAGCGGCGCAGGACTCCGCAGTGAAAGAAGTACGCGATCAGGCGATCACCGTTGCAATTGCAGCGGCGGACGCGGTGATCTCGAAACAGATGACAGCGACCGAAGCCAACAAGCTGATTGACGCTGCTATCGCTGACGTGGACGCCAAGCTGCACTAAGTCGCTCTTGCATCGACGCGTTTAAAAAAAACCCGGCCCAAGTGGCCGGGTTTTTTGTGTCAAACGCGTTGTATGCGATGTCTACGCGGGTTCTTAGTTACCTAAATAGTGGAATGGGCGCGGGCAGAGCGATAGAAGGGGCGCAAGTCCCGGCCTGTTGGTGGGCTTTCGGTTACCAGAGGAGTCACAGATGCGCGCCCATCCCACGGCCATTGTCAGCCCCAAGGCCAAGATCCACCCGAGCGTAGAAATCGGCCCTTTCTCGATCATTCATGGCAATGTTGAGATTGGCGAGGGAACAAGCGTCGGCAGCAATTGTGAGCTGGGCGTCGCAACCCGTCTGGGGGATGGCTCTGCGCTGCGCATCGGGGAGAGGGCGACAATCCGATCCCATAGCGTTTTCTACGAAAGCTCAAGCTTCGGCGATGGTCTGGTGACCGGGCATCGGGTCACAGTGCGTGAACTCACGCAGGCTGGGCGCGGTTTTCAGATCGGCACATTGAGCGATATCCAGGGTCATTGCACTGTTGGCGACTTCGTGCGGTTGCACAGCAATGTACACATTGGGCAAAAGAGTGTCGTGGAAGACTACGTTTGGATTTTTCCCTATGTGGTGCTGACCAATGACCCGCATCCGCCAAGCGAGGTATTGCTGGGCGCGCGGATCAAATCATTTGCTGTGATTGCCACAATGACCACGGTTCTGCCGGGGGTCACTGTAGGCGAAGGGGCGCTGGTCGGGGCATGCAGCGCCGTCACCAAAGACGTCGCAGACCATCGAATTGCGGTTGGTAATCCGGCTGTTGACCGGGGAGATGCCAATCGGGTCCGCCTGAAAGATGGCACTGACCGGGCGGCCTACCCCTGGAAGTCTCATTTTCACCGAGGATATCCCGAGGCTGTTGTCGCCGAGTGGATGGCGTCATTGCCCAAATCGTGATGAGATCACAGGCCATCTAAGCTAGCGGATGGGTGCTCAGGTCTTGCCGGTTTCATGCTGCAGACGTTGCTTGGCCACTTCAGCATTGCGCAGGGCGCGCTGATGGTCGGTGAGGGCCTGCTTCACATAGTCTAGATGGGTTTCAACAGCGGCACGCGCTGCCGACGGGTCGCGGGCCTGCAGCGCGGCGTTGATCGCGCTGTGCTGGGCCAACAGGGCGTCGCGTGTGGTGTGCTGCTGAAACATGACGCGACGATTATAAAAAACACCTTCGCGCAACAGCTCGAACATGGAGCGCATCATATGCAGCATGACCACATTGTGGCTCGCATCCATGATTGCAGAATGGAACTGGGCATCCAGCGCTGCGGCCTCTTCTGACGTGGCAGGATCACCGGCCTGCTCCATCTTCTCGAAAATCGTCTGGATCACTTCGAGATCATAGTCGGATCCGTATTTGGCAGCGCGCTCGGCGGCTAGCCCTTCCATATCTCTGCGAAAGCTGAGGTAGTCGAAAACCGCCTCATCATGGCTTGCAAACAACTGCACCAAGGCCGGTGAAAACGCGGAGCCAAGCACATCGGCGACAAACACTCCTGCGCCAGCCCGCGAGACCAGCAGGCCGCGGTCCTGCAATTCGGCCAGCGCATCCCGCAAGGAGGGTCGTGAAACGCCCAGACGCTCCGCCAACTCCCGCTCGGCAGGGAGCCGTTCGCCAGGTGTGAGGATGCCGCGCAGGATGAATTGCTCAATCTGGCGCACCACAGACGCGGAGAGTTTTTCGGGCTGTACTTTTTGAAAGGGCATACTGTTTGTCTTTTTCGGACACGATTGGTCAAAACATATGACCACGAGGCCAAAGCCATCGCAAGGGGCTGCGCGTTCATTCAACAGACAGAACGCCTTTTCCGTGCTAGTCCGAAGATACAAGCGAAGATCCAGTCTTAATCGGCACAGGGATACAGATGTGTGATCTGATCAGGCGAGCGGTGCAATCCCGCTCTATTTTTATGTTCCTTCTTGCTGTTCTGCCTGTGGCCTGCGATACGGCAAGCCCGCATTTCCGTGGGCAGGCTGTGCAACGGATCACGGTGGAGAGCAGCGTATTTGAGGTGCGCCTGCGCGGATCGCTCGCAGAGGCGGTGCGTGTCAATTCGCAATATGCGCCGCGCCTCGGCCCAATCAGGAAACGCGCGCAGCGCGCTATGGAATTGGCAAGCGGTTGTCCGGTGCGCGATGTCTTGGGCGATCAAGCTGTCCTCGTCGGGCGGTTGAACTGCGGGAGCGGCGAAGCCGCGAAATGAAGAGTTATCCACAATATATGGTGGCGATATGACGCTGACCTGGCGGATTTGGGGGGCAGCCACATTGACAGTGGTGTAACAAACCCATGACACTTACATCCCAATGAATCACAGGATATCGGCTTGCGCTTCTCGAAACTCAGACTGAACGGCTTCAAGAGCTTTGTGGACCCAACGGATCTGCTGATCGCGGATGGCCTGACAGGAGTTGTGGGCCCAAATGGCTGTGGCAAATCCAACCTTCTTGAGGCGCTGCGCTGGGTGATGGGCGAAAATCGCCCAAAGGCGATGCGTGGCGGCGGCATGGAGGACGTGATTTTTGCCGGCACCAGTTCCAGGCCAGCCCGTAATTTTGCCGAGGTCAGCCTGCAGATCGACAATAGTGAGCGGCTGGCCCCATCTGGCTTCAACGAGAGCGACAATCTTGAAATCCTGCGCCGTATCACCCGCGATGTCGGCAGCGCCTACAAAACCAACGGTAAGGATGTGCGCGCGCGCGATGTACAGATGCTGTTTGCCGATGCCTCAACTGGTGCGCATTCTCCAGCTTTGGTTCGGCAGGGGCAAATTGCCGAGTTGATTAATGCCAAGCCGAAAGCACGGCGGCGTATTCTGGAAGAGGCGGCAGGTATCTCTGGCCTTTACCAGCGGCGGCACGAGGCCGAGCTGAAGCTGAAGAACACCGAACAGAACCTGTTGCGCGTCGATGATGTGATTGAACAGCTCGCGGCACAACTCTCGCAGCTGGCCCGTCAGGCACGCCATGCACAGCGGTATCGCGATATCGGTGAACAGCTGCGTCGGGCCGAGGGCATGTTGCTCTACCGTCGCTGGCGGGAGGCGGATGACACGCGGCTGGAAGCTGAAGATATACTTCGAACCCGCGAGACACAGGCGGCCAAAGCAGAGGCGTTGGCCCGTGCTGCCGATGGCAAGCGGCTGGAGGCTGAGAGTGCGCTGCCGCCCCTGCGCGAGGAAGAGGCAATTGCCGCCGCCGTCCTGCAACGACTGTTCGTCCAGCGCGACGCGTTGAGTGATCAGGAGGCGCAGGCGCGCCAGACCATCGAAACGCTGACCAACCGCGTGGCACAGTTGGGCCGCGACATTGAGCGCGAAAGCGGGCTGAACCGAGATGCCGGCGAAACGATTGAACGGCTGGACTGGGAACAGCGTGAGTTGGCGCGGGCTGCTATCGGTCACGATGATCGCATGGCTGAGGCCGCAGAGCGTTCGCGAGAAGCGGGATCGGTGCTTCAGGCCCGCGAGGAACATCTGACGAGCCTGACAGAAGATGTCGCGCGGCTTGCGGCACGTCATCAATCAGCGCAGCGTCAGGTCGAAGATTGCCGCCGTGCTTTGCTCCGTGCCGAGGAGGAAGGGGGGGCTTCCCGCGAAGCGATGGTTGAGGCTGGCGATACGCTGGCCCAGGCAGAGGCAGCGTTTGAGGCGGCGATTGAGGCTGAAGAGGAAGCGCGCGCCGCGGCTGAACTCGCCGATGAGGCGCTCGCCGCGGCAGATGAAGCGCGCAACGATACCCAATCGCGTGAGGCCGAGGCCCGTGCGCGCCGCTCCGAAGCGGAGGGCGAATTGGGTGCACTGCGGGCAGAGGTGACAGCGCTTGCGAAGCTCGTCGAACGCGATACCGCCGAGGGTGGCCATGTTCTGGACGAGATGCGCGTCGCAGCGGGATATGAGAAGGCGCTTGGTGCTGCTCTTGCCGATGACCTGCGCGCCCCTCTGGCGGAGGTTGATGGCCCGAGCGGTTGGGTCACCTTGCCGCCATATGACGGCGATGCGCCGCTGCCAGCGGGTGCGGTACCGCTCTCCCTGCATGTCAGTTGCCCCGATGCGCTGCATCGTCGGATTTCTCAGGTTGGTCTCGTCGATGCTGATGCCGCGCGTGACCTGCATTCGCGGCTGATGCCTGGGCAGCGTCTGGTCACCCTTGAAGGGGATCTGTGGCGCTGGGATGGGTTCCGGGCCTGGGCTGAGGATGCGCCAAGCGCGGCTGCGTTACGGCTGGAGCAAATGAACCGCCTTGAAGTGCTGAAACAGGACATGGAGCACGTGGGCGCGCGTGCAGATGGAGCTAAGGCTGCGCATGAAGTTCTTATGCGCAAGCTGGCAGAGGTTACCACCGCAGATCAGACCGCGCGTCAGGCGCGCCGGGTTGCTGATCAACGCGTTGCGGATGCGGCGCGCGCGCTGAGCCGGGCTGAAAGTCATCGCAATCTGTCCGAAGGCAAGCTGGAAACCCTCAGCATCGCGGTTGCCCGGCACGATGAGGATGCTGCCGCTGCGCAGGCACATCTGACGGAAGCGGAAGCCGCTGTTGAAGGATTGGAGGATCTCGCTGAGGCGCGTGCCAAGGTCGAGGATATAAAACAGGCGGTGGAAGCTGCACGGATCACGATGCTGACCCATCGGTCGACCCAGGATGAGCTGCGGCGTGAAGGAGAGGCCCGCACTGCGCGTGGGCAGCAGGTCACCAAGGATCTCTCGGGGTGGCGTCACCGGCTGGAGAGTGCGGACAGGCGGATCGCTGAGCTGACAGAGCGCCGTGCCACGACCGAGGAAGAGCTGCAAGAGGCACATCAGGTCCCTGCCGAAATTGCGGAGACCCACGAGGAACTAAACCTTGCCATTGAAGAAGCTGAAGCGCGTAAGGCAGTTGCCTCCGATGCGCTGATTGGTGCTGAAACTGTTCTGCGCGACGCCGTTCAAAACGAACGTGAATGCGCGCGACTGGCCTCTGAAGCGCGTGAAGCACGGGCCCGGTCTGAGGCGCGTTGCGACGCAGCCCGCGAAGCCGTAGGTCATGCCGAAGCGCGTATTCGCGAAGAACAACAGACAGTGCCTGACGCTCTGTTGGCCAGCCTTGATGCGACGCCTGAAGACATGCCGAACGCAGAGGAACTGGAAGCAGAGGTCAACCGTCACAAGCGCCAGCGCGACGCGCTGGGAGCGGTCAACCTGCGCGCAGAAGAAGACGCGCGTACGGTTCAGGATGAGCATGATCAATTGGTGCGCGAGAAGGCTGATCTGGAAGAAGCCGTCAAGACGCTGCGGTCGGGCATCGCCAGCCTCAACCGCGAGGGCCGCGAACGGTTGCTGACCGCGTTTGAGGAGGTGAATGCGAGCTTTACCATGCTGTTTACTCATCTCTTCGGCGGCGGGGAGGCCAATCTTGTCATGGTCGAAAGTGATGATCCGTTGGATGCCGGGCTGGAGATCATGTGTCAGCCGCCGGGCAAGAAACTCTCGACGCTGTCACTGCTGTCAGGGGGCGAACAGACATTGACCGCAATGGCCCTGATCTTTGCGGTGTTTCTGTCGAACCCGGCCCCGATCTGTGTGCTGGACGAGGTGGATGCGCCGCTGGATGATGCCAATGTCACCCGTTTCTGCGATTTGCTGGACGAGATGTGCCGCCAGACCGACACGCGCTTTCTGATTATCACGCACCACGCGGTGACGATGGCGCGGATGGATCGGCTGTTCGGGGTTACCATGCAGGAAAAAGGCGTCAGCCAACTGGTGTCTGTGGATCTCAAGAAAGCTGAGGCGTTGGTCGCCTGACCCCTTGTTCCAACGCGGTGCAGGTTTTATCCTCGGCGGGCCAATGACAGGATTTACAATGAAATTTCTTTCTCTACTGACTGCCGCTGCCCTGTTCGTCCTGCCGGGCCTTGGGCATGCTGAAAACATTCTGGCCAAGGATGCGACCACGCTTGCGCGTTTCTTTGAAACTGAAGGTGTTGAATTCGAGGTCACGACCGACGATGTCGGAGACCCGAAGCTGAAAGTCGACTACTACGGCAATGATTTTTCGATCTACTTCTATGGTTGCGAAAACAATAAGAACTGTGATGCGATCCAGTTCTTCTCCGGCTACCAGACAGATGGTGGCGTCCGTGTGGTCAAGATCAATGAATGGAACACCGAAAACCGGTTTGGTCGGGCCTATATTTCCGACGAAGGGGCCGCTCGGGTGGAACTGGATGTGTATCTGGGGGACACCGGCATGAACCCCGATGATTTTGCCGAGCTGCTCGGCTACTGGTCACGGATCGTTCAGGAATTCGAAGAATTCATCAACTGGTGATCACATCTGCCCTGTCACTGAAATGTGAGACGGGGCCGGGGAAAATACCGCTAAGCTGGCTGCATGAAACATCTCATGCTGCTGGCTTTTTTTGTGCTTATCGGATCGTTTCCGGTGCCAAGCGACGTACTGGCGCAAGATGGCGCTATGTGGGTGGATGATCAGCTCTATGATGAAGAGGCGCTTGCGGCGTTGCCGGGGCAGTCCTTTGTTTTTTATGATGATGGTGAGGCACTATTCGGGGACGACGGAGCCTATTCCTACACCTATTCAGCTGCAAACGGCGGTGGCACTGCATGGGGAAACTACCGTGTTGCCCAAGATGGTCGGGTATGTGTGACTTTCGTCAACGGCATGTCCCGTTGCGATCAATATGTGACCAACCGGGATCGTACTGTGGTCATTACCTCAGACGGGCAAAGGTTTCCGGTACGATTATCGCATCTCCCCTGAGACGCGGCGCGGCGCCCCGGGGGCGATCTGCCAAAACAGGTCAGAGACGGGACAACAGCGCCGGTGTTGGCCAAGCGTCGGCGGGGAGGCCAAGGCGCTTTTGTTCTTTTTGCACCGCCACGCGCGTCTTGGCACCCAGGATGCCATCGACATCACCCACGTCATGACCGCGCGCCTTTAGTTTGCGCTGCAATTGCTCCATTTGCTTCGCTGCAAGGCCGGTGTCGGGGGTACCTGCATTATAAGCCGCAGAGCCCGACAGCCGGGTCGCAAAATAAGCGGCAGTCAGCACATAGGTGAAGCTCTGGTTCCATTCGAAATAGACATCGAAATTGGGGTAGGCGAGGAAGGCAGGCCCCTTATGCCCCTGCGGCAGGATCAGCGCGGCCTTGGTGCCGCGATCCGCCAGTCGGCCATCGCGGGGGCTTATGCCCAATGCTTGCCAGTCAGCGACCGTCTTCTTGTGGTGGACACCACTGAGGCTCAGGTCCAGATCGGCCGGGATTGTCACTTCCTGCAACCAGGGTTCATTTGGGCGCCATCCCAAATGAGAGAGCATCTTGGCACCGGACATCAATGCATCGGGGGCGGATGTCTTGAGGCTGACATGGCCGTCCCCGTCGGCATCAACACCGTTTTCGAGAATGTCGCCCGGTAGCATTTGAACCATGCCGATTTCACCGGCCCAGGCACCGGTGGTGCGGCGTGGATCGAAGTTGTCCTGGCGGAACAACTCCAGTGCGGCAAAGACTTGGGGGCGGAACAATTCGGGCCGACGACAATCATGCGCTAGGGTCACCAGTGCATTCAACGTGTTGAAATTTCCTTGCACGGCGCCGTAATCGGTTTCAAAGGCCCAGAACGCCAGCAAAACGCTGCGATCAATGCCATAGGTCGTCTCTATCCTGCGGAATGTGGCGTCGTACTTGCGCGACATCGCCTGGCCACGGTCCAGCCGACTCTTGGAGATCAGCCGCCGCGAAAACTCGATAAAGGGTTTCTGGAACACGCCCTGCGCGCGGTCAGCCTTTAACACTGCCGGATCTTGGCGCACATTCTCAAAGAAACGATTGACCGTGGCGCTGTCATAGCCCCCCGTCAGCGCCTCTTCCTTCATGAGCTGAACGAAATTGCGAAACCCGCCACCACATTGCGCATGGGCCTGAAGCGGGAGCAGAAATGAGACAAGGGCGAGAATGCTAGGGCGCAACACAGGTGGCGTGTCCTTTTGAGAGGTGTTGCCCCTTGTTAGCTATAACAGCACGGCAATGGCAACCGTTAGCGCAAGTCCGAAGGCCCAAGAGGCCCATAGAAGGTGTATGCTGCGCATGATGCTGTGGGCGCTGGCGCTCTTGCAGCCGCTGGCGTTGACCCAGGCGAACTCCTGCAGTTTCCCATCATAAGACCGCGGGCCGGCGAGTGCGATCCGCAACGCACGCGCCATAGCGGCCTCGGGCCAGCCGGCGTTCGGAGAGCGGTGGCGGCGGGCATCCTGTGTAATGTCAGACCAGCTGCGCAATACCAGGCCAACGGTGGCAATCATCAGTGCGGACAGGCGTGCTGGGATCAGGTTCAGCACATCGTCCAACCGGGCCGACGCCCAGCCGAAATTCTTGTGGCGCGGTGTCTTATAGCCAATCATGCTGTCCGCTGTGTTGGTGATCTTGTAGATCATCAAACCCGGCAAGCCGCCAATTAGAAACCAGAACGCAGGGGCGACCACGCCGTCCGAAAAATTCTCTGCCCCGCTTTCGATAGCAGAACGCGCAATCTGCGGCGTGGTCATGCCGGTGGTATCACGGCTGACAATCATTGAAACTGCTTCACGGCCTTCTGTCAGATCAAGGCGCAGACCATCGGCAACGGCCTCGACATGGTCGCAAAGCGACCGCTGTGCCAGCAAGATGGCGGCGACCAGGATTTGAACCAAAGGGCCGAACAGTGTCAGCAGCCAGCCAAGCCAGCCCGCTGACACAACCAGAAGCGCAATGGCCAGGACGCCACGCGCCTTCCGCTGTTTCCCGGTATTCAGCGTCTGATCGACGAGAGACACGGCGCGGCCCATCAATACCGCAGGATGGGGCAGGCGTGACCAGAGCCAACGCGGTTCGCCGAAAATGGCATCGAGCAGCAGCGCCGGTATCAACAAGGCGGCAGTGGTCACAGAGCGGCCTCAAGTCGTGCCCAGCCTTCACCCGTTGGCAGACCAAGTCGCAGATAGGTTTTGGAGTATGGGAAAATACGGGTCCAGATTTGAGCGCGGGCGAGCCGGACCTGCCAGGCAGCGGCGTCGTCAACTTCATAAAGGCGGAACAGATCGGTGCCGCCGACCAGTTTCGCTCCCTTTCTGGTCACCATCTCGTCCAGACGTTTTGCGTCCTGCTGCAAGCGTGCTCGCGTGGTATCTGCCCAATCAGGATCTTGCAGGGCCTGGGCGCCGATGCGCAAGGCGGGCCCCGAGACGGCCCACGGTCCTTGCCAGGCTGCGAGGTTTCTGATCAAGCAGGGATCCCCAATAGCAAACCCCAGCCGCAATCCAGCGAGGCCCCAGAACTTGCCAAAACTCTTGAGGATAACGACGCCGGGACGAGCGGCCAAATGCATTAGGCTGTCTGCGGGACAGACATCACAGAAGCTCTCATCAATGACGACCAGCGGGGCCTGCACATCTTCGGCACTCCAGCGGCGGCCATCAGGATTGTTCGGATGAACCAGCACGCAGGCTTCGGCCGGGCCCGCAGTGACAGTCTGCCACCCGCGCGCGGCGAAGGCTGCGGCGTGCTCATTGTAGGTTGGTGGTGTTATCTGAACCCACCGGGGATCAGCCAAGGCCGGAATGGCGGCAATCAGAGCTGAAGCACCCGGGGCTGCCAAAACGGCAGCCTCTTGCGGAACGTTCCAGAAGTGACGCGCGGCCGTCACCAAATCAGTCATTGCCGCCTGATCGGGGAGGGCGCCCCAATCCGCTGCGGTCAAATCAGGCATAGGATAGGGAACAGGGTTGATCCCGGTCGAGATATCGACCCAGTCGCTGGCTACACCACCATATTCAGAAATCGCGGCGCTGAGGTTGCCGCCGTGGTCCCGTTTGGGGACCTCTGTCAGATCCAGCATGCCTGTCATCTTGGGCCTTAACAAATGAACCAGAACCGAGGGCCAGAAAATATGCCGACCCAATACCGCCGTATGGAACAGCAATTGCGAGAAAGCAACCATAGCGTCTCGGGATCAACAACTCACTAATATCGGGGAGTCTCGTGCTGCTGAATCATCTTATGGATGTATTTTGAAATGGAGGATCTGGGCATCTTACTAGGTCCGCAGTATTTCTAAGGCGAAATTGTATTGGATCCGGTTGATATTTCGGCCCCGTCGATTCCCTCGCTGGGAACGGCAAGCCAGCACCGTCAAACCAGCTTTTGCAGGTCTTTAGAGGACAATCACGTCGGGCCTGTCGAATTGTTGCGGTGCATATGGCGTACCACGAATGCCTGACCGAGGGCGGATTGTCCGCTCCCGGTTACTGAGCGGCCCAATTTCTAACCGCGACCGTGCGGTGCCATCCAGTCGATGCGCGGGTTGGTTGGGATGATCCGATGAGGATTGATGGTATCATGACTGTAGTGATAGTGGCGCACGATATGGTCCATCCCAACGGTGTCCGAAACACCCGGCCATTGATAAAGCGCGCGCGTATAGGCCCAAAGATGCGGATAATCGATCAAGCGTCTGCGGTTACACTTGAAATGCAGGTGGTAGACAGAATCGAAGCGGACCAATGTGGTGAACAACCGCCAGTCTGCCTCAGTCAGCCTGTCACTCAGCAGGAATCGGTGCTCTGACAGGATGTCTTCCAGCCAGTCCAATGTATCGAACAAAGGGTCGATCGCCGCATCATACGCTTCCTGTCTGGTGGCAAACCCGCATTTGTAAACACCGTTGTTCAAGGTCGAATATACCCGGGTGTTCACGGCTTCAATCGGCTCCCGCAGCTCCTCCGGCCAGTAGTCCTCATGGTTGCCGGTGATCTCGTCAAAGGCGCTATTGAACATACGGATGATGTCGGCACTTTCGTTTGAGACGATGGTATTTCCCTTTTTATCCCAAAGGATTGGAACCGTGACCCGGCCAGAGTATTGCGGGTCGGCACGGGTGTATATCTGATGCACATGGTCATAACCGAACAGGTGGTCCCCGGTGGCGCCATGATCGTCCTTGGCGAGGCTCCAGCCCTTGTCCAGCATGTCCGGGTGCACAACGGATACGGTGATATGATCGGTTAGTGCTTTTAGCTGGCGGAAGATGAGTGTGCGATGAGCCCAGGGGCAGGCCAGCGAGACATAGAGATGGTAGCGTCCGCTTTCGGCGGGAAAGCCACCGTTGCCAGACGGCCCTGCCTGTCCATCTTTGGTGACCCAGTTGCGAAACTGGGCTTGCGAGCGTTTGAACGCGCCACCGGATGATGCGGTATCGTACCATTGGTCGTGCCAGACGCCATCAATCAAGAGGCCCATCGAATACTCCTATGCGCTGTGAATACATGCTGTCTGCTGTGTAACCTAGGCGGCGCAGACGCCTACGCCCATGGCTGTCGGCGCGCAGCTTCCCTGCGTCTACGCACAGGTGGCTGGTACGCGATGTGCCGGGGTGCCATTGGTTTTGCTCTGGCGCATCTAAAGTGGTGCTGTGGGCAAGGCGTGGAAATGATTCAAAAAGTTCACTTGATTTTATCCTTTGCGCGTTCACACTTGTGAGGAACAGGGCAAAACGCCCGCCTGCTCTGGCAACCAGTCGCGCAGCGGTTGATGTCAGAGTGGTATCAGATCGAAAGGTCACTGCCATGACGACATTTGTTCCCCAATCGGTACAGGACGCGCTGGATGCTGCACGGCTGGATGGTATGAAAAACAAGAGCCGCCTGCGCGTGGCTACGGATGATCATGTCTTTCCCGTGCTGCGCATGTGGAAAGATGGATTTTCGGTTGAGGCGGCAGATGCGCCGCAGCTGCGCGGGCTGGTCGACCTCTACGATGGAACCCGTCATTTGTCGCAATGTCTGATCGTGGCATCAGATGAAGACGCGGGTGAAATGCGCTATGAATTCAAGCGTGCGACGCTGGCGGCGGATCAGGCACCACTGGATTTTTACCGCGCACCTGATGCGCCTGTTGCACTGATCGCACAGGACGATATGCGGCTGTAAGCATGGTTAGATCTTGGCGCTGACCCAACATGCCAAATGAACCAGAAAGCCAATTTGAAAGGGGACCAAGAATAAGCGGTCCCCTTTTTTCGTTGTGTTTCTGCCCGGTGTTTTTTGGTCTGGCTTGAAATCGGGCTGTTGTCGGTCGCGACGCTGCTATTGCAGGTCGGAGAAGGCGTTGCGCAGTCGATCGCAGGCCTCCTCCACCCGTGCGCGTTGCGTGCCGAGGTTGAAGCGCAGGAAATTTTCGCCGCCAGTGCCAAAGCTCGGGCCGTGATTGGCTGCAATCTTGGCGCCCTGTTCTACCCGCGCCGTAAATTCCTCGCGGCTCATGCCGGTGCCAGAGAAATCGACCCAGGCGAGATAGGTTGCCTCCAGCCTGGTGGAGCGCAGGCCCGGGATCTCATTCACCGCAGCATCAAAGAGCTGGCGATTGCCATCGAGATAGGGCACCAGCTCATCCACCCATGCGGCACCTTCGGGAGAATAAGCCGCCGCCGTAGCCCATTGGCCGGGGGAATTCGGCGATAGCGCCAACGCCATCATCCGGTGGGAAAATTTCGCCCGCAGCTCTGGGTCCGGAATGATGACCTGACCGGTGTGCATGCCGGCAAAATTGAACGTTTTGGACGGGGCGGTCAGCATGAGCAGACGATCGGTGATGTCCGGGGCTGCGTTCTGCATCGGGATATGGGTAGCGCCGTCGAAGACTAAATCGTGATGGATTTCGTCCGACAGCAGGATCAGATCGTGCCGCTTGGCGAAGTCGGCAACGCCGCGCAGCTCTTCCTCGGTCCATACTCGGCCAACCGGATTATGCGGCGAGCAGAGGATGACCATTTTCTCCGCGCCGGTCATCTGCGCGTCATAAGTGGTGAAGTCCATCTCATACCGTCCGTCATTGACGGCGAGTTCACATTCAACCACTTCACGCCCGGCGTTGCGGATGACCTTGGCAAAGGCGTGATAGACGGGTGTGAACAATACGATCTCATCACCCTGTTGGGTGAAGGTGTCGAGACACATGCCGACACCATTGACCAGCCCTGTTGTGGTGAAAATCGCCTCCGGATCGACCGACCATCCGTGGCGGTTCTGCATCCACCAGCAGATCGCGGATTTATAGGGGCTGTCGCAATTCACATATCCATAGACCCCGTGGTCTGCCATCTCGCGCATTTTGTCGGTCACCACCGAGGGAACTGCGAAATCCATATCCGCAACCCACATCGACAGGCCCTCGTCGCGTGGCACGTTGTAGAGATCCTCCATCATGTCCCACTTGATGCAATGTGTGTTCCGGCGATCAATGATCTTGTCAAAATTCATGTCTGAACTCCCGTTGTTCCCGGGCGAAGCTAACGGCAATCCAGCCGCGTGCAAGGGGGGCGTTGCAGGGCGCGCGTCAATGGCCTAAATCAGCGGCATGAAACGTCCGATCCTGATCCACCCTGATCCCCGCCTCAAGAAGGTTTGTGCAGCCGTGCCGGATATGTCCGATGCGTTGCGTATGCTGGCCGATGACATGTTGGAAACCATGTATGCTGCGCCGGGTATCGGGCTTGCTGCGCCGCAGATCGGGGTGATGGACCGGCTGATCGTGCTCGATTGCGTCAAGGAAGAGGACGGCCCGGCGCGCCCGTTAGTGATGTTCAATCCTGAAGTTGTGGCGTCCTCGGACGAGACGAATGTCTATGAGGAAGGCTGCCTGTCGATTCCCGACCAATATGCCGAGGTGACCCGCCCCAAGGTGGTTGAGGTCGAATGGATGGACCGGGACGGCAATGCACAGCGGGAGACATTCGACGGGCTCTGGGCCACATGTGTCCAGCATGAGATCGATCATCTGAATGGCAAGCTGTTCATCGACTACCTGAAACCGCTGAAGCGGCAGATGATCACCCGGAAGATGCAGAAACTGAAACGTGAGCGTGGCCGCGGCTGACAGCGCGGCGGCCCGTCATGAGGCTGAGCGTGGGTCAAAACATGGGTGCGTGTTTTCGGGAAAGGTGACGAAATGGCAGTTCTCCCTATCAGGGCTTGGCCCGATCTGGTGCTGAGCGCCCCGACAGCCCCAGTCGCCGCACTGCGAGACGTTGAAACGCTTGCCCTCGATATGCTGGAAACAATGTATGCCGCGCCGGGGCGTGGGTTGGCTGCGCCACAGGTTGGTGTGCTGATCCGGCTTTTCGTGATGGACACCACTTGGAAAGAAGGCACGCGTGACCCTCTGGTCTGCGTCAACCCTGACATCGTTGCGCTTTCGGCAGAGACGGCCACAATGTCCGAGGGCTGTCTTTCGATCAAAGGTGTCAGTCTTGAGGTTACGCGCCCGGCCTGGGTCGATCTGGCCTGGAGCGATTTGCAAGGGGTTCGTCATCAACGCCGGTTTGAGGGGTTCGCCGCAGCCTGCGTACAACATGAATATGATCACCTTGAGGGGCGCGTGACCTTTGACAAGGTGTCCCCTGCGGCGCGTGCTGCTGCCGTCGCCACCTATGAAACTTATCTGGAGACAACCCGATGACCGTGCGCCCCTGCCTGCCCTGGCCTGACAAATATCTGCGCAGCCGCGCCGAGGAGGTCAGCGAAATCACTGACGAAACGCTGACCCTCTGGCAGGACATGATCGATACAATGGAGGCGATGCCCGGTGTCGGGCTGGCCGCTAACCAGATCGGTGTCTTGCAGCGGCTTGCGGTGGTTGATGGTTCCAGCGAGCGGGGGCGTGCAGTCCGTCTGGCCAATCCTGAAATTCTGCATGCGTCGGTCGCGCTGCGCGAGCATGAGGAAGCCAGTCCGAACCTGCCCGGTGTCTCGGCCAAGATCAAACGCCCCCGTGCGGTGACTGTGCGTTACATGGATGAAACCGGTGCAACGGTTGAGCGGGATTTCGTTGGGATTGAAGCCACCAGCGTGCAACACCAGATCGACCACCTGAACGGCAAAATGTATTTCGACAAGCTGTCGAAGGTGAAGCGCGATATGTTGATCCGCAAGGCAAAGAAGCTGAGCGGCTGAAAATCAATAGAGGTTTCTCCAAGTTAGAGCCTGTTTCGGATGGGCAAACTCAGAGTGAAGGGGCGACAGATGCGTATTGTTTTTATGGGGACACCTGATTTCTCTGTCCCGGTGCTCGATGCGTTGGTTGAGGCGGGGCATGATATTGCTGCCGTTTATTGTCAGCCACCTCGCCCAGCGGGGCGCGGCAAGAAGGACCGACCCACGCCGGTTCACGCCCGGGCGGAGGCGCTGGGGTTTGAGGTGCGCCACCCGGTCAGCCTGAAGGATGCGCAGCAGCAGGCCGAGTTTGCAGCGCTGAACGCCGATGTGGCGGTTGTGGTTGCCTACGGTTTGATCCTGCCGCAGGCTGTTCTGGACGCGCCGCGCCAAGGGTGCCTTAACATTCACGCAAGCCTCTTGCCGCGCTGGCGCGGCGCGGCACCGATCCACCGTGCGATCATGGCGGGGGATGCACAGACCGGGGTCTGTATCATGCAGATGGAGGCTGGGTTGGATACGGGGCCAGTTCTGATGCGCGAGGCGACAGATATCGGCGCAGAGGAAACCACTGCTCAGCTTCACGACTGCTTGTCTGAAATGGGGGCTGAGTTGATCGTGCAGGCGCTGACACAATTGACGAATCTAACACCAGTGGTGCAGCCGGACGATGGCGTGACCTACGCCCACAAGATCGACAAGGCGGAGGCCCGTGTGGATTGGACACGCCCAGCGGTTGAGGTTGATCAGCAGATCCGTGGGCTGTCCCCATTTCCCGGTGCCTGGTGCGAGATTGACGGCCAGCGCGTGAAGCTTCTGGCGTCACGTGTCGTCGATGGTGCCGGGGTTGCGGGCAGGGTTCTGGATGACAGCCTGCGCATTGCCTGCGGTGAGGGCGCGGTTGAACTGCTGAGGTTGCAGCGTGCGGGCAAGGGTGCGCAGGAGCGAGAGATCTTTTTGCGCGGCTTCCCTATTGCTGCTGGCACAGACCTTTAAAGGGGACGGGCGATGTTTCTAGCTCTTTTCGGCAGCGTAGTGATCGCCGGCATTGTCGGCTACCTAGCGGAGAAAACCGGCTTCACCCAGAACGGTTATCTGTCTTCCATCATCATCTGTGTGGGCGGCGCGTTTCTGTTCCATTTCGCAGTGATTATGTTCGGAATCGGATTTCGGGCGCCGGGGTGGAACGCCATCGCAGCCTCGATCGGCGCGCTGATCATTGTGCCGTTTCATTGGCGGCGCTAGGGGGCTGAGATACGGGATCAACTGCGCGGCGGGCGTGAGCGATAGACCGGCAGATGCCAGCCAAACGTGATTGAGCCTGCCCGCAGAACCCAACAGACCACTGCACAGGCCACCAGTGCCCAGCGGTTCGGCAGGCCAAAGGCGATGCTGACGACAGCGGTGATCGCCCCCGCCATCGCACAGGAAATATAAAGCTCCCCCTGCTTCAGAACCAGCGGGACCTCATTGCAAACGACATCCCGCATGAGCCCACCCAACGTGCCCGTTGCCATACCCATCAGCACCACGATCACGGGGGGCTGACCTGTCAGAATGGCCGCACCAGTGCCGGCAGACACCGCAACTGCCAGCGCAAAACTGTCAAGCCAGACAATCCAGCGCAACCGGCTCTCCACCAGATGGGCGGTGAAAAATACCAGCACCGCAGCAGCGGCCGCCAGCAGGATATTGGTGGAATCCCCGATCCAGAACACCGGATGCCGATCCAGAAGCAGATCCCTGACCGTGCCCCCGCCAACGGCCGTCAAACAGGCCACGAAGGCAAACCCGACAATATCAAGCTGCGCCCGACTGGCCACCAGCGCGCCAGAGGCGGCAAAGACCAGAACGGAGGCGTAATCCAGAAGGGTGAGGATGGTCATGCTTTGGCTTTGCCGGGTTTGAAGGGGGCCATTCCAGCTCGGGCCAGCTCATCAGCACGTTCATTTTCAGGATGCCCGGCATGCCCTTTGACCCATTCCCATGTCACGGTGTGACGGCGCTGTGCCTCGTCCAGACGCTGCCAGAGTTCGACATTTTTGACGGGCTTCTTCGACGCGGTTTTCCAACCGTTGCGTTTCCATCCGTGAATCCAGCCCGTGACGCCGTTCTTCACATATGCGGAATCGGTAACAACCGTCAGCGTGGACGGTCTCGCAAGGCTTTCGAGGGCATTGATTGCGGCCAGCAGTTCCATACGGTTGTTGGTGGTTTCGGCCTCGCCGCCGCTCAGTTCCTTTTCTTTGACGATGGTCTCACCATCCATTGCCCGCAGCAACACACCCCAACCGCCGGGGCCGGGATTACCAGAACACGCACCATCGGTGTAGGCGAACAGCTCAGCCATCGCAGGCCACCGAAATCCAGCGTGCCATTGATCCATCTAAGCCGGCGCTTTCGCCTGTGGTACTGTTGGTGGCCGTGAAACCGGCTGAGCGCAGCAGATCCTTCAATTCGTTGTCCTCATAATAGGTGTAGAGCCGCCCAAGGGCGTCCCGGGCCTCGCCCTTACCGAGCTTCAGCGCAATGTAAAAGGGGCCACCTGACCGCAGTGCTTGCCGGATGGCGCGCAAATGGCGGGGGAAGTCGGCGCGCGAGGCATGCAGCAGGCTGAAATTGGCCCAGACACCATCGTAGATGTCGATGCCGGTGAGCTCATCAAAGCTGGCAAGCTGGGTCTGAACCCCGGAGAGCTGGTCCGCCAACGCGATCATTTCAATCGAAGCATCCATGGCTAGGGGCCGCAGACCGGCGGCAGCCATAACCGCGCTGGATGTGCCTGGACCGCAACCCAGATCCAGCACCTGCCCTCCAGGCGGGCAGGCGGTGATGAATTCCTCAAGCCGCGGATCCTGCCGCAAGTGGATCTCGTTGCGGTCCGCATAATCCGATGCCTTGCGGTTGTAGATTTCCAGAGTCGTGCGGTCCGGTTCACTCATAGGTACACGCCTACGGCCAGGCTGGCGATCACGATAGATGTGAGCAGCAGTCGCAGCTGCATCCACCAGGATGGAGTCAGGCGCCATGCGGAGAAGGCATAGTCCAGCAGCAACAGCCCGGCGAAACCGTAGATCAGGTTGATGCCTGCGCTGGTTGGGCCACCGCCTGTCATAAAGAACGCCCAGAGTGCTGGCAGCACTGACAACGTGTAGCCCGTTGTGGCCCGCATTCCCGATGTCTTGGTCGCGAATCCCCACAGCACGCCGGACATGAAGCTGAGGATAACGGAGCCGTAGAACAGCTGCACATAGGGGCCGACAAACCGCGGACCCAGATGATCTGCGCCCCAGATCTGTAAGGACGAGAACTGCGTTGACAGCGCACCCCATACAAACGGTATCACGCCAGCGAGACCCAGGATCAGTGGTGCGGGTGGTATCCGGCTCATGCGCGTTCCATCGCCAGTCGTGCGGCCAAAGCAGTAAATAGCCCGGCAAAGCTGCGATTGAGCCATTTAACCATGGTGTCGGATCCCAGGATCAGGGTGCGCGCTTGGGCCGCGAACAGGCCATAGAGAACAAACACCGCAAAGGTCATAGCCATGAAGATCAGCCCAAGGATAATCATTTCCTGCGTTGCGGTCTCGGGCGTGCCTGAGAGGAAGGGGGGCAGAAGAGCCAGGAAAAACACGGAGAGCTTTGGGTTGAGAATGTTGATCATAGCCCCGCGCTTGGCAATTTTCGCGCCCCGGTCTCGCGCGGTGGGCGCATTGGACAGCGACAGGGCACCATCCGTTTTCAGCATCTGCCACGCAAGATAAAGAAGATAGAGAACGCCCGCGATCTTCACGGCCTGAAACAACAATGCAGAGGTGTGCAGAACTGCAGCCAACCCCAATGTGGCGGCCGCCAGATGAGGCAGGATGCCAAAGGTGCAGCCGACTGCGGCCCAGATTGCGGCTCTCCGTCCCTGACCAAGGCCAAGCGCCAGCGTGTACAGCACCCCTGTTCCCGGTGCGAGGACAACGACAAATGCGGTGATCAGAAATTGCAGTGAAATCAATTGATCAGCTCCTTCGGCAGGTAATGTGGCTCTGGCCAAGGGTAATCGGCTATTGATCAGTTGCAAGGCAAAGAAACCCTGCAGACAGGTAAAGCGGCTGCTGGGGGCAAGTGCGATTGCGTCAGGCGGGTTCGCGCAGAACCCGGGGAACCTTGAACTCGACCCGCTCAATTGCGGTCTCGACCAACTCAACAGTCACCTCGAACCGCTCCTTGAAGGCGTCGATGACCTCGTTCACCAGCAATTCAGGTGCAGAGGCGCCAGCGGTAATGGCGACCGATGAGATCCCCTCCAGCGCGCGCCAGTCGATATTCTCGGCGCGCTGCACCAGCTGTGCATATTGGCAGCCTGCCTTTGCGCCAACTTCCACAAGGCGGCGAGAGTTCGACGAATTCGGCGCGCCAACCACCAGCAGGGCGTCGGCCTTGGGGGCAACTTCCTTGACCGCTTCCTGGCGGTTCGTGGTGGCGTAGCAGATATCTTCCTTATGCGGACCGACGATATTGGGGAAGCGTGATTGCAGGGCGGCCACAATATCCTTGGTGTCATCCACCGACAGCGTCGTCTGGGTTACATAGGCCAGATTGTCAGGATCGCGTACCGCCACGGTGGCCACATCATCCGGCGTTTCGACCAGCAGCACCTCGCCATCAGGCAGCTGTCCCATGGTTCCGATGGTCTCCGGATGTCCCTTGTGACCAATCATGATCATCTGGAGGCCGTTTTCAGCGTGGCGCTGGGCCTCAATGTGGACCTTCGATACCAGCGGACATGTCGCGTCGACATAGATCATCTGGCGGCGATCAGCCTCTGCTGGAATAGACTTCGGCACGCCATGGGCGGAGAAAATCACCGGGCGGTCATCGGGGCATTCGTCCAGCTCCTCGACAAAAACAGCGCCTTTATCCCGCAGCCCATCGACCACATATTTATTGTGGACGATCTCATGGCGCACATAGACAGGTGCTCCCCATTTCTCGAGCGCCATTTCAACGATTTTGATGGCCCGGTCGACACCGGCACAGAAACCGCGTGGTGCGGCTAGATATAGCGTCAGGGGTGGCTTGGTCATCGCGGTCTCCTTACCGCTCAGAGCTAGGACTTTCCGACGGCAAGGTCCAGTCCTGCGCAGCGGACTCGTGCTGCTGATGCGTCAAATGGCGCGCGTGCTGCGCAAACAAAAGCCCGCAGTCAGTGAATAGCACTGCTGCGGGCTGTGTCTGCCATGTCCGAAGCGCGTCGTCTTCGGCAACAGATCAGTATCAGCCGCTTGCGGCCGACACCGAGCGGGGATCGCTTTGTTCGCGGGGGGGGCGACCAATCACGTCCTTCAACTCTTCCAGTTCGATGAAGTTGTCGGCCTGGCGGCGCAACTCGTCCGAGATCATCGGTGGCTGGCTGCGAATGGTGGAGACCACGGAGACGCGTACGCCCTGCCGCTGCAAACTGGCGATCAGGGGGCGAAAATCGCCATCGCCGGAAAATAGTACGATATGATCGACGCGCGGTGCCAGTTCCATGGCGTCCACCGTCAGCTCGATATCCATATTCCCCTTCACCTTTCGGCGGCCCATGCTGTCGGTGTATTCCTTGGCCGGTTTGGTCACCATGGTGAAGCCGTTGTAATGCAACCAGTCCACCAAAGGCCGGATGGGAGAATATTCATCATTTTCCAGCAGGGCAGTGTAGTAAAAGGCGCGCAGAAGTTTGCCCCGGCGCATGAATTCCTGCCTGAGTAACTTGTAATCGATGTCAAACCCCAGCGCCTTTGCAGCGGCATAAAGGTTCGAGCCATCGATGAACAGCGCAAGCCGTTCGTCCTTGTAAAACATCAAATATGTCCTTCCGGTAGGTCCGTCTCAGCAGTGAGGTTCCGTGAGTGAATGCTGAAATACGCTAAAACGGGTGGACTTAATGTAGGTTATTTGACATTTGCCGCAAGTGTGTGGGGATCAAGAAACGAGGGCAAAAATGACCGAAATCCGGTCAGAGGCGCTTATTGCCATGGGGGGAAACCTGCCTATCGGCGAGCAGTCGGTGGTCCATACCCTCATAGGGGCTGTTGAACAGTTGTCCGAATCAGACATCCGGCTGACGGCGGTGTCGCGGTTCTATCGTACGCCCTGTTTTCCGGCTGGATCTGGCCCTGACTATGTGAATGCAGCAATCGCAATACGCACAATTCTGTCTCCGCGAGATTTGCTAGATCTGTTGCATCAGGTTGAGGCTGATTTTGCCCGCCGCCGCGTACAGCGCTGGGGAATGCGGACGCTGGATCTGGACCTGATCGCCTATGATGATCTGATCTGTCCGGATGTGGCGACTTTCGAACGTTGGAAAGATCTGCCGCTTGAACAGCAAATGCAGGAGGCACCGGGGCAGATGCTGGTACCGCACCCACGGCTACAGGATCGCGGCTTTGTCCTCGTACCGTTGCGGGATATTGCGCCGGATTGGCGGCACCCGATTCTCGGTCAGACTGTCCGCGAGCTCTGCGCTGCGCTGCCAATGTCCGATTTGAATGAGATTTCGCCGGTCTGAGCCGTCGATGCGCCCCATTCGGCGCTTGTCAAGAGAAAGCTTTGGTTTTAGAAGTCACCCTTCTGGACTTATTTTGATTTGGAGAGTCGCCTATGGCCCGCGTGACGGTTGAAGACTGCGTAGACAAGGTTCCCAACCGCTTTGAGCTGGTGATGCTCGCCGCGCATCGTGCGCGTGAGATTTCGGCTGGTGCCGCGCTGACGGTTGAGCGGGACAACGACAAGAACCCTGTCGTATCCCTGCGTGAGATCGCTGACGAAACCCAAAGCGCCGACTCTCTGCGCGAGCGTCTGATCGAAAGCAACCAGACCCAGATCGAAGTGGATGAGCCGGAAGATGATTCCATGGCCCTTCTGATGGGTGCGGAAAACGACAAACCCGCCACCGATGACATGTCGGAAGAAAAACTGCTGCGTGCGCTAATGGAGGCGCAAGGGCAGGGTTGAGACGTCGCAAGACATAGTGAGCTGAGGCTGCGGACCGGAAATGATTTCACCAGAAGACCTGATTGCTCTGGTCCGCAACTACAATCCCCGGACCAATGCGGACAGGATCGCCGATGCCTATGCGTTCGGTGAACAAATGCACGATGGGCAGTTTCGCCATTCGGGCGAACCCTATTTCACCCATCCTGTAGCAGTCGCGGCCATCTTGACCGAACAGCGGCTGGATGATGCCACCATCATCACCGCCCTGCTGCACGACACCATCGAAGATACCAAGGCTTCCTACGACGAAATCTCCACGCGGTTCGGGGACGAGGTGGCAATGCTGGTCGATGGTGTGACCAAGCTGACAAACCTGCAGCTATCCAGCCGCGAAACCAAACAGGCCGAGAACTTCCGCAAGCTGTTCATGGCGATGTCGAAAGACCTGCGGGTCATTCTCGTCAAACTCGCGGACCGTCTGCATAACATGCGGACCATCAAGGCGATGCGCCCGGACAAACAGGCCCAAAAGGCGCGTGAGACCATGGATATCTATGCGCCGCTGGCAGGCCGCATGGGGATGCAGTGGATGCGCGAGGAGCTGGAAGATCTGGCCTTTCGTGTGCTTAATCCTGAAGGGCGGCAATCGATTATCCGCCGCTTCGTCACGTTGCAGCGCGAAACCGGCGACGTGATCCACCGCATCACCGGCGATATGCGGGCGGAGCTTGAGAAGACCGGGATTGAGGCTGAAGTTTTTGGTCGCGCCAAGAAGCCTTATTCCATCTGGCGCAAGATGCAGGAAAAGGATCAGGGCTTTTCGCGGCTCTCTGATATCTACGGGTTCCGTATTATCACTGCGAGTGAGGAAGACTGCTACCGTGCGCTTGGTGCCATCCATCAGCGCTGGCGGGCGGTGCCTGGCCGGTTCAAGGACTACATCAGCCAGCCAAAGTCCAACGGCTATCGGTCGATCCATGCAACCGTCTCCGGGCGCGACGGCAAGCGGGTAGAGGTACAGATCCGCACACGCCAGATGCACGATGTGGCGGAGACCGGTGTTGCGGCACATTGGTCCTATCGTGATGGTGTGCGATCTGAGAACCCCTTTGCCGTTGATCCGGCAAAGTGGATTGCGTCCCTCACGGAGCAGTTCGACGCAGAGGAAGATCATGATGAGTTCCTCGAGGCGGTCAAGCTGGAGATGTATTCTGATCAGGTGTTCTGCTTCACCCCCAAGGGGGATGTGATCAAACTGCCCAAGGGGGCGACCCCGATCGACTATGCCTATGCAATCCATACCCGCATCGGACATGCCTGTGTGGGGGCTAAGGTGGATGCAATCCGCGTGCCTTTGTGGACGCGTCTGCGCAATGGACAGTCGGTTGAGATCATCACGGCGGAAGGGCAGACCCCGCAGGTGAGCTGGCTGGACATCGCGACCACGGGCAAGGCGCGCACGGCGATCCGCCGCGCCCTGCGCGAAGCGGATCGTGCCCGGTTTGTGAAACTGGGTCACGAGTTGGCGCGATCTGCCTTTGAACATGTGGGCCGCAAGGCCACGGATAAGGCGCTGGAGACAGCGGCCCGCGCACTGCGGGTGAGTACGGTGGATGAGTTGCTGGCCCGTCTTGGCGCGGCCGTTCTTACCGCTCATGACGTGGTGCAGGCGGTCTATCCGGAGCTTGCCGCGGATGACAGTGACGAGGTGTCTCCCCGCCGCGCAGTGATTGGTCTTGAGCCGGGGCAGAGCTTCGAGCGTGCGCCCTGTTGCCAGCCCTTGCCGGGTGAGCGGATCATCGGCATCACCTACCGAGGGCGGGGTGTGGTGGTACATGCTGCAGATTGTGACGCGCTGGGAGAGGTGGAAGACCAGCCCGAACGCTGGGTCGACCTGCATTGGCATAGTGGAACCCACCCGGCGGTCTATGGTGTGACGCTGGAGCTGACGATTGGCAATGATGCCGGTGTTCTGGGGCGCATTTGCACATTGATCGGTGAGAAAAAGGCCAATATCTCAGACCTTGAATTTGTCGATCGGAAACCAGACTTTTACCGGCTGATGATTAATGTCGAGTTGCGGGATGTGGAACAGCTGCATTCGTTGATGTTGATGCTGGAAGCCGAGAGTGATGTCGCTGCTGTTGCTCGGTTCCGCGATTTGCCGGAAAGCCGCCCAAAGCTCGGGTAGCCGTTCAGTAGGATTTGGGAAGGACGCGTATCTTTGGTATTCAGGCGCCGTGATAGACGTCCGCCTCTGCGCGCGGTTGCCGATTTCCTGTGGCCGCGGGGCGGCTGGGGACGCGCGTTTCACTACGTTAAGCACCGTGTGCGTCGTCTGCCCGATTCGCCGGAGCGGATCGCCCGAGGGGTCTGGGCCGGTGTCTTCACCACGTTTACCCCGTTCTATGGCATGCACTTCGTTGTGGCTGCGATCATCGCACGGCTGATGAACGGGAATATTCTGGCGGCTCTCAGCGGTACGTTCTTTGGCAACCCGCTCACCTATGTGCCGATTGGCGTCGCCTCGCTACAGACCGGACACTGGATTCTGGGAACCGAATTCGATGCCGACGTGGATAAGTCACTGGTCGGGAAATTCCTGGCGGCGGGTGATGATCTGTTCGACAACCTGATTGCGTTAGTCACCGATCGCCCTGCGGATTGGCAGGGGCTGACCCTGTTCTACCACGAGGTGTTTTATCCCTATCTTGTCGGAGGCGTTATTCCGGGCATCATTACGGCAACGGTTTGCTATGTGCTCAGCGTTCCGGTGATCCGGGCCTATCAGCAGCGCCGCCGTGCCAAGATCAAGGCGAAGTTTGATATTATCAAGAAACGTGCCTCTCTGGACGCCGAAAGCGACAGCAGCAGCTGAGCCTTCGCGCCAAGGCACAATTTGGTGGTTTCCGGGCTTGCCCTTGCCACCGCAGCGCCTAGTCTCAGGCGAAAGGCACTCTAGTAGGAAATTGGATCCATGGCACAGACGTCCTCGCAAACTGCCGGGCTGCGGCTTGGTGTGAATATTGACCACGTGGCCACCGTGCGCAACGCGCGCGGCGGCTTGGCACCGGACCCGGTGCGGGCGGCCAAATTGGCCGAGGAGGCCGGCGCTGACGGGATCACGGCGCATCTGCGAGAGGATCGCCGCCACATCACCGATGCCGATATCGACGGGCTGATGGACGCCCTGAGCGTGCCGCTGAATTTTGAGATGGCAGCAACGGAGGAAATGCAGAAAATTGCGCTGCGCCATAAACCCCATGCGGTGTGCATCGTGCCGGAAAAACGCGAAGAGCGCACCACCGAGGGAGGGCTGGAAGTGGCCCGCGAGGAAAACAAGCTGGCGCATTACATTGCGCCACTACGGGATGCTGGATGCCGAGTATCAATCTTCATTGCTGCGGATCAGCGCCAGATTGAAGCCGCGCATCGCATCGGCGCCGAGGTCATTGAGCTGCACACCGGGGCGTATTGCGATGCCCATGCTGAAGGCGACTTTGCCAAGCGCGATGCCGAGTTGGCCGCCCTACGCGAGATGTCCAGCTTCGCGCATTCACTGGGGTTGGAGGTCCACGCAGGCCATGGTCTGACCTATGATTGCGTACAACCCATCGCCGCGTTTCCTGAGGTGCGTGAATTGAATATTGGTCATTTCCTCATCGGCGAGGCGATCTTCAGAGGGTTGACCCCCGCCATCGCCGAGATGCGCCGCCTGATGGATGAGGTGCGCGGCTAGGACAGCCACCGACGCCCACGGGTCTTGCCAGTTCCGGTCAGATCGCCTTTGATCAGGGCATGATATTGGGCGTTGGCACTGACTTGGCAAATATCGAGCGTATTCAGCGCACTTTGGACCGGTTTGGTGACCGGTTCAGAAACCGTGTCTTCACCGATATTGAACAGCGTAAGGCCGAGCGGCGCATGGATGTCGCCGGAACCTATGCCAAACGCTGGGCTGCAAAGGAAGCCTGCTCCAAGGCGCTTGGCACCGGTTTGCGCATGGGGATCGCCTGGAAAGATATGGCGGTTTCCAATCTGCGCACGGGCCAGCCGGTTATGCATGTCACCGGTTGGGCCGCTGATCGGCTGGCCAAGATGACGCCGCCGGAGCACGAAGCCATCATTCACGTTACATTGACGGACGATCACCCTTGGGCACAGGCCTTCGTCGTGATTGAGGCGCGTCCAATCGCTCGTGAACCGCTTGCGACGCCGGGCGATGCTTGACTTACCCGGATCGGCCCCGCATGTAGCGCCGGACCCTTGTTTACAGTTAGACCGGAGAGCCTGATGACGGCCAAAGCAACAGTCGGAAGTTCGATCCTTGAGACGGTCAAGACGATTGTCTACGCCCTGCTGATCGCGGGTGTGTTCCGCACACTGTTCTTTCAGCCGTTCTGGATTCCTTCCGGCTCTATGAAGGAAACGCTGCTGATTGGCGACTTTCTGTTCGTAAACAAGATGGCCTATGGCTATTCCTCCGCTTCCTGTCCCAGCCTGAAATTCCCCAGTGTCGGCATCGACATCGACAGCAGTGATATCTGTGGATTCCTTGATGGTGACAACTCTCGTATTTGGGCCGGTGAGCCCGAGCGCGGTGATGTCGTGGTCTTCCGTCATCCGGTCAATCAGAACGATTTCATCAAGCGGCTGATCGGTCTGCCGGGCGATAAGATCCAGGTCAAGAATGGGGTGCTGCACATCAACGGCGCTGCTGTCGCGCTGCAGGATGCGGGCGACTTTGAGGAGTTGATGGCGCCTCAGGGCCCAGCCGGATCTTACCCACTGTGCGAAAACGCACCGGTGGGTGAGGGTGCGATGTGCACGAAGTCCCGTCAGATCGAAACGCTGCCGGGTGGCAGCCAGCATGTTGTGCTCAATATTGGCAATCAGGGGATGGATCACACTGGGATCTATCAGGTGCCTGAGGGGCACTACTTCTTTATGGGCGACAACCGCGACAATTCCTCCGACAGCCGCTTGCCGCAATCAGCGGGTGGCGTTGGTTATGTGCCCTATGAAAACCTCATTGGTCGTGCGGATCGTATCATGTTTTCCTCGGCTGGCCGGTCGATGCTGTTCTTCTGGACTTGGCGCGGGAATCGCTTCTTTAAGGGGATCGAGTGAAACTCTCCAAGGATATGCGCGCGTTTGAGACGCGGATCGGCTATAGTTTTTCCCAGCCGTCACTTCTGGTGCGGGCGCTCACACACGCCTCTGTGTCTTCTCCCAACCGTCAGGACAATCAGCGGCTGGAGTTTTTGGGCGACCGGGTGCTTGGGCTGGTGATGGCTACAGCGCTTCTGGACACGGATAAGGCCGCGACAGAAGGGCAGCTGGCCCCGCGGTTCAATGCGCTGGTGCGCAAAGAAACCTGCGCGGATGTGGCGCGTGATATTGATCTGGGGGCGGTGCTGAAACTGGGCCGCTCCGAGACCATGTCCGGCGGGCGGCGAAAACTGGCGCTGCTGGGCGATGCGATGGAGGCCGTGATTGCAGCCGTCTATAAAGATGGCGGGTTTGACGCGGCGCAGGAGCTGATCCTGCGGCTCTGGGGCAATCGTATCGGTCGGGTTGAGGCGGATGCCCGTGACCCGAAGACCACCTTGCAGGAATTCGCCCAAGCGCGGGGGGAACAGCCCCCGGCCTATGTGCTGGTGGAGCGAACAGGCCCGGATCATCAGCCGGAATTTACTATTTCCGTGCAGTTGCAGGATGGCACCGAAGGCCGCGCGACTGCCGGATCGAAACGTCAGGCCGAACAGGCCGCTGCCAAATTTCTGTTGGCACGATTGGAGCAAGAAAAATGACCACACGCGCCGGCTTTGTTGCCCTGATTGGTGAACCCAACGCAGGCAAATCCACGCTTCTCAACCGCATGGTTGGGGCCAAGGTGTCGATTGTGACCCATAAGGTTCAGACCACCCGCGCCCGCATCCGTGGTGTTGCGATGGAGGGCGAGAGCCAGATCGTTTTTGTCGACACGCCTGGCCTGTTCCAGCCGCGCCGTCGGCTTGACCGCGCAATGGTTGCCGCTGCCTGGGGGGGCGCTGCGGATGCCGATGTGGTCGTGCTGATGGTGGAGGCGCATCGGGGTATCACTGAAGGTGTCGAGCGCATTCTGGAAGGTCTTGAGAACATCGGCGAGGGTCGCAAGATCGCCTTGGCAATCAACAAGATCGACCGCGTTCAGTCCGAGGTCTTGTTGGGTTTGACCAAAGATCTGAATGAACGTTACGCGTTTGCTGATACCTTCATGATTTCCGCAGAAAAGGGGCATGGTGTCGACCATCTGCGCGGCTGGCTGGCAGAGCAGTTGCCAGAGGGGCCGTGGCTCTATCCCGAGGACCAAATCGCCGATCTGCCCATGCGGATGATCGCGGCTGAAATGACTCGTGAGAAACTGACCCTGCGGCTGCATCAGGAACTGCCCTACCAGCTGACCGTGGAAACCGAAAACTGGGAAGAGCGCAAGGATGGGTCTGCCAAGATCGATCAGTTGATTTACGTCATGCGTGACGGTCACAAGGGTATCGTGCTGGGCAAACGCGGTGAAACAATCAAAGCGGTGAGTCAGGCAGCCCGCGCTGAGCTGGAAGAGTTTCTTGACCGCAAGGTGCATCTCTTCCTGCAGGTGAAAGTGCGCCCGAACTGGCTGGAAGAATCCGAACGTTATTCCGAGATGGGTCTCGATTTCAAAGACGGGAACTGATCCCAAATGGCACGGCTGACGGCCAGTTTCTGGGTGCAGGCTTATCTCACGCGCTTGCGGCTGGCCGATATCCCCGCCTTTGTGACCGCGCACGGGGATGACACGGCGGGCGCCGTCCTGATCAAGCTGAACACGCTGGACCGCCGCGCGCAGGCCTTGCATCGCTCTTACGATCTGATGAGCGGTACGCGAAGCTGGGTCACGCTGACAGACGGTGATGAGGCCGAAGTTGATGCCGCCATCGCCAAACAGCGCAGTTTTGATCCCGATCTTTGGGTGATTGAGGTCGAAGATCGTCAGGGCCGTCACCTGCTGGACGAACCGGGGCTGGACTGATCATGGAATGGCGCGACGAGGGCATATTGCTGACGATGCGCCGTCACGGAGAAAGCGGGGCTATTGTCGATGCGTTTACTGCGGAACACGGGCGTCACGCCGGCATCGTGCGCGGCGGCGCAGGGCGTAGGATGGCCCCTGTGTTGCAGCCCGGTGCGCAGCTGGATCTGACTTGGCGTGCCCGCCTTGAAGACCACCTTGGCAGCTATCAGGCTGAATTGATCCGAAGCCGTGCGGCGACTGCCATGTCCAGCCGGTTGGCGCTTGCTGGATTGAACGCGGTGACTGCGCTGCTTGCCTTCTGTCTGCCGGAGCGGGAAGCCCATCCGGAACTCTACCTGCGCAGCACACAGATTCTGGACCTTCTGGGCCGCGATGACATCTGGCCTCTGGCCTATCTGCGTTGGGAGGTGGCCCTTCTGGAGGAGATGGGTTTTGGTTTGGAGTTCGAGCAATGCGCTGTTACCGGCAGTCGTCTCGACCTGATCTATGTCTCACCCAAGAGCGGGCGCGCTGTTTCACGCAGGGGGGCAGGTGCATGGGCTGATCGGATGTTGCCCTTACCGCCGGTATTGATGGGCCGTGGTGGGGCGGAGAATAGTGAGATCGTGACAGCCCTGTCCACCACGGGCTTCTTCCTGCAAAACCGGCTTGCGCCATCGCTTGGCAATCACCCGCTGCCGGAGGCCCGCGAGCGGCTCATCGATGTTCTCAGCCGGCAATCGTGAAGATCATTTCGCGCCCGGCTTCGTTCGACAGGATCATCACCGCGCCTTTAATCTCTACGATCTCCATCGCCTGCAACGCGGCAAGGACATCGGTTTCTTCCTGCAGGGCGGAGCACACCATCCGGGTCGTGGCGAGGTTCCCGACCTCAAACCAGGGATAGGGCGTGGTGAGTTGCCCGGTCACCTGGTTGCAAGGCAACTCACCGGTCAGTGCGCCGGGGCGGGGGAAGTTCAGCGTCGTGACCGCTGACACCGCGTCGCCGTCGACCTCTCGTAGCTGCCATGTGGCGCTGCTGCCTCCGTATGCCCGCAAGGTTTCATCGCCAGTGCAGGCGCTGAGGGTGCCGGTGCAAAGCATGGCAAGCATCAGAAAATACGTCTTTTTCATGGTGGCACGCTAACTTCTGATGGCCGCACGTCAAGACGCAGACAACGAAAAACCCGGCACAGGCGTGCCGGGTCAGTTGCAGCTTCAAATCTGCACAGTGATCGGTCCGTGATCAGGCCAGCAGGCGCCGTGCGATTACCTGTGCCTGAATTTCTGCGGCGCCTTCAAAGATATTGAGGATGCGGGCATCACACAGAACCCGGCTGATTTTGTATTCCAGTGCAAACCCATTGCCGCCATGGATCTGCAAGCCGTTGTCAGCTGCCGCCCAGGCGACACGCGCGCCGAGCAGCTTAGCCATGCCGGCTTCTAGGTCGCAGCGGTGGCCGTTGTCCTTTTCCCAAGCAGAGAAATAGGTCAGCTGGCGCGCGATCATGATCTCTACTGCCATCATCGCCAGCTTAGAGGCTACACGCGGAAAAGCGATCAGCGGCTTGCCAAATTGCTTGCGATCCTGCGCATATTGCATCGCAATATCGAGTGCGGATTGCGCAACACCGATGGCACGGGCGGCGGTCTGGATGCGGGCGGACTCAAAGGTTTCCATCAATTGCTTAAAACCCTTGCCCTCATCTCCGCCAAGCAGGTTTTCACGCTTCACGTGAAACCCGTCAAAGCCCAACTCGTATTCCTTCATGCCGCGATAGCCCAGAACCTCGATCTCGCCGCCTGTCATACCTTCGGTCGGAAACGGGTTTTCATCGGTGCCCGGTGTTTTCTCGGCGAGGAACATCGACAGGCCACGGTGATCGGTCGTGTCGGGATCCGTCCGCGCCAGAAGCGTCATGACATGGGTGCGGGCGGCATGGGTGATCCAGGTCTTGTTGCCGGTGATCTGGTAGTCGCCATTGTCGTCCTTTACGGCGCGGGTGCGCAGGGAGCCGAGGTCGGAACCTGTGTTGGGTTCTGTGAACACAGCCGTTGGCAGGATTTCTGCACTCGCAATCTTGGGCAACCAACTGGCTTTCTGCTCCTCGGTGCCGCCTGCGATGATCAGCTCAGCCGCGATTTCGGAGCGGGTGCCAAGGCTGCCGACGCCGATATAGCCGCGTGAGAGCTCCTCTGAGACCACGCACATGGAGGCCTTGGAGAGGCCAAACCCACCGTATTCTTCAGGAATGGTCAGGCCAAAAACACCCATTTCGGCCAGCTCCTCGATGATCTCCATCGGAATGAGCTCATCTTTCAGGTGCCAATCGTGGGCGTTCGGCTCTACCTTTTCGAGCGCATAGCGACGGAACTGGTCGCGGATCATCTCCAGTTCTTCATCAAGCCCAGAAGCGCCAAACATCACGGATCCAGCCTGATCCTGCATCAGTTCGACCAGCCGCAGGCGGGCGGCCTGGGTATTGCCGCTGTCGCAGAGCGTCATCACAGCAGGGGCCATCAGCATCCGCTGGCTGTCCTGCGACAGGCCGAGATCCTGCAGACGCAGGATTTCACCCTGGTTCATCTGGATGCCACCGTAGATCTGCCAGAGGTATTCGCCAAAACCGATCTGAAGCATCAGCTGCTCCATCTCGCCAAATTTGCCGTCTGCCTGTAACTGTGCGGCCCAACGATGCATTTGGCGCAGGCTGTAAGCGTAAGTCGCAAGCCAGGCGAGCCCATGTGCAGCCGTCTGATGCGCCTCAACCAACACTCCGGAGACGCGCCCATCCTCGCTGACCTGTTCACGTACCGTCGCGCGCGCGGCCTCCAGCAGCTGGTCCACCGGCTCCAGCGCAGCAGCTGTCAGTGTCAGCACGTCAGAGATAAGCGTCGGTTGCATTTGCGGGTCCTGTCCGTCGTGGGCCATGAATCACATCCTTTTCAGCTGCGTATGTGGTAGATCATTTTGCAGTTGCAGCGCAACAAAAATACCCTGTGACATTACGTTTGGATCAAAAATTACGTAAAGATTTTGCGCGCGCAGCGGAGAAAACCTGTGCTAAGGGTCTGATCATGTCAGATAATTCAATTGTTATGCTTTTCCTCCCAGCAGAGTTGATCTCTGTACATCTACTTGCGGCCTTTGCAATTGCGGCGCTTGCCGGCGCCGTGAAGGGGATGGTGGGGTTCGCCATGCCGATGATTCTCGTGTCCGGCCTCAGTCTGTTCCTGCCACCGGATATTGCTTTGGCCGGGCTGATCCTGCCGACTTTGGTGACCAACGGAATGCAGGCCCTGCGGCAGGGGGGGCAGGCGGCCTGGCAGTCGATGAAGCGGTTCAGGATCTTCCTGCTGATTGGTCTCGTTTTTCTGCTGGCCAGCGCGCAGCTTGTCCGGGTTCTACCGCAGGATATTATGCTGATCCTGATTGGTGCCCCGATCACCCTGTTTGCCGTGCTGCAGCTGTTTGGGATCGCCATCCCGATCTCCCGTGCCACGCCGCGCGTTGAGGCGATAGTTGCTGCCTTCGCCGGGTTCATCGGTGGATTCTCCGGGATATGGGGGCCGCCGACAGTGGCCTATCTGACCGCCCTTGGCACGGAGAAACGTGAACAGATGCGGGTACAGGGCGTGATTTACGGGCTGGGCGCGGTGGCGCTGCTGGTTGCGCATATCGGATCTGGTGTGATGCGGGCAGATACAGCGCCGTTCTCGTTACTGCTGATCCCGCCTGCTATTTTTGGTATGTGGATCGGTGGACGCTTGCAGGACCGGATCAATCAGGTCACCTTTCGACGGGCGACGCTGGTTGTATTGCTGGTCGCTGGGGCAAATCTGCTGCGACGGGGCCTCATGTATTAGGGCCTAACAGACATGTTAGGGCCGGTATGGGGCGGAAAGCACGCGAAGAGGACCGCAGATGGCAAAGCGACTGAGCGCTGAACAGCTGGCCACCACATCCATCGCGGTCGCGCTTCTGGTACTCTGTGCAAAGGCGCTGGCCTGGTGGCTGACCGGTTCAATTGCGCTGTTTTCCGATGCGATGGAGTCTCTGGTCAATATCGGCGGCGCAATCATTGCCTGGTTTGCGGTTCGCTACGCCAGTCGCCCGGCTGACGCGGGGCATCCCTTTGGTCACCACAAGGCGGAGTATTTCTCGGCTGTCGTGGAAGGGATCATGATCATCGTGGCAGCCCTGCTGATCCTTCAGGAGGCGATCAGCGCCTTACTCGTGCCGGCTCCCTTGGTTTGGAGCGCGGCCGGGTTGTGGGTCAATGCGGGCGCAATGGTAATAAATCTTCTTTGGGCGCGGGTGCTGATCGCACGGGGGGCGGCACTTAAATCCCCAGCATTGGCCGCAGGCGGTCGCCATCTGATGAGCGATGTTTGGACCTCTGCGGGAGTTCTGATGGGGTTGGTTCTCGCGATGGGGACGGGCTGGTCATTGCTTGACCCGGTCCTGGCCCTGCTGGTTGCGGTTAACATCCTGCGTGAAGGCTATCTGGTTGTGGCCTCATCAGTTGGGGGGCTGATGGATCAGGCTGCGCCCCAGAATGAGCGGGATGAGATTGCTGCGATCATTCACAGAACCGCCCAAGGCGCGTTGCAGGTGCATGGGCTAAAAACCCGCAGGGCCGGGCAGGCGGTGTTTGTCGAATTTCACATGGTCGTTGCAGGAGACATGACCGTGCGGGCATCTCATGCGATCTGTGATCGCATTGAAGAAGCTATCCGCGTGGCGCTGCCGACGGCGCAGGTCACGATCCACGTGGAACCAGAACACAAGTTGGAAGACAGCGGTATCAAGCCGGGACAGTAACGCGTGGGAAACCCGGAAAGGGAAAAGCCCCAATCAGAAGATCAGGGCTTTTTGTGTTTCGAAGCTGTGGAGCTCAGCCGATGGCCGCGGCTTTCACGTCATCATCAATGTAGGGCAGGTACTGTTCAAAGTTGTCAGAGAACATCTGAACCAACTTCGCAGCCTGGGTATCATAGGCGGCCTGATCATCCCAGGTGCGGCGCGGATCCAGCAGAACTTCGGCCACACCGGGAACGGTCACAGGTACATCAAAGCCAAAGTTGCCGTCCTTGCGGAACTCTGCTTCAGCGAGGGAGCCGTCCAGCGCTGCGGTCAGTAGGGCACGAGTGGCACGGATCGGCATGCGCGAGCCGATGCCGTAGGCACCGCCGGTCCAGCCGGTGTTGACCAGCCAGCAGGTTGCACCGTGCTCGGCAATCTTTTCACGCAGGAGGTTGCCATAAACTTCCGGACGGCGCGGCATGAAGGGCGCACCAAAGCAGGTGGAGAAAGTGGGCTCCGGCTCGGTCACGCCGCGCTCGGTGCCGGCCACCTTGGAGGTGAAACCGGACAGGAAGTGATACATTGCCTGCGCCGGTGTCAGCCGCGCGATCGGAGGCAGCACCCCAAAGGCATCACATGTCAGCATGATGATGTTCTTGGGGTGACCGCCGCGTGCGCTCTCCGAGGCATTGGAGATGTAGTGCAGCGGGTAGGCGCAGCGCATGTTGGCGGTCAGGCTGTCGTCGTTGAAGTCCAGCTCCTTGGTCTCCGGATTGAACACCATGTTTTCGATCACGGTGCCGAATTTGGAGGTGGTGGCGTAGATTTCCGGCTCTGCCTCAGCATTCAGGTTGATGGTCTTGGCATAGCAGCCGCCTTCGAAATTGAAGGTGCCGTTGTCGGCCCAGCCGTGCTCGTCATCGCCGATCAGGACCCGGTCCGGGTCTGCAGACAAGGTGGTCTTTCCGGTGCCCGACAGGCCAAAGAACACAGCCGTATCGACCGGATTGCCCTTGGCGTGGTTGGCGGAGCAGTGCATCGGCATGATGCCCTTCTCCGGCAGCAGGTAGTTCAGCAGCGAGAAGACAGATTTCTTGTTCTCACCGGCGTATTCAGTGCCGCCAATCAGGATCATCTTGCGATCAAAGTTCATCGCGATCACGGTCTCGCTGCGGCAGTTGTGGCGCTCCGGATTGGCCTGAAAGCTGGGGCAGTTGATGACAGTGAAATCCGCGATAAAGTCGTCCAGATCTTCACGGTCAGGGCGGCGCAACATGGTGCGAATGAACAGACCGTGCCAAGCCAGCTCGGTCACCATGCGGACGTTGATCGCATGGGCGGGGTCCGCACCACCGACGAGGTCCTGAACATAGTATTCCTTGCCCTGCATATGGGCGAGCATATCTTCATAGAGCGCGTCAAAGCCCTCGGGGCTCATCTCGGCATTGTTTTCCCACCAGATGGTCTTGGCCACACTGTCAGTCTTTACGACATGTTTGTCCTTGGGGGAGCGGCCGGTGAACTTGCCGGTGGTGACAAGAAAGGCGCCGCCATTGCCAAGCGTACCCTCGTCGCGCTTCAGGGCCGCCTCAATCAGGGCTGGCTCCATGAGGTTATAATAGACGTTCCCCAGTCCTTCGATACCTTGATCTTCGAGGCGGAATTGCGGGTTAACCCGTCCAGATGCCATGTGTTCTTTCTCCTGTGTCGACCATCAAAGGCCGCAAACAATAAAAGCCGCGCCCTGGGGCAGAAATCGGCACAACCAGCCGATGTGGCTGGTCTTAACATGAGGGTTTGCACGCTGAACAGAACGGTTTGACGCAGTTAGCGCCATCAAGGCGATGTTTAGCGCAACCATTTTTTTTAAAGACAATTTGCAGGGGTGACTGCCGGAATCTTCAGCGCCTGCTAAGGTATTTTTGTCTCAATTGAGGCGAAACTGTGTCCAGATTCTTCAATTGGCATTGATTCGCCGAGATAGAACGGCGATGAACGTCTAAAAAACGCAAAAAGAGCAGATTAGGGGCCAATCAGATGTCTAAGATTGCTTTAGTCGATGATGATCGGAATATCCTGACTTCGGTCTCGATGACCCTTGAGGCTGAAGGCTTCGAGGTGGAGACCTACAATGACGGGCAGGCTGCGTTGGACGCGTTCAACAAAAAACTGCCGGATATGGCCGTTCTCGATATAAAGATGCCGCGTATGGATGGCATGGACCTGTTGCAGCGGCTGCGGCAGAAAACCCAGATGCCGGTGATCTTTCTCACCTCCAAAGATGATGAGATAGACGAGGTGCTGGGCCTGCGCATGGGGGCTGATGACTACGTCAAGAAACCGTTTTCTCAACGGCTTCTGGTCGAGCGGATCCGCGCTTTGCTGCGCCGTCAGGAAGCGATCAGTGGCGATGCGGTCGCCACGACCACTGAAAACAAGGTGATGGAGCGCGGCAACCTGCGGATGGATCCGCTGCGCCATTCGGTCAGCTGGAAGGGGCAGGACGTGTCACTGACTGTGACCGAATTCCTGCTGCTGCAAGCGCTGGCGCAACGCCCCGGTTTTGTCAAAAGCCGAGATCAGCTAATGGATGTCGCCTACGATGATCAGGTCTATGTTGATGACCGCACCATCGACAGCCATATCAAACGTCTGCGCAAGAAGATGCGCAGCGCGGACTCTGAATTCTCGGCGATTGAGACGCTTTACGGTATCGGATACCGTTACAATGAAGAGTAACCCCCGTATGGGGGCAGGCGGAGTAAAACGCCGATGCGCGATTCCGGCATAAGCCGTTCACAGCGGGATAATGATGTTGTTCTGGGCGACGACTGGGTCGCACCGGACCAGAACGTCACGCGTGAGCTGCAGGACAAGCGCGCGCGCCGTGGTGTGCTGTCGCTGCGGGGCTCGCCGCTGACGCGTAAGATCATCACGCTGAACCTCATCGCGCTGATTATTCTCGTTTCGGGCATTCTCTATCTCAATTCCTCACGCCAGAGTCTGGTGCTGCAGCGCGCCGGGGCCCTTGCGGCAGAGGCGATGCTGATCTCGGATGTGTTTGAGGCGCAGCTGCCTGAGGTTGGCACGGTCAGCCTTGCTGTCGGCGATGGCATCGATCCGGTGACCACTCTGCAGAATATTAGCCTGCGCGCCGGGGCTGAGGTCTTCGTTTTTGATACCGCTGGCACGCTGATCGCACAGACCAAAGGTGTCGAACAAGGCGGCGCGCTGGATCTGCTGACGGATGACAACCCGTCAGCCACCCTGATCAGCGATGGTCTCGCTGCGCTTTGGTCGGCGGCGGGCGGCTTGCTGAAATCGGACGCACCGGAGCCTGAGGCTCAGCCGCTGGAAGACCAGCTGCGCGGTATGGTGCAGCAGGCCTTGGCAGGCGGAACCGAGGTGAAGGCCGTCGTCGATACCAGCGGCGGGACGGTGTTCTCCGCAGCTACGCCGATCCTCTTTCAGGGGCAGGCCATTGGTGTTGTGACACTGGCGTCGCCCACCGGCGAGATTGACGCCTTGGTTCGTGGCGAACAGGAACGCGTTTTGCAGATGTTTGTCGTGGCCTTGGTTGTTTCCATCGGCCTGAGCCTCGTCCTCGCCTCTACCATCGCCAACCCGCTCGCGGATCTGGCCGAAGCGGCTGAGCTGGGCCGGGACGGGGATTCCCGAAAGTCCAAACCGGGGCGTATCCGCATCCCCGATTTGAGTGCACGCCCCGATGAAATCGGCCGCCTCAGCCGGGCGCTCCGCGGCATGGTGAAGGCACTCTATAACCGCATCGACAGCAACGAGCAGTTTGCAGCGGACGTGGCGCATGAGATCAAGAACCCGCTGGCGAGCCTGCAATCCGCCGTGGGAACGCTGCGGATGATCAAACGTGAAGACCAGCGTGAGAAGCTGTTGGATGTCATCGAGCATGACGTGCGGCGTCTGGACCGGCTGGTCAGCGACATTTCCAACGCCTCACGACTGGATGCGGAATTGGTCAAAGAGGATGAAGAGAGTTTTGACCTGCTGCATATGCTGGGCAACCTCAACCAGTTCCTTGGCGAAGACGCCCGCGGGAAGGGCATCGACTACATCACTGATTTGCCGAAAACCCCAATCATGATTCAGGGATTGGAGGCTCGGCTGGCCCAGGTTTTCGTCAACCTGATTACAAATGCGGTTTCGTTTTGCGAGGATGGCGATGCGATCCGGGTCTGGGCGCGCCGCCGCGACAATCGCGTTTTGGTCGTGGTCGAGGATACCGGTCCCGGCATCCCCGATCAGGCCCTAAGCAAAGTGTTCAAGCGTTTCTATTCGCAGCGCCCTGTTGAGCACTTTGGCAATAACTCTGGCCTCGGTTTGGCAATTTCCAAACAGATTGTCGAAGCACACGGTGGTGTGATCTGGGCTGAGAACATCCGCCCGACCGAAGCCGACATCACTTCGGAGCCTCTTGGCGCGCGGTTCGTCGTTGGCCTGCCGGTCTGAGTGATGATCGCGACCCTCACCTGTCGGCTGCACGCCAGCTGCGTCGACGTCGCTGGGAATGGGCTATTGATAACAGGTGGATCCGGCAGTGGAAAATCGACATTGGCATTGCAGTTGATGGCCTTTGGGGCGGCGCTGGTCTCCGATGATCAGGTGATCGTGACTGTAAACGATCAGGGGCTGGAGGCCTCAGCCCCTGAAGCCCTGCATGGCATGATCGAAGCGCGCGGCGTAGGGCTGTTGCGGGCCAGCGCATGTTCGCGATCCCGGCTGACCGCCGTTGTTGATCTGGAACAGCTTGAAACAGATCGCCTGCCACCCCAGCTGGAAACCATGATCCTGAACCAGCCAATCCGCCTGCTGCGCCGCGTCGATGGCCCCCAGTTCGCGCCCGCACTGATACAGTTGCTCAAATACGGAAGCGTTAACCCCGATGCGTGACCCGGATATTGCCTGCGACCCGACGGCGGTGCCGATCGTCCTGGTGACAGGCCCGTCTGGTGCAGGGCGTACCACTGCGATCAATGTGCTTGAGGATCTCGGGTTTGAGGCGATTGACAACCTTCCGCTTCGACTACTGCCGGGACTGGTTGACGCCAACAGCCTGACTCGCCCGATGGCGCTTGGACTCGACAGCCGCAACCGGGATTTCTCCCCGGCGGCGCTGCTTGATGTCATCGATATGCTGTCAGCGCGCCGGGATCTTGATCTGACCGTGCTGTACCTTGATGCGGACCGTGAAGTCCTGCTGCGGCGCTATTCGGAAACGCGCAGGCGGCACCCGCTTGCTCCGGCAGAAGATCCGGAGGTCGGGGTCTTGCGTGAGATTGATCTGATGCTGCCGATCCGCGACCGCGCTGATCTGTTGCTGGATACCTCCGAATTGAACATCCATCAGCTAAAGGCGGATATCGAACGGCGCTTTGCCCCTGGCGGGCGGTCCTTGGCTGTGTCCTTGCAGAGCTTTTCCTATAAACGCGGCGTTCCGCGCAGTATCGATATGGTGTTTGACTGCCGCTTTCTGCGCAACCCTTACTGGGAACAGAGCCTGCGCAGTCTAGACGGGCGCGACGTGGCGGTACAGTCTTACGTTCGTGAGGACAGCCGCTATGAGCCGTTCTTCGATCGGGTGCTGGATCTGATCCGCTTGCTGTTGCCTGCCTACCGAGAAGAAGGTAAATCGCATCTCTCTATAGCATTTGGATGCACCGGAGGGCAGCACCGCTCGGTCACACTGGCAGAAACCCTGGCAAAGGATCTTGCGGAAGACGGGCAGCAGGTGTCAATTAGGCACCGCGAGCTGCACGGCCCGCGACAGAAGTGAGGGACCGGCTTGATCGGAATCGTGATCGTTGCACATGGGGGGTTGGCCAGAGAATATCTGGCCGCCGTGGAGCATGTCGTGGGTCCTCAGGTCTGCCTTGAGGCTATCAGTATCGGTCCGGAAGATGACCGGGACGAGAAACAGCGCGAGATCTGTCGGGCCGCTGACGCGGTCGACAGCGGCGGTGGCGTGGTGGTGGTCACCGATCTGTTTGGCGGGTCTCCGTCTAATCTCAGCCTTTTGGCCTGCACCCCAGCTAATCGAAGGATTCTCTATGGGGCCAATCTTCCTATGCTAATCAAACTGGCAAAATCCCGCCATCTACCGGTGGCCGATGCGGTCCGGCATGCCATGGAGGCGGGTCGCAAGTACATTAACGCCCAAAACATCAACCCCGAAGGGGAGCAAGCGCACTAAATGGTTCAGAAAACGCTGAAAATCGTCAACGAAAAAGGACTGCACGCGCGCGCATCGGCCAAGCTGGTTGAAGTGGTTGAAGGCTTTGATGCCACGGCCGAGGTGTCGCGGGATGGGTTGTCGGCGTCCGGAGACAGCATCATGGGGCTTTTGATGTTGGCAGCCTCAAAAGGAACGACTATTGACATCGAGACTTCGGGCCCGGATGCAGAGGCGCTGGCCTCAGCGCTGGATACGCTTGTTGCCGATAAGTTCGGCGAAGGCTACTGAGGCTCATTCACGACTACGGAACAGGACAAGGCACTTGGCGGATACTGCGCATGATCGGGACACTGGCGTGACGCCAGGGACCGAAGAGACCGGCGAGATCTATGACCGCCGGACGCTCACCTACGCCAATTCCTTTGATGATCGCTGGACGTCGCTTGCGATCCGGGCGATCGAATGGTGCACAGGAAAGCTGACAATCCTGCGCATGGTGCGTCGTTTTGAACGCAGTAATGCTGAATATCGTGGTCAGAAATTCTGGCGCGGTGCCCTGAATGTAATGGGTATCGATCTCGAAACGCCCATGGAACAGATCCAGCGGATCCCTGGTGAAGGACCGGTGGTTGTGGTTGCGAACCACCCACATGGCATGGTCGATGGCATGATCTTTGCGGACCTCATTGGCCGGGTACGGCAGGACTACCGGATCCTGACACGCTCGGTACTGACCGGATTGGATGAGGCGGCGACCTCTTTCATGATCCCGGTGCCATTCCCTCACGATCCCGAAGCGCAAAGCAAGATGGTCGAAATGCGGGCCAAAACCATGGCTCATCTGAAGGAGGGCGGTGTGGTGGCGTTGTTCCCCTCCGGCGTGGTGATGTCGTCAGAGACATGGTTCGGCCCCGCGATTGAGCAGGAGTGGAACGTCTTCACAGCGCAGCTGATCCGTCGTTCCGGCGCGCGGGTGGTGCCAATTTTCTTCCCGGGCAGCAATTCCCGGTGGTACCAGATCGCCAACCGGGTGTCGCCAATCCTGCGGCAGGGGTTGCTGCTGCATGAGATCGTGCGATCCTGCAATAAACCACAAAGCCCGGTTGTCGGCGAACCGCTGACCGAGGCGCAGATGGAAAAACTGCAGAGCGATCCGCGCGGTTTTATGGCCTGGCTGCGGGAGCATACGCTCAGCCTCGGCGAAGACAGCTGATCAATCGCGAGTTCTTCTTCTGGCTAAAACACCCCTGGGGTGAATCGGTCGCCAGAGCAAGAGGGGGCAACGCCCCCTCCTCCCATTCAGGATCAGCGCGTTGGCACCGGTGTTTCACCGCGATAGTCATAGAATCCGCGCTGCGTCTTGCGGCCAAGCCAGCCGGCTTCCACATATTTTGTCAGCAGCGGGCAGGGGCGGTATTTTGTATCCGCCAGACCGTCATGCAACACGTTCATGATCGCTAGGCAGGTGTCCAAGCCGATGAAATCAGCCAGTTCCAACGGACCCATCGGGTGGTTGGCACCCAGTTTCATCGACTCATCGATTGATTTCACCGATCCCACGCCCTCATAGAGGGTATAAACCGCTTCGTTGATCATCGGCATCAGAATGCGGTTCACGATGAAGGCGGGGAAATCTTCGGCGCTGGCAGCAGTCTTGCCCAGCTTTTCCACCACCGCATGGCAGGCTGAGAAGGTGGCCTCATCAGTGGCGATACCACGGATCAGTTCGACCAACTGCATCACCGGCACCGGGTTCATGAAATGGAACCCCATGAACCGCTCTGGGCGGTCGGTGCGGCTGGCCAGTCGGGTGATGGAAATCGAAGATGTGTTGGACGTGAGAATCGTGTGCGGCAGGAGATGCGGCAGCAGATCCTCGAAAATGGCCTGCTTAACAGTCTCCCGCTCTGTCGCCGCCTCGATCACCAGATCGGTCTTGCCAATATCGGCCAGCGTCAGTGAGGTCGAGATGCGCCCCAGCGTGGCCTCAACTTCGGTCTGGTCAATCTTGCCTTTGCTGGCTTGACGGGTCAGATTTTTCTGAATTGCGCTTACGGCCGCGTCCAGCGCTTGCTGATTTATATCATTAAGAACAACGTTGTAGCCTGCCAAGGCCATCACGTGAGCGATGCCATTGCCCATCTGGCCTGCACCAATCACGCCTATTTTCTGGATGTCCATCGCTCATGCCTCTTGGGAGTTTTCCGGCGGATCATACTGGCGGGTCTGCGGAGGGCACAAGGCCGATTGGGTGGCTTTTTAGGCAAAGTTGAGCATTAGCATTTCATCAACGGATCTCGGGTTAGGTGAGTCTCGGGTGAAATTTGGTGGGTATTATGAGCTATGAACTCAAGAGCGCGACAGCGCTTGCGGGCGAGCCTTGCAGCTATGCGGGTTCGAAATTATTGGTCCGCGGGCCGGCGCGTAATCTGACTGAACCATATTTGGCATTTATTGGCGGCACAGAGGTCTTTGGACGTTTTGTCGAACGACCGTTTGTATCTGAAGCCGAGGCGTTGCTTGACCGTGTCTGCGTGAACCTCGGCAGTGTGAACGCCGGGGTCGACAGTTTCCTGAGCGATCCTGATCTTCTGGAAATCGCGGGCCAGGCTGAAACCACGCTGCTGCAGGTGCTTGGTGCACAGAATATCTCCAACGGCTATTACAAGGTGCATCCGCGACGCAATGACAGGTTCCTCTGCGCACATGACCCGTTGCTGGAACTTTACCCGGAAGTGGACTTTACCGAATATCACTTCAACAAGCATCTGCTGAGCGCGCTCAGATCTTGCTGTACAACCCGTTACGAAACGGTTCGCGATCATTTGCAGGATACTTGGGTTGAGCGCATGGGAGAGTTGATCTCGGCCCTGAACGGTGCGGTGACGCTTTTGTGGGTGCATTATGACGTCGACCAGCAGGCTTTGTTTGGTCACGAACCTGCGCTCGTGGACCGGCCCATGGTGGATGCGCTGCGCGCCCGCGTCCTCGGGGTGTTGGAAATTCCCGTACATACGGCACGTGACGCCGCTGACATTGACGGCATGTTTTACGGCCAACTTGATCTGCCCTCGGCGCAGCGCATGCTGGGACCGAAGGAGCATCTGCGAATAGCACAACAGGTGGCGCAGTATCTGCGGCCCCGCCTGACCACATAGGCCCAGCTCCATCGGAAAACTGTCCTATGGATGGCCACGAAAAAAGCCCGCAACACCAGTTGCGGGCTCCTTCATGAGATATCTGCGAAGTTTACAGCTTCTCGATCAGCTCAGGCACGGCCTGGAACAGATCAGCGACAAGACCATAATCGGCCACTTGGAAGATCGGGGCCTCTTCGTCCTTGTTGATCGCAACGATGATCTTGGAGTCTTTCATGCCAGCCAGGTGCTGGATTGCACCGGAGATGCCAACCGCAACATAAAGCTCTGGTGCGACGACCTTACCGGTCTGACCCACCTGCCAGTCGTTCGGCGCGTAACCTGAATCAACTGCTGCGCGGGATGCACCAACTGCGGCACCCAGCTTGTCTGCGAGGCTTTCGATCAGTTTGAAGTCTTCCTCGGAGCCAACACCGCGACCACCGGAAACGACCACACCGGCCGACGTCAGTTCAGGGCGGTCGCTTGCGGCGACCTTGTCTTCAACCCATTCGGACAGGCCGGGGTTCTCAGCTGCGGAGATGGTGTCAACAGAGGCAGAACCGCCGTCGCCAGCCGCGTCAAAGGTGGAGGTCCGGAAGGAGATCACCTTTTTCGCATCACGCGACTTTACAGTCTGCACCGCGTTGCCTGCGTAGATCGGGCGCTCGAAGGTGTCGCCATCAACAACGCCGGACACGTCCGAGATCACCATGACATCCAAGAGGGCCGCCACGCGGGGCAGAACGTTCTTGGCGTCTGTGGTCGCGGGCGCAACAATATGCTCGTAGTCGGATGCCAGCGACGCGATCAGCGCTGCAGTCGGCTCCGCCAGGCGGTGTCCCAGCGACGCATCTTCGGCAACCAGAACTTTGGCGACGCCAGCAATCTTGGCGGCTTCTTCGCCAGCGGCGGCTGCGGAAGCGCCGGCGGCCAGCACCGTAACATCGCCCAGTTTGCCCGCAGCGGTAACCGCTTTTGCGGTTGCGTCCAGCGCCAGCGCGCCATCGGTCACTTCGGCAAGGAGAAGAACAGCCATTACACAGCCCCCGCTTCTTTGAGTTTCCCGACCAGCTCATCAACGGAGCCAACAATAATGCCTGCGGCACGAGCTGCGGGTTCGGTGGTCGAAATGATTTCCAGACGCGGCGAGACATCGACGCCGTAGTCAGCGGCAGTTTTCTCGTCGAGCGGCTTTTTCTTCGCCTTCATGATGTTCGGCAGCGAGGCATAGCGCGGCTCGTTCAGGCGCAGGTCGACCGTGACGATAGCGGGCATCTTCACTTTGATGGTCTGCAGGCCGCCGTCCACTTCGCGAGTCACAACAGCGTTGTCGCCATCGACGTCCAATTCAGAGGCAAAAGTACCCTGGGACCAGCCCAAGAGCGCAGACAGCATCTGACCGGTTGCGTTCATATCGTTGTCGATTGCCTGTTTGCCGGCCAGAACCAGACCGGGCTGCTCTTCTTCGACGACTTTGGCTAGGATCTTGGCAACGGCCAGCGGTTCGATGTCGGTGTGAACATCATCAGCGGCGTTGACGAGGATTGCGCGATCGGCGCCCATGGCCAGCGCGGTTCGCAGGGTTTCCTGCGCCTGCTTCACACCGATGGAGACAACAACGATCTCATCTGCTTTGCCAGCTTCCTTGAGGCGGATGGCCTCTTCGACGGCGATTTCGTCGAACGGGTTCATCGACATTTTGACGTTGGCGAGATCGACACCGCTGCCGTCCGCTTTGACGCGGACCTTCACGTTGTAGTCAATCACGCGCTTGACAGGCACGAGTACCTTCATTTTGCGTTCTCTCCTTAACAAACGGCAAGCCGCCGGGGCGACTCTCCTCCATGCTCTCGCGATGTTGATAGCGGCTTAGATTGCGCCGCAACAGGGCAAAATCGTCACGTTACCGCCCTCCGACGTCGCGTCTGACGGTTTGCATCAGCAGTTTTGCAGGAATGTTGCGACGGAAGATGCTGCACTGCCGCAAGGGAAGCAGATCGTGGCGCAGAATCATGGCCCGTCGGCAAGGCGGTCCGCTTGCCAGTGTAGCCATTGGCGAACTTCGGGTAGATGACGCGCCGTACAGGCTGACTGGCCCGTACGGCGCCAGAAAGATGCCTTGGGGTGCTAGCGATTGGCGCCAGGCACCCACAGAACATCGCGTGCCCCATTGTCGTTGGCAGCGCGTGATGCGACGAAGAACCAGTCCGAGAGCCGGTTGAGATATTTCACTGCCGCCGGATTGATGTCCTCCTGCGTGGCAAGGTCGGTCGCCAAACGTTCAGCGCGCCGCGCCACAGTGCGGCAGACATGCAGGTGCGCGGAGAGGGCGGCACCGCCAGGCAGCACGAAGCTGCGGAGCGGCGAGAGTTCCGCGTTCATCGCATCAATTTCCGCTTCCAGCCGCGAGACCTGCGCATCGGCAACCCGCAGGGGCGGGTAGTCGGCATGAGCGTCCTTGTCCATTTCCGGCCGACACAGATCTGCGCCAAGATCAAAAAGGTCGTTCTGGATGCGGGCCAGAGCGGCATCCATCTCATTCTCGGCCTCCAGCCGGGCCACCCCGACAAAGGCGTTCAGCTCATCCGAGGTGCCATAGGCATTCACCCGCGCGGAATGTTTGGCCACACGGTCGCCATTGCCAAGCGCGGTATCCCCCTTGTCGCCGGTGCGGGTGTAGATCTTGTTCAATACGACCATGGCTCACTGACCTCCCTGGCTGCGAAGATAAACATAGCCAAGGATGAACACCACGGCGAGAAACTGAAACAGGATGCGCAGACGCATCATCTTATTGGCGTTTCTGGCGTTGAAGGCACCACCGGCGCCGAACCCACCAATGCCGATCACCAGCACGATGACAGTTGCTGCGATCGCAGCAATCGCCAGGATGTAGAGCGGATCGCCCATCTTCTCATATTCCTTGTTTCTTGTCGCGCCAGCGGCTGCCCCCATGGCAGGTCTGACCGCGCATCAGCTATCTAAGCCGCGCGAGGATGCGGTCAATCGCGCGTGTGGTCAGGATGCGTTTTAGCACACCGCCAACATGGGTCGGCACAGTGACATAGTAACGCGGATGCGGGCGTCGGCTCTCGCAGGCGTGAACCAGCTTAGCCGTAACAGCGGAGGCCGGGAGTTCAAATCTGTCTGGTCCGGTGCTCTCATAGAGACGTTTTAGCAGGCTCGTCTCATAGCGATCACGCAGGGCGGAATTCTCCCAGTCGACGTATTTCTCAAAATGCGGAATGGCCTTCTCGCGGATCTTGGATGTAACGGGGCCGGGTTCGATCAGGATGACCCTGATTCCGCTGTCCCACAGTTCAACCCGCATGGTGTCGGTCAGCCCCTCAATCGCGTGTTTGGTGGCGACATAGGCCCCGCGCCAAGGGAAACTCACAAATCCGAGGATCGAGGAATTCTGCACGATGCGCCCATGCCCCTGTGCGCGCATCACCGGGATGACGTTGCGGGTCAGCTCGTGCCAGCCAAAGACATTGCTTTCAAAGATACTGCGCAGCCCGTCGGTGGAGACATCCTCAACCGCGCCGGGGAGGCCATGGGCGCCGTTGTTGAACAGCACATCCAATGTGCCGCCGGTGTGCTCCAGCACTTCGTCAAGGCCGCTGCGGAGCGTCTCAGCATTGGTGTAGTCCATCAACGGGCTGATGAACCCCTGCGCCCGCAACCTGTCGCAATCGACGCGTTGACGGCAGGAGGCAAAAACAGTCCAGCCGCGTTCGCGCATCCCATGGGCTGCATCCAGGCCGATCCCGGAAGAGCAGCCTGTCATCAGGATTGTTTTTTGCATAAATCCCCTCGCGCGGTCACCTGTACCGGCGCTTTATGGGCGTTTCTGGCTCACCAGGGAAGCGGCAATCCAGCCAACTTTGCCGTCTTTTAGGGTGCGCAGGTGCAGCCAGCCGGTGCCAATATCTTCAAACACCGCAACTTCCTCGCCGTTACTCAACCGGTCAACGATTGGATAGACTGTGCCCGGACCGGAGCGCATGTTGACGCGCGTTGCCGTGATGGAGCGAATATCAGCGTCCGGCTCCACGATTTCCTGCGGGTCGGTCTCAATTGCGGCCTGGATCAGAGTTTGCGCCGACAACCCGTCGGTGAGCGAGGCCAGCTGTACTGCGCCGGATGTCGCTGTGGACGTTTGGAAACTCGCTTGAGACGCTGATGTGGCCGAAAATGCTGCATCGCTGTTGCTGAGACCTGCGCCGACCGCGGCAATCTGCTCCATCGCCACCCGAGAGCGCAGTGCAGGGTCGGCGGCTGGTCGCGCAGGTTTCCTGTTTGTTGCTTGCGTCCTATCACTCTGCGGGACGCGTAGCGCCACCTTGCTGACCAGAGATTCGGCCGTTACCTCGGTGCTGCGCACAGATGTATTTGATGGGCTACTGTCATTGCCAAAGGCTGCTTTGGCGATATCAACCGCGGCCGAGGGCCCCTTCGGCGGCTTAAAATCGGCGCCGCCACTGGCTTCGTAGAAGCCCCAGCCCAAGAATAGAAACGATGCAATAACAAAACGCGACATATACAAATCCCCCCCAGGATCAGCTTGAAAACCTGTGCAAATTCACGAATGGCGAGCCTCCGCCCTCATGCAGGTAATACGCACCTGCAACACAGTTTGTTCCAGCATCTTCAAATCCTACAGCAGTTTAACGAGTCGCAATAGGGGAGAGGTGGCCGCTTTCTCCCCCGATCGACCGACGGTGCACGCGAAGAGATGCCGGCGTTCGGTAAATCCTCACACGTGGTAGTGGTCGGGCCGATATATGGGGGTAACTCCGCATTTTCTTACGGCCCCGCTTTACCACGACTGGAGGGGACAGTATCACCAATACATGACCGACCTGGTAGATGATCAAGACACCCCCGATTCCCCCGCATCCGGAGAAGTACTGGAACCGTTGCGCCGCGCGATTGGCGAGCGTTACCTGACCTATGCTCTCAGCACCATCATGCACCGGGCATTGCCCGACGCGCGTGATGGCCTGAAACCGGTGCATCGCCGCATTCTCTACGCCATGAGCCGCCTGCGACTCACCTCCACCGGCGGTTTTCTGAAATCGGCTAAGATTTCCGGCGACACCATGGGTGATTTCCATCCTCACGGTGATGCCGCGATCTATGATGCCATGGCGCGTCTGGCGCAGGACTTTAACGTCCGCTACCCGCTGGTGGACGGTCAGGGCAACTTTGGCAATATCGACGGTGATAACCCTGCGGCCTCGCGCTACACCGAAGCGCGGATGACCTTCGTCGCCGAGGCGATGTTGGAAGGCTTGAGTGAAAACGCCGTTGATTTCCGCGATAACTACGACGGACGCCTGACTGAACCGGCGGTACTGCCGGCAACATTCCCGAATATCCTCGCCAATGGTGCAGCGGGTATCGCTGTGGGGATGGCGACCAATATTCCGCCGCATAACATCGGCGAATTGATTGATGCCTGCCTGCATCTGATCAAGACCCCTGATGCGCGCGATGACACCCTTCTGAACTATGTGCCCGGGCCAGATTTCCCCACAGGGGGCATTATCGTTGAGCCTAAGGAAAATATCGCCAAGGCCTACAATACTGGTCGTGGTTCTTTCCGCCTGCGCTGTACCCATGAGGTCGAGGACCTGGGCCGCGGCCAATGGCAGATCGTCATCACCGAAATCCCCTATCAGGTGCAGAAATCCAAGCTGATCGAAAAGATCGCGGAACTGATCCAGACGAAGAAGATCCCGATCTTGGCTGACGTGCGCGACGAGTCGGCCGAGGATATCCGCATCGTTCTTGAGCCAAAGTCCAAGAATGTGGATCCCGAAGTGCTGATGAACATGATGTTCCGCAACTCGGATCTGGAAATTCGCTTCAGCCTTAACATGAACGTGCTGATCGACGGCGTCACGCCCAAGGTCTGTTCGATGAAAGAGGTGCTGCGCGCTTTCCTTGATCACCGTCGCGACGTTCTGCAGCGCCGGTCGCAGCACCGGATGGACAAGATCGATCATCGTCTTGAGGTTCTCGAAGGTTTCATCATCGCCTTCCTCAATCTGGATCGTGTCATTGATATCATCCGGTATGACGATGATCCGAAGGCCGCGTTGATGCGGGAAAACTGGTCGCTGGATCACCCGCGCGCCTATACCGAAGCTGACTACGTTTCGCCCGCTATCGGCGCCGGGGAGTTGACCGAGGTGCAGGCCGAAGCGATTCTCAACATGCGCCTGCGCAGCCTGCGCCGTCTGGAAGAGATCGAACTGGTCCGCGAACGTGACGCCCTGCGCGAGGAACGTGCCGGGCTGGTTGAACTGCTGGCATCAGAGGATCTGCAATGGTCCCGCATCGCTGAGCAGTTGAAGGACACCAAAAAGCAGTTCGGCAAAACCTATGAGGGCGGCCCCCGTCGCACCCGCTTTGCCGAGGCGGGAGAGGTTGAAGAGGTCCCGCTGGAAGCTATGATCGACCGTGAGCCAATCACGGTCGTATGCTCACAGATGGGGTGGATCCGGGCGATGACGGGCCATATCGACCTAGGGCGCGAACTGAAGTTCAAGGATGGCGACAGCCCCCGCTTCATCTTCCATGCCGAAACCACAGACCGGCTGCTGGTCTTTGCCTCCAACGGACGGTTCTACACGATTTCCGCGTCCAATCTGCCCGGCGGACGCGGCATGGGAGAACCTTTGCGGCTGATGGTCGATCTGCCGAATGAGGTTGAGATCGTCGATATCCTGATCCACAACCCGGAAGGCCGCCTGCTGGTCGCCTCGGATGCCGGCAATGGTTTCATCTGCGCGGAGAAAGATATCGTCGCCCAGACCCGTAGCGGCAAACAGGTGCTGAACGTCAAAGACGACGACCGCGCCAAGATCTGTATCCGGGTGACGGGTGACCACGTTGCGGTGGTGTCCGAGAATGGCAAATTCCTTGTCTTCGCAGTTGAGGAAATGCCGGAACTGACCCGAGGCAAGGGCGTGCGTCTGCAGAAATACAATATGGCGCGTGGCAAGCAGGGATCGTTGGAGCTTGATGGCGGGCTGAGTGATGTCACCACCTTCAACTGGGACGATGGTATCAGCTGGGAAATGGGTGGCGGCAAGACACGGCACGAGACCGACTTGGGGCAATGGCTAGGCAAACGTGCCGGTATCGGTAAACGGCCGCCTTATGGTTTCCCGCGCAACTACAAATTCAAATAAGGCGTCTCTTGCGGCCACGCACCTGTGGCCTCAGCGCCACCCGTCGGAACCACACGGCCATCATGGCTTTACCGGTTCCGTACGGGGCGGCTATCTGAAGGCGTCTGTTAATTGAAATGAGACTGCTATGATCCGGATCTTCGCTCTCCTGGCCGCCATGGTCGCCGTTGCCGCCTGTACCGCGGCCGCGCCTGACGAACCGCTGGAGGATCTCGGTACCTTCAAGCTCGGCCATAATATCGTCATCGCCTCCAAGGTGCAGATGGTGCCTGGCTCACGTGAAGTCTCGCAGAAAGAATGGGTCGATATCCTCACCAATGAGGTCGATGCCCGGTTCAGCCAATATAATGGCGACAAGATTTATCACTTCGGAATCAGTGTTGAGGGCTATTTTGTTGCCCCCGGCGGTGTGCCCCTTGTGCTCAGCCCGAAATCGGTTCTGGCCATTAACGTGACCGTCTGGGATGACGCCGCAGGCACCAAGTTGAACAAGGCCGTAAAAAAATTGACCGTATTTGAGACGACAACAGCAGATAGTTTCCTGGTTGGATCAGGTCACGCCCGTACCCGGGAAGAGCAGATGCTGGGGCTCGCGCGCAACGCCGTCGGCCAGATCGAAGACTGGCTGGTGGAGCAGCGGAAGGAAAACGGTTGGTTTGAGCCGGAACAGGGCAGTGCTGCGGACCTCGGTGAAGATGCCACCGCCGCAAGCGCTGGGCAAACGGCGGCGGCTGGCTGACGTTCTCAGGTCGTAATTTGCATCGTTGTGAGGCTGCAGAAGTTCGCGCGTATAACGCGCGAGTTGGCGGTCTCGATCTGGCATCAGTCTAACTGAGATGGGCCGGGCACGCGGGCTGTGGGGTCTCGTCTACGATCTTACGGTGATTTGCGCGCCGACGTGCCGGAACGGGTTGATTTTCACCTGCAAACCAAATAAGCCGCGCGCGCAGAGGAAATTCGGGTCGGGTTTCGACCCCCAATTCAAAAGGGCGCCTACAGAATGGCTAAGGAAAAGTTTGAACGTACAAAACCGCACGTCAACATCGGCACCATCGGCCACGTTGACCACGGCAAGACCACGCTGACCGCAGCGATCACCAAGTATTTTGGTGACTTCAAAGCCTACGACCAGATCGATGGCGCACCTGAAGAGAAAGCGCGCGGGATCACCATCTCGACCGCGCACGTGGAATATGAGACCGAAGCCCGTCACTACGCCCACGTCGACTGCCCCGGCCACGCTGACTATGTGAAGAACATGATCACCGGTGCGGCGCAGATGGACGGCGCGATCCTGGTTGTGAACGCTGCTGACGGCCCGATGCCGCAGACCCGCGAGCACATCCTGCTGGGCCGCCAGGTTGGCATCCCGAAGATGGTCGTGTTCATGAACAAAGTGGACCAGGTTGACGACGAAGAGCTCCTGGAGCTGGTCGAAATGGAAATCCGCGAACTGCTGTCTTCCTACGACTACCCCGGCGACGATATCCCGATCGTTGCAGGTTCGGCTCTTGCGGCGATGGAAGGCAACAAGCCTGAAATCGGCGAAGAGAAGATCAAAGAGCTGATGGCGGCTGTTGACGATTACATCGACACCCCTGAGCGCGCTGTTGACCAGCCGTTCCTGATGCCGATCGAAGACGTGTTCTCGATCTCCGGTCGTGGTACCGTTGTGACCGGTCGTGTTGAGCGCGGCGTGATCAACGTTGGCGACTCGATCGAAATCGTTGGTATCCGTGACACCTCCACCACCACCTGTACCGGTGTGGAAATGTTCCGCAAGCTGCTGGATCGTGGTGAAGCTGGCGACAACATCGGCGCGCTGCTGCGCGGTGTGGACCGTGACGGCGTTGAGCGTGGTCAGGTTCTGTGTAAGCCGGGTTCCGTGAAGCCGCACACCAAGTTCGAAGCTGAGGCCTATATCCTCACCAAAGAAGAAGGTGGTCGTCACACCCCGTTCTTCGCGAACTACCGTCCGCAGTTCTACTTCCGCACCACCGACGTCACTGGCACCGTGACCCTGCCTGAGGGCACCGAGATGGTTATGCCGGGCGACAACCTGAAGTTCGACGTTGAGCTGATCGCACCGATCGCGATGGAAAACGGCCTGCGTTTCGCCATCCGCGAAGGCGGCCGCACCGTCGGTGCCGGCGTTGTGTCGAAAATCACCGACTAAGGTCGAGTTTCCAACGGAAGCTCTGGCCTGTGGTGATAGCTGGTTTTCCGAAAGGAAAATCACCGAGAGCCACTCAGGTGAGATAAACAAAGAAGGCCGCTCCAAACGGGGCGGCCTTTTTCTATGTGGTGACATTTGAACAGGGCAGGGGGCGATTTGTGACCTGAGCGAGACGGGAAAGCGGCCGACTTCCCTCTTATGGCTTTTATAAACACTAGCGTTACGGGGGTTTCTGCCAAGGCACGGTTGGTGTTGTCCGGGGGCGCTTTTATCCGAATCTCGCTGTAGTGCAGGAAAGCAGATCCACAAACTACGCGGTCTCCGGGGCTGGCAGAGTTTGAAGGGTAGTCTCCGCATCGGTGACCAATCCACCAACCGAAACTGCGGCGAAAAACGCTCTAACTAACTAGCCTGATTCTTCTGGCTCTGACCGTCGCGTTCGACCGCCGCATCTGCCCTATCTGTAATCTCATCCAGGGAGGCCTCCAGTCTCAGGCGCAGCTTTTCGGCCTGCTCGTCACTTGGCTTCTTCGGCACCTCCTCTGTCCATTCCTGACATAGGAGAACACCACGCGAAAATGGCAGGGGCAACATCTGCCGGTCCCAGGTTGGCAGCTTAATCACTTTCCGTTCTGCAAACGCGACGGTGAACACACGGCATCCGGTCATCCGCGCCCACGTGATCGGCACGCCCGAAGACACCCGCGCCGGGCCGCGCGGGCCGTCAGCGGCAATGCCGATCGAACACCCTTCCTTGGTGCGGCGCAGCACTTCGCGGGACAGCGCCACATGGCGTTTGTGGCTGGACATCGGGATGGTCTCAAACCCCAGACGCACTAGAATTTGTCCCGCCAGCCGTCCGGCGCGGGCGGCGGAGGTCAGCGCGCAGATCCGGCCTAGAGAAGTGTTAAAGAGATAAGGGGCCATGATCAGCCGCTGGTGCCAGAGCACGAAGATCACGGGTTCCCCCGAGGCGACGCAGGCATCCATCTCTTCAAACCCGCGACGCTCCCAGCGTGAGGTTCGATAGGCGAAACGCACATAGCCCGCCAGCAGCGCCTCAACGGCGCGGTTCACCTTCGGGCTGTCAGCGATTTTCTTACGCAGGCTCACTCTGGGCTCTTTCTTCTGGATCCTTTGTTCTGTCATACTGGAGCGCGACAGTCGGGACCAGTCATCCCGGGCTGAGACAGGGAAATCAGGGAAATTTCGTTGATTTCCCTCTTGCCAGCCGCGCAGCTCTGGCTTAGGAACTGCCGCACCGTAGGGGTATAGCTCAGTTGGTAGAGCGACGGTCTCCAAAACCGTAGGTCTCGGGTTCGAACCCTGATGCCCCTGCCACTCTCTCATCTCAGAAACGAGACATCCCACACGGGCCTTGTCTCGATTCGCTGCCCCATAGCCGCAGCTGCGCCTGTCCGCTCTCTCTTCGTGGGTGGGTCTCGCTGGATCCAGCCCGCATGGCAGGCAAAACGCCTCCGCCGCCATTCTGGGGCGGGGAAGGCGTTGGGTTCCAGGGGTGACGATTGGTCCAATCAGGCGGCGTGAATGGGCGTGCCTGCGGTCTGTGCTGCGCTGTAGCTGTCGGCTGGTTTTGCGGGCAGCACATCCTCGGCCGGAACCGTCACATGCTGTGGCAGCAGTGCGTCGCAATGTCGGGCAAAGACCATGTCCAATCCCCGCTCCAGATCCTGAATGTAGCCTGCCGTATTGAACAGCGGTGCCTTGGATTGCATCAGGCGCAGTTTGCTGCGCAGTGCCATCAGCTGGTCGCGATCACTGGCCAGCTCAAGGGCGCGCGCTTCATAGGCCTGAGGCGTCGTTGTCTGCAACTCCTCCATTCCGGCTGCAGCCAGAAGGCCGGCGGTGGTGCGTGCAGCGAACTGGCGACCGGCCATCGTCAGCACAGGTAGCCCGGCAACCAGTGCATCACGGGCCGCAGGACCGGCATTGAGGGTGAAACTGTCGAGGAAGAGATCCGCAACCATGCTGCGCGCCATCCGCTCTTCACTGGTGCAAGGCGCTGCAAAGATCACGCGGTCCGGGTCGACACGGCGATCGCCTGCCGCCTGCCGAAGAGCCGCCTGCGCCTCTTCAGGGTGATCTGCCAGCCAAAGCACGCTGCCGTCGATCTTGGTCAGCAGGCGCATCCAGATGTCGAACTCCCGCGGGGTTATCGCGTGGCCGGCGGTGAAACTGCAGAATACAAATGCCTCATCCGGCAGGCCGCAATCGCGACGGCTGAACTGATGTCCAGACAAATCCTGCGGCCCTGAAACACTCTGGTAACTGTGCGGCAGGCGGATCAGATGCTCCTCGAAATATCGCTCACTGCCGGGCGGGCAGGTGACGGCATCCCCGACGATATAATCATAGGCGGGGGTGCCCATGGTGCCTGGGAAGCCTGGCATGGCGATTTGAACAGGTGCAATCCGGGCCGAGAATACGGTTGCATCAGCCTCTTGTGTGTAGCTGGTCAGATCAATCGCAATATCCAGTTGGTCTGCCACGGCCTGCGTCTTGATCGTGGTGGGTGACAGTCCGCGAATGTCACGGTGTAGGACACCGACAAGATCTGCGCGCGGCGCGCTGGCGGTGTAGACATATAGGGAGAACCGGCTCTGGTCATGGCGGGCTAGCAGGCTGTCGAGCAGCCGCAGTGCGTCCAGATCCTGATTTGAGCTGACAAAATAGCCGACACGAAGTTGCGGGGGCCGCGTCTCTGCCCGAGGGCGTTGTGGCGCCGGATCCGACTGTAGCCCTGCACTGGCATGGGCCTGCATCCGGATACGTAGGAGGTCGGGGTTATCTTCGAGACCGATCTGAGCCTGAGGCGCACAGGCGGAGCCGCGCAGCCCCAGATGGCGACGGTGATCCTGATATTCGTCGAGCCAGCGCCAGTCGCAAAGATCTGCCATCAAGCGCAGCTTCTGGGCGCGGGCACGATCATCGTTTGGGCGGGCCAGCAGAATCTGTTCCAGATTGCGGATCGCCTCAACCCTGTCGCCGGCCATGCCGGTGAGCTGGGCGAGATTATAGCGTGCCTCCAGAAAACCCGGCGCAAATCGCGCGGCCCGTCCGTAGAGATCGCGCGCGATGCCCAGATTACCGAGCTGTCGCTGGATATTGGCCCGGTTGTAGAGCAGCTGCGCATTGTCCGGCGCCTGATCAATTGCACTGGCAAAGCACTGGTCCGCCTCAATGATGCGATCCTGATCCAACAGTGTATTGCCCAGATTATTGAGCGCAGACAGGCAGGTCGAATCAAGCGCCAGTGCCTTTTTGTAAAGCGCGACCGCATCCTCCGACCGGTTCTGGCGGCGGTAAACATCGCCCATCGCAGCAAAGGTCGTGGCCGAGGTCGGGTTCAGTTCGCAAGCCTTATTGAGGCAGGTCGCAGCCTCATCCAGCGCGGCCTGTGCCAGATGGCAGCGGCCGAGCAATTCCCAGAGGAAAGCGGATTTACGATGGCTGTTCAGCAATTCGGCGCACCGGGCTGCAGCCTGCTGATGTTGCCCGTGCTGAAACAGCGCGGTCAGTTGCTCCTGCAGTTCAGGATCCAACTTGGCGTCCGCCTGCTTTGGCCGCGCGTGGCCGCGCCCGGAAAGTTTACCGGAAATTTGCATGGTCAGCGGTGGGGTTGCCTGCGCTTCGCGCTGGGTGGCGGCCCCTGCTGGGGTGGTTTGACTCAGGCGGGTAGCCTGTGGATCGTTCTGTGCGAGGGTCATGGAATCCTATCTCATAATCGCGCTCGGTGGCGGGCAGGGCGCGATGTGATGGCATCTGCGTTGCCCGGTGGCGATATTTATGCCTCTCGAAAATTAAGATAGAATTGACTGCACCAGCGGCGGTTGGCGCATCTGTTCTGGCAGGGGCGATCATCACGGGGCTTCAACGGACGGCGGGCTTGTGCCTGTCCAGTCAGACACCGGACGCCAGATGCCGGTGCGCGATCCGCGGTGGGGCTTGAAATTGCCATGGTCTGCGTTTAAATCGCTGTTTGATTGCTAGCAGAGAGAATCCCGCCTCATGGCCACCACCAACCCCGTCCAGTTTATTCAGCAGGTCCGCGCCGAAGTTTCCAAGGTCGTCTGGCCGACCCGCCGTGAGGTGCTGCTGACCACCGTGATGGTGTTTGTCATGGCGGCGCTTACGGCCGTGTTCTTTGCCATTGTGGATATTCTGATCCGCTTTGGGCTTGAGGGCATCTTGGGCATGTTCGGCTAACTCAGCCTGACGACCCCGTGTTGCGCATCGTTGCGACACAGGGGGGTAGGCTTTGCAATTGACGGCTCACCTCTTGATCTTGCCCCCCCGGGGCGGTAGGTGAGCGCTTAGCTCTGACGTAGGCGTGTGGCGATTCGTGTCGCGCGCCGCTTTTTGTTAGAGGGCAGCCGCGAGAGGCTGCATTTTATTTCAGCAGCGGCACGACAGTCTAGTCGGCCAAGAGACACAAGGACGATCAGGTTCATGGCGAAACGGTGGTATTCGGTCAGCGTTCTTTCGAACTTCGAAAAGAAAATCGCAGAGCAGATCCGCACGTCGGTCGCAGAACAGGGCCTTGAAGACGAGATCGACGAAGTTCTGGTCCCCACCGAAGAGGTGATCGAGATTCGTCGCGGCAAGAAAGTCTCGACAGAGCGTCGCTTCATGCCCGGCTACGTGCTGGTGCATATGGAAATGTCCGATCGTGGCTACCACCTGATTTCCTCCATTAACCGGGTCACCGGCTTCCTCGGTCCGCAAGGCCGCCCGATGCCGATGCGCGATGCCGAAGTGCAGGGGATCCTGGGCCGCGTCCAAGAAGGCGAAGAGGCGCCGCGCACCCTCATTTCCTTCGAGGTTGGTGAGAAAGTCAAAGTCAATGACGGTCCGTTCGAAGATTTCGACGGCATGGTCGAAGGCGTCGACGACGACAATCAAAAGCTCAAGGTTACCGTGTCCATCTTTGGCCGGGAAACCCCGGTGGAGCTGGACTTTACGCAGGTTACGAAGCAGGGTTGACAATTTTAACGCGCTTACGGATCGTCCGTCAATCTTATTGCGGGAGATCTTTATGCGTTGGTTTTTGTTGGTAAGTTGCGTCGGATTGTCAGCATGCAATACGACGACGGCAACGAATGAACCTGAGCCTCAGCCAGTAGCTAGTGAGCCTGCTGCTTCAGTAGTCAAGACGCGCTCCATGACGTTCAGCGCCGAAAACAATGGCTCTCCCATTGTTGCAAATTGCACGGTTCAGGGGCCAGACTTTAGCCGAACTTTTGACACGCCAACTAAACTTGACATTCCTATTGATTCGACCAGTAGAGCAATCATTTCATCCATCAGTTGCGAAGCTGGCGGAATGCGCGCTGTGGCAAGTGATATTCCCGGCCCTCAGACCAAGACTGTCAAAGCTAGGTTTGGTGGCTCTGGTTTGTTTGGGAGCAAAGCTTTGCTCTTTGGTCCGGGTGGCAATACTGTGCAGTACTATGTCCGAAGCGCAGACGAAGGCGTAATTCGAGTTGGTCGCGCTCCGGACCCATAGGTCTAGAGAAAGATTGGGGTCAGAATTATTTGGACCTTAGCGTTACAATAGGACTGTTGCGCAACGTACTTGCCAACCTCACCATTCCCCTATAAACGCCGCCTCTATCGCCTCCGGGCGAGATTCTCTCGTGGGAGATCTAGGGATCGCGATCCTGACATCGGACCACGCAACATACACCGGATGGGACGCGTCTCATCTTCGTTGAAAGGACTACCAAATGGCTAAGAAGCTTGTTGGCACAATGAAGCTGCAAGTGCCCGCCGGTAAGGCAAACCCGTCTCCGCCGGTTGGTCCGGCGCTGGGTCAGCGCGGCATCAACATCATGGAATTCTGCAAGGCGTTCAACGCCAAGACCGCAGACATGGAGCCCGGCGCGCCGTGCCCGACCGTGATCACCTACTATCAGGACAAGTCCTTCACCATGGACATCAAGACGCCGCCTGCGTCTTACTACCTGAAGAAGGCCGCCAAAGTGAAATCCGGCGCGAACAACCCGTCGCGCGAAACCGTGGGCACCGTCAGCGTTGCTCAGGTGAAGGAAATCGCCGAAGCGAAAATGAAAGATCTGAACGCGAACGACATCGAAGCCGCGATGCAGATCATCCTGGGCTCTGCCCGCTCCATGGGCATCGAGGTGAAGTAAGATGGCTAAGCTCGGTAAACGGACCCGCGCTGCGCGCGAAGCTTTCGCTGGCAAGGACAACCTGTCGGTGGAAGAAGCAGTCGCTCTGATCAAAGCGAACGCAAACGCAAAATTCGACGAAACCATCGAAATCGCCCTGAACCTCGGCGTTGACACCCGTCACGCAGACCAAATGGTTCGCGGCGTTATCGGTCTGCCCAACGGCACCGGCAAAGACATGCGTGTTGCTGTTTTCGCTCGTGGCGCGAAGGCTGACGAAGCCAAAGAAGCTGGCGCGGACATCGTCGGTGCAGAAGACCTGATGGAAACCATCCAGGGCGGCACCATCGATTTTGATCGCTGCATTGCAACCCCTGACATGATGCCGATCGTTGGCCGTCTGGGTAAAGTGCTTGGCCCCCGCAACCTGATGCCGAACCCCAAGGTTGGCACCGTGACTATGGACGTGAAAGCGGCCGTGGAAGCAGCCAAAGGTGGCGAAGTTCAGTTCAAGGCTGAAAAAGGCGGCGTTGTACACGCAGGCGTTGGCAAAGCGTCCTTCGACGAAGCCAAGCTGATCGAGAACGTCAAGGCGTTCATCTCGGCAGTCGCCAAGGCAAAGCCAGCTGGTGCCAAAGGCGCCTACATGAAGAAAATCGCTCTGTCCTCCACTATGGGCCCGGGCGTTACCGTTGACGTGGAAACCGCGGTTACCGAGTAATCTCGGCAAGCGGGGCGATGCTCTGGTGGTGCGCGATGTCGTGCCGCCGCAGATCGCATCCATCAGCGACAGATCGGGGGTCCCTTGCGGGGCCCCCGGTTTTGCGTTTCGGGGGTGTCCTTGGCAGTATCTCGGCTGATCCGGCCTCTGTTGGGTCTTGAGGCAATTTTGCCCTTGGAAAACCCCTAAAATGGGACTAACTACGACCGCGAGATAAAGCGTGCGATTCGTCGTGCGCTTTATTTCATTTCGTCCAAGATGGTGGGTGGCCTGTCGATCGGGTCTTAATTTCCCTCCTGAGACGGGAACGACCAAAGGATCGAGGGAATTCCTACCCTCGGGTGATTTTGGCTCACCCCGTTAAAACGGACTTGAACGCCGGACAGCAATGTTCGGCACATCAATGAGCCGGGATGCGCAAGTGTCCCTAAACTTGGAGAGAACTGTGGATAGAGCCCAGAAAGAGAGAGTGGTCGAGGAACTCGGCCAGATCTTCGAAAGCTCTGGCGTGGTGGTCGTAGCCCACTACACCGGTCTGACAGTTGCTGAGATGCAGGATCTGCGGGCGCGCGCAAGCGACGCTGGCACCTCCGTGCGTGTTGCCAAGAACAGGCTCGCCAAAATCGCCCTCGAGGGTAAGCCGTGTGAAAACATGTCTGACCTGCTGACGGGGATGACCGTACTGACCTATTCCGAAGATCCTGTGTCCGCCGCTAAGGTGGCAGAGGATTTCGCCAAGGAGAACAAAAAGTTCGAAATCCTTGGCGGCGCAATGGGTGAGAACGCTCTGGACCGTGCCGGCGTTGAAGCCGTGTCGAAAATGCCTTCGCGCGACGAGCTTATTGCTCAGATCGCAAGCTGCATCGGCGCACCTGCTTCCAACATCGCTGGCGCAATTGGCGCACCTGCAAGCAACATCGCAAGCATTCTTTCGACCATCGAAGAGAAGGCGGAAGCTGCGTAAGCGGTTGGCACTGAATGACTGGCGTCAGGCACCTGCCTGCACGTTGGAACACACACACTGTAAACGGAAAGAGCTGATAAAATGGCTGATCTGAAGAAACTGGCAGAAGACATCGTTGGTCTGACCCTGCTTGAAGCACAAGAACTGAAAACCATCCTGAAGGATGAGTATGGCATCGAGCCCGCAGCTGGCGGCGCAGTTGTCATGGCAGCTGGCGGCGACGCCGGTGGCGCAGCTGAAGAAGAAAAGACCGAATTCGACGTCGTTCTGAAGAACGCCGGCGCTTCCAAGATCAACGTGATCAAAGAAGTTCGCGGCATCACCGGTCTTGGCCTGAAAGAAGCCAAAGAGCTGGTCGAAGCTGGCGGCAAGATCAAAGAAGGCGTGGACAAAGCCGAAGCAGAAGACATCAAAGGCAAGCTGGAAGCAGCTGGCGCCGAAGTCGAGCTGGCCTAAGCTACGCGATACGGGACAACACTGGGGGTCGGTTTCGGCACCCTCTGAACATCCCGGAAATTTGGCTGGGCCCGGTGAAAACCGGGTCCAGCCGAACCTGTCTTAGAAAGGGCCCAAACTTCTGGGCGTTTTTTCAGGCGAGGTTCAAAGGATCGGGAGGCCACCATTCGGGAAGGTGGTCATGAATTGATCCGAACACGCTGTCTCGTATGGGCAAGGTGCCGGGGCCCGGCGGCATCCTTGCTCAGTGAGAATTGGAAAGGTGACATCTGACATGGCTCAATCGTTCCTTGGCCAGAAACGTCTTCGCAAATACTACGGTAAAATCCGCGAAGTCCTGGACATGCCGAACCTCATCGAGGTCCAGAAATCTTCTTACGACCTCTTCCTGCGCTCTGGTGATGCAGAACAGCCGCTCGACGGCGAAGGCATCATGGGCGTGTTCCAGTCGGTATTCCCGATCAAGGACTTTAATGAGACGTCGGTTCTGGAGTTCGTGAAATATTCCTTCGAGCGTCCGAAGTACGACGTCGAGGAGTGTATGCAACGCGACATGACCTATTCAGCTCCGCTGAAGGTCACATTGCGTCTGATCGTCTTTGATGTCGACGAAGATACCGGCGCGAAGTCGGTGAAGGACATCAAGGAACAGGACGTCTACATGGGCGATATGCCCCTGATGACGCCGAACGGCACCTTTGTGGTCAACGGCACCGAGCGTGTGATCGTGTCCCAGATGCACCGTTCGCCGGGCGTGTTCTTTGATCACGACAAAGGCAAGACGCATTCTTCGGGTAAGCTGCTGTTTGCCTGCCGCATCATCCCGTATCGCGGTTCCTGGCTCGACTTCGAATTTGACGCCAAGGACATCGTTTTTGCGCGCATCGACCGTCGCCGCAAACTGCCTGTAACGACCCTGCTCTATGCGCTGGGTCTGGATCAGGAAGGCATCATGGATGCCTATTACAACACCGTGAACTTCAAGCTTGAGAAGAGCCGTGGCTGGGTCACGCCGTTCTTCCCCGAGCGTGTGCGCGGTACCCGTCCGACCTATGATCTGGTCGACGCGGCCACCGGTGAGATCTTTGCCGAAGCGGGCAAGAAGGTCACGCCGCGCGCCGTTAAGAAGATGATCGACGAAGGCAACATCACCGACCTGCTGGTGCCCTTCGAGCATATTGTTGGCAAGTTTGTCGCCAAGGACATCATCAACGAAGAGAACGGTGCCATCTACGTCGAGGCCGGCGATGAGCTGACTCTCGAGTACGACAAGGGCGGCGAGCTGATTGGCGGGACCGTCAAGGAACTGATCGATGCCGGTATCACCGACATCCCGGTTCTGGACATCGACAACATCAACGTCGGTCCCTATATGCGCAACACTATGGCGCAGGATAAAAACATGGGCCGCGACACCGCGCTCATGGATATCTACCGCGTCATGCGCCCAGGTGAGCCGCCGACCGTCGAGGCAGCCTCCGCGCTGTTTGACACGTTGTTCTTCGACTCTGAGCGCTATGATCTCTCCGCCGTTGGCCGTGTGAAGATGAATATGCGCCTTGCTCTGGATGCTGAGGACACTCAGCGGACCCTGCGCAAGGAAGACATCATCTCCTGCATCAAAGCGCTGGTTGAGCTGCGTGACGGCAAGGGCGACATCGACGACATCGACCACCTCGGCAACCGTCGTGTGCGCTCCGTTGGCGAACTGATGGAAAACCAGTACCGCGTTGGCCTGCTGCGCATGGAACGTGCGATCAAGGAACGGATGTCCTCCGTCGAGATCGACACCGTGATGCCGCAGGATCTGATCAACGCCAAGCCCGCTGCGGCCGCGGTGCGTGAATTCTTCGGCTCCTCGCAGCTGTCGCAGTTCATGGACCAGACCAACCCGCTCTCCGAAGTGACGCACAAGCGTCGCCTTTCGGCGCTTGGGCCTGGCGGTCTGACCCGTGAGCGTGCTGGCTTTGAGGTGCGCGACGTTCACCCGACCCACTATGGTCGGATGTGCCCGATTGAGACACCGGAAGGCCCGAACATTGGTCTGATCAACTCGCTGGCGACCTTTGCCCGCGTGAACAAGTACGGCTTCATCGAAACACCCTACCGCGTCGTCAATGACGCCAAGGTGACCGACGAAGTTCACTACATGTCCGCGACCGAGGAAATGCGTCACACCGTAGCGCAGGCGAACGCGACACTGGACGAAGATGGCAAGTTCATCAACGATCTGGTCTCGACACGTCAGTCCGGCGACTACACCCTGGCCCCGCGTGAAAGCGTGGACCTGATCGACGTTTCGCCAAAACAGTTGGTATCGGTTGCGGCCTCGTTGATCCCGTTCCTTGAGAACGACGATGCTAACCGGGCTCTGATGGGCTCGAACATGCAACGTCAGGCGGTTCCGCTGCTGCGCGCAGAGGCGCCGCTGGTCGGTACCGGTATCGAAGAGATCGTGGCACGGGATTCCGGCGCGGCCATCATGGCCAAGCGCGGTGGTATCATCGACCAGATCGACGCACAGCGTATCGTGATCCGGGCGACGTCCGATCTCGAAATGGGCGACGCGGGTGTGGACATCTACCGCATGCGCAAGTTCCAGCGTTCGAACCAGAACACCTGCATCAACCAGCGTCCGCTGGTGAAAGTAGGCCAGGAAGTCCGCAAGGGCGAAGTGATTGCTGATGGTCCGTCCACCGACATGGGTGAACTGGCTCTGGGTAAAAACGTCGTCGTGGCCTTCATGCCCTGGAATGGCTACAACTACGAAGACTCCATCCTGATCTCCGAGCGCATCGCGCGTGACGACGTCTTTACCTCGATCCACATCGAGGAATTCGAAGTCGCCGCCCGTGATACCAAGCTTGGGCCGGAAGAGATCACCCGCGACATTCCGAACGTCGGTGAAGAAGCGCTGCGTAACCTCGACGAGGCTGGCATCGTTTACATCGGTGCGGATGTGGAACCGGGCGATATCCTGGTTGGCAAGATCACACCCAAGGGCGAAAGCCCGATGACCCCGGAAGAAAAGCTGCTGCGCGCCATCTTCGGCGAAAAAGCATCTGACGTGCGCGACACCTCGCTGCGCGTGAAGCCGGGCGACTACGGGACCGTGGTCGAAGTGCGTGTCTTCAACCGTCACGGCGTCGAAAAAGATGAACGTGCGCTGCAGATCGAGCGTGAAGAAGTCGAGCGTCTGGCCCGTGACCGGGACGACGAGATGGGCATTCTGGATCGCAACATCTATGCACGCCTGCGTGGCATGCTGTTGGGTAAAACCGCAGTCAAGGGCCCCAAAGGTATTCGCGCCGGTTCGGAAATCACTGAAGAGCTGCTGGACACACTCAGCCGTGGTCAGTGGTGGATGTTGGCGCTTGAAGACGAGCAGAGCGCACAGATCGTCGAGGCCCTGAACGAGCAGTACGAGGCACAAAAGCGTGCCCTGGATGCCCGTTTTGAGGACAAGGTCGAGAAAGTGCGTCGCGGCGATGATCTGCCGCCGGGTGTGATGAAGATGGTCAAAGTCTTCATCGCGGTGAAGCGCAAGCTTCAGCCGGGTGACAAGATGGCGGGCCGTCACGGAAACAAAGGTGTGATCTCGAAAGTGGTGCCGATGGAGGACATGCCGTTCCTCGCAGATGGTACTCCGGTCGATTTCTGTCTGAACCCGCTCGGCGTTCCGTCGCGGATGAACGTTGGTCAGATTCTGGAGACCCACATGGGTTGGGCCGCACGCGGTCTAGGCATCAAGATTGATGATGCGCTTCAGGACTATCGTCGCTCCGGCGATCTGACCCCGGTTCGTGAAGCGATGCATCACGCCTATGGTGACGACGTCTACGGTGAAGGTATTGCCGATATGACCGAGACCGATCTGGTTGAGGCCGCCGGCAATGTGACCCGTGGTGTGCCGATCGCAACACCAGTCTTTGATGGCGCCAAAGAGGCCGACGTCAACGACTCTCTGGTGCGCGCTGGCTTTGACACCTCTGGTCAGTCGATCCTGTTTGATGGCCGCACCGGCGAGCAGTTTGCCCGCCCTGTGACCGTCGGCATCAAGTATCTGCTGAAACTGCACCATCTGGTTGACGACAAGATCCACGCGCGTTCGACCGGTCCGTACTCCCTCGTTACCCAGCAGCCGCTGGGTGGTAAGGCACAGTTCGGTGGTCAGCGCTTTGGTGAGATGGAAGTCTGGGCTCTGGAAGCTTATGGCGCCGCCTACACCCTGCAGGAGATGCTCACCGTGAAATCGGATGACGTTGCAGGCCGGACCAAGGTCTATGAATCGATCGTCAAGGGCGAGGACAACTTTGAAGCGGGCGTACCGGAATCGTTTAACGTTCTGGTGAAAGAAGTCCGTGGCCTCGGCCTGAATATGGAACTCCTGGATGCAGAGGGTGAGGAGTAAGGGCCTCGGCCCTTGCTTTCTCCCCTTTCTGCACGAATTTGAGGTATCAAAATGAACCAGGAACTGACGAATAATCCGTTCAACCCGCTGACACCGCCAAAGGTCTTTGATGAGATCAAGGTGTCGCTGGCATCGCCCGAGCGGATCCTGTCGTGGTCCTACGGCGAGATCAAAAAGCCGGAAACCATCAACTACCGGACGTTCAAACCCGAACGTGACGGTCTGTTCTGCGCGCGTATTTTTGGCCCGATCAAAGATTACGAATGTCTTTGCGGCAAATATAAGCGCATGAAATATCGCGGCGTTGTCTGCGAGAAATGCGGTGTGGAAGTCACCCTGCAAAAAGTCCGCCGCGAGCGCATGGGCCACATCGAACTGGCGTCGCCGGTTGCGCATATCTGGTTCCTCAAGTCGCTGCCGTCGCGCATCGGCCTGATGCTGGATATGACCCTGCGCGATCTTGAGCGGGTTCTGTATTTCGAAAACTACGTTGTCATCGAGCCGGGTCTGACTGACCTCACTTACGGCCAGATGATGACCGAAGAAGAATACATGGACGCCCAGGACCAGTTTGGCATGGACGCCTTCACCGCCAACATCGGCGCTGAAGCGATCCGTGAAATGCTGGCTGCCATCGATCTGGAAGCCGAAGCCGAGCATCTGCGTGCAGAGCTGGCCGAAGCCACAGGCGAGCTGAAGCCCAAGAAGATCATCAAGCGCCTGAAGGTGGTTGAGAGCTTCCTGGAATCCGGCAACCGCCCGGAATGGATGGTCATGACCGTCATTCCTGTGATCCCGCCGGAACTGCGCCCGCTGGTGCCGCTGGATGGGGGCCGCTTCGCGACCTCTGACCTGAACGATCTGTATCGTCGCGTCATCAACCGGAACAACCGTCTGAAGCGCCTGATTGAGCTGCGCGCGCCTGACATCATCGTTCGCAACGAAAAGCGGATGCTGCAGGAATCCGTGGATGCTCTGTTCGACAACGGTCGTCGTGGCCGCGTGATCACCGGCGCCAACAAACGTCCGCTGAAGTCGCTGTCCGACATGCTGAAGGGTAAGCAGGGCCGCTTCCGTCAGAACCTTTTGGGTAAGCGGGTCGACTTCTCCGGTCGTTCGGTCATTGTGACCGGCCCCGAGCTTAAGCTGCACCAGTGCGGTCTACCGAAAAAGATGGCGCTCGAACTGTTCAAGCCCTTCATCTATTCGCGTCTGGAGGCCAAAGGTCTGTCCTCCACCGTGAAGCAGGCGAAGAAGCTGGTCGAAAAAGAGCGTCCCGAAGTCTGGGATATCCTCGACGAGGTTATTCGTGAACACCCTGTTATGCTGAACCGTGCGCCGACGCTGCACCGTCTTGGCATTCAGGCGTTTGAACCCACGCTGATCGAAGGTAAGGCCATCCAGCTGCACCCGCTGGTCTGCTCGGCGTTCAACGCGGACTTCGACGGTGACCAGATGGCTGTGCACGTTCCGCTGAGCCTCGAGGCCCAGCTGGAAGCGCGCGTCCTGATGATGTCCACGAACAACGTTCTGTCGCCTGCCAACGGCGCGCCGATCATCGTTCCGTCGCAGGATATGATCTTGGGTCTCTACTATGTGACCTTGGAACGCGAAGGCATGCCCGGTGAAGGCAAAATCTTTGGTACCATCGACGAGGTTCAGCACGCGCTGGACGCCGGCGAAGTGCACCTGCACACCAAGATCACAGCGCGGATCACTCAGATCGACGAAGAAGGCAACGAGGTCCTCAAGCGTTTTGAGACCACCCCGGGCCGTGTCCGTCTGGGCGCGCTGCTGCCGAAAAACGTCAAAGCACCGTTCGAGCTGGTCAACCGTCTTCTGCGGAAGAAAGAGGTTCAGCAGGTCATCGACACCGTCTACCGTTACTGCGGTCAGAAAGAGTCCGTGATCTTCTGTGACCAGATCATGACCATGGGTTTCCGTGAGGCGTTCAAGGCGGGCATTTCGTTCGGCAAGGACGACATGGTGATCCCCGATACCAAATGGACGCTGGTCGATGAGACCCGCGATCAGGTGAAGGACTTCGAACAGCAGTACATGGACGGCCTGATCACTCAGGGTGAAAAGTACAACAAAGTTGTCGATGCCTGGTCGAAGTGTAACGACAAAGTCACTGACGCGATGATGGGCACCATCTCCGCAGACAAGCGTAACGAGGCTGGCGCCGTGATGGAACCGAACTCGGTTTACATGATGGCTCACTCCGGTGCGCGTGGCTCGGTTACTCAGATGAAACAGCTGGGCGGGATGCGTGGCCTGATGGCGAAGCCGAATGGCGACATCATCGAGACCCCGATCATCTCGAACTTTAAAGAAGGCCTGACCGTTCTCGAGTACTTCAACTCGACTCACGGTGCCCGTAAGGGTCTGTCGGATACCGCGCTTAAGACGGCGAACTCGGGTTACCTGACCCGTCGTCTGGTGGACGTGGCACAGGATTGCATTGTGCGCGATCGTGACTGTGGCACCGAGGCCGCGATCACTGCGGAAGCAGCGGTCAACGACGGTGAGGTTGTGGCCTCGCTTGGTGAACGTATTCTGGGTCGTGTTGCGGCTGAGGATATCAAGAAGCCTGGCACTGAGGAGATCATCGTCGCCGTAGGCCAGCTGATCGACGAACGCATGGCAGATGCAGTGGAAGAGGCCGGCGTTCAGTCGACCCGTATCCGCTCGCCGCTGACCTGTGAGGCCGAAGAAGGCGTCTGCGCCCAGTGCTATGGCCGTGACCTGGCCCGTGGTACGCAGGTGAACACCGGTGAGGCCGTCGGCATCATCGCCGCGCAGTCCATCGGTGAACCCGGTACACAGCTGACGATGCGGACCTTCCACATCGGCGGCGTTGCTCAGGGTGGCCAGCAGTCCTTCCTCGAAGCCTCGCAAGAGGGCAAGATCGTCTTCGAGATGCCGCAGACCCTGGAGAACGCCAACGGCGAGACCCTGGTTGTTGGTCGGAACATGAAGCTGATCATTCAGGACGAGCACGGTGAAGAGCGCGCCAGCCACAAGCTGGGTTACGGCTCCAAACTGTTCGTCAAGGAAGGTCAGTCCGTGGCCCGTGGCGATAAGCTGTTCGAATGGGATCCCTACACCCTGCCGATCATCGCCGAGAAACCCGGTACCGCGAAATATGTGGACCTGGTCTCCGGTATCGCCGTGCGGGATGAGACCGACGAAGCCACCGGCATGACCCAGAAGATCGTGATCGACTGGCGTGCGGCTCCGAAGGGCTCCGATCTCAAGCCGGAAATCATCCTGGTGGATGGCGATGGTGAGCCGGTGCGCAGCGATGCGGGCAACCCGCTGACCTATCCTATGTCCGTGGACGCCATTCTGTCGGTCGAAGAAGGCCAGCAGATCATGGCAGGTGACGTTGTTGCGCGTATCCCGCGTGAAGGCGCCAAGACCAAGGACATCACCGGTGGTCTGCCACGTGTTGCGGAACTGTTCGAAGCTCGTCGTCCCAAGGATCACGCGATCATCGCCGAAATCGATGGTTATGTGCGCTTTGGCCGCGACTACAAGAACAAGCGTCGCATCTCGATCGAGCCGGCTGACGAGTCGATGGAGCCCGTCGAATACATGGTGCCCAAGGGCAAGCACATTCCGGTTCAGGAAGGTGACTTCGTCCAGAAGGGCGACTACATCATGGACGGCAACCCGGCGCCGCATGACATCCTGTCCATCATGGGTGTCGAGGCTCTGGCCAACTACATGATCGACGAGGTTCAGGACGTCTATCGCTTGCAGGGTGTGAAGATCAACGACAAGCACATCGAGGTGATCGTTCGCCAGATGCTGCAGAAGTGGGAGATCTCCGACTCCGGTGACACAACGCTGCTGAAAGGTGAGCATGTGGACAAGCAGGAGTTCGACACGGCCAACGAAAAGGCACTGTCGCGCGGCAAGCGTCCGGCACAGGGCGAGCCGATCCTTCTGGGGATCACCAAGGCATCGCTCCAGACCCGGTCGTTCATCTCTGCGGCGTCTTTCCAGGAAACCACCCGCGTTCTCACCGAGGCTTCGGTGCAGGGCAAACGCGACAAGCTGGTGGGCCTCAAAGAGAACGTCATCGTTGGCCGCCTGATCCCGGCTGGTACCGGTGGTGCCACTCAGCGGGTACGCAACATCGCTCAGGGACGTGACAATGTCGTCCTTGAGGCACGCCGCGAGGAGGCCGAAGCCGCCGCCGCACTGGCTGCCCCGTCGATGGATGATGTTGCCACCGAGGATAACCTCGACAATCTGGTGGAAACCCCAGAGAGCCGCGATTGATCCACGCTGATCTGAAATGAAAAAGCCCCTCGCAACCGATGTTGCGGGGGGCTTTTTCTTGGAAATGTCCGCAAACCATGATGGCTCGCTCTGCGGACGGTGCCGACCTTCACGTAAGCGAGCTCAATGACCACTTATCCATGCCGCAAAAAAATTGGGATAATGACTTCTTCTTCATCCCAGATATGGCGGTTGAGGATATTTTCCAGTGCTTGGCCACCCTTATGCAAGCATGCCAGTTGGTCGCGTGTGACCACGGGATCGTTTAGCTGGGTCAGTGCTGCTTGCGTGTCATCCAGTGCCGCATCCAACACCTTGTGATCGCCATCCAACAAAGAAAGCCCACGGTTTAGTTCGGGGTACATCAATCCAAATTGAGGGAAGTAACCATGGTCTTCGATCTCATGGTGATGATGTGCAAATCCGATCAGGTTCTTGGCAAACGGCAGCAAATTCATTTGTGCGACGGCCTCACCGACATCACTGGCAGGCACGTCCAGAAGCCGCTCAATCCCACGCGACAGCTGTGCAGCGCCATCCAGCAGGTTGCGATGGATCGACATAAAGAAGCTTGCTTTGCCACCAAAACGTGGGTGATCTTCCCACTCGGATCGTGTGCTTTCCAACAAAGTCTCTTCTACCGAGGACGGAAGCGCTTTGCGCTTGCTGACATGATACTCAGGCAGATCATAATCGAGGAGCATTTTCGCAGCTTTCTGAATTATCTTGCCATCAGCCAAGGGCGCAGCACTTTACTGAGCCACGGCATAATAGGCCACGTTAAGAGCGCAGACAGAACAATCACGATAATCAAGACCTGAAGAAACTGCGGCAAGCCACCAATGATGGGTGAACTCAGCGCCATCAAAAGCATCAACATCGGGTAGACGGCAGCGGCGCTCATGGCCGTGCGCTTCCATGCTGGTGGCAAATGTGGGGCCGATCCCTCCGCATGATCCACCCACATCCCTAAACCAATGGCCTGCACATGCTGCGCGGGGCCACCTGTAATGGCTTCGATCTTGGCCAACTTCTCGCGAATGGCTGGGTTTTCCCGCCACTGCGTCACAGCGGCTTCATCAGACCACCGCGACAACACTGTGTACTCGACCTGATGCGGGCGGCTGTGCCGCACGGTATCGACTGACAAGAAGCCGTTCTGGGCTTCGAACAATCGGTGCAGTTCTTCGACAAGCGCCTCGTAGCGAGCCTTGGCCTCCATTGGGACATGGTCCGTTACCGCCAATGTGACTGAATCGCTCATAGCACCAGCTCCGGTCCAGCAGGCACAATGCCGCTTGGATTTACACCGCGCAGGCTCGCCCAATAATGGGTCTTGATCTGATCGAACTTCACCGTGTCGGCGACATCGCCATGCTCATAGAGTTTCTGGCGCAGAGCCGAGAGATTTGGGTAGTCCGCAATCCGTCGAATGTTGCATTTAAAAAGTGCGACATAGACCTGATCGAAGCGGATCAGCGTTGTGAACAACCGCCAGTCGGCTTCGGTCAACTGACCACCCACCAGATAGCCGCTGCCTTCTAACCGCGCCTCAACCGTGTCCAGCGCCGAGAACAGATCGGTGACTGCTTCTTCATATGCAGTCTGCGTTCCGGCAAACCCGCAACGGTAAACGCCATTGTTGATCTTGCTGTAAACGAGGTCATTCACCTCGTCGATTTCCGCCAGAAGCGCCTCAGGTGCAAAGTCGGTGTCATTTCCTGCAACGCCTACGAAAGCCGAGTTCAGCATTCGCGCAATCTCAGCGGATTCATTGCTGACAATGGTGTTTAGCTTTTTGTCCCACAAGACCGGAACACTTACGCGGCCAGTGTATGTGGGGTCGGCGAGTGTATAGATTTCATGCAGATACCTCTTGCCGAAAAGGTGGTCGGGGAAGCCACCATCAGCATCGGTGAACTCCCAGCCGTCTTGGTTGACGATGGGGGCAACGGGCGAGACAGAAATCGCGTCTTCCAGCCCTTTCAGGTTGCGCATGATCAATGTGCGGTGCGCCCAGGGACAGGCATAACAAACATAGAGGTGATATCGGCCCACTTCAGGTGCAAACTTTGCGCCGGGGTCAGTCGATATCCAGTTTCGGAAGTCGGTTTCCTGACGGCGATAATGCCCATCCTGTGAGGCCAGAATGTCGCCCTCGCGGGTCCATACGCCATCAATCAATTTACCAGCCATCATGACCTCCCGGTTGGGTGCCCCAGCAGTATGAACCACTGGGGTCTTTGTTTCTTTTACTCAGCAGAATCTTGTTGGGCTTGCTGTGCTAGGTAGCTCTCATAAACAAGGCCATAGGCGGTGTGGCCGCCCAGAACGCCGCCCAGCGGATACCCCACCGGGTTGCGCCAATCGTCCATAACCTCGGCCAGCACAGAGCCCCAAGTTGTGACTTTCACACCGGCCTGGCTCATCCGCAGCATGGCAGCATCACGGGTGGCGTCATCCCACGTGCCTGATGCATCAACGACGGCATATACGTCATAGCCCTCTGCAACGGCAGACAGCGCCGGAAACAACAGGCAAACATCCGTGACAATGCCCGCCATAATGATCTTCTTGCGACCTGTTGCTTCGATTGCAGCTTTGAATTCTGGCGACTTCCACGCGTTGATTTCGCCAGCACGGTTGATCACGGTATCGCCAAGCACGTTGGTGATGTCCGACAGGATCGGGCCATTGGGACCTTCCGACAGGGATGCTGTGACCACCGATGGAATACCTGCCGTTTTGGCCATGTTGGTCAGACCGTTGATGTTTTTGCGAAGGGTTTCAGGCTGAATGTCACGCACACTGGCGAGCAAACCAGTTTGGTGATCGATCATCGCCAATATAGCGTTATCTGGTGTCAGGAATTCTGAAAACTTATCAGACATGGGAGTGCCCTTTCGGTTGGGTTGGGAAGGTTAGGCCAGCGTGCCGACCAGAATGAATTGAACGTCGGTCGTGGCTGTGAAGGTGCCATTGGCACCACGGATCAGATCGCCACCGGTCAGATGCGTTGTTTCAAATTGTCCATCGCCTTTGGCGACATAGGCCAAGTAAGGAGCTGTCAGTTCGATGCTCTGCCCTGCGGTAAGCATGGCCACGTCGATGGTGGTTTCGGCCGAGAAAGACTTCGTGTGGTCAGGCAAACCGCCATAAATACGGACTGTTTCACCCCATGTCGGGCTGAACTTTTTGTACCCGGCTGGTTCGCCTTTCACTTCGGGCATGACCCAAAGTTGAAGCATCCGGTTCTGGGTTTCATCAGGGTTCACTTCGTTATGTTTGAACCCTTCGCCGCCAGCCCGTTGGACCTGTGCGTCATTGGTGTCGAGCGATCCGCCGTGTTCCAAAGACCCCTGATGCGCGACGCGGCCTTCCACCATGACAGAGATCACATCGATCTCTTTGTGTGGATGCATGGTTGTTTCACCTTTGGGATTAAACCGCGCATCAGCCAGATAAACAAAGTTACCGATGCCATCCCAGGCATCCGGATTGGCGCGGTCACCCCAGAGCTTTTTGCCGGTTACAAGACGGTGTTCCTTCAAGCCCGCGAAGCCGCCTTCCGTTAGCGTATCGCGGTGTAGAATTTCCAAACTTTGCGATGTCATAGCGTGTCCAATCAAGCGTGTTGCATTGCTTGATCAGAATATGAGACTATTCCATTTGTGGATCAATTGAGCAAAAAGGCAAAAGAAAATTCTAAAAATGGAACATAGAGACTTAAACGATTTGGCCGTTTTTGCAGCCATTGCGCAGGCTGGTAGCATTACGGGTGCTGCCAAAAAGATGAAGCTTCCGAAGTCGAACGTCAGCCGCAGGCTTTCTCGGTTGGAAGACCGCCTCGGTGTTCAATTGATCGAGCGCAACACCCGCAGCAGTCGGCTGACGTCGATTGGTATACGTTACGCCGATTACTGTCGTCTGATGGTAGAAGAAGCCAATGCTGCCGACGCTGTTGTTGAGACAAGTCTGGGAGAACCGGCAGGGGAACTGAGGGTGTCAGCCTCGGTTCTGGTCGGGCAGCAAATCATTGCGCCAGCGATAGCGGCCTATGGTCAGCAGTTCCCCAAAGTTCAAGTCATCCTGGAATTGACGAACATGAGGGCAAATCTGATTGAGGATGGCTTTGATCTTGCATTCCGCATTGGTGAAAAGCCGGATTCCTCGCTGATGTCACAAGCCATAGGGACGTTTCCTTTTGGTCTCTATGCCAGCCCCGGCTACTTGCGCAGTTCGGGCAACCCTCAACTGCCCAGGGATTTGCAGCACCATCGGTGCTTGATAATGCGCAGCGGGTTCAAAACCTCCCGGTGGAAACTACAGCGAGACGGAGAAGTCATAGATTTCGCGGCCAATGGGGATGTCGTCGTTAACGACTTTCTAACCCTTCGAAGCCTGGCTATCGCAGGTGGCGGTATCGCGATGCTTCCGGCCTATGCTGTACACGCAGAGTGCGCCTCCAGCCTTCTTTCCGCTGTCCTACCAAATTGGAGTGCTTCAAGTGTGCCTCTGTCGGCAATCTATCCGAGCCGCCGCGGCGCGACGCTCAAACAAAGGGCTTTTATCGACCATGTAAGAAAAGCTGCGGAGAACTTGGCTTGATTAAGGATTGTCGTGGCAAAACCGACATTGATGCAGAACGCAGCAGCGGGAATTATGGGCTCGAAGCGGACCAACGCGATGTGCGGACATCTCGTTTTTCGTTGCACCGGCTTCGCTTGCGGGCCGACCGCGCGGTTCGCACGATTTAGGATCTTCCCAATTCGCGCCGGGAATGGTCTGTTGCTGCGGATGACGAAGAGCCCCGTCGGGCCGTAACAGGACAGCGAAGAATGGATATCAAACTCAGCGTTGTTGGCTTGGTGCGCTTCTCGGTGCTGACCCCGACTTACTATTCCGAACGTTTTGCCACGCTTGCGGATACGGCGGCCCATCTCTTCGCGCCAGAGCGGATGGAGCTGCGGTTTCGGGTGTTCGAACGGCTGTGTCTGCGCTCCCTTCTGCGCCAGAGTGATCAGGGGTTTCACCTGATCCTCCTCACCGCCGAAGATATGCCCGAGGCCTATTTGGAGCGCCTTGCGCGTCTGTTGGAGCCTGCCACCAATATCACGCTGATGCCCGTCGGCCCCGGTGCCCATTATCGAATGCTGAAGCAGGGTTATAACGCGGTTCCGCTTGATGGTGCGACGCATCGGTTGATGTTCCGGCTGGATGATGACGATGCGGTGGATCTGGATTATGTCGCGCACAATCGCCGCCTCGCCATGGGGCTGATCCCCCTGCAGAGCGGCAACACGCCTTTCATCCTGGCCAACAACCGTGGCCTTTACCTGCGGCGCACTCAGGGGCCGGATGGCCCGACGGATGAGATTTTCGACGCTTGCGAGAAGGCGCCGCTGTCGGTAGGGGCCGCGCTTGTGGCTCCGGTGGAGTACCGCGACAATCCCTATCGCTACAACCACCGGCGCTACGCGCAGCATTGGAACACATATTCTGACATCTCGACACCTGGCTTCCTGCGCACGATTCATGGCGACAATAAATCCCGCCCGGCGCAGATGGGAATCACACATAAGATGTCGGACACGGAGATTGCCACAGCGCTGGACCGCCATTTCGCTATGACACCGGATCAATTGCGCGACGTGTTGCCGTGATCTCCCGGCTGACTGGAAACCAGCTGGGCGCGCTGTTGATGGTGGGCAGTATGGCCGGTTTCACCCTCAATGATGGGATGGTCAAACTTGCCGGACAAAGCCTTCCGCTCTCGCAGATCCTTGTGGTGCGCGGTGTGGCCGTCAGCCTGCTGATCTATTCGCTGGCGCGGAGCTATGGCGGATTGCGTCTGTCGCTCTCACGGCGTGACTGGGCCTTGGTTGCGGGGCGCAGCCTTGCTGAAATCGCCACCACCTATTTCTTTCTCAGCGCGCTGTTGACCCTGCCAATTGCGAATGTGACGGCCATCTTGCAGATGCTGCCGCTCACAGTGACGCTGGCGGCCGCGCTCCTGTTTGGAGAGCAGGTCGGCTGGCGACGAGCGACCGCCATCGGGGTTGGCTTTTTTGGCATGCTGTTGATCGTACGTCCGGGCGCTGATGGATTTGATACGGGCACAGGCTACGCGCTTGCGGCGGTGATCTGCATCACGGCTCGTGATCTCTTTACCCGGCGTATGTCGGCGGCCGTGCCATCGCTGACGGTCACATTGATGGCGGCTTTGTCGGTGTTGGTGTTTGGCCTCGGGCTTGGCCTACAGGAGACGTGGCAGCCGCTGCCCCTTTTGACCACGCTGATCCTGCTGTTGGCAGCGGGCTGTATCTTTATCGGCTATCTGTTTTCAGTGATGGTGATGCGGGTGGGCGATGTGGCGGCGGTCTCGCCGTTTCGCTACACCGGCCTTCTTTGGGCGCTGCTTCTCGGGTGGCTGATGTTTGACAACTGGCCAGATACGCTCACCCTCATCGGGGCGGCCATTGTGGTCGCGGCGGGCATTTTCAGCCTGTTGCGCGAACGCCCGCGGCGCGCCGCCACGCCAGACCTGTCACCACCGGAATGACACGTCTTACCTCGTGATCGCAAAGCGCGCCTCGAATGCACCTTCCTGCTCGGGGGTGAGACGGGTCAGCTCCGGTTCCTTGGCGCCCTTTTGGCGAGAGTCGTTGGAGGCATTGAGCGTTCGGACGAACATCGGCGCATCCGGAATCGTGATGCTGGGCATGAAGCGGGCGATCTTGTGGTGGGCGAAATTCATGATGCTTTGCTTGCATCCCCCCGCGACATACATGCCCATTGCGGCCACAAAGTAGGGACGGTGCACTTCGGCGGCATAAATCCCATCCGGTTGGAAACGGGCGGTGAACCCCTTGCAGAAATCAATCGCGAGGGTCTGGTTGCGCGCAATCAGCGGTTGGCAGTCTTGAGCGGTTTGTCGCAGCCGTTCAACGAAATCGACTGACACCGCATCATCGTCATCATGGCGAAACTGCAAACAGGGGGCGCCGGGGTCGTGGCGGGCGTCATTCAGCACCTGTTTCATCACCTGTCTGTGCGGACCTGGGGGGAGGGCGCGGATCTTCACCTGCGGCATGTCCGCTGTTAACGCGCGCAGTCGCGCGATGGGTACCTCCGGTAGGCTGTCGCCGATGACAATCACCAGTGTGAAATTCGGATCGGTCTGAGCGCGCAGGCAGGGCAGGGCGACGGTCTCCATCAGATGAAACCGCTCTTCCAGACGCGCTTGCGCATAGAGATAGGCAATGCGCGCCTCTAAACTGTCATGCTCCACCTGAAAGCCGCCGATGGCCGGGTAGGAAAACCGGCATAGACCTATGACCTGCATTGCTGTAGACCCTCGCATCCACGGCCTCTCATATCGGCCTGCTCGTTGTCCGGGACTATGCACCGCGCTGGTTGTGCAGACAAGCAAGCTACTCGCACCGGTTCCCTCCCGGCGTTTGTCACACCTGTCGGTGTTGAGCGCGCCGGTGGCCGCTGTTGACATCCCCCGCGACTCCCCATATACGCCCGCCTATCCGGCACCCGGGGGTCGCCCCAAAAGCCGATATCAAAATCTAAGTGGCCCAAGATCTCGTGCGCCTATTTGCGCGGATCCTCTGTAAACCCACCGCGTCGTTTACCTCGGAATGGAAACGATTGCGGTTTTTGCGCTTGCGGACGCGTAAGTGCGACGAATTTAGCCGTACGTTCAAGGACGTGCATGACACATGTGTTGTTGAGACGGGGAAAGAACCGGAATGCCAACGATCCAACAGCTGATCCGCAAGCCGCGGCAGCCGAAAGTAAAACGCTCTAAGTCCATGCACCTGGAACAGTGCCCGCAAAAGCGCGGCGTCTGCACCCGTGTGTATACCACCACACCGAAGAAACCGAACTCCGCTATGCGGAAAGTTGCGAAGGTCCGCCTGACCAACGGTTTCGAAGTGATCTCCTACATCCCGGGTGAAAGCCACAACCTTCAGGAGCACTCCGTGGTTCTGATCCGTGGCGGCCGTGTAAAAGACCTTCCCGGTGTCCGTTACCACATCCTGCGTGGTGTTCTGGATACCCAGGGCGTCAAAGACCGTAAGCAACGCCGTTCGAAGTACGGCGCGAAGCGTCCTAAATAAGAAGGATATTGATAAATGTCTCGCCGTCACGCTGCTGAGAAACGCGAAGTTCTGCCCGACGCCAAGTTTGGCGACCGCGTTCTGACCAAATTCATGAACAACCTGATGATCGATGGTAAAAAATCGGTCGCAGAAAGCATCGTTTACAACGCATTCGACCGCGTTGAATCGAAAATCAAACGTGCCCCCGTGGAAGTGTTCCACGAAGCCCTGGACAACGTGAAGCCTTCCGTCGAAGTGCGTTCGCGTCGTGTGGGTGGTGCAACCTACCAGGTGCCTGTCGAAGTGCGCCCCGAGCGTCGCGAAGCCCTGGCGATCCGCTGGCTGATCAAAGCGGCCCGCGCACGCAACGAAAACACCATGGAAGAACGCCTCGCCGGTGAGCTGCTGGACGCTGTTCAGTCCCGCGGTACCGCCGTGAAGAAGCGCGAAGACACCCACAAGATGGCAGAGGCCAACAAAGCCTTCTCCCATTATCGCTGGTAAGCTAGGGGACCCAAACCTATGGCACGCGAATATCCGCTCGAACTATACCGTAACTTCGGTATCATGGCGCACATCGATGCAGGTAAAACCACCTGCTCCGAGCGCATCCTGTATTACACCGGCAAATCCCACAACATCGGTGAGGTGCACGATGGTGCAGCCACCATGGACTGGATGGAGCAGGAGCAGGAACGCGGCATCACCATCACTTCGGCTGCGACCACCACCTTCTGGGAACGCACCGAGGATGGCGAAACTGCTGACTCGCCCAAGCACCGCCTGAACATCATCGACACCCCCGGCCACGTTGACTTCACCATCGAAGTTGAGCGTTCGCTGGCGGTTCTCGACGGTGCTGTCTGTGTTCTGGACGCCAACGCTGGTGTTGAACCCCAGACCGAAACCGTGTGGCGTCAGGCTGACCGCTACAAGGTTCCGCGTATGGTGTTCGTCAACAAGATGGACAAGATCGGCGCTGACTTCTTCAACTGCGTTAACATGATCGAAGACCGTACTGGCGCCCGCGCGGTTCCGGTTGGTATTCCGATCGGCGCAGAAACCGAGCTGGAAGGCCTGGTTGATCTGGTCAACATGGAAGAATGGCTGTGGCAGGGTGAAGACCTTGGCGCGTCGTGGATCAAAGCTCCGATCCGTGACAGCCTGAAAGACATGGCCGACGAATGGCGCGGTAAGATGATCGAAGCGGCCGTTGAGCAAGACGACGCTGCGATGGAAAACTACCTGATGGACGGCGCTGAGCCGGACGTCGCGACCCTGCGCGCTCTGCTGCGCAAGGGCACACTGGCACTGGACTTCGTTCCGGTCCTGGGTGGTTCCGCATTCAAGAACAAAGGCGTTCAGCCTCTGCTCAACGCTGTGATCGACTATCTGCCCAGCCCGATGGACGTTGTCGACTACATGGGCTTCAAACCCGGTGACGAAACCGAAACCCGTGACATCGCCCGCCGTGCGGACGACGACATGGCGTTCTCGGGTCTGGCATTCAAAATCATGAACGACCCCTTTGTCGGTTCGCTGACCTTCACCCGGATCTATTCCGGTGTGCTGAACAAGGGCGACACGCTGCTGAACTCGACCAAAGGTCGTAAAGAGCGCGTTGGCCGGATGATGATGATGCACTCCAACGACCGTGAGGAAATCACGGAAGCGTTTGCAGGCGACATCATCGCACTGGCAGGTCTGAAAGACACCACAACCGGTGACACGCTTTGCGCCGTCAACGATCCTGTGGTTCTGGAAACCATGACCTTCCCCGATCCGGTGATTGAGATCGCGGTTGAGCCGAAAACCAAGGCCGACCAGGAGAAAATGTCCCAGGGTCTGCAGCGTCTTGCTGCTGAAGATCCGTCCTTCCGCGTGGAGACCGACATCGAGTCCGGTCAGACCATCATGAAGGGCATGGGCGAACTTCACCTGGACATCTTGGTTGACCGTCTGAAGCGTGAATTCAAGGTCGAAGCCAACATCGGTGCGCCGCAGGTTGCTTATCGTGAGACCATCGGTCACGAAGTTGAACACACCTACACCCACAAGAAACAGTCGGGTGGTTCGGGTCAGTTCGGCGAAGTGAAGATGATCATCTCGCCGACAGAGCCTGGCGAAGGTTACTCCTTCGAATCCCGCATCGTTGGTGGTGCGGTTCCGAAGGAATACATCCCCGGTGTTGAAAAGGGCGTTCAGTCCGTCATGGATAGCGGCCCGCTGGCTGGCTTCCCCGTGATCGACTTCAAGGTTGCCCTGATCGACGGTAAGTTCCACGACGTTGACTCCAGCGTTCTGGCCTTCGAAATCGCAGCACGTATGTGTATGCGTGAAGGCATGCGCAAAGCTGGCGCCAAGATGCTGGAACCGATCATGAAGGTGGAAGTTATCACACCTGAGGATTACACCGGTGGCATTATCGGCGATTTGACCTCGCGTCGTGGTCAGGTGACCGGACAGGAGCCCCGCGGCAACGCAATTGCGATCGATGCATTTGTGCCGCTGGCGAACATGTTCGGCTACATCAACACCCTGCGTTCGATGAGCTCGGGCCGCGCCCAGTTCACCATGCAGTTCGATCACTACGATCCGGTTCCGCAGAACATCTCTGACGAGATCCAGGCAAAATTCGCATAAGCGAACAGATATTGAGGGGTTCGCGCCACGGCGCGTGCCCTTCTCAACACGAAAAGGAGGCCTCTCATGGCTAAGGAAAAGTTTGAACGTACAAAACCGCACGTCAACATCGGCACCATCGGCCACGTTGACCACGGCAAGACCACGCTGACCGCAGCGATCACCAAGTATTTTGGTGACTTCAAAGCCTACGACCAGATCGATGGCGCACCTGAAGAGAAAGCCCGCGGGATCACCATCTCGACCGCGCACGTGGAATATGAGACCGAAGCCCGTCACTACGCCCACGTCGACTGCCCCGGCCACGCTGACTATGTGAAGAACATGATCACCGGTGCGGCGCAGATGGACGGCGCGATCCTGGTTGTGAACGCTGCTGACGGCCCGATGCCGCAGACCCGCGAGCACATCCTGCTGGGCCGCCAGGTTGGCATCCCGAAGATGGTCGTGTTCATGAACAAAGTGGACCAGGTTGACGACGAAGAGCTCCTGGAGCTGGTCGAAATGGAAATCCGCGAACTGCTGTCTTCCTACGACTACCCCGGCGACGATATCCCGATCGTTGCAGGTTCGGCTCTTGCGGCGATGGAAGGCAACAAGCCTGAAATCGGCGAAGAGAAGATCAAAGAGCTGATGGCGGCTGTTGACGATTACATCGACACCCCTGAGCGCGCTGTTGACCAGCCGTTCCTGATGCCGATCGAAGACGTGTTCTCGATCTCCGGTCGTGGTACCGTTGTGACCGGTCGTGTTGAGCGCGGCGTGATCAACGTTGGCGACTCGATCGAAATCGTTGGTATCCGTGACACCTCCACCACCACCTGTACCGGTGTGGAAATGTTCCGCAAGCTGCTGGATCGTGGTGAAGCTGGCGACAACATCGGCGCGCTGCTGCGCGGTGTGGACCGTGACGGTGTTGAGCGTGGTCAGGTTCTGTGTAAGCCGGGTTCCGTGAAGCCGCACACCAAGTTCGAAGCTGAGGCCTATATCCTCACCAAAGAAGAAGGTGGTCGTCACACCCCGTTCTTTGCGAACTACCGTCCGCAGTTCTACTTCCGGACCACCGACGTCACTGGCACCGTGACCCTGCCTGAGGGCACCGAGATGGTTATGCCGGGCGACAACCTGAAGTTCGACGTTGAACTGATCGCACCGATCGCGATGGAAAACGGCCTGCGTTTCGCCATCCGCGAAGGCGGCCGCACCGTCGGCGCCGGCGTTGTGTCGAAAATCACCGACTAAGGTCGAGTTTCCAACGGAAACTCTGGCCTGTGGTGACAGGTGGTTTTCGCTAGAAAATCACCGAGAGCCACTCAGGTGAAACAAAAGAAAGGCCGCTCCAAACGGGGCGGCCTTTTTCTATGTGGTGACATTTGAATAGGGCAGGGGGACGATTTGTGACCTGAGCGAGACGGGAAAGCGGCCAGGGGCCGGAGGCCGTCTTGCAAAAGCTCCAGCGGAGCTTTTGAGGCCGCAAGGAGCGTTAGCTCCGGGAGCGATGCAATCGCGCCTGTACTCCAGGCTGGCCGGGCGCGGCCCGAACGCGGGGCGTCCGGGCGGGGATGAGCAGCAATTATATGCGAGAAAGTTTATGCTCTGGCTGATAGGCAAGCTTCAGCTTGGCTTTTTTCCCGGTTAACGACTCGATTAGTCTCTTGGAGTGGGAGGCTATCTGGCTGCTGTTGCGTGCAGCATACTCGTTGACTTCTCGGATATGGGAAGGCGCCTCAACCACCCTGTCTGGAATTCGATTGGCTTTGTCGCGAGTAAGTACCATCGAGATTTTTGGCGAAATCGGCAGCCAAATCTCCATGTTGGGATTGATTAACCCATTTGGGCCACCGTTTCCTATGCGGTATGCCATCATACTTGACAGGATAAAGGAGTGGTGAGTTTCGCTCACTGCCCATCGAACCTTGAAATCCTTCAACGCCTCTGCTGTCTTTTCAGATCGTTTGACAGTGGCTCTGACACGCACGTCGCGCCCATACTGCCTGAGTAGGGCAGGGTCGTTAAGTATTTCGAGGTAGTGAGAACGCTTCTCGAAATCGGTTTCATCCTCAAGCCCTGCCAAAACGCTCTCCACTAGCGATTGCCCGATTTCTTGGTCGCTTTCGTACTGCTTGACGAACTCTGGAGTCCGCTTGGCCATTTCCATTGCTACAGTTCGCGCGCTTTCCAGAGAGGCTTCTGACAGCCGTGGAACTTTGTCGGCGTCAAATATCCCCAAGACCTCTGGTATGAAGTCGCCTAGAAAGTTGTCTATTTCTCCATAGAAAAGACGTTCAATCGCATCAGAAGGTTGCCCATTCTCGAGGACAGTGTAGTAGTTTCTAATTCGAAAGGTCTTTTCAATGTTTCGAAGTTCAGGCTGAGAGAAACGCCCGTCAGTCCCGCGCTCGGAATACCATATGCGATTGTCTTCGGTTCGAAATCTCTTCTGAAGGACTTTCGGGACAAAGTGGTGGTTCTTAATCCTTTTGGACACAGCGCCCTCTAGCTTCGTTCCTCTTAGGGTTGTTGTAAGGGCGGGTGGTTGTCTTGACAACCACCCGCCCTTAACCCCAACTCAACCTCCCCAACAAACCCAAACCCACCACGTTCTGCAAACCCAACCATCCCCACCCAAACCCCCTTGCCACACACGGCTATCAGGCGTATACGGCGCCATCCCGCTCTGCGGGGATGAGGCGGGGTGATTCCCGCCTTTTGGGTTCGATGAGGGTGCGCGGTGGTCGCTTGCCCTCCTCTCAACCCCAACGCCTGAAAAAAAGGCATGACTATGCAAAGCCAAAATATCCGTATCCGGCTGAAGGCATTCGACTTCCGTGTACTGGACGCCAGCACGCAGGAAATCGTGAACACTGCCAAGCGGACCGGCGCGCAGGTGCGCGGCCCGATCCCCCTGCCGAACAAGATTGAGAAATTCACCGTTCTGCGTGGCCCGCACGTTGACAAGAAATCTCGTGACCAGTTCGAGATCCGCACCCACAAGCGGCTCCTGGACATCGTTGATCCGACCCCCCAGACCGTGGACGCGCTGATGAAGCTCGACCTCGCCGCTGGTGTGGACGTCGAAATCAAGCTGCAATCCTAAGATCGGAGGGTAAACATATGCGCTCTGGTATTATCGCAAAGAAAGTCGGCATGACCCGGCTGTTCCTCGAAGACGGCAAGCAGGTTCCTGTGACCGTTCTTCAGCTGGACGGCCTGCAAGTGACCGCACAGCGCACCGAGGAAAAAGACGGCTACACCGCCGTTCAGCTCGGCGCAGGTTCGGCCAAGGTCAAGCGCGTCTCCAAAGCCATGCGTGGCCACTTCGCAGCAGCGAAGGTTGAGCCCAAGCGCAAGCTGGTTGAATTCCGCGTGCCTGCGGACGCCCTGATCGAAGTGGGTGCGGAAATCTCCGCCGAGCACTTCCTGGAAGGTCAGAAGGTTGACGTGACCGGCACCTCCATCGGTAAAGGTTTTGCCGGTGCGATGAAGCGCTGGAACTTTGGTGGTCTGCGCGCCTCGCACGGTGTGTCGATCTCCCACCGTTCCCACGGTTCGACCGGTCAGTGTCAGGATCCCGGCAAGGTTTTCAAAGGCAAGAAAATGGCCGGTCACATGGGTGCTGCCCGCGTGACAACTCAGAACCTTGAAGTCGTCAAGACCGACGCCGATCGTGGCCTGATCATGATCAAAGGCGCCGTTCCCGGCTCCAAAGGTGGCTGGGTCACCGTCAAAGACGCCGTGAAAAAGAAAGCCCCCGAAGGTCTGCCCTATCCGGCAGCTCTGAAGTCGGCTGCAGCGGAAGAAGTCTCCGCGGAAGGTGGTGAAGCATGAAACTTGATGTGATCAAACTGGACGGCGGCAAAGCCGGCGACATCGAGCTGGATGCAGAGCTGTTCGGCCTCGAGCCGCGCACCGACATCCTGCACCGTGTGGTGCGCTGGCAGCGTAACAACGCGCAGGCCGGTACCCACAAGGTCAAGACGCGGTCCGAGACCTCCTACTCGACCAAGAAGATCTATCGCCAAAAAGGCACCGGTGGCGCACGTCACGGTGACCGTAACGCGCCGATCTTCCGCAAGGGTGGTATCTACAAGGGTCCGACCCCGCGTTCGCACGGCCACGATCTGACCAAGAAATTCCGCAAGCTGGGTCTGCGCCATGCGCTGTCCGCCAAAGCAAAAGCGGGTGAACTGGTCGTTATTGAAAACGCCGATTCCGCAGGCAAGACAGCCGCTCTGGCCAAGCAGGTCAAGGACCTGGGCTGGAAGCGCGCGCTGGTCATCGATGGCGCATCCGTGGACGAGGGCTTCGCCCGCGCCGCGCGCAACATCGAAGGTCTGGATATCCTGCCGACAATGGGCGCAAACGTCTATGACATCCTGAAGCGTGACACCCTGGTGCTCACCAAAGCAGGTGTCGAAGCACTGGAGGCTCGCCTGAAATGAGCGCGAAGGCAGAACACTACGACGTGATCCGCAAGCCGATCATCACCGAAAAAGCAACCATGGCATCCGAAACCGGTGCAGTGGTGTTTGAAGTGTCGATCGACTCCAACAAACCCCAGATCAAAGAAGCCGTAGAGGCGCTCTTTGGTGTGAAGGTCAAAGCGGTTAACACCACCATCACCAAGGGTAAGGTCAAGCGTTTCCGCGGCCAGCTGGGCAAGCGTAAAGACGTGAAAAAAGCCTATGTCACCCTGGAAGAAGGCAACACCATCGACGTGTCCACCGGACTCTGAGATCCGTTTGTCTGAGACTTAAGAAGGCCCCTGCGAAAGCGGGGGCCTTTTTTTGTTGAGGGAGCCACGAAGGGTGGGGCCCGACCTCGGGCGGATGCGAAGCGCCCTCCCGAGGCCGGGCGCTGCTCGGCTAGATTCTTGACACGTCGCGTGCGGAGCCTGCGCAACGAGCTTCCGGAGAGAAGGCACTGCATAAGCTGTAAGAAGGAGCTTTCCCAGAGTGATTTATCGCAGAGCCGGGCTTGGCTACGGCGCCAGGACTAGAGCCTAAACGCCAAGCTTCTTTTCAAAGAGGTCATAGTAAAGGTGCTCCAAAATATTGTTCAGTGATAAATTGCAATCAACCTCCCACTCTTCAATTTTGTCTTGCCGGCCCATTCTTTCTTTCCCTTTGAAATAGTAGTGGTACAAGTCCTCTGCATGAAAAAGAATCTCCCTCAATCGAATATCGAGGTCTTGAAATAAGCCGAAATCATATCGTTCGCTAGGAGCGCCACCCGTAAACCTCAAACAGATAAGCGCGTCATCTGTTTGAAATGGGTCTGCGGGAAAATTGATGTGTTGCCGAAAGTAGAAGACAAACCGGTACACTCTTTCACCATCCACTTTAAGCGTTTGACTGAAGAACCAAGTGTCGCGCCTACGTACTCCTGAGTTCATTTCTTTCCATGCCTTGAAGTCCATTATAGGATAGGATTGATGCTCAATTTCTAGTACGTCGGATGCAGTTCCGACTTCTTGCGCGGTGGCTTCAAAGGCTGATTGAATTTCATTCATTTTATGCGCCCAAACCAAATACTGTTTGTGTTGCGCGCCACGCTTTTTGTCATCGGCTTTTTTAGCCAGGCGAGTCACCCAGACAGTACGTTCTTGACGCTCATTGGCAATACCACTTGCTTTGGCAACAATATTTAATTGCCGGTTAGCGATAATACTTACCAAGCCGTCCCAGTCATCGTTGTCAGCTTCGGAAAGAGCATCGTAGTAGTCGTCCCTTAATGCAGATGGGACGCCAGTTGGGAATAGCTTTCCTGAGAGCAACGCAAAGTCCTGTAGCAGGCGAGCAGTTCTCCCATTACCGTCGAGAAAAGGGTGTATGTACGTGAAGCGATTGTGTAGCCAGGCTGCTCTTACGATAGGATGCGCAGTGCTATCCTCTAAATAAATTGCTATCATTTCCTTCATGCAAATCGGTACATCTGTATGCGAAGGAGGAGTGAATAAAGCCTGCGATATTTTCACGTCCCGCTGTCGGTATGATCCCGGCGTCTCACCTACTTTATCTTCGATCTTCGCGTGGATTTGACGAATTAGAGCCTCGCTGAGTTTTTCACCAGCTTCAGCTGCGTCAATTGTCAGCTCATCGGCGCTCAAAGCATTGAGAACTTCTTGCTCGGACTTAGATGAAGAGTCCATAAGCGTCATGGAATCCATTATGGCTAATGTTTGCCTGCGTGTTGCAACGATTCCTTCCATATTGAGACTGGAAGTGACCCGGTCAGGCAAAAAGGCCATCTTAAGTCTGTCTTTAACGTCCGAACTCAAGGGGCGGAGTTTGTTGAACTCTTTGATCTCGGAATCCACTTGGTCCAAAAGTTGTTCAGTATCTTGACGTAAAGTGATGTGTGAGGGGGTTCCAAGTTGTATCAATTCTACGTCTCCAAGGTCGCCTGTTGTGCTTATTAAATTTATTGGTTTCGCGATGCGATGCGAAGTGAGGGGAAGGCTTCGCGCTTGAGTATGGTTCGCGCTGTTGGAAGTGTCTATAGGTTGTGCGTTAATTGAGGGATCGCTATCGTGGCTCACTAAGGTTTCAATTCGGCTAGTTGAGGCAGACATGGTAGGAGAAGCTGTCAATCTTTTTCAAGAATTCTTCGTAGCCCCGTAGACTTGATCAAGCACCTCTGCTAAGCCGCAGCAATCCTGACGACCCCGGATTCGCTCCGGGGTTATTACGTTTGTCAGGATGTTCGAACCTGGGGACCTTCGGGGCCCTATAATCTGGCCACCCTAGTAGGGCGTCTCATCGTGGGACAACCGGGCGGGGGGCTTACACATAGCGGGCCCAAAGACAAAAACCTAAGGGTCTGCACGCTAAACGGAAGACAGAAAGCATGGCACTCAAGTCGTATAAGCCGACGACGCCGGGCCAGCGTGGGCTGGTTCTGATCGACCGTTCGGAGCTTTGGAAAGGGCGTCCGGTCAAATCTCTCACTGAGGGTCTGACCAAATCGGGCGGCCGGAACAACACCGGACGGATCACTTCACGTCGTCGTGGCGGCGGCGCAAAGCGTCTCTACCGGATCGTTGACTTCAAACGGAACAAATTTGATGTCGCGGCAACCGTTGAACGGATCGAATATGACCCGAACCGGACCGCATTCATCGCGCTGATCAAATACGAAGACGGCGAGCAGGCCTATATCCTCGCTCCGCAGCGTCTGGCAGTTGGTGACAAAGTCGTTGCATCCGCAAAGGCCGACATCAAGCCGGGCAACGCAATGCCGTTCTCGGGCATGCCGATCGGTACCATCGTTCACAACATCGAAATGAAGCCCGGCAAAGGCGGCCAGATCGCCCGTGCAGCCGGTACTTACGCTCAGTTCGTTGGTCGTGATGGTGGCTACGCTCAGATCCGCCTGTCCTCGGGCGAACTGCGCCTGGTTCGTCAGGAATGCATGGCCACCGTTGGTGCGGTCAGCAACCCCGACAACTCGAACCAGAACTTTGGTAAAGCCGGCCGTATGCGCCACAAGGGCAAGCGTCCTTCTGTGCGTGGTGTGGTTATGAACCCGATCGACCACCCGCACGGTGGTGGTGAAGGTCGTACCTCCGGTGGCCGTCACCCCGTGACACCCTGGGGTAAGCCGACCAAAGGCAAGCGTACCCGCAACAAAAACAAAGCGTCGCAAAAGCTTATCATCCGCTCGCGCCACGCCAAGAAGAAGGGACGTTAATCTATGTCTCGCTCTGTATGGAAAGGCCCCTTTGTCGATGCTTACGTGCTGAAAAAAGCCGAAGCAGCGCGCGAGTCGGGCCGCAACGAAGTCATCAAGATCTGGTCGCGTCGTTCCACCATTCTGCCCCAGTTCGTGGGTCTGACATTTGGTGTGTACAACGGTCAGAAGCACATTCCCGTCAACGTCTCGGAAGACATGATCGGTCAGAAGTTCGGTGAATACTCCCCGACTCGGACCTATTACGGTCACGCTGCGGACAAAAAAGCGAAGCGGAAGTAAGTCATGGGCAAGGCAAAAAATCCCCGCCGCGTGGCAGACAACGAAGCAATGGCAAAACTGCGCATGCTCCGTACCTCCCCGCAGAAACTGAACCTCGTCGCCGGCATGATCCGTGGCAAGAAAGTTGAGAAGGCTCTGACCGACCTGACTTTCTCCAACAAACGGGTCGCGCAGGACGTGAAGAAATGCCTTCAGTCCGCGATTGCGAACGCCGAGAACAACCATAACCTGGACGTCGATGAACTGATCGTTGCCGAGGCTTATGTGGGTAAGAACCTGACCATGAAACGCGGCCGTCCTCGTGCCCGTGGCCGGTTTGGCAAAATCCTCAAGCCGTTTTCGGAGATCACCATCAAGGTGCGTCAAGTTGAGGAGCAAGCCTAATGGGACATAAAGTCAATCCGGTCGGCATGCGCCTTCAGGTCAACCGTACCTGGGACAGCCGTTGGTACGCCGACACCAAAGATTATGGTGATCTGCTGCTGGAAGACCTGCGCATCCGTGATTTCATCAAGGAAGAGTGCAAGCAGGCAGGCATCGCTCGCGTGATCATCGAACGCCCCCACAAAAAGTGCCGTGTGACCATTCACACCGCGCGTCCGGGCGTGATCATCGGTAAAAAAGGTGCTGACATCGAAGTGCTGCGCAAGAAGCTTGCCTCGATGACAGACTCGGAACTGCACCTCAACATCGTTGAAGTCCGCAAGCCCGAGCTCGACGCACAGCTGGTTGGCGAGTCCATCGCTCAGCAGCTGGAACGTCGTGTGTCCTTCCGTCGCGCGATGAAGCGTGCCGTACAGAACGCCATGCGCATGGGCGCCCTGGGTATCCGGGTGAACGTTGCTGGCCGTCTGGGCGGTGCTGAAATCGCACGGACCGAATGGTACCGTGAGGGCCGTGTGCCGCTGCACACGCTGCGCGCCGACATCGATTACGCTCACTCCGAAGCCATGACCCCTTACGGGATCATCGGGATCAAAACCTGGATCTTCAAAGGCGAGATCATGGAACACGATCCTCAGGCGCGTGACCGTAAAGCACAGGAACTCCAGGACGGTCCGGCACCTCGCGGTGCAGGCGGTCGTCGCTAAGGAGGAGATGACATGCTTCAACCAAAGCGTACTAAATTCCGCAAAATGCACAAAGGCCGGATCTCCGGTCTGGCAAAAGGCGGTTCGGACCTGAACTTCGGCACCTATGGCCTGAAGGCAACCACTCCTGAGCGCGTCACCGCGCGTCAGATTGAGGCTGCTCGTCGTGCCATGACCCGTCACATGAAGCGTCAGGGTCGTGTCTGGATCCGCATCTTCCCGGATACCCCGGTGACCTCCAAGCCCGTCGAAGTTCGTATGGGTAAAGGTAAGGGTTCCGTGGATTACTGGGCTTGCAAAGTGAAGCCCGGTCGCGTGATGTTCGAGATCGACGGCGTCAATGACGACATCGCACGTGAGGCCCTGCGCCTGGCCGCGATGAAGCTGCCGGTCAAGACCCGCGTCGTGGTTCGCGAAGACTGGTAAGCGGCGGCGCTCTTGCGCATCCGATGAGAAAACAAAAAGCCCCCGCCGAGCAATCGGTGGGGGCTTTCTTATGTTCCTTCGGCGCGGAGTGATTTGTCCGGCTCGGCGCCGCCGGTCAGGCTAGCGATATTTTGCGGCGGTGATGAACTCTCCGAAGGCCTCACACCAGATCACTACGGTGGTGTAATCCTCGATGTTGATCCCTTCGGAGATGGGCAGGATCAGCCCGTCGAACATCTTCACATCGCCAATCCGCACCGACGCGGCCTTGATCGCCTCGAACCCGGCCTCATCCTCAACAAACTCCGGCGTCAGGTAGAGTTTGTAGTCCGGTCCCGGCGCCAGCGCGCCCATATGGGTGATCTGCTGCGGCGACAGGCTGATACTGCCGGTGCCCCAGTGCAGGAAATCGCTGCCCGCCAGATCGCGGGTGAAACTGCCGGTATATGTGGCCCCTTCCGCGCTGGCGGTCAGAGCTGCAGCATCGGGACTATCGGGGGCCGTCAGAATGGGCAGCATGTAGATCCCCAGCGCAAAGCCGATCGCCAGCGCAATACCGTGGCTCAGCAGTCTCAAAATCCAGCGCATATTCTGTTCCTCCTATGGGTGAGGCCAGCTTAGCCAGCCCGCGGATCAAAAGGGAAGATGCGCGCGTGCAGGAGCCGGCAAAGGTCCTCGTACTTCGCGCTGTGTTGCGCTAAAGGACGGATATGGCACAGATCGATTCCCTCTTCGTAACCCGTCTCTACCGCGCTGCTTTGTCCGAACACGGACCCAAGGTTGACGCTGGTGAACTTGAAAACTCCTGCTTTGTGATCGCTCAGGATGACGATGCAGGCCAGGACTGGTGCGAGGAGAACGGTTATCCCGGCTACACCTCCTATGCCTCATTGACTGATCTGCCCTGGCGTTTCCCGATCTTTGCCGATCTGGTGAAATCGCTCGATCTTCATGTCGCGGCCTTTGCCAAGGATCTGCAGCTGGATCTGGACGGTCGCGCATTGGTGCTGGAGGATCTCTGGATCAACATCCTGCCCGAGGGCGGCACCCACGCCAGCCACATTCATCCCCATTCGGTGATTTCCGGCACCACCTATGTCTCAATGCCCGAAGGCGCCAGCGCGCTGAAGCTGGAAGACCCGCGCCATGCGATGATGATGGCCCACCCGCCGCGTGTCAAAGACTGTCGGCAGGAGCTGAAGACATTTGTCTATCAGTCGCCCGCAGCGGGCGATGTGCTGCTGTGGGAAAGTTTCATCCGCCACGAGGTGCCGATGAACATGGCCGAAGATGAGCGCGTCTCGGTGAGCTTTAACTACCGGTGGGAGTGAAACTTGGGTTGCACTTGCAGCGCTGGCAACTATGCAGGGCGCACAACCTAAGAGGACGGCTGATTAAATGAAATCAATTCTAGTTCTTGCTTCTGTATCCCTAATGGCGCTGTCTGCCTGCGTTGATTCTGAGAAGGCAGCGATGCGACGTGCGTCTCTCATCGCGCAGATTTTTCCTAACCCGGCTGATCGAACGGGCATCCATCTGGCTTTCCCTGTGGGCTCATCGTTGGAGATCATCTACTTCAAGAACGAAGTTAGCTCTAATGCTATTGATCGTCGTGTCGCGGGCTATTGCGAACGTATCGGTAAGCCCGTCTTAACCGTGTATAAGGCCCCGAAGGTGAGCGTTGCGACGTTAGCAAATGGAACGCAGCGACCCGCTACGACAATCTGGTATGACTGTGACTAACCTGTGAGTTCCCTTTGCCCCACCTTCATTCCAGGTGGGGTAAAATTCAAATGACGAACGGTAAGTAAGCCAGATGTACGATCACGCGGCAATCGAGCTTCTTGCCGGTGAGCAGGTGGTTCACGCCACTCACGCCCGAATTGCACCAACGCTGACTGAGGTAATCGTTATCTTGCTTTGCGCGCCAGTGGCGCTGGTGATCTGGCTGTTCATCCATCGTGCCTTTCGCTCGGTCACCTACATCATGACCACACAGCGCGTGCTGATTGTCGAAAAGCAAGGCATCGCCGATCAGATCCGCATTCAGGATATCCAGCGTGTTCAGGCGAGGCGGCATGCGGTGATGATCTCTGGAATGGGGAAACGCCTGTGGCTCGCGCGGCTCCAAAACGGGTGGCAATTTGACACGATCTTGACGCGGGTTCGCGGGCTGCGCAAAGCGCAGTGACCGGGTGCCAAACGGTGTCGCAAACTTCACCCTTGCCCCCACCCTCTACCTCCTGTAAGTGGACCCATCGCCTGACCCTTGATCTGTATGGATCCGGGGCTGGTGATTCTTTTTGCCGTGCCCTCTGGCGCGGTGTGACATAACCCACCAGGTAACAAGGTGACCCTCGGGGCCTTCTGGTGCTTTGGACAAGGAACAAAGGCGATGAACGCCAATGATCTGCGCGAGAAAACCGTGGATGAACTCCGCGATACCCTCGCATCCCTGAAAAAAGAGAGCTTCAACCTGCGTTTTCAGCAGGCAACCGGTCAGCTGGAATCGACTGCAGGCATCAAGGCGGCTCGCCGCAATGCTGCACGCGTCAAAACCATCCTGAACGAAAAAGCTGCAGCAGCAGCTGAATAAGGAGCTTCTCGAATGCCTAAACGTATCCTGTCCGGCGTTGTGACCTCCGACGCCAACGCACAGACCGTAACCGTTTCCGTAGAGCGTCGCTTTACGCATCCGGTTCTGAAGAAAACCATCCGTAAGTCCAAGAAGTACCGGGCTCACGATGAACAGAACGCTTTCAAGGTCGGCGATTCCGTACGCATCATCGAGTGCGCGCCGAAATCGAAAACGAAACGCTGGGAAGTTCTGGAAGCCTAAGAGTCTCATCCGAGACTCCTGGCGACTAGACTTAACAGTTAGTCGAAACCCTGGGGGATCACGCCACGCATCGGCGCCCCAAAGGTCGGGAGAAACCACATGATCCAGATGCAAACAAACCTGGATGTTGCTGACAACTCCGGCGCTCGCCGAGTTCAGTGCATCAAGGTTCTGGGTGGTTCCAAGCGTAAATACGCATCCGTAGGCGACATCATCGTCGTCTCGGTCAAGGAAGCCATCCCGCGCGGCCGCGTGAAAAAAGGGGACGTCCGCAAGGCCGTCGTCGTACGCACCGCCAAAGAGGTCCGTCGTGAAGACGGTACCGCAATCCGCTTTGACCGCAATGCAGCTGTCATCCTGAACAACAACAACGAGCCCGTAGGTACACGTATCTTTGGCCCGGTTGTTCGTGAGCTGCGCGCCAAAAACTTCATGAAGATCATCTCGCTCGCTCCGGAGGTGCTGTAATCATGGCTGCTAAACTCCGCAAAGGCGACAAGGTCGTCGTGCTGGCCGGCAAGGACAAGGGCAAAGAAGGCACCATCGCCTCCGTTGACCCCAAAGCTGGCAAAGCCATCGTTGACGGTGTGAACATGGCAATCCGCCACACCCGTCAGACCCAGTCCGACCAGGGTGGCCGCCTGCCTAAGGCACTGCCGATCCAGCTGTCGAACCTGGCTCTGCTGGACGCAAACGGCAAGGCAACCCGCGTTGGCTTCCGCATGGAAGGCGACAAGAAAGTGCGCTTCGCCAAAACCACGGGGGACGTGATCGATGCTTGATAACGCAACCTACACCCCGCGTCTGAAAGCTCTTTACAAGGACTCCATCCGTGGCGCCCTGAAAGAAGAGTTCGGCTACAAGAACGAAATGATGATCCCTAAGCTGGAGAAAATCGTTCTGAACATCGGCTGCGGCCGTGCTGCCGTCAAAGACAGCAAGAAAGCCAAGTCTGCTCAGGCTGACCTGACCGCAATCGCGGGCCAGAAAGCTCTGACCACCGTGGCCAAGAACTCCATCGCCGGCTTCCGCGTTCGCGAAGGCATGCCGATGGGCGCAAAGGTGACTCTGCGCGGCGACCGGATGTACGAATTCCTCGACCGTCTGACCACCATCGCGATGCCCCGTATCCGCGACTTCCGCGGCGTGTCGGGCACGTCTTTTGACGGCCGTGGCAACTACGCCATGGGTCTGAAAGAGCACATGGTCTTCCCCGAGATCGACTTCGACAAGATCGACGAACCCTGGGGTATGGACATCGTGATTGCCACCACCGCGAACACCGACGCGGAAGCAAAGGCGCTGTTGAAAGCTTTCAACATGCCCTTCAACAGCTAAGCGCGGGAAGGAAGAGACATGGCTAAGAAAAGCATGATCGAACGCGAGAAGAAGCGCGAGCGCCTGGTGGCAAAATACGCCGCAAAGCGTGCCGAGCTGAAAGAAATCGCAAACGACGAATCTCGTCCGATGGAAGAGCGTTTCAAAGCGCGCCTCGATCTGGCGAAACTGCCGCGTAACTCGTCGGCAACCCGTCTGCACAATCGCTGCCAGCTGACCGGCCGTCCTCACGCTTACTATCGTAAGCTGAAGATCAGCCGTATCGCTCTGCGGGAACTGGGCTCGAATGGCCAGATCCCCGGCATGGTGAAATCGAGCTGGTAAGGGAGAGACTGATATGAACGATCCTATCGGCGATATGCTCACCCGTATCCGTAACTCGCAAATGCGCGGCAAATCCACTGTCATGACACCGGCTTCCAAGCTGCGTGCATGGGTTCTGGATGTGCTCAAGCAAGAGGGTTACATCCGCGGTTATGAGTCTGCGACTGATGCAAAGGGCCATCCGGCTCTCGAAATCAGCCTGAAGTACTTCGACGGCGAACCTGTCATTCGTGAACTGAAGCGGGTCTCCAAACCCGGTCGTCGCGTTTACATGGGCGTCAATGACATCCCGTCGGTCCGTCAGGGCCTGGGTGTGTCGATTGTCTCCACCCCCAAGGGTGTGATGTCGGACGCAAGCGCACGCGCAGCCAACGTTGGCGGCGAAGTGCTCTGCACCGTCTTCTAAGGAGGCCCCACGATGTCCCGTATTGGTAAAAAACCGGTCGAACTTCCCAGCGGCGTAACTGCTTCTGTGTCCGGCCAGACCATCGAAGTCAAAGGCCCGAAAGGCGCCCGTACCTTCACCGCGACCGACGACGTCACCCTGACTGTTGACGACAATGTCGTCAAAGTTGACCCCCGCGGCAAATCCAAGCGCGCGCGCCAGCAGTGGGGCATGTCCCGCACTATGGTCGCAAACCTGGTTGCAGGCGTGACCTCCGGCTTCAAAAAAGAGCTGGAGATCCAGGGTGTGGGTTACCGGGCTCAGATGCAGGGCAACACCCTGAAGCTGAACCTGGGCTACAGCCACGACGTTGATTTCACTGCTCCGGAAGGTATCACCATTACCGCACCGAAGCAGACCGAAATCGTTGTCGAAGGTAATGATCAACAACTCGTTGGCGAAGTTGCGGCCAAAATCCGCGACTGGCGTCGTCCCGAGCCCTACAAAGGCAAAGGCATTCGCTACAAAGGCGAGTTTATCTTCCGCAAGGAAGGCAAGAAGAAGTAAGGACCAGCAAAATGGCAAACAGCAAACGCACCCTGTTTCTGAAGCGCCGGCTGCGCGTCCGGAACAAGCTTCGCAAGGTCAACGCAGGCCGTCCGCGCCTGTCCGTGCACCGCTCGAACAAGAACATCTCTGTTCAACTGATCGACGACGTACGTGGTGTGACCCTCGCTTCGGCATCGACCCTGGAAAAAGACCTGGGTCTCGTTGGCAAGAACAACGTCGAAGCAGCCACCAAAGTGGGTTCGGTTATCGCCGAACGCGCCAAGGCGGCAGGCGTCTCCGAGGCCTATTTCGATCGTGGCGGCTTCCTGTTTCACGGCAAGGTGAAGGCTCTGGCCGACGCTGCGCGTGAAGGCGGCCTGAAGATCTAAGGATCTGCGCCCTGTGTTCTCGGCTATCCGGGAATACGGGGCGCACCCAAGTCAAGGTGGATGGCGTTCGCGCCATCCCGATGATCCGGGGGTGGGTCGGTTCGGCCCTCGCCCACCTGGATTGAGTATAAGTCAGGCGCTTGTCGCCAGAATAAAAGGATTGCCTCATGGCAGAACGTGAAAATCGCCGTGGCCGTGGCCGCCGCGAAGAAGAAACACCGGAATTCGCTGACCGTCTGGTCGCGATCAACCGGGTGTCGAAAACCGTAAAAGGTGGTAAGCGCTTTGGCTTCGCCGCTCTTGTGGTTGTTGGCGATCAGAAAGGCCGCGTCGGCTTCGGTAAAGGTAAAGCGAAAGAGGTCCCCGAGGCCATTCGTAAAGCCACCGAGCAGGCCAAGCGTCAGATGATCCGTGTGCAGCTGAAGGAAGGCCGCACCCTGCATCACGACATGCACGGCCGTCACGGCGCAGGCAAAGTTGTCATGCGCACCGCACCTGAAGGTACCGGTATCATCGCAGGTGGTCCGATGCGTGCTGTCTTCGAAATGCTCGGCGTCAAAGACGTTGTTTCGAAGTCGATCGGTTCGCAGAACCCCTACAACATGATCCGCGCCACTATGGACGGTCTGAAAAAAGAGCAGTCGCCCCGTTCGGTTGCTCAGCGTCGTGGCAAGAAAGTCGCCGACATCCTGCCCAAGCGGGATGAAGCACCTGCTGCTGAAGCAGAAGCGTAAGGAGACGGACACATGGCAAAAACCATCGTTGTTAAGCAGATCGGTTCCCCGATCCGCCGCCCCGCAGACCAGCGTGCAACCCTCGTTGGCCTGGGCTTGAACAAGATGCACAAAACCCGTGAACTGGAAGATACCCCTTCCGTACGCGGTATGGTCAACAAGATCTCGCATCTGGTTGAGATCATCGAAGAGCGCGACTAAGCGCTCTCTCGTATGACCCAAACAAAAGAAAGCGCCCCGATTTCGGGGCGCTTTTTTGTTGCAGAGATCAATTCGGGAGGAGGGGGCTATCTATCTGATCCGCCGGGAGAGAGGCTCCCGGCCATCTGGATTATCGGTTTTCAACATCAGCGATGATCACCGGATCCGCGATGGCACAGACGAGGGGCGGCCAGCGGTGGTCGGATGATCAGCCGAAGTAGGTGCGGGCGTCGTAGTAGGGCAGATCAGGGCTGGCTTCAGCCGCGTCCCGGCGGTCGATGATGGCCTGCAGCAGGCGGGTCGCCAGCTCGGCAGTCAGAGGGTAGAGAACCAGCAGCGCCACAACGGTGGTGGAGAGGCCGATATAGCCGCTTGCGACTGCGGTGACGGTTGCGCTTGTGCCGATGAGAGTGCTGAGGAGAGCCATGATCGTGTTCCTTGATGCTGATGTTTTCCTTGTCCTCAATTTGCCATTTGTCTCAAATCGCATCAATCACACGAAAGGATAGTTGGCCGTTCCGGAGGTTAGCCGCCGCATCCCTAGGGTGAAGGAAAACGCCGTTGGAGCGGATATTCGGCTGATATCGGCACCCGTCCGGTGTGGCATCACACTGAAAACAGACGCAACGGCCCGTTTAGATCTGCAGCGCGTGGGATTTGCGCGACTCGCGCAGAAGATGTGCGACACGCTGGAGCCCCGTCGTCAGCCGGTCTTCGGAAACTTCGTGGCTGAGGCAGAGCCGTATCGCTTCCGGTGCGTCCCTGGGCGCGAGCGCAAAACTGCGTCCTTCGCTGACCAGCACCTCGGACTGGGCACATTGGGCACGAAACACATCAGCGCGCAGATCCGGGGGCAAGGGCAACCACAGATGTAGCCCCTGCGGATCAGCCTGATAGGACATTGGCGTGGCACCGGGCGGGGACAGGACTGATCGGGCCAGTGTCTGGCGATGTTGTGCTGCGCGCCGCTGCTGCTCTGCCAGAGTTTCAGCGGTCCCATCAAGGATCAGCCGCGCGCCAATCTCCGCCGTTAGCGGCGGCGCCATCCACAGGCTGAGGTTGGCCGCATGGCGCAGCGCAGGCATCAGCCGTTGCGGCGCCTTCAGGATGCCGACCCGCAGGCCTGGTGCAACGGATTTCGAAAGGCTGGTCACATAGATCGTATGATCCGGCGCATGCGTGGCCAGCGGGGCAGGGCGGTCAGGTTTCAGCGGCGCGAATACGTCATCTTCGATCAGGATCACATCGTGGCGCATTGCAATCTCGGCGATCTCGGCGCGACGTTCATCATCTAGGGTCACCGTGGTCGGCGCCTGCAATGTGGGGGTCAGATAAAAAGCACGGGGCCTGGCATGTCTGCACAGCGCCTCAAACGCCTCAGGCTGCACCCCTTGCGGATCCATCGCCACCGCCGCGGTGGTCACGCCCAGACGTTCCGCCATCGCCTGAACCGGCATATAGGTTAGCGCCTCTGTCAGCAGGAGATCACCTGCTTTCAACACGCCCGCCACCGCGCAGAACAGCGCATGCTGACCGCCCACCGTTGTCATCACTTCAGATCGGATGGCATCGACGCCACAATAGGCCAGCCAATGTTGCCAGGCGTCGATATGTCGGTCGAGATCGGCATCCGACTGGTAGTCGAGCAGCGGCGACAAATCACTGCCCTCAGCCAGAGTATGCAGCGCTTGGCGGATATGCGGTTGGGAAAACCCCGCCAGCGGCAGGTTGCGCGACAGGTCAATTGGCCCCTGAGCATCCCGGCGCAGACTGTTGGCGGCTCCGCCCTGGTGCACCATCGGTTCGGCCGCACGTACGAAGCTGCCGCGCCCGATCTCTCCCCGCAGCAATGCCCGCGTCACCGCCTCGGCATAGGCGCGGCTGGTGGTATTTGCGGATACGCCAATCTGATAGGCCAGCTCCCGATGGGGCGGCAACTGGGCGCCGGGGGCCAGCCGCCCGCTTGCGATATCCTCCGCCATCGCTTCCACGATTTGCAGATATTTCGGACCACTGCGTCCGTTCAGATTGGGGAGCCAAATTGCCATCAGATCAATGTTTCAATTGCATAGGTGCAATACTGGGGGCGATCTTCGATTTGGTCAATGCAATTTGAAGAGGTCTCCAGATGAGTCGTATTTCCCCCTCTGTCGGTACCGGTATCGCGCTGTCGCTTGTTAGTCTGGCGCTCCTGGGCATCATGCCGATTATCTCCAACCTGCGACCAGCAGTGTTGGGTGCGCTGCCCTTCGCCTTTGCTCTGTCGGTCTGGCAACTGATCTTTGCCCTTCCGTGCTTTGCGGTTGAATACAACCGTGGCACCCGCGGGATCTTCGCCGACGTCCTGTCGCCGAGGCAACGCCGCAGAATGGTGGGGCTGGCCCTATTCACCGGCGGCCTCTTCGGCCTGTCGACCTATCTTTACGTGCTTGGTGTGGAACAGGCTGGTGCCGCCAATGCTGCGATCGCCATTCAGGCCTATCCGCTGTTTGCAATCCTCTGGGAGAGCCTGTTTCTGAAGCGCCGGAAAACCACCACGGAGCTGACACTGACCTTCCTGCTGCTTGGCGCGCTCTATTATCTGGGCACCGACGGGACGCTGCGGATGTCGGGCCTGTCGCCGTGGTTCCTGCTGGCGCTCGGTGTGCCATTCTTGTGGAGCATTGCCCATGTCATCATCAAGGAAGAGCTGAGCGCAACGACCATCACGCCCATTCAGGTGACGCTGATCCGGGTGGCGATCTCGTCGGTGTTTCTGGCCGGGGTGCTCGGGGTGGCCCTGCCGTCAGGAATGGCGCTTGGCTTTGCGGCCCTGCTCCAGCCGATGGCGGTGCTGATGGGCTTGGTCTATTTTCTGGAACTCATCGTCTGGTTCTACGCAGTGCGCCATATCGACGTATCGCTGGCCAGTTCCATCACCACGCCCTGGCCAGCCCTGACGCTGGCGCTTTCTGTACCGCTGTTGGGCGACCGGATTGAGCCGCGTCAGATTGCTGTCCTGGTGGTTGTGGTGGCCTGTATTTATGGGCTGACGCTGGTGGGCCTGCGCCGCGCGAGGCAGGTTAATGTCTGAGTCATCTCCTATGCTTGGCGTGCATAGCGGGCAGTCCGACCTGTCAGTTGTTTGCGCAAACATTTCCCCCTATCTCTCAGATGTCACTGAAACAGACATAACTGAGACCACCCGGAAATTCGTCCGGTCAGATAGAGGACTAACACCATGGCACATGTCATCAACACCACCGACACCAGCGTCAATATCATCGCCCGCCTGCGCGGCTTGGCAGAAGAGATCAAGGACAGCTGGGCCCGTCGCGCTGAATACAAACGCACCTTCGCCGAGCTGGACGGCCTGTCCAACCGCGATCTGGCCGACATCGGCGTGCGTCGCTGCGATATCCCGCATATCGCCCATGTTCAGGCCTACGGCCACTGAGCTTTGCCACCCGGGGCGGATCGCAGCACTGCTGCCGTCCCTGGGTCGCCCAAGTGTCAGACCGGCTCTTTCTCCTCCCTCAGGGGCCGGACTGGACGCGCCTCCGCTTTGCGGGGGCGTTTTTGGTTTCTGGGGTGACGATGCCAATAGTCGGCCCGTTGCGACCCCGGCGCGCGCCCGCTCCATGATCCGTTTATGCGCACGTGGCATTCTGCACAGGATCGCGATCACTCGTCGGGCCTGACACCCCCGGCACCTATGACCAGGGCCCCGGCGTGGCAGCCGGGGAGCACGATAATGTTATCCACGCACGGGAGAGATCCCGTCCCAAATCCCCCGGCGGCGCCGCCACCCTTTATCGGTCGGCCACAAACGCTACGGACACCGTAACAGACCTGCAATAGCAGTAACCGACAGGGCAGAAGCCTTGGCGAGTGTTTTGTGTGCACCTACATTCGAATTTTAGAGGGAGTGGGGCGGATACATGGCAAAGTCTTTTACAGACCTTTTAGACATCAGCAATTTCAATTGGCCGAAGGGCAAAGGAAAGACGTTCGGCCCTAGTAACGACTTTCACTCTAATATTGAGTTGACGGCGGACTCAAGCAAACGCCTCTCGCTGATGGTAAGTGGTTACAAAGAGGCTGCAGATGCACTGATCGCAGGGTTAAGTTCCCCATGGCAGCAGAACACTCAAATATACCCAATACTGCATCTATATCGGCACTTTCTGGAGTTGAGTCTCAAAGAGATAGTCCTTTGGTTCGGCGAAGACGTTCAGGTGAACACAAATTGGAGGAGCCACTCCTTAACTGTGCAATGGAAAAAGGTTCGCGAAATAATGGAAGGGTTCGGTGTTGAAGGCGACCCAAATGCTGATGGGAAAGTGAACTCTGTAATCGAGCAGTTCAACGGTGTTGATCACGACTCCACAGCGTTTCGTTATTCAACCAAACCCTCAGGTGAGCCAATAGATCTCAGCGTGAAGCTCATTGATGTTGTGCGTCTTTCCCGTGATATGGATGAGTTGTACCATTACTTCCAAGGCACTGTTGGATACCTTAGCTCTTTACAGTCAGCGTCGGAGCATTGAGCACTAACTGAGACCTCGATCATACAACTCTTGATCCCGCCCCGCATCGGGTCTATACGCCCCCGGTGGTCCTGTGGGCTGCAGAATCAGAAAATCAAGAAACGCCGTGTTTGCCCTAATCCGCTTCGGGGGCAGTTCCGGCAAAGGAGAAGCGATATGAAACTCAATGAACTGCGCGACAATCCAGGCGCCTCCAAAAAACGTATGCGCGTTGCCCGTGGTCCGGGTTCCGGCAAAGGTAAAATGGGTGGCCGTGGTATCAAAGGTCAGAAATCCCGTTCGGGTGTTTCGATCAATGGCTACGAAGGTGGCCAGATGCCCCTCTACCAACGTCTGCCCAAGCGCGGCTTCAACAAGCCGAACCGGAAGTCCTACGCCGTTGTGAACCTGGGCCTGATCCAGAAATTCATCGACGAAGGCAAGCTGGAAGCCGGCTCCATCACCGAAGATACCCTGATTTCTTCGGGTCTGGTGCGCCGCAAGCTGGACGGTATCCGCGTTCTGGCAAAGGGTGACTTCACCGCCAAGGCAACCATCGCTGTGACCGGCGCCTCCAAGGCCGCCGTTGACGCAGTCGCAAAGGCTGGTGGCGCCCTGACCGTGGCAAACACTGCCGCAGCTGAGTAACAGCTTGTGAGCGGCGCCGATGCCGCTTACATAGTCTTCAGTTTTCCATTAACGCCGCCCGAGCCGGAAAACGGCCCTGGGCGGCGTTTTCGCAAGAAGAGACCTTTTTTATGGTATCAGCAGCAGAACAAATGGCGGCGAACACCAGCTGGGCCGCTCTTGGCAAAGCCACGGATCTGCGCAACCGCATCCTGTTTACGCTCGGGCTTTTGATTGTCTATCGCCTGGGCACCTATATTCCCGTTCCGGGGATTGATGCGGATGCACTGCGCCAGTTCATGACCTCGGCAGGGCAGGGGATCGGGGGCATGGTGTCCATGTTTACCGGCGGTGCGCTTGGCCGTATGGGCATCTTTGCACTTGGCATCATGCCTTATATCTCGGCGTCGATCATTGTGCAGCTGCTGACCTCGATGGTCCCGGCGCTCGAACAGCTCAAAAAAGAGGGCGAGCAGGGCCGCAAGAAAATCAATCAATACACCCGGTACGGCACCGTGCTGCTGGCGACAGCGCAGGCCTATGGCCTGGCGGTCTCGCTCGAATCGGGCGATCTGGCGACGGATCCGGGCATGTACTTCCGTCTTGCCTGCATGATTACGCTGGTGGGCGGCACCATGTTCCTGATGTGGCTGGGGGAACAGATCACCCAGCGTGGCATCGGCAATGGTATCTCGCTGATCATCTTCGTCGGCATCATCGCCGAAGTGCCTGCCGCGATTGCCCAGTTCCTGGCCTCCGGCCGATCCGGTGCGATCAGCCCGGCAGTGATCATCGCGGTGATCCTGATGATGATCGCCATCATCATGTTTGTGGTGTTCATGGAGCGCGCCCTGCGCAAGATCCATATCCAGTATCCGCGCCGCCAGGTCGGCATGAAGGTCTATGACGGTGGCTCCAGCCATCTGCCGGTCAAGGTGAACCCGGCAGGCGTGATTCCCGCGATCTTCGCTTCGTCCCTGCTGCTGCTGCCGGTGACCATCTCGACCTTCTCCGCAGGCAGCACCTCCGGCCCGATCATGTCCTGGCTGCTGGCCAACTTCGGTCCCGGTCAGCCGCTTTACCTGCTGTTCTTTGTCGGCATGATCGTGTTCTTTGCCTATTTCTACACCTTCAACGTGTCCTTCAAGCCGGACGAGGTGGCCAATAACCTGAAGAACCAGAACGGTTTTGTCCCCGGCATCCGCCCTGGCAAGAAAACCGCTGAGTACCTCGAATATGTGGTCAATCGCGTGCTGGTTCTGGGCTCGGCCTATCTCGCGGCTGTCTGTCTGCTGCCGGAAATCCTGCGTGGTCAGCTTGCAATCCCGGTTTACTTTGGCGGTACCTCCGTGTTGATTGTGGTTTCTGTTGTGATGGACACCATTCAACAGGCACAAAGCCACCTGCTTGCGCATCAATACGAAGGTCTCATTGAAAAGAGCCAGCTGCGCGGTCGGAATAAGAAACGGACACGACGGGGACCTGCACGCCGATGAGCAATATTATCCTTCTGGGCCCGCCCGGCGCGGGCAAGGGAACACAAGCCCGCTACCTGGTAGAATCTCGCAACATGGTTCAGCTGAGCACCGGCGACATGCTGCGCGATGCGCAAGCCTCTGGCAGCGAGATGGGCAAACGCGTTGCCGATGTGATCGCTCGAGGTGAGTTGGTGACCGACCGTATCGTGATCGGTCTGATCCGCGAGAAGATCGAAGAGGGTGCCGAAGGCGGCTTTATCTTCGACGGCTTCCCCCGCACACTTGCTCAGGCGGATGCGCTGGCAGAATTGCTGCGCGAAACCGGCCAGAAACTGGATGCGGTCATTGAGATGCAGGTGGATGATACCGCGCTGGTCGCCCGCATCACTGGTCGTTCTACCTGCGGCGACTGCGGCGAAGTCTACCACGACGAGACCAAGCCCTGGCCCGAGGATGGCAAATGCGCCAACTGCGGCGGCACCAACCAGAAACGCCGGCCGGACGATAACGAGGAAAGCCTCCGCACCCGTCTGATGGAATATTACAAGAAGACCTCGCCGCTGATTGGCTACTACTATGCCAAGGGCAACCTGCAGCGTCTCGACGGTCTCGCCTCCATCGAAGAGGTGCGCAAGAACCTCGGCTGGATCATGGGCGACTGATCGCACGATCCTTTCGGATTTAAAAAACGCCCCGTGCCACCCCGGCCGGGGCGTTTTTTGTGCACGGGTCGCGCGCTGGCGGAAAAACATCACAAATCGCGTTGCGAGCAGTTGACCTTGGGGGAAACTTCGGCCCCAGTCTTGCCGACGGGTTGACCATAGTGCGATTTCCACATAGGGAACCCCATCCCTTCTGGGAATCATCACAGGCGCGTGCAATTTCTGCCGCCCTGACCACCTCGAAATGCTGGACCAACGGGCGACACTGCCAAGGTCAAGCGTTGTGAAAAAAGGTTCCGGCGCTACGGAACCGCAACGAAAAGGAAAGTGACACGTGGCACGTATTGCCGGCGTAAACATCCCGACTGCAAAGCGGGTACCTATCGCCCTCACCTATATCACCGGCATTGGCACGACCTCTGCTGAAGCCATCTGCGAAGCCGTAGGCATCGACGCAACCCGTCGTGTGAACGAGCTGTCCGACGCTGAAGTTCTGGCCGTGCGTGAGCACATTGACGCCAACTACACCGTCGAAGGCGACCTGCGCCGTGAAGTTCAGATGAACATCAAGCGTCTGATGGACCTCGGCTGCTACCGCGGTCTGCGCCATCGTCGTAACCTGCCCGTTCGCGGTCAGCGTACCCACACCAACGCTCGTACTCGCAAAGGCCCCGCAAAGGCCATTGCTGGTAAGAAGAAATAAGGGAGGGTTTGATCAATGGCACGCGATAAGACTCGTACCAAGCGCAAAGAGCGCAAGAACATCGCCTCCGGCGTTGCACATGTGAACTCCTCGTTCAACAACACCAAGATCCTGATCTCGGACGTGCAAGGCAATGCGATTTCCTGGTCCTCCGCAGGCACCATGGGCTTCAAAGGGTCGCGTAAATCGACTCCTTATGCTGCTCAGATGGCTGCTGAAGACGCAGGCAAAAAAGCGCAGGAACACGGCGTTAAAACTCTGGAAGTCGAAGTTCAGGGCCCCGGTTCGGGCCGTGAATCCGCACTGCGCGCTCTGGCCGCAGTGGGCTTCAACATCACCTCGATCCGTGATGTGACCCCGATTGCGCACAACGGCTGCCGTCCGCCGAAGCGTCGTCGCGTCTAAGCGACACTGATTATTGCTGGGGCTTTGCGATTTCTGCAAGGCCCCAGTACGCCATTTGAAACCTCGGGCGTCTGTACCTTCGGACATGAGGTATAGACAGGAATGGAGGGACCGCATGATCCACAAGAATTGGGCTGAACTGATCAAGCCGACTCAGCTTGACGTGAAGCCGGGCAATGATCCCGCACGCCAGGCCACCGTTGTGGCTGAACCGCTGGAGCGCGGCTTTGGTCTGACACTGGGCAACGCGCTGCGCCGCGTTCTGATGAGCTCGCTGCAAGGCGCCGCCATCACCTCCGTGCAGATCGACAACGTCCTGCATGAATTCTCCAGCGTCGCCGGCGTTCGCGAAGATGTCACCGACATCATCCTGAACCTCAAAGGTGTGTCGCTGCGTATGGAAGTCGAAGGCCCCAAGCGCCTCTCGATCAATGCCAAAGGCCCCGCAGTTGTCACCGCCGGTGACATCTCCGAATCCGCTGGCATCGAAGTGCTGAACCGTGAGCACGTGATCTGTCACCTCGATGATGGTGCTGATCTGTTCATGGAACTGACCGTCAACACCGGCAAGGGCTATGTCTCTGCTGACAAGAACAAGCCTGAAGATGCGCCCATCGGCCTGATCCCGATCGACGCCATCTATTCGCCGGTCAAGAAGGTCTCCTATGACGTTCAGCCGACCCGTGAAGGTCAGGTTCTGGACTACGACAAGCTGACCATGAAGATTGAAACAGACGGCTCCATCACGCCCGATGACGCGGTTGCCTACGCGGCCCGTATCGTGCAGGACCAGCTGTCGATCTTCGTCAACTTCGACGAACCGGAATCGGCAAACCGTCAGGACGACGATGATGGTCTCGAGTTCAACCCGCTTCTGCTGAAGAAAGTGGACGAGCTGGAACTGTCTGTCCGTTCGGCAAACTGCCTGAAGAACGACAACATCGTCTACATTGGCGATCTCATCCAGAAGACCGAAGCAGAAATGCTGCGCACGCCGAACTTCGGCCGCAAGTCCCTGAACGAGATCAAAGAAGTGCTGTCGGGCATGGGTCTGCACCTTGGCATGGACGTTGAGGACTGGCCGCCGGACAACATCGAAGATCTGGCCAAGAAATTCGAAGACAGCTTCTAAAGCGCGTCTTTGAGGGGAGGGCTCAGGTCCTCCCCGAAACATTCCCGGGTTTGGCCGGGGACAGCATGGGCACACGCCCCAAGGTGAGCCGCTGACACGCATCAGCAGCCTGACAAAGCAAAAACGCAGATCAAAGGACTATCAAAATGCGTCACGCACGTGGTTACCGCCGCCTGAACCGTACTCATGAGCACCGTAAGGCCCTGTTCTCCAACATGGCTGGCTCGCTGATCGAGCACGAGCAGATCAAGACAACCCTTCCCAAAGCAAAAGAACTGCGCCCGATCATCGAAAAGATGATCACTCTGGCAAAGCGCGGCGACCTGCACGCCCGTCGTCAGGCCGCATCCAAGCTGAAGGAAGACAAGGACGTCGCAAAACTGTTCGAGGTTCTGGGCCCGCGTTACAAAGACCGTCAGGGCGGCTATGTCCGTATCCTGAAAGCCGGCTTCCGCTATGGCGACATGGCACCGATGGCGATCATCGAATTCGTTGATCGTGATCGCGACGCAAAAGGCGCTGCCGACAAGGCACGTCTGGCCGAAGCAGAAGCTGCAGCTGACGAATAATCAGATCGGTCATCCGACCGGACCTGACCCCCGCTCTGGCAACAGGGCGGGGGTTTTTCGTTTTCGCACGCCGTGCGCGGGGGAGTGAAAGCGGGTGGGTGAAAATGCTGGGTTTTTCCCCCGGAAATCCAGCCTTGTAAAAGAGGGCGGCGGTCCGCATATCCTGTTCATTAGAACAATCGGAGTCGTCATGTTTCGCGCAATCCTGACCGCAGCGGGCCTGTTTCTGGCCACTCAGATCCCCTCTACACAGGCGCTCGCGGATACCCGTGTGCCGCAGAATCAGGCAGAGATTTCCCTCGGTTTCGCGCCGCTGGTGAAAGAGGCCGCGCCGGCAGTGGTCAATATCTACGCCAAGATTGTTCACGAACAGCGCCGCACGCCCTTCATGAATGACCCGTTCTTTGATGATTTCTTTCGCGGATTGTCGAAGCCTCAGCCCCGTGTGCAGAACTCCCTCGGCTCTGGCGTGATCCTGTCACCGGATGGAATCGTGGTGTCGAACTACCATGTTGTTGGCATGGCCACGGATATACGGGTGGTGACCACCGACCGCCGTGAATATGCAGCGCAGGTGGTGCTGGCGGATCAGGCCAGCGACCTGGCCATTCTGCAATTGGAAGAGGCCGAGGACCTTCCCTATCTTGAGCTGCGCGACAGTGACGGGGTCGAGGTGGGCGAGCTGGCGCTGGCCATCGGCAATCCCTTCGGCGTTGGTCAGACGGTCAGCAGCGGGATCGTCTCTGGTCTGGCGCGCAGCGGCGCCGCCACGGGGGAGGGGATTGGCTATTTCATCCAGACAGATGCGCCGATCAACCCCGGTAACTCTGGCGGCGCGCTGATTGACGTCAATGGCGATCTGATTGGCATCAACACCCGCATCGTGACCCGCTCCGGCGGGTCCAACGGCATCGGCTTCGCCATCCCGGCCAATCTGGTGCGGGCCTTCATGCGGCAGGCCCACGACGGGGCCGAGGAATTTCAGCGCCCCTGGGCCGGGATGATGGGGCAACCGGTGGATGCGGATCTTGCCGCCTCGCTGGGGATGGACCTGCCGGAGGGGATGGTGATCTCCGAACTTCACCCCGCCAGCCCCTTCACCAAAGCTGGATTTGAGGTGGGAGATGTCGTTCTTGATGTGGCAGGAGAGGCTGTGAACTCCCCCTCGGAGATGGTGTTCCGCATGTCAGTTACCGGGCTCGGCGACACCGCCGAGGTCACCCGCCTGCGCGCAGGCGCGCGTGAGGTGCTGACCGTAGAGATGATGCTGGCCCCCGATGAACCACCCGCCAACCCGCTCAGCCTTGATGAGGGCACGCCGCTGCCGGGTCTGACCGTGGCGCGGATCAATCCGCAGTCAATCCTGCGATTCCAGCTGCCGATGTCCTCTGACGGGGTGGTGATCACCGACCCCGGTGCCTATGGCAGCCGCGTCGGTCTGCGCGCGGGCGATATCATTCTGGGCATCAACAATGAGGCGATCAAAACGCCTGCGGATGTGTCTGAGGTGCTGGGCAATATCGGTCGCTGGATGAAGGTCGATCTCAACCGGCAAGGCCAGCGGGTCTCGCTGCGCTATCGGCTCTGATCATGGCAGATCTCTTTGACAGCGGCGATGCCGCGCCTCGCCCTGATCCGCAGTCGGAGGTGAACCGCCCACTGGCAGATCGCCTGCGGCCCAAGACATTGGCTGAGGTCATCGGTCAGGCGCAGGTTCTTGGTGAGGACGCCCCGCTTGGGGTGATGCTGGCCTCCGGCTCGCTGTCATCGCTGATCTTCTGGGGGCCGCCGGGCGTGGGTAAAACCACCATCGCGCGGCTGCTGGCGCGGGAGACGGATCTGCATTTCGTACAGATCTCAGCCATTTTTACCGGTGTGCCTGATCTGAAGAAAGTGTTTGAGGCGGCCAAGATCCGCCGTCAGAACGGGCAGGGCACGCTGCTGTTCGTGGACGAGATCCATCGCTTCAACAAGGCGCAGCAGGACGGGTTCCTGCCGCATATGGAGGATGGGACCATCCTCCTTGTGGGGGCGACCACCGAAAACCCGAGTTTTGAACTGAACGCCGCTGTGCTCTCTCGCGCGCAGGTTTTGGTGCTGGAGCGATTGTCGCTTGCTGATCTGGAGAGGCTGACCCAGCGGGCCGAGCAGGAGCTGGATCGTGCCCTGCCGCTGACCGCGGATGCGCGGGACGCGTTGCAGGAGATGGCGGATGGGGACGGGCGCGCCCTGCTGAACCTGATCGAACAGGTCGCCGCCTGGAAGGTGGACAGCCCGCTGGGCCGCGAGGCGCTGGCCACCCGGCTGATGCGGCGGGCGGCGAAATATGACAAGTCCGGCGATGAGCATTACAACCTGATTTCCGCCCTGCATAAATCCGTGCGCGGCTCCGACCCGGATGCCGCACTCTATTGGTTTGCCCGCATGCTGGAGGGCGGCGAGGATCCCAGATACCTGGCCCGCCGCCTGACACGGATGGCGGTTGAGGACATCGCCCTTGCCGACCCGCAAGCGCAGGGGATCTGTATCCAGGCCTGGGAGACTTATGAGCGTCTCGGCAGCCCGGAGGGCGAGCTGGCGCTGGCACAGGCAGTGATTTATTTGGCCCTCGCGCCGAAAACCAACGCCGGCTACATGGCCTACAAAGCGGCGCGGCGGCTGGCGAAACAGACCGGCAGTGCGCCACCGCCGAAGCATATCCTGAATGCGCCAACCAAGCTGATGAAGTCGCAAGGTTACGGTGACGGATATGACTACGACCACAATGCGGCGGATGGGTTTTCAGGGCAGAACTATTTTCCCGACGACGTGCCGCGCCCGGTGCTGTATCAGCCGGTTGAGCGGGGTTTCGAACGGGAGTTGAGGCGCCGGACCGAGTATTTCGCCAATTTGCGCGCCAAGCGGAACAGCTGATCCGGCTTTGCGTGGCAAAGCCGGTGCCTGCGGCGCGAGTATTTGGGGAAAGGTGACAGGGCCTGCTCCGGTGCTGCAATGCTGCCATGCTTGCGCGAAACTTGACATCCACGCGCCAGCCGGCGACAGACCGTTGATGGTTTTTTCGGTTCTATATGTGGCCTTGGGCGGTGCGATCGGTGCTGCCTGCCGCTATCTGGCCGGTTTGGGGATCACCCGCCTCTTTGGGGTGGGAGAGTTCCCGGTGGCGATTCTGGCGGTGAATGTGATCGGCTCCTTTCTGATGGGCGCCTTTGTTGTCACTGCCGCCCATAAGGGTCTAACCCACCTGAGCCCTTTTGTGATGACTGGCCTTCTGGGCGGTTTCACAACGTTTTCGGCCTTCTCGCTTGAGACGGCCACCCTGATCGAGCGCGGTGCCTTTGGGCAGGCTGCGCTCTATGTGCTGTTGTCCGTGGGCCTGTCGGTCGGCGGACTGTTTTTCGGCCTGATGGCCGCCAGAGGAGTGTTCGCATGAGCGGCGTACAGATGATTACCGTCAGTGAAGACGACGCAGACCAGCGTATTGACCGCTGGCTGCGGCGGCTGTTCCCGCATGTGAGCCAGGGGCGGATCGAGAAGATGTGCCGCAAGGGCGAATTGCGTCTGGATGGGGGCCGGGTGAAGGCCAACAGCCGCGTCGCAGCCGGGCAGGTGGTGCGTGTGCCGCCGCTTGGGGCAAGCGACCTGAAACCGGCAGAGGCGCCGAGCTACCGGATTTCCGAAGCGGACGCTAAGATGATCCGGGGCTGTGTGATCTACAAGGACGATGCGGTCATCGTGCTGAACAAACCGGCAGGTCTGGCGGTGCAGGGCGGCAGCGGCACCACCAAACATGTCGACGGGCTGAGTGCTGCCTTGCAGTTCGACGCCGAGGAAAAGCCGCGTCTGGTGCATCGTCTGGACAAGGACACCTCAGGTGTGTTGGTGCTGGCGCGCACCCGTCTGGCGGCGCAGTCGCTGACCGCAGCCTTCCGGCATCGTGCCACCCGCAAGATCTATTGGGCGCTGGTGGCGGGCGTTCCTACGCCCTATCTCGGTGAAATCAAATGTGGGCTGGTGAAGGCACCGGGACACGGCAAAAGCGGCGAAGGCGAGAAAATGATCGCCATCCATTCCAACGAGGTGGACAGCACACCCGGGGCCAAACGCTCGCATACGCATTATGCCACGCTCTACCGCGTGGCCAGCCGTGCGGCCTGGGTTGCGATGGAGCCGATCACCGGCCGCACCCATCAGCTGCGCGCGCATATGGCTGAAATCGGTCACCCGATTGCCGGTGACGGCAAATACGGCGGGTCCAGTCAGGAAAACCTCGGCGATGGCTGGGGGGCGCAGTTGGGGGGGATTATCTCCAAAAAGCTGCATCTGCACTGCCGCCGCATGGCGTTTGAGCATCCGGTGACGCGCAAGACGCTGTCGATCACCGCGCCCTTGCCCGATCATATGAAGGACAGCTGGGACACCTTTGGCTGGTCTGAAGATCTGGCTGCAGAAGATCCGTTTGAGAGCCTGCAGTAACGAGGTTCATGACGATGAGCGGTGATCTGCGTTTGATCCTGTTTGATGTGGATGGCACCCTGGCGGATAGCGAGGGCACCATTGTTCAGTGCATGCAGGAAGCTTTCGAGATGTATGAAAGAAAGCCTGTGAAACAGGATATTCTTTCGATAGTTGGCCTTTCATTGCCGGAGGCTGTCGCGCAGTTGGCCCCTGATCTGCACCCAGAGTCGCGGGATATAGTGGTTGGGCGATACAAGGATGCGTATCACCGGGCGCGCGTTACCAAGGGCGCAGGGCATTCACCGCTCTATCCCGGGGCGGCAGAGGTGCTGGCGGAGCTGAATGCGGTGCCGCACTACCTGCTGGGGGTGGCCACTGGCAAATCTCAACGTGGATTGGATGCGCTGATCGAGGCGCATGAGCTGCGGTGTTTCGTAACCCGCCAATGTGCCGATCACCACCCGTCAAAGCCGCATCCGTCCATGGTGCTGCGGGCGATGGCCGAGACCGGGGTACTGCCTGAGCATACTGTGATGATCGGCGACACCAGTTTTGACATCGATATGGGCCGGGCTGCCGGCGTGCGCACCATCGCCGTGAACTGGGGATTTCATCCGGCGGACCAGCTGGGTGCAGATCACATTATCGACAGCTTTGCCGACCTGGCACCGCTGTTGCAGCACATCTGGAAAGACTGACGATATGAGCGAGTGGAAACAGAAACGATTCTGGAAAGCTGTCTCCGTGGCCGAGACCGAAGATGGGTTTGCGGTGGAACTGGACGGGCGGCGCGTAAAAACTCCCGCAAAAGCTGCGCTTGCTGTGCCGGTCCGCGAAATGGCCGAGGCAATTGCGGCGGAATGGGACGCGCAGACCGAATCAGTTAACCCAAACACCATGCCAGTAACCCGTTCTGCCAATGCCGCAATCGACAAGGTGACACATCAGCACGCGGCCGTTGCGGATATGCTGGCCGAATACGGTGATTCCGATCTTTTGTGTTATCGCGCGGAGATGCCGGTTGAGCTGGTGCAGCGACAGGCCGAAATCTGGGACCCGGCGCTGGATTGGGCGGCGGAGACTCTCGGGGCCCGGCTGGAGCCGCGTTCTGGTATTCTGCATGCACCGCAGAATCCTGAGGCGCTGGCGCAACTGCGCCGCTTAGTCCATGAAATGACACCATTTCAGCTGGCGGCCTTCCATGATCTGGTGGCGATGTCGGGGTCTCTCGTCCTTGGGTTCGCAGCGACAAGGAGCTGGCGCCCGGCGGATCAGATCTGGGAGATGTCACGGCTGGATGAGCTGTGGCAGGAACAGCAATGGGGCCAGGACGAAGACGCTCAGGCCACTGCAGACCTGAAACGCGCCGCGTTTTTACACGCTAAGCGGTTCTACGATTTTTCCTGCTAGCGCAATTAATTACCCAAAACGCGACGTTGCCGCAAAATTCGTTCGCGGCCACGAAAATGTTCTCTATACGGCCATCGAAATTCCTGATCACGCACTTGACGTTTGTTGATGAATGCGACCACACTTGGTCGCGAAATGGGGAAAATCCTGTTTCAACACCTATCTCCGGCATGGCTGGTGCCGGGCAAAAAGAGCCGCCAAATAGGCGGACAATCAGGAAGAGGTAAACATGAAGAATAAGGTAATTTTGGGTGCGCTGACTGTTGCTGGTCTGGCTGCCGGTGCCGCTGCGGCGGGGACGCTGGACGACGTCAAGGCCCGTGGCAAGCTGAACTGCGGCGTGACCACTGGTCTGGTCGGCTTTGCAGCGCCCAATGCCAATGGCGAATGGGAAGGTTTTGACGTTGCTGTCTGCCGCGCGGTTGCTGCGGCTGTACTGGGCGACTCGACCGCCGTCGAATTCGTGCCCACCACCGGCAAAACCCGCTTCACCGCTCTGGCCTCCGGCGAGATCGACATGCTGGCGCGCAACACCACCTGGACCTTCAGCCGCGATGTCGACCTGAAGTTCGAATTCGTTGGTGTGAACTATTACGACGGTCAGGGCTTTATGGTTCCCAAGGAACTGGGCGTGTCCTCCGCGAAGGAACTGGACGGCGCGACCGTCTGCATCCAGACCGGTACCACAACCGAGCTGAACCTGGCGGATTTCTTCCGCTCCAACAACATCAGCTATGAGCCGGTTCCGATCGAAACCAACGCTGAAGCACAGCAGCAGTATCTGGCTGGTGCCTGCGACGTCTACACCACCGACGCCTCTGGTCTGGCGGCGACCCGCGCGACCTTCGATGATCCTTCGGCGCATGTTCTGCTGCCCGAAATCATCTCCAAGGAGCCGCTGGGCCCGCTGGTTCGTCACGGCGACCACGAGTGGGGCGACGTTGTGCGCTGGAGCCTGAACGCACTGGTTGCAGCTGAAGAGCTGGGCGTGACCTCCGCCAACATCGGCGAAATGGCTGCTGGTACCGAGAATCCGGAAATCAACCGTCTGCTGGGCACCGAAGGTACCCTGGGCGAGATGCTGGGTCTGTCGGCTGACTGGGCGAAAAACGCCATCGGCGCTGGCGGCAACTATGGCGAAGTCTTTGCGAAGAACATCGGCGAAGACACTCCGATTGGTCTGGCACGCGGTCTGAACGCACAGTGGACCGAAGGCGGCCTGCTCTACGCACCGCCCTTCCGCTAAGAACGACTGAGGAAAGGGCGCAGGACCAACCTGCGCCCTTTTTTCCTACCGACCTATCCTAACAAAAACGCTTGAGGTCTGACGCGAGCAGGGAACCAACCCCGCCGATCAGTTGACCTATAAGCCACGGGGATCACACATTCATGTCAACTCTCACTGACCCTCCAAAGGCACAGTTTCAGCTGTCCATGTTGGTCAACGATACCCGCTATCGTTCGTTGACCTTCCAGGCAATTGCTGCACTGGTTCTGGCCTTGGCCATCTGGTATCTGGGGAACAACCTAATTCAGAACCTGCGGGCCGCGGGTCTGAATATCTCATACGGGTTCCTCGGGGATCCATCCGGTTATGATATCAACCAGCGTCTGATCGAATACGACAGCCAGTCCAGCCACGCGCGCGCGGCGGTTGTTGGTGTTCTGAACACGCTGCTGGTGGCCGTTCTTGCCTGTATCACTGCCACCATCTTTGGTGTGGTTGCGGGTGTTCTGCGCCTCTCCAACAACTGGCTCGTCTCCAAATTGATGGCCGTTTATGTGGAAATCTTCCGCAATATTCCGGTTCTGATCTGGATCATCATCATTTTCACCATCATGACCGCCGTGATGCCGGGGCCTCGGGAATTCCGGGGTGACAACGCCACGTCGAGCATGCTGTTTGACCTCTTTGCCTTTACCAACCGGGGTGTCTACATCCCGATGCCCTGGTTCGAGAGCGGTTTCTTCGCCTCAGGTGCGTTGAACTGGCTGGTGGTGATTGCGGCGCTGGTCGGGTCCTTCCTTGTGATGCGCCGGATTGAGGCCAACGCGACCAAGACGCAGGAAAAAACCGGCGTGCGTCCCAAAACCAAGCTGATTGCCCTTGGCGTCTGGCTGGTGCCTCTGGCGCTGGTCCTGTTTGTCATGGGCCTGTCCTGGGAAGTGCCGGAGCTGAAAGGCTTCAACTTCAAAGGCGGTATCAAGATTGGTGGGCCACTGATTGCCCTGTGGTTTGCTCTGTCGATCTACACCGGTGCCTTCATCGCGGAAAACGTGCGTGCGGGTATTCAGGCGATCAACAAGGGGCAAACCGAAGCTGCCGCGGCGCTGGGTCTGCGTCCGGGTCGGATCATGAACCTCGTTGTGCTGCCGCAGGCGCTGCGCGTCATCATTCCGCCGCTGATCTCCAACTTCCTCAACATCACCAAGAACTCCTCGCTGGCGATTGCTGTGGGCTATGCCGACATCACCGCGACCCTGGGCGGCATCACGCTGAACCAGACCGGCCGCGCCATCGAATGCGTGCTGCTGCTGATGTTGTTCTATCTCACCGCGTCGCTGCTCATCTCCATGGTGATGAACGTCTACAACGCATCTGTGAAACTGAAGGAGCGCTGAGACATGAGCGATACACACGCACAAACTGTCGCCTTTGTCCGCGAAACCCAGATCCCGCCGGCACCGCCGCCGGGCCGCGAGACCGGGGTCTATAAATGGATCCGCGAGAATCTGTTCTCCAGCGTCCCCAATTCGATCCTGACACTGGCGGCGCTGGCGCTGATCTATGCTCTGCTGAGCAGCACGCTGCCGTGGTTGCTGAACGGCGTCTGGACCACCAACTCGCTCGCGGAATGCCGTGAGGTTCTGGATGGCAAGCTTGGCGCCTGTTTCTCGGTCCTGACGGAGCGTTGGAACCAGTTGCTCTATGGCTTCAAATACCCGGGGACGGAATATTGGCGCCCTAATCTGGCGTTGGTGCTGTTGCTCGTCGCGCTGGCACCGGTGCTGTTCTTTGACCTGCCGCGCAAGCTTTTGGCCTTCACTGCGATCTATCCGTTCCTGGCCTTCTGGCTGATCTGGGGTGGCTCCATCCTGGTGCCGATCGTTGCCCTGCTTGGCTTTGTCGCTGCTGGGTTTGTGTTCCAGAAATTCGGCAAGGGCAGCTTTGCTCTGGGGTTCTTCGGTGCGATTGTTGCTGCGGTCGTGGTCTGGAATATCGGCGGCTTTCTGATCCCGGAGGGGGCATCTGACAACGCAATGCTGTCGGCTGTACCCTCGCGCGATCTGGGCGGCTTCATGCTGAACATGATGCTGGGTGTCACCTGTGTGTCGCTGTCGGTGCCGCTGGGTATCGCGCTGGCGCTGGGGCGTCAGTCCAACATGCCGTTGATCAAGTGGATCTGCGTCGTTTTCATCGAATTCGTGCGTGGCGTGCCGCTGATCACCCTGTTGTTTGTGGCATCGGTGATGCTGTCCTACTTCTTCCCGCCAGATGCCACCGTGGACCTGTTCCTGCGTGTGGTCATCATGATCACCCTGTTCTCTGCGGCCTATATCGCCGAAGTGATCCGGGGCGGTCTGGCCGCGCTGCCCAAGGGGCAGTACGAAGCAGCAGACAGTCTGGGGCTGGATTATCCGCAGGCGATGCGCCTGATCATCCTGCCGCAGGCTCTGAAGATCTCGATCCCCGGTATCGTGAACGTGGCCGTTGGTCTGTTCAAGGATACCACGCTGGTGTCGGTCATCTCGATGTTCGACCTGGTGGGCATGATCCGGGGTCCAATCCTCGCCTCCACCGAGTGGAACGGCGTTTATTGGGAACTCCTCGGCTTTGCCGCCTTCCTGTTCTTCATCGTCTGCTACGGCATCTCTCAATATTCACAGTGGCTCGAGCGTCGTCTCGCCACCGATCACCACTAAGGAGTTCAACATATGTCTGAACTTATGTCTGACCGCGCCATCGACCGCTCCAAAATGCAGGTGAGCGACGAGGTAGCCATTGAAATCAACAATATGAACAAGTGGTATGGGTCCTTCCATGTGCTGCGCGACATCAATCTGACCGTCAATCAGGGCGAGCGGATCGTGATCGCGGGGCCGTCGGGGTCTGGTAAATCCACCCTGATCCGCTGCCTCAATGCGCTGGAAGAGCACCAGCAGGGCAAGATCATGGTGGATGGCACGGAGCTGTCCAACGACCTCAAGAACATCGACAAGATCCGGTCCGAGGTTGGCATGGTGTTCCAGCACTTCAACCTGTTCCCGCATTTGACGATTCTTGAGAATTGTACGCTGGCGCCGATCTGGGTGCGCAAGACGCCCAAGAAAGAAGCCGAAGAGCGCGCGATGCACTTCCTGGAAAAGGTGAAGATCCCCGACCAGGCGCATAAATATCCCGGTATGCTCTCCGGTGGTCAGCAGCAGCGTGTGGCGATTGCCCGCTCACTCTGCATGATGCCGCGGATCATGCTGTTTGATGAGCCGACATCGGCGCTGGACCCGGAGATGATCAAAGAGGTGCTCGATACAATGATCGAGCTCGCGGAAGAGGGCATGACCATGCTCTGCGTCACCCACGAGATGGGCTTTGCCCGTCAGGTGGCGAACCGCGTGATCTTCATGGATGCGGGGCAGATCGTGGAACAGAATGAGCCGGAAGAGTTCTTCAACAATCCGCAGAGCGAACGCACCAAACTGTTCCTGAGCCAGATCCTCGGTCACTGAGGGGCGTTTGGTATAACATTGGAAAGGCCGGGCATTTGCCCGGCCTTTTTTGTTTGGCGGCTCTGGTTGGGATCACTGGCAGGGGGCGCTGCCCCCTGACCCCCGGAGTATTTACCGGAAAGATGACGGGGCGGGGTTGTGCCGGTTTTTAGCCGTGGCGTGCAAAGATCTCGCTGTTGCCGTCTGGCCGGATCAGCAGCGTGGCAAAGGGCTCTGTGTCGTCGCCCATCTCCATCCCGGGAGAGCCGATTGGCATGCCGGGCACACTGAGACCCAAGGCATCGGGACGTTCGGCGAGAAGGCGGGTGATATCTTGTGCAGGCACATGGCCTTCAATCACATAGCCGGCAACCATTGCAGTGTGGCAGGAGGCCAGCGCATCGGTGATGCCAAGCCGGGACTTCATCTGCCAGAGCTGATCATCGGTGACATTCCGGACCTCTGTCTGGAGGCCTGAGGTGGTGAGGTGGTCCACCCATCCGGTGCAGCAGCCGCAGCTGGGGGACTTCATCACTTCAATCAGCGGGGTCGCGTCCGTGGTGGCCAATGCGCCTGTGGCGAGGGGCAGAGTGGCGGCCGCGGTCAGTAGAAAGGATCGGCGGTTCATATCAGGGAGGCTCCATTTGCGGTGGTCTCGACCTCCCGATGCTAGTGGATATCCGAGAGAGGGGGCGAATGGGTTCCTGCGTGGGAGCGACAGGATGCCACAGATGCGTTGACCCACGCCCAACGGGAGCGGTTGCATGGTAATGCTGCCACGACGGGCGGGAGGTCCTGCCGGTGCGGCGGGAGGCGCTTTGATGATGGGCGTGGCCGGGCGTGTCGTCAGGCGCCCAGCAACTCACGCGGGACAGTGAATTCCGCCACCTTGCCGCTGCTCCATGTCAGATCGGCCCAGCGGTCGATGTCGAAGCGGGCGATCAGCGTGGCACCGGTGGGGAAATCGTCAAACCGGGAATGATCCGGTGGGTGTCGGACGATGGAATGGGCAAAGGCGGCGAGGCCGGGGTTGTGGCCCAGGATCAGCACCCGTTTGTGTTCCGCTTCGCGCAGGACTTGAAACAGGATTTCCGCGCTGGCGTGATAAAGCCGTTCGATGAAGACCGCAGGCGCGCCAAGCTCCATCAGATCACAGGTCTCGCGGGTGCGTTGTGCCGAGGAGGAGATCACCTGATCCGGGATCATCCCGATTTCGCGCAGCCAGGTCCCAACGGCCGCGGCGGAATGGCGGCCGCGGTTATTGAGCGGGCGGGCGTGGTCGCTGGGGGCGGAGGTATCCCAGGCGGATTTGGCGTGGCGGGTCAGGATCAGCGTGCAGGTCATTTTATGTGAAAATACCTCATGTGATGGGCGGATTGCGCCGGGAGACGGTCAGCGCCTGCGCTCAGTGGGCAGGCACGGCGGGCGAGACAGCCCGCGGACAGGCAGGACGCGCCTGCAGGGCTGTCCAGATGGTCGTGGCAGGCGGCCAGATCATAGGGGCCGCCGTCGTTCAGGGCGGCCACAAGACAGGCGGTCAGGCAGGGTTGGGTATCGCAGCTGAGGCAGGGGGCCTCGGCCTGTGGTGGGGGCGGCAGGTCCAAATGGGTTGTGAGATAAAGCGCGCCGCGAAAGGAAATCATCATACCGTAGCGATCATGCACCAGCATTTGCGACGGGGATGTGAAACAGCGGCCCGTTGCCAGCGCCCAACCCACAAAAGGCGCATAAGGCGGGCCTGTGAAGGGAAAAGCCGGTATGGCCTGCCACGCCTCCGCCAATGCGGTGATGACGCGGCGTGACCAGCGATCAACCGGGTCGGCGGCGCCATCCTGAGCCTCCGGACTGCTGCGGAACTGTGGCCAGAAGGACGGCGCCGTGCCCAGCAGGATCAGCGTGCCGTATGGGACGCCGGGGGCAGCGTGCTGGGGCTGGGTGATGCCTGGACTGCGCCGCATCTCCGCCGGTGTCGGATGGAAGCCGCCGTAGATATCCAGCCCAAGCTTTTCGGCGGCTGCTTGCAGCCGGGTGTAGCTTTGGGTGGTCGCAATAGGGTCAGCGACAGGTGCCGTTGCGGTATCCATGGCAACGGCCCTGTCCGTGTCGGGGGGGCTGGTCATGGCCACAGTCTAGCGCAGTTTTGCCGGTTTCCCTAAGAGGATTTCGCCGTCGTCAATCACGCGCAAAGGTGCCACTCGTGCCTGCCTCGCCCGGCAAGGCGGGAATCAGGTTGCGACCAGAAGGTGCGAATAGGAGGGAGATTGGGCCGAAGGTCGGGATGCCTCAGGGGCGGATCATCGACCCGGCCCCGTGGTCGGTGAACAGCTCCAGCAACACCGCATTGGGCACCCGCCCATCCACGATGGTGCAGGCCCGCACGCCGCTGCGCACGGCAGCCAGTGCGGTTTCGGTTTTCGGAATCATGCCGCCGATGATCACACCATCGCGGGTCATCGCCTCGACGTCGGCGGCTTTCAGTTCGGTCACCACCTCGCCTGCGCCGTTCTTGACGCCGGACACATCGGTCAGCAGCAGCAGGCGGTCGGCCTTCAGCGCAGAGGCAATCGCGCCTGCGGCGGTGTCGCCGTTGATGTTGAAGGTCTCGCCATTGGGGCCCGCACCGATGGGGGCAATGACCGGGATCATGTCCTGTTCAAACAGGTGGTGGAGCACGGAAGGGTCCATCTGCGATGGGGTTCCGACAAAGCCCAGATCCGGGTCCGCCTGGGTGCAGGTGATGAGATTTGCATCCTTGCCCGAGAGGCCGACCCCAGCGCCGCCCTGACGGTTGATTGCCTGAACAATACGCTTGTTCACCACGCCGGACAGCACCATTTCGACCACTTCCATTGTGGCGGCATCGGTGACCCGTTTGCCGTTCACGAAATCGGATTTGATCTGTAGTTTTTCCAGCATGGCATTGATCATCGGGCCGCCGCCATGAACGATGACCGGGTTTACCCCAACCTGCCGCAACAGCACGATGTCGCGGGCAAAGGTTTCCATCGCCTCGTCGCTGCCCATGGCGTGGCCACCGAGTTTGACCACGACGATGGCGCCGTCATAGCGCTGCAGATAAGGCAGGGCGCTTGAGAGGGTCTCGGCTGTAGCAATCCAATCGCGGTTCATGTCTTGTTTCTTCATCGTTGCAATCCCTGGAACTGGCCGCAGCAAGCGGCGCAGGCGGCGGTGCCATGGCGCTTGTGTTACGCGGTTCTGCCCGCTGTGCCAAGCATCGGTCGGAGTATTCGCCCCATTGCGGTTGTCTGTTGTGGTGCTAGGTTCGCCTGAACGTGCTGATGATGCGGTGCGGATCGTCTGACTGTCAGACGAAACCTCGGTAGTGGCTTTGGGCCAAGGATGGTGAGATGCGCAAGAAAACCCTTTTGTTGACCGGTGCAAGCCGGGGCATTGGCCATGCGACGGTGCAACGGTTCAATGCCGAAGGCTGGCGGGTGATCACCTGTTCGCGCCAGCCCTTTCCTGCCGAATGTCCCTGGGGTGGAGGGCAGGAAAACCATGTGCAGGTGGACCTGTCCGATCCGACCGACACGATAAATAAGGTAGGTGAAATTCAAGAACTCTTGGGGGGGCAGTTAGATGCGCTGGTCAACAATGCTGGCGTCTCGCCCAAGGGGCCGGAGGGTGAGCGACTGAACACGCTGGACACTGACCTGATGACCTGGGGCAAGGTGTTCCACGTGAATTTCTTTGCTTCCGTGGTGCTGGCACGGGGGCTGAAGGATGAATTGGCCGCCGCCAAGGGCTCGGTTGTCAATGTGACCTCGATTGCCGGCAGCCGGGTGCACCCGTTTGCGGGGGCGGCCTATGCCACATCGAAGGCGGCGCTGGCAGCTCTGACCCGCGAGATGGCGCATGATTTCGGCCCTCTGGGCGTGCGTGTCAATGCCATTGCGCCGGGGGAGGTGGAGACCGCGATCCTCTCGCCGGGCACAGATAAGATTGTCGAGAAACTGCCGCTGCAGCGGTTGGGCCAGCCAGAAGAAGTGGCCGCAGCGATCTATTATCTTTGCTCTGACGAAAGCTCGTATATCTCGGGCGCGGAGATTGAAGTGAACGGCGCCCAACACGTCTGATATCGGCTCTACCTTGCGCATTAGAGACAAAACGCCCCCGGATCAGCGGATCACGGGGGCGTCTGTCATTTCACTGAATGGGGTTGGCGTCATTCAAGCCCGGCGATGATGGACCGCAGGGTGGCAATGCCGTCGCCTTTCTCCGAGGAGGTCATCACGATCTCCGGATAGGCGGCAGGGTGTTTGGAGAGGGCGCTGCGCACCTGTTCCATCACGACGGCCCGATCCTTGTCCTTGACCTTGTCCGCCTTGGTCATCACGCATTGGAAGGTCACGGCAGAACTGTCCAGCCGGGTCATGATCTCGTCATCGACCTTCTTGATCCCATGGCGGCTGTCGATCAGCACAAAGGCCCGGCGCAGGGTCTGACGGCCGGAGAGATATTGTTTCAGCAGGCGCTGCCATTTCTCCACCACAGGTAGGGGTGCATTGGCATAGCCATAGCCCGGAAGGTCGACCAGATACAGTTCAGGGCCTTGGGTGAAATAGTTGATTTCCTGCGTGCGCCCCGGCGTGTTGGAGGCCCGCGCCAGACCTTTGGTGCCGGTCAGCGCGTTGATCAGGCTGGATTTGCCCACATTGGAGCGGCCGGCAAAGCAGACCTCAATCCGGTCGGCAGGCGGTAGGCCGGACATCGCAACCACGCCTTTGACAAATTCCGATTGTCCGGCAAACAGTTTGCGACCCTTTTCGGTCATGAGTTCATCTGGCGTTTCGGCCAGGGGGAACGGCATCTGCATCAGAGCACCTTTACAGTATCGCCGACGCGGATCGCGCCGTCTTGGATGACCTCTGCATAGACAGCAAAGTCCTGATGACCCCAGGTGTCGCGCAGGGTCTTCAGCGTATCGGCGTCGCGGACGCCGGTCTCGGGATTGGTTGTGGTTGCAAGGCAGCGCACGGTACGTTCGCGGACGGTCAACACCGCCTCGCCAATCTGTACATTGCGGCCGATCCAGTCGTTTTCTTCCCAGGCGGTGCCTGTGTCGAACCAGATATTGCCGCGCCAGCGCTGCGGCGACAGCGGATGACCGATGGCGGCTTCCACTGCGCGGTGAGACGCCCAGTTGCACAGGCTGATCGACGGGAAATCGCTGTCGGTCATGCCCCGTCCCGGCACCCGCAGAATGCGGGCGGAGGCGGCGCGGTCTTCGGGCATCAGGGGGCGTACCCAGTCAAGGAACCGGGGCAGGTCAGCCGCGCTATCAGGGGTGAAGGTCAGCGCATCCTGTGTCGGATGGGTCAGTGTCACCTCGCCCGTGGCCGTGTCGTAGCGGGCTTCTACCGCCATCAGCTGCGGTGCCTTGGCGACACGGCTGAAGTTGGCGCAGGGCACCCAAGCGCTTCCGTCAGCCTTGGAGGCCTCATGGGCGACCGCCCAAACGCGATCGCCGGGCAGACACTGCCCGGCGACCAAAGAGGCGCTCTCCAGCGGCTCCCGACCATGTGATTTGATCGGATGCCGCCAGATATGAGTTATGCCTTCGCTCATTTCTTTTCAGCCTTTGGCGTCTTCTTGAAGCCGGATTTGATATTGCCGAAGACATCCGGCTTGTAGCCGTGGCTGCGCATGATCAAATACTGCTGCGTGAAGGTGATGGTGTTGTTCGCGATCCAGTAGACCACCAGACCGGAGGCAAAGCCGCCCAGCATGAACATGAAGACCCACGGCATCCAGGCAAAGATCATCTGCTGGGTCGGATCGGTCGGCGCCGGGTTCAGTTTCTGCTGCAACCACATCGAGATACCAAGAAGAATCGGCAGAATCCCGATGAAGATCGTCGCCATCAGCGTGCCCTCGACCGGGGCTGCCATCGGCAGCAGGCCAAAGAGGTTCATGATGGACGTCGGATCCGGCGCGCTCAGATCCTGGAACGGACCAAAGAAGGGCGCGTGACGCAGTTCCAGCGTGACGAAGATCACCTTGTAGAGCGAGAAGAAGATCGGGATCTGGATCAGGATCGGCAGACAGCCGGCGGCCGGGTTGACCTTTTCCTTCTTGTAGAGCGCCATCATCTCCTGCTGGAGTTTCTGACGATCGTCGCCCGCCTTCTCCTTGATCTCCTCCATCCGCGGTTGCAGCTCTTTCATCTTCGCCATGGAGGCATAGGATTTATAGGCCAGCGGGAAAACAAGAAGCTTGATCAATACGGTCAGGCCGATGATCGCCCAGCCCATGTTGCCAATCAACGCGTTCAGCCAGTGCAGAACCGCAAAGATCGGCTTGGTCAGGAAGAAGAACCAACCCCAGTCGATGCTGTCGAGGAACCCCTCGATGCCGTCTTTCTGATAGCCGCGAATGGTGGCCCATTCCTTGGCACCCGCAAACAGCATGGTGGTGACTTCAGAGGTGTCGCCAGCGGCAACGGTGACGGTCGGCAGCACGATATCGGTCTGATAGATCTCGCGGCGCTCATCGAATTTGGCGATGGAGCGGAAGGCCTGACCCGGCTCTGGCACCAGGGTCGACATCCAGTAGTGGTCGGTGAAACCGATCCAGCCATTGGTTTCGACCTGGGTCACCTCGGCGCGGGCACCGCTGCGGGCGTCCACTTCGAAATCGGTCATGTCGTCATAGTCGATTTCGGCGAGGGTACCGTCGGCCATGCCAATCACGCCCTCATGCAGGATGAAGAAGTTCTTCAGATCCTGCGGCTCGCCATGGCGGGCCAGCGTGCCGTAAGGCGCCAGCGCGACCGTGCTGCCGGAGGCGTTGGTCACCGACTGCGTGATGGTGAAGAGATAATCCTGATCGACCGCAATGGTGCGGTTGAATGTGAGGCCCTTGCCATTGTCCCAGGTCAGGGTGACCGGGCTGTCCGGCGTCAGGGTCGCGTCGCCTTCGGCCTGCCATAGGGTGTTGGCTCCGGGCACATCATCAGGGCCAAGACCGGCACCCGGTGCCCAGCCATAGAGCGCGTAATAGGCATTCGGATCACCAGCAGGGGACAGCATCTTGACGATGGCGGCATCCTCTTCCAGCGAGACGCGGTAGTCCTTGAGAGACAGGTCGTCGAGACGCCCGCCCAGCAGGGAGATGGTGCCGGAGACGCGGGGCGTTTCGATGGTGAGACGCGGCGCATCGGCGGCGGTCTCAGCCTCGGCCGTGACAGCTGCGCCTTCGCTGCCAGCTGCGGGGCTGGCGGCGGCTGGTGCGCTCACAACGTCGCCTGCAGGCGCGGTCTCTGCAACAACAGCGTCCGGCTGGGGCTGCGGTTCTGGCGGTGGGAAAAAGACATACCACCCCAGAATCACCAGGAAGCTAAGCGCGGTTGCGAGAAGAAGGTTCTTGTTCTGATCGTCCATTGGGGACTGCCACCTCGTGTATGGAATGACAGGGTGTGGTTCAACAGAGATGCCCCCCAAAGGTCAAGCGGAATCGCCCCCATGGCGGCCTCGCGACGCGGTTGACGGGGTATTTCCCTGTATCGCTGCTATAAAATACCGGATTGCCACCTCACGATGGACGGGAGGGCGGGCGAAAGGACCGGAAGAGCGGGCCGAGGCTTGGCCCGCATTGGATCCGTATCAGGCCCGATGCCGGGGCGAAGAGGATTGGGATGACGGGAGAAGGTCTGGGGAGGGAGTGGCAGGTCAGGCGGGCGGCGTTCACAGACAGGCGGCCTTCAGTTGAGCGGACTGATCATGGTCAACGGTCGCGCGGGGCAGGCAAGGCGGCTGGATGCCCTGCGCAATGTCTGCCCAGGTTAGCTGCCCTGATTGGCTCCCCTGACGAGTTGCCCTGTTAGTTGCCTTGGCGTCCGATGGTTGGGGCCTCTTGCAGCTTGGCCTCATGGGCGGCAATCCAGTCAAGCGTCTGGTCAAAGGGCATAGGGCGGCCGATGCCAAAGCCCTGCACGTGATCACAGCCCAGCTGAGACAGAAGCGCGTGTTCGCCGACGGTCTCCACCCCCTCGGCGAGGGTGGCCAGATCCAGCCGTTCGGCCATGGTCAGAATCGCTGCGATCAGTTTCTGCTGTTCGGGATCGCGGTCCGCTTTCATCACAAAGGAGCGGTCAATCTTGATGCGCGAGACGCGGAAGCGCTGAACCGCTGCGATAGAGGCATGGCCGGTGCCAAAATCATCCAGATCAATGCCGCAACCCAATTCGCCAAGGGCGGCGATATTGCGCACGATCATGTCATCCGGGCGATCTGTCATCACGGTTTCGAGGATCTCGATGCTGAGCCGGTCCGGCGTGAGGCCAAACCGCTCCAGCTCCCAGCTGATCCGTTCCACCAGATTGGCGTTGCGCAGCTCATCAGTGGCGAAATTCACGCCGACAGAGGGCACATTGAGACCAGCAGCATCCCAGGCCTTGAGTGCGGTCAGCGCGTTGTAGAGCATGATTTCACTCAAACGTTCCATCAAACCGGCGCTTTCCAATGTCGGGAGGAAGGACATCGGCGCGATCATGCCGCGCACCGGATGGGCCCAGCGGGCCAAGGCTTCAAACCCGGAGACGCGGCCAGTGTCTGTGCAGATCTGTGGCTGAAACCAGGCCTGGATCTGGCCATTCTCCAGTGCCTCGGTCACTTCGTCCAACATATCGCCGCGCGCCTTGCTGCGCTGATCCATCTCGGGAGAGAAGGCGCGAATGCCTGAGGGGCCGTTGTTCTGGGCGTCCAGCAGGGCGGTACAGGCCGCGCTCATCCAGTCGTTGCCGCTTGGCCGGGGGGTGCGGCTGTGCAGGCAGAAGCCGATTGAGCAAGACACGTAGAGCGAGGCCCCATCTACGGCAATCGGCTCTTCAATGGAGGCCTGCAGGCGACCGGCCATTTGGATCGCCAGTTCGAGATCCATTTGCAAGACCGGTGTCAGGCAGATGGCAAAACGCGAATCGCCGATGCGGGCGACGTAATCCTGCGGGCGCAGGATAGAAATGATGCGGTCGCCACAGCGGTTGACCAGCTGATCGGCGGTTTCCTGTCCGTGGCGCTGTGCCAGTTCCTTGAAATCATCCAGTTCGACGATGAAGACTGCAGACCGCAGGCCGGTATCGGCAGCGCTGTCATATACTTCGGAGACGATTTCCTTGAACCCGTCACGCATCATCATGCCGGTGAGGCTGTCGCGGGGCATGGTTGGGCGGCGGAAATAGGCAAACCCGCCTGAGGCCGCAAAGATCAGCGGCAGACCGAGGGCCACGGCCAGCAACGCGGCCTCGCCGGCCAGCCAGAAGGTGGCCAGTGTCAGAGCCGGTAAAAACGCAAGCAGCGGCGGCCCGAGCAGCACCGGGGCAATCCGTTTCCTGACCTGTGTCAGCGTCTGCGACAGCGTTTTTGTCATCTGTAGACCTTTCACCTACGGCATATGGTGCCTGCTGTAGACTAAGGTCGCGGTCTGACCGGCAAGTTAACGCAAATCAGGAATCTCATCTGAATCTGCCCCCAAATCGGGATTTTTCAACATAAGCGCAGAAAAATCGAACAGTTTGGGGTCCAGCAGATGCGACGGGCGGGCGTTCATCAGGGCGCGGAACATCACCTGACGGCGTCCCGGGCTGTTTGATTCCCACTGATCGAGGATCTGTTTGACCTGCTGGCGCTGCAACCCATCCTGACTGCCGCAAAGATCGCAGGGGATGATCGGATAATTCAATGCCTTGGCGAATTTCTCACAGTCCACCTCGGCGACATGGGCGAGGGGGCGAAACACGAACAGATCGCCCTCTTCATTGACCAGTTTCGGCGGCATGGTTGCCAGACGGCCCCCGTGAAAAAGATTCATGAAAAAGGTTTCAAGAATGTCGTCGCGATGATGGCCCAGCACCACCGCAGAGCAGCCCTCTTCGCGCGCGATCCGGTAGAGGTTGCCGCGCCGCAGACGCGAGCAGAGCGCGCAAAACGTGCGGCCTTGCGGGACCTTATCCATCACGATGCTGTAGGTGTCCTGATATTCGATGCGGTGGGGAACTCCCATCTTTTCCAGAAACTCCGGCAGCACAGTGGCCGGAAAGCCGGGCTGCCCCTGATCCAGATTGCAGGCCAGAAGATCCACCGGCAACAACCCGCGCCACTTCAGTTCATAGAGAACCGCGAGCAGGGTATAGCTGTCCTTGCCACCGGAGAGGCAGACCAGCCATTTCGGTGTACTGCCATCCTCGCGCCGTTCCACCATGCCATATTGGTCGATCGCCTCGCGCGCGTAGCGCACGATCCGTTTGCGGAGCTTCTTGAACTCCGTCGTCGAGGGGGCGCCGGCGAACAGCGGGTGGATATCGTCCAGATCATCATCAAGCATGGGCGCGCCCTAGCCGAGGATCGGCGTTTTGCCAAGGAAAAAAGGCTCCGAAGACCCGTTGCAATGGCCCGGATGGGGGATGGGCGGCGTGGCAGAGTCATCCAAAATCGGGGCCGTTGCGTAGCCAAGGGCAAGAGGAACAAGACAAAGATGAGGTGTGAGACATGGCAATTGCGACGGAAACACCGCGCCGGCTTCGGATTGGCCGCTGGGCGGCTCTTGGCGCGGGGGCGGCAGCTGTTGCGGCACTGGCGTCCTGCGGGCGGCCCAGTCTGACAGATGAGAAGCTGAGTGATAAGACCTTCAATCTGGAGGAGTATTTCGAGGGCAAGACGGTTGCCTATGGGCAGTTCGCGGATCGGTTCGGCACTGTTCGGCGCCGGTTCAAGGTGGATATTACCGGTGAATGGGACGGCCGTGTACTGACGCTGGCGGAGGATTTCCGCTACGCCGATGGCAGTACCGAGCAGCGGATCTGGTCGCTGACCAAGACAGGCGAGAATACCTGGGAGGGCAGCGCCGATGGGGTGCAGGGCATCGCCAAGGGGGAAGAGCGCGGTGATACCTTCAACTGGGGCTACACGATTGATCTGCCAGTGCCCGGTGGTGACACCATGCGGGTGACGTTTGATGACTGGATGTGGCTTCTGGAGGACGGCAGGTTGCTGAACAAAGCGTATATGAGCCGCTATGGCGTCACGCTGGGTGAGGTCACGATCTTCTTTGAGAAGCTCTGAGCGGATTACTTGTCGCCTGTAGCCGTGTCGCGTGTTCTGCGGTCATGTTCGGGGTCACAGCCGGGCACCGGGTCATAGCCATCCCCACCAAGGGGGTGGCAGCGGCCGATCCTGCGCGCGGTGAGCCAGGCGCCCCGAATGGCGCCGTGTTTCTCCAGTGCCTCCAGCGCATAGGCCGAGCAGGTGGGCTGGTATCGGCAGTTAAAGCCAACCCATGGGCTGAACAGCAGCCGATAGGCGCGCACGGGCAGAGCAAAGAGATGGGCGAGCGGAGTCATGGCGTCTAGATAGGCGCGACGGCGCCCCATAGCAATCTGCGGGGGGGGGCGGCTGCGGAGTAAGGCGCAACGGAAGGCGCGGGCCTTGCCTGTTGTGATTACTTGCCGTGAATTTTCTTCAGCGCGTGGATCAGATCGTTTTTCAGATCGTCGAACGGGCGGTCAGCGGTTTCGCCTGCACGGCCTATCAGCACGTAGTCCCAGCCTGTGCGGCCGTGGATTGGCAGAATCATCCGCGCCACCTCGCGCAGTCGGCGTTTGGCGCGGTTGCGGGCCACCGCATTGCCGACCTTCTTGGAGCAGGTAAAGCCCATGCGAATGCCATCGCCGACGAAATCGTCCGCGTGGCGTTTGCGGCCCTGAACCATCATCCCCTTGGTGCCCTGACGTCGGGCGCGCGCCGCCGCGAGAAAGTCGCGGCGTTTGGCGATTACATCAGGTTGCGGACGGGGCAGGGGGTGGGTCAAACTATCAGATACGCAAACGGACACCGCCGGAGACCTGGTCCCTCGGGCAGCTGAGCCATCCTTGGGGGTCTCCGGCGGTGTCATGTCTGTCTGAACAGAACTGGGCGCGATTACGCGCTCAGCGACTTACGACCGCGTGCGCGGCGTGCGTTCAGGATCTTGCGGCCTGCCTTGGTGGCCATGCGCGCACGGAAGCCGTGGCGGCGTTTGCGAACCAGGTTCGAAGGCTGATAGGTGCGTTTCATCGCTCCGGTCTCCAACTGTTTACATCGGGACGGCGCGGAATCGGCCACCCGGGGGTCTATCTCGAAGCCCGGTCTCTAGAAGGGAATGACCTGCGAGTCAAACCCCAACGCGGTTGTTTTCTGCGTGAAATGCAACATTTCCATGAAAACCGGACGCTGGAGGCTCTCTAACAGAAGAGAATTGTAACAGACAGGGGGCAGATTGGTGTTTGGCTCACTTTTTCGCAGGGGATGATCAAGCGGACGTGAAGAGGCGGCGTCTATGCTCGTACAGGGCCCATTTACCGGATAGCCAGAGACAAAGGCCTGCGGCGGCGGTGCCCCCAGCCCCAACCGCAGCTGCGGAACAGAATATGACCGGCCAGCCATGGCCCAAGACAGCAGGATTTACAGAAGATGTCCGATCAGTCCGACCAGCCAGATATCGCAGATCGTTCTGGGGGCGTGGCCCCGGCAAGCGAATCGGGAGGGCGGGGCAAGAAGACTCCTGCGCTGACCCGGTTCCTGCCACTGGCGCTGGTGCTGGTGGTGGCGGTGATCGGTGCGATGACCCTGGGCGACTATCTGACGTTTGAGACGCTGCGCGACAACCGGGTGGCGCTGATGGCGTTTCGCGATGACAATTATCTGGGCCTCGTTGGTCTGTTTGTTCTGGCCTATGTGGTGATTGTCGTCTTCTCACTGCCCGGTGCTGCGGTGGCGTCGGTCACTGGCGGGTTCTTGTTTGGACTGGTTGCGGGCACGGTGTTCAATGTGTTGGCGGCCACGGTCGGGGCTGTTGGCATCTTTCTGGCGGCGCGCTGGGGGCTTGGGGCGATGCTGACCCACCGGCTGGAAGCGGCGGAGGGACGGGTGCGGATCCTCAAACAGGCCCTGCGCGAGAATGAGATCGAGGTGCTGTTGTTGCTGCGGTTGGTGCCTGCGGTGCCGTTTTTTGTCGCCAATCTGCTGCCCGCGCTGGTCGGGGTGAAGCTGATCAATTTCCTGTGGACCACGGCGGTTGGTATCATCCCCGGCGCCATCGTCTTTACTTGGATTGGTGTGGGCCTTGGCGCGGTGTTTGACCGGGGGGAGACGCCGGATCTGTCGATCCTGTGGGAACCGTTTGTGATCGGGCCGATCCTTGGCCTGTGTGTCTTGGCGGCACTGCCCATCCTGCTGAAGAAACGTCGCCCAGCCGCACCCGGAAAGGAGCAGTGACCATGCAAGAGCTAACCTGCGATCTTCTCGTGATCGGCGCCGGGTCGGGCGGTCTCTCTGTTGCGGCAGGGGCAAGCCAGATGGGCGCTGATGTGGTGCTGCTGGAAGGGCACAAGATGGGCGGCGATTGCCTGAACTACGGTTGTGTGCCGTCGAAATCGCTGCTGGCCAGCGCCAAGGTGGCCTATGGTCAGGCCCACGCCAGCGCTTATGGTGTCGCGGATCAGATGCCGGTGGTGGATTACGCTGCCGCCAAGGATCACGTGCAGGACGTGATCGCCACCATTGCGCCGGTGGACAGTCAGGAGCGGTTTGAAGGCTTTGGCGTGCGGGTTATTCGCGCCTATGGCCGGTTCGTCGATGATCGCGTGGTCGAGGCAGGGGAGCACCGGATCACCGCCCGGCGCATTGTGATTGCCACCGGATCCTCGCCCCTGGTGCCGCCCATCGATGGGCTGGCGGATGTGCCGTATTTCACCAACGAAACCCTGTTTGATCTGCGCGAGCGGCCAGAGCATTTGCTGATTATCGGCGGCGGTCCCATTGGCATGGAAATGGCGCAGGCCCATATCCGGCTGGGCAGTCAGGTCACGGTGATCGAGGGCGACCGGGCGCTGGGCAAGGATGATCCGGAGCTTGCGGCCATCGTATTGGACCAGTTGCGCACCGAAGGCATTGAGATCGCCGAGGGCGCGCAGGCTGAGACTATTGCCTCCACCGAGGGTGGCGGCATTCGCGTTACAGCAAAGGATGGCCGGGTGTTCGACGGCAGCCACCTCCTTATGGCGGTCGGGCGCAAGGCCAATATCGACAAGCTGAACCTGGAGGCCGCAGGCGTTGAGACCAATCGGGCAGGCGTGGTGGTGGATGACAGTCTGCGCAGCAGCAACCGTCGGGTCTATGCCATTGGTGATGTGGCCGGTGGGATGCAGTTCACCCATGTGGCCGGCTACCATGCCGGGGTGATCATCCGCTCGATCCTGTTTGGGCTGCCGTCGAAGGCCAAGACCAATCACATTCCCTGGGCGACCTATACCGCACCGGAACTGGCGCAGGTTGGCCTCACGGAGGCGCAAGCACGCGAGAAACATGGTGACCGGCTGGAGGTTGCACGGTTCGATTATCACCACAACGACCGCGCGCTGGCAGAGCGCAAGAGCAAAGGTCTGATCAAGGTGATGGTGGTCAAGGGGCGTCCTATAGGCGCCTCTGTGGTCGGGCATCAGGCGGGGGAGCTGGTGGCGCTGTGGTCCATGGCCATCGCTAATAATCTGAAGATGAGCCAGATCGCGGGCATGGTGGCGCCGTATCCCACCATATCGGAGGTGAATAAACGCGTCGCAGGGGCCTATTTCTCGCCACGGCTTTTTGATAGTCCAATGGTGAAACGAGTGGTGCAATTTGTGCAGCGCTGGCTCCCGTAACGCCGGAAGGGGCTGAATGCTCAACACGCTTTCAGGCAGATTCCTGATCCTGACCACGGTCTTCGTGATGTTGGCCGAGATCCTGATCTTTGTGCCCTCTATCTCTCGGTTCCGGCTCGACTATCTGGCAGACCGGCTGGAACGGGCTCAGATTGCGTCGCTGGCGCTGCTTGCAGATGATATGCTGGAGACCGAGCTGGAGGCAGAGCTCTTGGAAAACGCGGGCGTTTTCAATGTGGTTCTGCGACGGGATGAAGTGCGCCAGCTGGTGCTGTCCTCGCCGATCCCGGCTCCGATATCGGGCACTTATGATCTGCGGATGAGCAGCCCGTTTGCGCTGATTGGCCATGCGATGCAGCGGCTGGTGACGCCGGAAAATCAGATCATCCGGGTGATTGGCGCGCCAGTGCGTGACGCCGGGCTGCTGATCGAGATCACGATTGAGACGGACGGGCTGCGTGATGCGATGATCGACTATGGCGTGCGCATTCTGCTGCTGTCGGCGGTGATCTCCATCTTTACTGCGGTGCTGCTGTTTGCGGCGGTGCGTCGGTTCATGGTGAAACCGATCAAGGGCGTCATCGGCTATATGCAGCGCTATGCCGCCGCGCCGGAGGACGCCCGCGGCATTATCCACCCCAGCGCCGGGGTGCGCGAGCTGCGCGAGGCCGAAGAGGCGCTGATGCAGTTGCAGACCGAGCTGACGCAAGCGCTGAAACAGCGCGAACGGCTGGCGCAGCTCGGTGGCGCGGTGGCCAAGGTGAGCCATGATCTGCGCAATATCCTGACGTCGGCGCAGCTGTTCACCGACCGCATCGAGATGAGTGAAGACCCGCTGGTGCGGCGCTTGGCGCCTAAGCTGGTGAATTCGATCACCCGCGCGGTGTCGCTTTGTGAGGGGACGCTGGCGTTTGGCCGGGCGGAGGAGCCGGCGCCAACCTTTGGCCGCGTGGCCCTGCATGGGCAGGTCGAGGATATTCTGGAAAGCGAGAGCCTGGCAGGTGGCACTGAGGGGCGGATCCGGTTCCTGAATGAGGTGCCTGTGGATCTGAGCCTGCGGGCCGATCCCGAACAGCTGTTTCGGATCGTGATGAACCTGGTTCGCAACGCGCGTCAGGCGATCGAGGCCACGGGGCAGGAAGGGCAAATCACCCTCTCTGCCCGCGAAGACACCGAAAGCTGGTGGATCTCCGTTGCGGATACTGGCCCCGGTCTGCCGCCAAAGGCGCGGGAAAACCTCTTTACCCCGTTCCAGGGGGGCATCCGCAAGGGCGGCACCGGCCTGGGCCTTGCCATCGCCGATGAGCTGGCGCGCGGCCATGGCGGCATGGTGGTTCTGCGCGAAACCGGTCCGGAGGGCACGGTGTTTGACATCTGTCTGCCCAAGGGCGACGGGACTCTCTGAGAGTTTATCGTCGGTAAGGCGCGCCGGATGCGCAAAAATGCGAAAACCTGCGAAAGGCTGACATTTTAGGCTTGCACCCGCGCGCCGCTGCGCATAAACCCCGCCGCAGTGGACCGATAGCTCAGCTGGATAGAGTACTTGACTACGAATCAAGGGGTCGGGGGTTCGAATCCTCCTCGGTCCGCCACTACCTCCTTTTGATACGACAAATAGTTCTGCCTTTTGCGATAGAGCGTTTCTATTGTGACTGCACGTAGGCTTTGTTGCACAAATCGGGGTTTGAGCGCACTTTTCCTTTCCCCAGACGGACTTATCCTACGGGCTCTGTGAGTGGTATGCCGAGAGCGGTGTAGCGGTTGAGCACCGCGATCGGGATCTGGAGTTCAGCGACCTGTCGGTCGAAGTCTCGTGCCATGATGCCTTGGTCAACGCGTTTGACACAGTCCATCCGCTGACCGGCAGGGCAGTGCGCATCACTGTCCCGAAAGGGCTGCTTTCGACGGGGCCTCGGCGGTGATAGCCGGTCAGAGTGCCCGTCCAGGATACTTGCAGGCCCTCACGCCGTTTGTGCAGCAAAGCCATAGCGCTCATTCTTTTGGGTCGTTCTCCGCAGGAGGTGTGCTTGTTGGCTTTTGGGATGGCTGATCGGCATCCAGTTCAGATTGATCCGCCGCAAGAGCTGCCGTTTCGGGCGTAGACCCACGCGCGAGTGGCTTGGCTTGGAACAAGGCCTTGTTTTCGGCGGTGACTGGTGGCGCGATCTTCAAGCGCAGCAGTGCAAATAGGACAAGCAGGATATGCGCTACCCCGGTAATTGCAAACAGGCTGGTCGCGCCAAAGGATGTCATTGCAAAACCCGCAACGGTTGGCCCGACAATCGACCCGATCCCAAACACCAGCAAAAGCCCCCCACTGACCTGAATGAACGTGCCCGGCTCTGCATGGTCGTTCGCGTGGGCCACAATCACCGGATACATCGAAAATACCGTTGCCCCAAAAAGCGCCGAAAGCGCGAGCACGACGAGCGGTTGCGTGGCGCCAGTGAACAGAAACAGAGCATCCGCCAGCAAGGCAAAGACAGTGACGCCAATCAGAACCTTGCGGCGGTCAAATTTGTCTGAGGCAATACCAACAGGGATTTGCATCGCGGCCCCGGCAAGGATGGGAATACTGGCAAAGAACGCGATGTCGTCGAGTTCCAGCTGGATCCTCGCGGCATAAACAGCCGCAAGTGTCCCGAAGGCAGCATTTGATACGCCAACCATCAGCACCGCAAAGACGGCAATGGGTGAGTTTTTCCATAGACCTCGCAGATCCAAGGAAACCTGTGTCAGTGGGCGCGGCGTTGTGGTAGCGCTGATCGCGGTCGGCAAGAGCGCCAGACAATAGACCATAGCGGCCAGTACAAAGAAGAAATACCCGTTTGAGTCTCCCAGCGTCAGTACCATCTGCCCCGCAGTCGTCGCAGCCAGGTTGACCATTGTGTAGATGCCGAAGATGCGACCACGCGAGGATGCATCCGCGCGTTCGTTTAGCCAACTTTCCACGATCATTGCCGCCCCGGCAAAACAGAAACCGGATAAAGCCCGTACAGGTATCCAGACCCATGGCGTGATCAGTACCAGCGACAGCAAGACGGCAATCGCCGCAATTGCGCACATCGCACCAAAAGCACGGATATGACCGACGCGGGCGACCAAGGCAGGCGTTCGCATACATCCGGCGACATAGCCAACCGCCCAGCCTGTACCCAGCAAACCCAAGGAAGCCGCCGTAAATCCCTCGGCTTCCCCTCTGATCGGCAAGATCAGTCCATTGACCCCACCGGCAAACAGCAGGAAGGCCGAGCCCATGAGAAGCGCTGAAAGCGGAAGTAAGCTGCGTACCATGATCGATTAATCCCTCAAAGCCACTTCGCAAACTTGAATATCAGAAACAGCGCTAAGCCACCTACGGCTGACACCCCGGCCAGTACCCAAAACGCAGATGGCGCGGTCGTTCCTGGCATTCCGGCCACATTGACGCCAAAGAGGCCGGTCAGAAAGCCAAGCGGCAGAAAAATTGCCGCCACAACCGACAACACATAACTGTTTCGACTGAGAGCATGCGCGCGATCCGCATCGATATGGTCCCGCAATGCAGAGAGGCGGTCGCGTGTCGCATCAAGTTCTTCAACAATACGTCGAGTGCGGTTCGCAGTCTCACGCAAGAGTGCCAATTCATCTGGCGCAATAATCCAGTTTTCCAATGTGGCAAGCATAGATATCGCTTCGCGCTGTGGATTGATGAACCGGCGCATTTTGATGACAGCTTGCCGTATATCTCCGAGCTTGCCAGTTGGTATACGCCTGCCTTCTGCAATGGCTTCTTCCAGTTCATCCGTTTGTTCCTCCAGCCCAAGTGAAACGGTCTCGATGCGGCTTGTAAGCCCATACGTGAGCTCTGCTAAGAACTTGCCGGCGGTTTCAGGGGCCGCCCCTGCTTCGGCGGATTGTCGGATGGAATCTAACGCCCACACTTTTCGTATCCGTGCCGACACAATCGCATGTTCAGTGATCCACATACGGAGTGACACCATATCTTCTGGATCGGACTCCGGGTTCAGGTTGACGCCGCGCAAGTTCAGGATCAGGCCGTCATCCAATCGTTCACAGCGAGGACGTGTTTCACTTTGCCAAAGTGCGCGGGCAGCGATGTCCGGCAGATGCTCCTTCGCCCATGGACGCAGCGCTTCATCTTGCGAATTGACGTGTATCCAACGGTAGCCTTGGCTGGCATTCAGGTCCAAAGGGCCGCCACCGATCGCTGTCGCTTTGCCTTTTTCAACATCGAAAGCCGCTATTGGCGTGATACTATGCATGTCCATCTGGCCAACCTACGGTCAAAACTTGCTTCCAGCCAGATACTAAACGCGAGTGCGCAAACTGCAGGACACTGGCCGCGACGATCATACACATGATCCCTTTTTAAAGGTTGCCGACAAGTTTGAATACCATGTCATTCTTGTTCTGATGGGCAGCGTTGGGGTGATCACCTTGCTTGCCATGGTGTGGCTTTTTTCGGGATCTATGATGCCGTCTTTGTCGATTGGGATGTCAAGAACTACCATGCGGTGCAGATTCTGTTCGGCATCGTCATGACGTTCTGATTGCGCTGGAAATTGGCAATTCTATCCTGCGACATATCCGCGAGCATTCGACCATTGTTCAGGCGAGAGCGGTCATCCTGATCGGCATGATGGCTGTCGTTCGCGAAGTGATGATCATCGACCTTTCGGTGGCTTCCCCTTGGCAAATTGCAGCACTGGGAGCCGTCGCAGTATCGCTTGCCAGCGCATATTGGTTCATGCGCGACAATTGATAGAGCTGGTCACTGCACAGCCTGTCGTTCGCCATTTCATCTCAATGACAACGGCATTGCGACATGAATGGAAACAACATGTTGGGAAGCTTGCCGATGGTGTTCGGCGGCTGGAAGTTTCATAGTCATACGAAAGCAACATGAGGATTCGCCACATGCTCGTTATCGGTTGGCAGGAACGGGTGGATTTACCCTTGCTCGGCCTCACAAACCTGAAAGCCAAAATTGACACTGGCGCGCGGACATCGGCGCTGCACGCGACTGACATCGTCGAGTTTGAACGGAATGCCGCGCCATGGGTCCGGTTTCATACGCGTTTCGATGATGATGCGCATGACACGGACGTCGAATGCCCGATCCATGATCGTCGTCAGATTACGAACACAAGCGGTGTTCCTGAGACCCGTATTGTTATTCGTACCAAATTTCGCATTTCTACACACCTTTGGAAGATTGACCTGTCACTGACAGAACGCACGGAGATGAAGTTTCGGATGATCGTTGGGCGCACTGCCATGCGGCGACATTCGATCCTTGTCGATCCCTGCAAACGAAACTTAACGACCCCCACCAGACCCAAGCGGCCTAAGGAGAAGTCATGAAAATCGGTATGCTCGCTCGCAACCCAGAGCTCTATTCGCACAAGCGATTGGTCGAGGCCGCTGAAGAGCGCGGGCATCAACTCGACATCATCAATACCTTACGCTGCTACATGAACATCGCCTCACGGCGCCAGGAGATCTACTATAACGGGGAAAAGCTAGAAGGGTATGATGCGATCATTCCCAGGATTGGGGCCTCTGTCACATTTTACGGAATGGCGGTCCTGCGCCAGTTTGAAATGATGGGCGTTTATCCTGTGAACGAAAGTGTGGCGATTGGCCGTTCGCGTGACAAGCTGCGGTCGATGCAGCTGTTGGCGCGCGATGGCATTGGCTTGCCAGTGACGACCTTTGCACATGATCCCAAACAAACCGAAGAGGTTTTGGAATTGGCTGGTGGCGCGCCTTTGGTCATCAAGCTGCTTGAGGGGACGCAGGGTTTGGGTGTTGTGCTGGCTGACACGGACCGGTCCGCAAAATCTGTGATTGAGGCATTTCGTGCGACCAAGACCAATATCCTTGTGCAGGAGTTCATCAAGGAAGCTGGCGGTACTGATATCCGCGCCCTTGTGGTCGGGGGTAAGGTTGTGGCGGCCATGCAGCGTACCGGTGCTGAGGGTGAATTCCGCTCGAACCTGCATCGTGGCGGATCGGCCAAAATCATCAAGCTGTCGCCTGAAGAGCGCTCAACCGCTGTACGGGCGGCAAAATCGATGGGGTTGAATGTTTGTGGGGTTGATATGCTGCGTGCCAATCACGGGGCGGTCGTGATGGAGGTCAATTCCTCACCCGGTCTGGAAGGCGTCGAAAAGGCTTCTGGTATTGATATCGCAGGCAAGATTATCGAGTTCATTGAAAAGAATGCCAAACACGGTGCGACAAAGACCAAGGGCAAGGGCTAGTGAAAAAAAGACAAGGTTTCACAATCGGCGACACTGTTGTTCCTGCCGGGAAACGTTTGACAGTCGATATGCCCGTCAGCGTGTTGTCTGATCACACGCCGGTTACGATGTCAGCCCATGTCATTCATGGCAAAGAGGCCGGTCAGACCGTTTTTGTCAGTGCAGGCATTCACGGCGATGAAGTGATCGGCATTGAGATTGTGCGCAGACTGCTGGGCTCGCCGAAATTGCGCGGTTTACGGGGAACACTGATCGTTGTCCCTATCGTCAACTCCTTTGGGTTTATCAATAAATCCAGATATCTGCCCGATAGACGAGACTTGAACCGCTGTTTCCCGGGAAGCGAAGGCGGATCGCTCGCGGCGCGATTGGCAAATCTGTTTCTCAGCGAGATAGTCGCGAAATCGGACCTTGGCATCGACCTGCACTCGGCAGCTATTCACCGGACAAACTATCCGCAAATTCGTGTGACACCTGAGGACCGCGATATGCGCAAGCTGGCGGAGGTATTCGGTGCCCCAATCATCATGAAATCGCCATTGCGGGATGGATCGCTGCGCAAGGCCGCCGATGATCTTGGCAAGAAGGTTCTCCTCTTTGAGGCGGGCGAAGGTCTGCGATTTGACGAAACATCTGTGCGGGCAGGGCTGGCTGGCATACTACGACTGTTGAAATCGCTCGATATGATACCGGGTAAAGGTATCGTCCCTGCCAAGGCGCCACCACAATTCTGCCCATCAAGCAAGTGGTTACGCGCGCCGATGGGCGGATTGCTTCGCAGCTTTAGATCAGACGGGGATCTTGTGCGGGAAAACGATGTGCTGGGGTCGGTGGCTGACCCCTTTGGTGAGGAAGAACGGGACATCAAAGCACCCTTTGGTGGCATCATCGTTGGACGGGCGGTCATGCCTGTCGTCAATGAAGGTGACGCGGTATTCCATCTCGCGCGCGTCGGATCTCTCAAGGAGGCCGAGAGCAAGCTGGACGAACACGCGACCCAACTCTCAGATGATCCCATGTTCTATGAAGACGAAATCATCTGATACTCATTGGTCCAATGCGCCTTTTCCAGCAATGATCTTTTCGTGAAAGCCAGCAATGCGCCTGAATCCGGTTTCCGATTGCTTTGCCGAGTTTAGGTTAGGGACATAGCTTTTGCACGACCACGCGTGAGGTTGTCAGACGCCTCAGCCATTTCCGGATCGGCAGCCAATGCGTCGACCCGTTCTGTTGGAAAACCGGGCTCGGTTGTGTCCTTTGGTGCTTTCAAACCTTTGACGGCATATCTCATTCGCCTCACTCAGATAAGAGCGAATGATAGCCTCCATATCGGCGACTTGTTCGGTTTCGATGAGACGTAGCATATCGCGGTGCTGACTGTTTGGACCTGTCGCGGTTTGATGCCGCCTCTTTGATAGTATTTACTGCACCAACTAAGCTCGGGCGCGGGCTTCCCAAGCGGGCTACGCCCTCGCAAGCCTGACATGTTTGCAGACTGGGGCGAAGAAATCCGCCCTTTTTTGTTTTGAATAGGGGCGCTGGGTTCTGGCGTCGTCGATAGTTAATCCCAAATGTGAAGCAACGGGAGTAACCGGCATTCGCTGCAGTGCCGAAATGCAGTAATCTTGGATTCTCTGCCGAATTCGTCGCGCACCGCATGAAAGTTTGCTCCGTCAGCTCTGAAGGGAATGTTCAGTTTTCGGCCATTCGGCCATTCGGCCTGTTGGTGAGATCAGTCCCTAGTGCGGGACGAATCGACCTTTCGCCGCGATTGTATCAAGGTCAGCTCTCTGTGGCTTGGTGACGCAACAGGGCAGCGCTGTGTCGACAACGCTTATCACTCACATGCGAGGAAACGTCTGTGCCCTGGGCATAGGATCGGCTGACTAGGACCTCTGCAATTCATCAAGGAGCTGCTCGGTCGTCACCTGTCGACAATAGCCTTTGATTGTGGAGAGCGAATTGTCCTGCCGCGCTTGGGTTTCGGTGGCACAGGCGTCTGTGACTTGCGTGACCAAATACCCCAGATCGCAGGCGTCGCGGATGGCGCTTTCGACACATTGATCTGTCAACAAGCCGCTGATGACCAGTTGTTTGACACCCAGATTGCGCAGGACATAGTCGATATGGGTTGAGACAAACACCGAGGACGAGGATTTCGGCAATACGATCTCATCCTCAGCCGGGGCGATCTGGTCAATGACCTTGCCGTCCCAGGATCCCTTGGCCACGTTGAAGCCGGTGATTTTGTAATCGAGGCTACGGTCTCGCCCGTCTTTGGTTAGGCTTTCGATAGTGGTGTACATCACTTCTATCTGCGCCTTGCGAAACGCTGTTTGTAGGGCCTGCATACGGGGGATGACCGTTTCCAACTGTTGGAATAGCCAGCCGTGTTTTTGGGCGAACTGGGCGTCGCTCAGGCCAGCAAACTCGCCGCCATCCCGATGGGCCGAGAAGTTCTGAACATCAATGAACAACAGTGCCGATTGCGACGGCACCAGGGCGAGGTTTCGGGTCAGGGTCATGCGGTGTCCTTTAGGTATTGGTTCACAGCAGATACAAGCATATCCGCCCAGGTGGATTGCTCATTGTCATCACGGATCAGGTCGTTTCTGATTTCAATCAGGCTATGTGGCAAATTTCTCGCCTCGCCGTGTTGGGGCACAAACCAATCAGACGCATCTTCGATCTGATAGGGTTGGTTCATGCCGATGATCAAATCGGGTTTGGTTGCGGCGATGAACTGACTCAGCCGGGTTGAAGTTTCGGTGTCCTTGCGAAACAGGAAACCCACGTCCCAAGGCCGTTGAACCCCTGCTAGTGACGGCGTGAAGCTATGGATAGAGAGCACGATACGGCGCGGTTGACGGTCAAAAAGCGTATCCACTGTGGTGTGAAATGGGGTGAAAATCTCATCAACACGGGCTTTGCGGTCTGCTGCGTCCAGGTTCTGGTTTCCGGGGACAGTAATGCCGTGATTGTGAGCGGGCATGGCATCCGCCGCGTCTGGCGGACGATTGCAATCTATCACCAGACGGCTGTAGCGCTGGATCACAGCCGGGGCGCCCAGAGCCCGCGCCATTTTCCGCGTGACCGCCTCGGCGCCGATGTCCCAGCCCACATGGCTTTGAATTTCCGCGCCCTTAAGGCCAAGGCCATGCAGTGCTTGCGGCACCGCTTGCCCGGCGTGTTCGCACACCAGCAGCAGCGGATGGGCGCTGTCGGGGTTCAGCAGATCAACCGGAGCCGGGTCGCCTTTTTGCAGCAGCGTTGCATTCATACTTTTTCACTCTTGAGAGAGGCGGCAGGGATCAGCCCGTTTGGCCGGAACAACAGCACGACAACCACAAGGCTCAACCCAATCGGTTCGCGGAATTCCTGCAATTCAGGGGGCAGGAAGGCAGCGAGGTATATTTCGATAAAGCCCAACAAGAAACCACCGGCAACCGCGCCGCGCAGGCTGCCCAGCCCCCCAAGGATCGCGGCGATAAAGGCTTTGACCACGGGCAGGAACCCCATATGCGGATCAACGGAGGAGCGTTGCGACACCCAGAGAACGGCGGCTACACCGGCAAGCATGCCCGACAGCGCAAAGGCCCCCGCGATGACGGTGTTGGCGCGGATCCCCATAAGGCGCGCGACGTTGAAATCTTCGGCGGCAGCGCGCATCGCAATGCCTGTCTTCTGGCGCTTCATGAAGATATCCAGAAACACCAGCATCACAATCGTGGTCGCGATGGCTGCGATTTTGTTCACGCCGATGATCAGTCCAAAGACATTCACGGAATCCGACAGGATCTGCGGCAGCAGCACAGGCTGCGAACGGGTGGAAATAAAGTTCTGAAACAGGACCTGCAGGATCATGGAAACCGCAAAACTGGTCACCAGCATCGTCGCGCCGGAGCTGTTGCGCACGGGGCGAAAGGCGATGCGTTCCATCAGGATGGCCGCGATCATGGCCACCGCAACGGCCAATGGGACAGCCAGCACAAAGGAGACGCCCGCGATCCCACAATACATCAGCGTATAGCCGGAGATCGTCATCAATTCGCCATGGGCAAAGTTGATCAGCCCCATGATCGAAAACACCACCGCCAGACCCAGCGCCAACAGGGCATAGGTGCCGCCAAGGGCAAAGGCGTTCACGGTTTGCTGCAACAGTAAATCCATCACGCGGCCCCCAGATAGGCAGATTTCAATGCATCGGACCGGGCCAGTTCCGATGCCGCGCCGGAAGCGACGATTTCTCCACTGGCAAGCACATACCCCCGGTCCGCGACCTCCAGCGCCATTGAAACGTTCTGTTCGACAACCGCCAGCGTGACGCCCTGATCGCGCAGCAGCGATATCAGATCGAACACCTGACCGATGATCTTGGGGGCAAGACCCAGTGACGGTTCATCCAGCAACAACAGTTTTGGGCTGCTCATCAAAGCGCGCCCGACGGCCAGCATCTGTTGCTGGCCACCGGACAGAGTTCCGGCGAATTGGTCACGCCGTTCGTGAAGAATGGGGAACAGGGAATAGACGCGGTCCCACGCGGCCTCAATCGCCGCTTTGTCCTTGATGGAAAAGGCCCCCATGCGCAAATTCTCGGCCACACTTAGCGCGCCAAAGACGCGCCGTCCTTCGGGGGATAATGTCATGCCCGCGGGGGCCAGGCTTTCCGGCGGCCAGTCGGTGATATCCTGCCCTTTGAAACTCACCTTGCCACTGGTCACAGGCACCAGCCCAACCAGGGCGTTCAGGGTAGAGGATTTTCCCGCCCCGTTTGCGCCAAGGAAGGCGACGATCTCGCCTTCCTTGATGTCAAAATCAATCCCTCGCACCGCTTCAATCGGGCCATAGCTGATGCTGAGCGATTGTACTGAAAGAAGCGATGTCATGGGATGTGTGCCTTACTGCATACGTGGGGCTGGGATCAGATCAGCCGTTGGGCTGGGCTGGCCAATCAATTCACGTTCGCCGTCCTTTACGCGGATCAGCGTGACTTCACGTACAGGCATGCCGTTGGTGCCTTTGTATGTGATCAGGCTGGTTGCACCGCGCACATTTTCAAGCTCTGCCATGGCAGTGCGAATGGCCACAGGATCGGTGGAGCCACCTGCGGCTTTGACCGCTTCGGCGACAACAATGATCAGATCATAGCCCACCGCGTTGAACACCGTTTCAGACGCACTGCCGGTGGCGGCTTCATATTTGGCGTTGAAGTCTGCCAGTGGGCTGCCCTCCGTCGCGTGACCGGCTGTTGTGAACACCACGCCTTCGCCCGTGTCCCCCAGTGAGAAGGTCGTTGGGCTGTCGATCCCGTCTGATCCGATCATCTGTGCCGTCACACCTGCAGCGCGAAGGGCTTTCAGCATGGACGGGAAATCAGGCTCGTAAGACGAGGTCATGATGACATCCGGCTGCGGATTAAGTGCGGCAATGCGCGTGGCAATCGCTGAGAAATCCTGCTGGCCGATGGAGTGTGTGTCCTCACCCAGCATCTCGCCCCCCAGTGCCTTGAACACATCTGCGAAGTAGAGCGGCATGGTCGTGTACTGGCTATCTGGAGAATAGATGATGTAAGCCGATTTGTGGCCTTGCTGATGTGCCCATTCCGCGCTGACCGTGGCCTGTACATTGTCGCCTGGGAAGTTGGCGAACATGAAGTCACCCCCGATCATCGGCAATGTGGGCGACGAGGCGCATGTCGAAATCGCCGGGATCTGGGCCGAAGTCACCGTGCCGATTGCGGCCAGTGATGGGTCCGCGTCACAGGGCAGCACAAGGACAGATACGCCTTCATCGGCCAGTTCCTGCACCGCAATCGCTGTTTGTGCAGCGTCAGAGCGAACATCTTTTTCGATCAACTCAATCTTGATGTTGCCATTGATGCCACCCGCTGCGTTGATCTCATCCACCGCGATGTGCAGGCCTTCGATGACGGGGCCGTCATATCCCGCAAGCCCGCCCGTTTGGGCCGTTGCGAGGCCGATCTTCAGCACCTCGGCAGAGACAGGTGCGGCTAGCGTCGCAACTGCCATGGTTGATGCAAGCAATATTTTTTTCATTGTTTTTCCTCCGGTTGGTTTCGTTCGTCCTGTCGACTGGGGCCAAGATAAGCTTCGATCACGTCGGGGTTGTTTTGAATGTCTTTGGGGGTGCCTTCGGCGATCAGGCGACCTTCGTTCAGAACGGCGATCCGGTCACAAAGCTGATTGATCAGTTTCAGATCGTGATCGACCAACAAGATGCCGAGACCCAAATCGCGGGTCAGGCGGCGCAGGGTTTCCATCAGGCTGTCGGTTTCTTCGCGGTTCATGCCTGCGGCGGGTTCATCAAGAAACAAGAGTGATGGCTCACAAGCTAATGCACGGGCAATCTCAACCCGCCGCTGGTCCCCATAGGACAAGGTCCCCGCATCTGCATTGGCGTGGCGTTCAACCCCCATACGGGCAAGGGCTGCATTGGCCCGCCCCTCGGCATTTTCACCGCCGCGCGTGGACAGGGCCGCGACGAGCACGTTTTGAAAAACGCTCAGATTGTCGAACAGGCGGATGTTCTGAAAGGTCCGGGCGATGCCGTGATCCGCGATCTGATGTGAGGTTAAGCCAGAGAGCTCATCCTTGCCCTGGAAAAACTGACCTTTCGTCGGCACCAACACGCCTGAAAGCATGTTCATCAGTGTTGTCTTACCAGAGCCATTCGGGCCGATCAGCCCGGTGATCTCTCCGGGCTTCAAGGTAAGGTTCACATCGTTCACCGCGATCAATCCGCCAAATTGCATTGTCATGCCCGTGGCCTTCAGTGGCACGGCCTGTGTGATGGTGCGCATGTCAGACTGGGAATGCGGTTCGCGTCTGTCCGGAAAAACCCGTTCCTCCCATTCCTTGAGACCGGCCAAACCGTTCGGTTTACGGAACATGGCAAACAGGATAATCAGACCAATCCCGATTTGCGTGGTGCCAAAAACCGCAGGCATCTCCAAACCCGCCAGCGAAAAACCGCCCTCAAACCGGCGCAAAATCTCGGTGACGATTGTGATCGCGACAGCCCCTGTAATGGCGCCGGTCACGGTGGTCATGCCGCCAACAATCAACATGGCGAGCAGCAGGAAGGTATCAGTGAAATAAAATTTCTTTGGGCTGATCGCGCCTAGGAAATGGGCTATCAACGCGCCTGACAGGGCCATCAGGGCGGCACTGATCACAAAGGAAACCAGCCGTTCCCGTCGGATGCGGATGCCTACGGCACTTGCCGCGATCGCGTTTTCCCGTCCCGCACGCAGGCGCAGTCCAGAGATGGAATCGCGATAAAGCCGGGCCACGATCAGCGCCACGACAACACCCGCAGCTGCCACCCAAAGCGAGGTTTCGCGTGGAATGCCGAAGAACGTTTGCGAGCCACGGGTGACATCGCGCCAGCCAATGGCGATGCCATGAACGATGATCAACAGCCCAAGGGTTGAGATCACAGCGGCGGAGCCTTCCAGCTTGCCGATGGCCATCCCGATCAGCAGAGCCACAACGCTGGTCAAAAGGACTGCCACCAAGGTCGCAGGCAGAAGGCCCAGTTCGGTTGTTGCCAGCCAGTCGGGTAGTTTGGGAAGGGTCGCGACCTTCAGTTGCGCAGGCAAGGTCAGTAGGGCGGAGGCATAAGCCCCGATGGCCATAAACGACAAATGCCCGAAACTCAGGATGCCCGAATTGCCGCTATAGACTCCCATGCCAACCACCGCGATGAGCGAGATGAAAAACACGCTCAACACCCGTTCGCTCGCTGCGCCAAACGTCGTTGCGACCAAACAGGCAACGATCACCGCCAGAGCGATGGCGGCAATGGAGACGAGGATATGTTTGCGTGGAGCCGTGATCATGACGAATCCCAAAGAACAGTTGCATCACAATAATGATCTACATTTTTCAAAGTCAATATTTGCGTAATTGTTGACATTTTATTTTCACAATGGTTCATAAACACGGCAGGAGGACACATGCAGGTTCGAGAACGCATAGAAAAATTGTCAGAGGATCTGACCGCGACAGAGCGTAAGCTTTCGACGGCGCTGTTGCTGGACTATCCCTTTGCCGGGCTGGAACCGATACAGGACCTGGCCAAAGCCACCAATACCTCCCCCCCCAGTATTTCTCGGTTTGTGACCAAGTTGGGGTTTCAGGGGTTTCAGGAATTTCAACGCCATTTGATTGGCGAATTGAAGCAAGGCCAGCGCTCTCCCGTTGAATTGCAAGCCTCCAGCGCGCCCATCCATGGCGCGTTTCTGGAGAGCTTTCTGGACCGGGCCAGCGCCGTGGTGAAAGGCGCAACCAAGGCCGTGTCCGAAGCCCAGTTCGAACGCGTGTCGGAAAAGCTGGCCGACGAAAAACGCAGCATCTATGTGATTGGTGGCCGGATGAGTGATACATTGGCCCAACACCTGTCACGGCACCTGCGCCAAATTCGCGCCAAGGTGTTCCATCTACCTTCCGACCCAGAGGTTTGGCCTGAATACCTGCTGCGGATGCGCGCGCGCGATATCTTGTTTATCGTCGATTTTCGCCGTTACCAAAACAGCCTGTCCATTTTTGCGCAAAAAGCCATCATGGCACGCAATGTGCAGGTTGTTCTGATGACAGATGCCTGGTTGTCACCAATCTCGGCGCAAGCAAGCGAAGTGTTGGCCGTACCAATCGACAGCGGCACCCTTTGGGACAGCTATACCGGTGCATTGGCGTTGCTGGAGGCCTTATTGACCCGCATCGCCGAAGAAAACTGGGAACAAACAAAAGGCCGCATTGAGGAATGGGATTCCGTGCGGTTGGATTTTGGGGAGACTGAAGATGATCAATAACCCTCTGATCTTTGCCGCCACCTCGGACATCGCCGGCAAGACACGCGGCAAGGCCTTTCCCCTGTCCGATCTTGAAAACCGCCTGGAAAAGGGCGTGGGCTGGACCCCGACCAATGTGATGATCACCTGCTTTGATGCCATCGCTGACAGCCCCTTTGGCGCCTTAGGGGATTTGCTGTTGCTGCCGGATGAGAGTGCGGGCGTCACGCTGGATTTTGAAGATGGCGGGCCGGTTGAACGCTTCATGCTAGGCGACATCACCGATCTGGACGGCACACCATGGGCGTTCTGCACACGCTCGCTGCTGAAGGCCGCGCTTGAGCGGTTGAAGGCTGCGGGTGGGGTCAGCCTGATCTCAGCATTTGAACATGAGTTTCAGTTCAAAACCGGCGGCGACCAACCGGGGCAGGCCTATGGTCACGGCGGTTTTGCCACGCGCCGCCTGTTTGGCGAAACCCTGATGGCCGCCCTTGATCAAAGCGGGCTGGGTGCGGACACCTTCATGAAGGAATACGGCGCCAAGCAATATGAGGTGACCAACGATCCCGCCCCGGATCACCGATCCGCCGACCAGGCAGTGGTCCTGCGCGAGGTGACACGCTTGACGGCGCAACGCCTTGGTGAGGACGTGACCTTCACCCCGATCCGTGACCCCGCAGGGGTAGGCAACGGCGTGCATATCCACATGAGTTTTCTGGATGAAAGCGGCACGCCTGCCACCTATGACGAAAACGGCGTTGCAGGCATGTCGACCGTTACCGGATCTTTTATCGCCGGCGTTCTGAAATACCTCGACAGCATCATCGCGCTGACTGCCCCGTCCGATGTGTCCTATCTGCGCCTGACGCCGCACCGCTGGTCGGCGGCCTACAACAATCTGGGCTTCCGCGACCGCGAAGCTTCTGTGCGGATTTGTCCGGTGACGGCGGCGGACCCCTCTGGCATCGCCCGCCAATACAATTTCGAATACCGCGCCGCAGATGCCGCTGCCTCGCCCCATCTGGCGCTGGCAGCTATCATCCATGCTGGGGCGCAAGGGATCGAAGACGCTTTGCCAGCGCCACACGTGACCGAAGAAGACCTATCTGTTCTGTCTCCCGAAGACCTGGAAAAACGCGGCCATGTCCGGTTGCCCGGAACACTGGAGGACGCCTTGCAGCGGCTTGAACGCAACGAAACGGTCTGCGGCTGGTTCCCGACGGATTTCACATCTGTCTATGTAGCCCATAAACGAGGCGAGCTTGCCTATCTGGATGACATGGACACCGCCGCCCGCTGCGCGGCCTACGAAGCCGTTTTTTAAATATATCAAGCCTAACTTCCGAGATGATACGACGGCTCTCGACGCAGTATACGCGTTCATACATCACGCAGCAGTGGTCAAGGGCTCTCTGAGTGGGCGCAGCCCATCGATGCCCTGCCACGACACCCGGTATATGCAATCCGAGCACGCGGGCGAAGCCGTTTATAGGTGCAGCCCTGCGTCAATTTTCTGGAGTTTTTTGCGTGGTGTCGCTGGTCCGGACTGTTGCCGGAAAGCGATTAAACCTTTGTCGTTGAAGAGCTTTGACAGATTGGAAGGTTTTATTCGTTTCCGCCTGGCAAGGGCTTCACGGCATCTCTTTGGCAAGTCGTGATTGTAGAGATCCGATCTGCCATGCGCTCCAATATCGGCAACCCGACGTTGGTAGAAGCCCTCTATCACAAAATACTATGCTGCCTCTGAAGCCGGGAATGCGCCCAAAGCCACCGAAGCTGTGTTTGTCACGAATGGCGGCGCTTTCGTTTCAGCTGTTTGTCATACCAGCAATCATTGCGCCAAGCGCGACGAGGTGGACCAGCATTAACGCCTTGTCATTCCACAGAGCGCCCACAGCGAACCATCCGACCACACCTACAATGAAAAGGTAGAGGTTCCAGGGTGTCCAGCCGAACCCTGTTGCAGTGTATCCCATGATCTGAACAGCGGAAGCGCCCCATTTAACCGCCAAGATAAGACGCTCACGCGATGTTTCGCGGGCAATGATATCAGACGGCACGGGTCAGGCCGCCATCTATGCGCAGGTTTTGGCCAGTCATGTAGCCACCCTCGTCGGAAGCGAGCCATGAAATCAGTGACGAAACCTCCGACGCGGAGCCGTAGCGGCCCATAGGAATACGCGCTTTGCGATCTTCGGTTTCGGGCAGGCTGTCAATGAACCCGGGAAGGACGTTGTTCATGCGGATATTCTCGGGTGCGTATTTATCCGAGTAGAGCTTTGTAAATGCGGCGAGCCCGGCCCGAAAGACGCCAGACGTTGGGAAAAGTGAGTCGGGTTCGAATGCCGCAAAGGTCGAGATGTTGATGATCGTCCCGCTGCCTTGTGCTTGCATCACTGGAGTGACCAGCCTTGTCGGGCGGATCACGTTCATCAGGTAGAATTCCATTCCTTGATGCCAATCGTCGTCACTGATCTCAAGAACCGATCCCTTTGGTCCGTGACCCGCTGAGTTGACCAGGACATCAATACGGCCCCAACGATCCGTGGCACCCGCAACCAAGGCGTTCAACGCATCTGGGTCAAGATTGGAACCAGTCACACCAAAGCCGCCGAGTTCACCGCCGAGTGCCTCACCCTTGCCAGATGACGACAGGATACCGACTTTGAACCCGTCTTTCGCCAACCTGCGGGCTGCGTCCGCACCCATGCCGCTACCACCTGCTGTAATCAGAGCTACTTTTTCTACTGGCATTTCGATCACCCTTTCATGCTTGATCTCTATAATATCAATGTTTTTTAGATTTTGGATTGAGAATTGATGTTACTTGGCAGTAGATATACTATTGTTAGATGGCTGAACTTCCCCCTCTCAATAGTTTGCGCGCTTTTGATGCAGCAGGTCGCCGCCTAAGTTTCCGAGCTGCAGCAGATGAATTGGGTGTCACACAGGGGGCCGTTGCACAGCAGGTGCGACAGCTCGAAGCGCATCTTGGTGTGGTTTTGTTTGAACGTGTGCCGAAGGGTCTGGCGTTCACGTCGGTTGGGCGCAGCTTCCACAATCGGGTCGCCGACGTGTTCGCTGACCTTCGATCCGCAACTGCTGAGCTGAAGCCTGAGCCAAATAAAGTGCTGATCAGTGTCACCCCGACCTTTGCCGCGAAATGGCTGATCCCTAATTTACCAGACTTCACGGCAGCACATCCCAATATCGATTTGCGAATTATGGCCACCGAGAAAGTTTCCAGCTTCCAGAGCGACGGGATAGACCTTGCGGTGCGCCAAGGGTCGCCGCCATTTGGTGCATCATTGGACGTAACATTGCTGTTCAAGCAAACGCTGATCGCTGTAGCAGCGCCATCGATTACTCGCGATGCACCACATTCGTTTGAACCAGAAACACTGTCAAAACTGCCGAAGATCCATGACGCGCATGACCTCTGGCCAAGCTATCTTGCGCATTTGGATGTGCCAGACCAGTCGCCTCGTGGTCTTCGCCTGAGCCAGACATCACTTGCGGTGGATGCCGCTATTGCTGGCCAAGGCGTAGCCTTGGTGAGCCGCTTTTTGGTGGCTGATGATCTCGAAATCGGTCGCTTGGTTGAGGTTGGTGAGGCTTGGGAAGCAGGCGGAAATGACTTCTACGTCCTCATGCCGCGCACCGCAAAAAACAATACACCGGTGGTGGATGTCCTGACCTGGATCAAAGCGCGTTCCGCCGCTGCGCTCTGACGGCCTTAGAAGTTCAAAAAGTCAGTCAATTGATCAAGACGACTGGCGCCATGGTCCTGGTCGAAGCCGACAGAAGCATCTTTGCATAGACTGCTTTCCTGTGCCTCAGGCGCCGCGGCCCCGTTGATCTGTGACGCGGCGAACGTAGGAGCGGCAAGGCGATGCCATTCGACGGACGATGCGCTCCTGCAGGTGCAGCTGAGGACACGGCCCGGTCTACCGGGGGCGGAGGTGGAGGGCAGCGCCATTACTTTCAGCGTCAAGGATGTTTGGAGGATCAGATATTCGCGCTGTTTTGCCGCCCCGGGGCCAATTGAGGGCGCATACAGGTCCTTGTAGGTTCGGAAAAACTATGGGGGGGCATGTGATGGTCAGTGGGCATGGGGCTAAGACCTACGCTGCCGCCGAGGACAAGATCCTGCTGCTTCCTGAGGGGCTTCACAGCTTCGCCGGGGCAGAGGCTATCATGACCAATGGTCAGGCCGGGATTTTTCATAAGCTGCTGTATCAAGATGCCTTTGGGACTGAGTTTTTCTCCAATGTGCCCTGTCTTGCGTATGTGCTGCGGGGGCGTGAAACTTTTTTCGACGCGGATGGGGAAGAGACGGCTGTGGCACCGGGTGACACGCTGTTGGTGCCGCGGCATCACCACATGGTGTCTGAGTTCTCAAGTGAAACGGGACCGCTTGAGGCGGTTCTATTCTTTTTCAGCGATGCTGTGATCACGGAGTTTCTCGCGGCCACCTCATGTGGTGTGACAACCGCACCGCGCAGCAAGACCGCCCTGTTTTCGGGGTCGCCGTCGCTGCGCGAATATGTCGGTGCGCTGCCCCGGGTATATGGCCGCCTGCAGGCCTCCCCTGCACTTGTGAAGTCGAAACTGTTGGAGCTGCTGTTGCTGCTGGATCTGCACGATCGTCAGGGGCAGCTATGGCGATTTCTGGCACATGAGAACTCCCAACGCGCCCGCCGCAATATAAAGCAGGTTATGCGAGCGCATGCGCTTGCGGATCTTTCGGTTGCGGATTATGCGAGGCTTTCTGGGCGTTCGGTCTCGACATTTCAGCGTGACTTCAAGCGTGCCTTTGGGGAGGTTCCGAGTGTCTGGCTGCGGCGTGCGCGGCTGGATCATGCCCGGGACCGGGTGATCGAGGGGAAAGATACGATTGCCGATATCGCGCTTGCTGCAGGGTTCTCCGACACCTCACATTTCATCAAAGCCTATAAGTCTCAGTTCGATCTTACGCCGAAGCAGCACCGGTTGCATCTGGCCTGATCCGGTGTGTGTAACTGACCAATAAACCCGATTTTTGAGGCTGGTTTTCTATCTCTAAGTGCAGGTTGCGGTGACACTGCCCCTGTCACAACGAAGGAGACTATCCATGACGATTTGGGTCACGCTTGAAATGCGCGTAAAGGACGGGGCGTTTGATGCATTGTCGACGTTTCTGGAAGAAAATTTGCCGAACGTGCGCGGCTTCGACGGAGCGTTGAGTGTTACGCTTTACTACGATGGGCAAACACGGGCGTTTCTCCTCCACGAAGAATGGCTGAGCCGTGAGCACCATCAGGCCTATCTCGCCTTCATTGAGGAGCGCGGAGTTATGGCAGCTCTGCTTGGCTTCATGGAAGGGCCGCCTAGGGTCACCTACTACGAACGGCTTGTGGTATGATGGCTGCGCGACTTCACCTTTCCCGGCGTAGTGTGATTGCTGCAATGGCCGCCTGTCTGCTGGCTTGCCGTGCAGGGGCTGGGGGTGCGCCTGACGCGCCTGCGTTCGGTTCTCAGCTCGTTTTGCTGATCAAAACCAGGGTATCGGAGGCTGAAGCGGCTTCTTCGGCGACCGCTTTGCGGCGCGCCGGGATGTCTGCGAGTCGATGTCCTCCGGGGGGCGATCTAGATTTGCCACGGCCACGATGCGGGTTTTGCCCTGGTGCAGCTTGCCCTGCCGCTCGTGGGCGGGGTCCTCACAGCGCCGTGGGGCTTTTGCGCGACAAGGGGCGTTACGCGGCGTGGCGATCGGCAATGTCGCGGCGTCTGAGGGATCGGCGGGCGAGATCGCCGTAGGTCTTGCGGACCTGACGGCGGCCGGGCTCACCTGACAGCCCATGCACTGTTGCCAGCTCCGGGAACAGCGTCAGCAGCTCACGCAGGTCATCTGCCGACAGGCCGCGGATCGCCTCCGGGCCGGGCCAGAAGGTTTCGGTCGCGATGCCTTCTGCAAAAATGACCTCGTGTTGCTCAGTCATCAGGTGGACATAGGTGACTGGAGCCCGGTGCATTACCTGTGCGACAAAATCCTCGTCCATCTCAGCAAGGAGTTTTGCGGAAACAAAGCTTTCGTCACGCGGTTGTTCCGGCATCAGGCAGCGGTCATTGACGATCAGGCGGTGTTGCGGGGACAGCAACATCGGCCGGTCCGGTGACAGCACCCCGCCCGGGCGCAGGCAATAGGGGCGCAACTGCGGGCGCTTTTCCAAGTCCGCCACGCTCAGAGACCGCTTGCCAACCCAGATCACTGGCTGAAACCCATTGTCTGCGGTTTGCAGCAGATCCCCGACACGGATTTGACCGGCCGGGACAGCGCCCCGGCGTGTGGCCAGCTGCACGTCAGGCGTAAAGCAGGGAATGCCCGCCGCGTAGAGCTGGTTGTGACTGCTCATCTGTGCGGGGGTGACCCCCTGAAGCACCAGTTGCTCCCCGCCGGGGAAGGTCAGGAGCGCGTTGCCGAACCCGTCGTCGGCCACGGCGACATCGCCGGTCAGCACGGCGCCGCCGGTCCCGCTGCCGCCGGCCAGGTCAGAGACATCCAGCTGGTCATTATAAAACCCGTTGCCATCGTCATCGTTCAGATCGAAGTCGCTGACGGTATCGACACCGCCGCCCTCCGTCAGAAGCAGGTCATCATCGCCGGCCCCACCTGTGATGGAATCGTCGCCTTCACCGAATGTGATCGTATCATCGCCAGCACCGGCATCGATATTCACCCCGGCGTTATCAGCAGAGGCATCAACCACATCCGCCTGATCGGTCAGCGTCAGCTGTTCAATCTCGCTGAAAGAGATCGTGTCGGCCCCATCGGTGATCTGGCCGGCCTCAAATCCGGAATACGTAACGCTGACACTGCTGGTGACATTCGACATGTCGATATGGTCGGAGTCATTGCCGGCCTCACCGCCAGAGATGGTGTCATTGCCAAAGCCATCCGACATCTGGAAGGTATCAGCATCCGCTTCGCCATACATCTTGTCATCGCCGGCGCCGCCGACCAGAAGGTCATCGTCGTTGCCGCCGTACATGGTGTCCGCGCCATCGCCGCCTTCCAGCGTGTCATTGCCATCGGTGGCGACAATGCTGTCATCACCGGTACCGCCGACAAGGCTGTCATCGCCCGCCGAGTTGCGCAGCGTGTCGTTACCGGCCCCACCGATGAGCGTGTCATTGCCAAGCCCGGTGGTCAGACTGTCGTCGCCGTCGCCGCCGTCAATGTAATCGTCACCATCGCCACCTGCGATGGTATCGGCCCCAAGGCCACCCATCAGGGTATCGTTGCCAACCCCGCCATCCATGACATCGTTGCCATCGCCCCCATCCAGGCTGTCGTTGCCCGTTTCGCCGTACATCAGGTCGTTGTCGGCGCCACCCAGCAGCAGGTCATCGTCATTGCCGCCGTACATCGTGTCGTCGCCATCGCCGCCTTCCAGCGTGTCAAAGCCGTCTGTCGCAACAATACTGTCGTTGCCGACCCCGCCGACAAGACTGTCATCGCCGGCAGAGTTGTTTAGCGTGTCATTGCCCTCACCGCCGAGAAGCGTGTCGTTGCCAATACCGGTCGAAAGCTGGTCGTCACCTTCGCCCCCTTCGATGTAGTCGTCGCCGTCACCACCAGAGAGGGTATCACCACCGCTGCCACCCATCAGGGTATCGGCACCCACACCACCCTCTATGACGTCATCGCCGTCACCACCATCCAGGCTATCGTCGCCTTCTTCCCCTAGCAGTGAGTCGTTCCCGCCCTGACCGTAAACCACGTCATTGCCTTCGCCGCCCATGACAGTATCGTCACCCTGCTCGATGATTGTGGTCACCGGATCGTCCAGAACATCACCAGACAGGGTGAAACCAGCCAGGCCTGCACGGGTTTGCAAGGTGAACTCAATTGACGATCTGTCCTCGAATGAGGCGGAGAACCAGGAATCCTGGTCGGTGTAGTCGTTAAGCTCGGAACCGGTGGCCTTGACCACGTTTCCATTAACGTCCGTCGTTAGCGAGGAATCGGAGGAAACGCCGAAAGATGTGAAGCTGTTGCCATCAATGATCACCGCCTCGGCGTCGCCGGAATAGCTGTTGTCGTCGATGTCATTGAAGGTCGCTGTGGAGTTGAGATAGACTGTCTCGCCGGTGGCTGGATCGAAGAACTCCAGCCGGAATTTGGCCTGATCGCCGGGCTGGTCCCCATCCAGCAGGATTTCGGCACCGTTCGTATAGCCAAATTCCACCGACATATTGGCATTGGATTTTTCGACCAGAATCAATTTTCCAGAAATGCTGGTGCCGTCCTCAAGCGTGGCGACATTGCTGAACACCGCGTAGTTGCCGACGGAGCCTGTGCCACCGTCATGGGACACGCTGTGCATATTGTTGATATCAAGGGTCAGGGGAGAGGCCTGCACACCCTGCTCGAAGCCATCCCCCATGTCGCCATAAACAATGTCATCGCCTTCGCCAGCATCAATGACGTCGTGTCCTTCCTCACCCGCAACCGTATCGTCGCCTTCGCCGGCGTCCATGGTGTCGTCACCCTTGGTGCCACCCATTTTATCCTTACCCTTACCACCTTTCAGGGTCGCGAGGAGATCTTCGAGCCAACTTGGACGGGGCATGGGGGTATCAATCCTTAATCAATTTATACAACTGTCGTGTTGACCAGTAAGCACGCGCTGCATGGTCGATGGTGGGGACATACATCAGCGGAAGCTTAAGCGTTTCGCGATAAAAAAGCGTAAATCAGCAAGGCTGCGTGTTGCGCAGCGGTACAGCAGGCATCGCAAAACGGGATGCGAAGTCCGGTGTTTGCTCTACAGGCTGAGAAGGATAGGCGTTGAGCCGCTGGCCAGATTTCGCCGTAAGCTCGCAACCGAAGCTGCAGTCTGGCGGCTCAAGGGGCAGCCTATGTCAAAAGACGCTCTCAGTGATCACAGGCATCTTCGGGAGATAGTGCTACGATGCTGGAAATTTTATGAGTGTTTGGTGGAGCCTAGCGGGAGCTGACTGCCGCCACCACTTATCATTCAAAATCAATGGCTAATGCTGAGTGCTACAGCCAATTGTGTACCACGTGTGTGGTCCCCTGAAAAGCCCACTTTCGCTCACGTGATCTCGCGCAGGCAAGGCTTCTGCAACGGAGCAGCGTCTGGTAGCGGAGGAGGGATTTGTGATTTGAAGTCATAAGCATTTGTAAGTATTAAATTTTAATATTGGGCAGGTGTACCCATGTGTACTACCTTAGTCACCCAAGGTTAGGATATTGATCTGACCAAGCGGTGTCAGTTTTTGGTATGTGGGGACAGGCAAGCTCCAGTATTTGCGATGGTTGCCCCGCTAGCAAATCAATGACGACGACCGGCCCTGATCCGCTCGTATAGTTCTCGTGCAAGACCCTTGTGGACTGCGGCTCGAAACGGTTGGTCGCTCATTACTTTCGAGAACACCTCTTCATTGCCATCCATGCGGTCTATGAACAGTTCATCCAACATCCGTTCGAGATAGGACGAGAAGTTGTCGTACTTGTTGGCAAGCGCAGCTTCGACAATGCGGTTATCGCTTTCGGCACTCTCACGGATCTGTTCGAAGAATAGCTGATCCGCACGGGTAAAGCTGGTTCCGAACCGCTCGTTCAGCCTCTCCACAAGGTCTCGCAGCCCCACCTCCTCATCTTTCCGCCCACCCGAACCCACATCTGTCGGCCCTTTCAGCGGGTCGGTCTCGCCATCATCAAGGTCGATTGATCCCTGTGTCATCTGCTGGATGCGGAAGTACTTCAACGCAACTTCGTCATCCAAAGTGAATGACGACCCATCTCCCGGAGGGGGCAGCTTGGAGATCAGGTTGCGGCAGAAGGTATAGAACTGCTCAAGCTCGCTATCCTGATAAGGGATGATCTGCGACAGGAAGGCGTAGAGGTTGCGGAACGCGATGATCTGCCCCCTGAACTCTTCACGCTCTTCTTCCTCACGATCCTGAAAAGCGTCAACCGCGCGATCCAGAATAGCGTTCATCGTCCGATGGTCGGATGCGGTGTGATCCTTCTTCTTGCCATACCAGACGACAGAAAAGGCGCTGACATCCTCTGGCGTGAAAATCGCCCACTCCAACAGTCGGTGCTGTAGCTCGTTCAGGCGCTGCGGGTCTACGTTCTCGCCGGTAGGCGTGTCCTCGTAGTACGGCTTAAACGCCTTGAAGATGTCGTCTTCCTCATTTGCGAAGTCGAGAACAAAGGTCCGAGACTTGCCCGGTGCCATGCGGTTCAACCGCGACAGTGTTTGAACAGCCTGCACCCCCGCCAACCGTTTCACCACATACATCGTTTGCAGCAGCGGCTGATCGAACCCGGTCTGATACTTGTCGGCGACCAAGAGTACGCGATACTCATCGCTGTCGAATGTCTCGGGCAGCTCTGCTTCCGGCAGCCCATTGTTCATTCCAACTTCGGTATAGGCGCTTTCGGGGATGCCGGGGTCTTCGACGGTGCCCGAGAAGGCCACGAGAGACTTGATCCCCTTGTAACCGCGCTCCTCAAGATAGCGATCAAAGGCGAGTTTGTAGCGCACGGCCTCTAGTCGAGAGCCGGCCACAACCATCGCTTTTGCCCGTCCGCCAATCTCGTGCATCACGTTCGAACGGAAATGCTCGACAATGATCGTGACAACCTGCTCAATGTTGTGAGGGTGCAGCGTGAGAAACTGTGTCAAGGCCTTCGCGGCTGCCCGCTTCGGAACCTGTGGATCGTTCTCGATCTGCTTCACCAGCCCAAAGAACCGTTTGTAGGTCGTATAGTGCTTGAGGACATCCATGATGAAGCTCTCTTCGACGGCCTGCTTCATCGTGTACTCGTGGAATGGCGACAGACCATCCGGCCCCGGCTCATCGAACATCGCCTTGGTCTTGAACTTGGGTGTGGCCGTGAAGGCGAAGAAACTCAGGTTCGGTTGCTTCCCACGCCGCAGCGTGTCCCGCAGGATCGCCCATTTTGCGTCATCCGTCAGGTTCTCGTCTTCCACATCTGAAAGCTGGGCAGCAATTGCCGCCTCGATACCGTCCTTGTTCAACATCCCCCGCAGGGCTGATGCTGTTTCACCAGTCTGCGACGAATGAGCCTCGTCCACGATCACCGCGTAACGCTTGCCTGCTGTGGTTAGCGTCAGCTCTTCGCCCTTGTCCTCCAACGTCCGTAGCGCCTGAGCGATGAACGGAAACTTCTGGATCGTGGAAATAATGATCGGGACGCCATTCGAGATCGCACGTGCAAGCTGCTGGGTGTTCTCGTCGATCTTCTCGACAACCCCGGTCTTATGCTCGAACTGGTAGATCGTGTTCTGCAACTGCTGATCCAGAACAAGGCGATCCGTCACCACGATCACCGAATGGAAAATCTTCGCATCAACCGCGTCATGCAGGCCCGCCAGCCGGTGTGCCAGCCACGCAATGCTGTTCGACTTGCCCGACCCCGCCGAGTGCTGCACGAGATAGTTGCGGCCTGCTCCATGCTCTTTGGCATGGGCCACCAGCTTCCGCACTGCATCAAGCTGGTGATACCTGGGGAAAATCATCGTTTCCTTACGAACGGTCTTCGGACCCCGGTCGGTGGCGACCTTCTTCTCCTTCACCTCCAAGTGCATGAAGCGTTGCAGGATGTCCAAGAGGCTATCCCGCGCCAAAACCTCATCCCATAGGTAGGCGGTCTTCCAGTTCCCCTCTACAGGCGGATTGCCCGCGCCCCGGTTGTGCCCTTTATTGAACGGCAGGAAGAACGTCTCGCCCCCCTTGAGGCGCGTGGTCATCCACACCTCGTCAGGGTCCACGGCGAAGTGGACAAGGGCGCGTTCCTTGAACTTGAACATCAGGTCGCGTTCGTCGCGGTCGCGCTCATACTGCTTCTTGGCATCCACCGCCCGCTGGCCGGTCAAAGGGTTCTTCAGTTCGGCAGTGGCGACCGGCAGACCGTTCACGGCAAGCGTCACGTCCAGGATGCACCGCTTGGACTTGCCGCCGGGGGCTTTCTTGACCGAGGTGAAGGCGACCTGCCGCGTGATCGTCAGTTGGTTCTTGGCATAAAGCGCGGTCGTCTCAGGGTTCATACCCGTGTTGGGTTGGAAGTATGCCAACCGCAGTGTCTTGCCATAGCAGCGGAACCCGTGACGCAGGACGTGAAGCGTGCCCTTGGTCGTCAGTTCCTTGGTGAGGTCGGACAGCACCTGATCCTCGGTCTGCCCCTTCAACAGGGCTTCGAGCTGATCCCATTTCTGGGGCTGCGTGTCCTTGAGAAACCCGACTACATCGGCAGGAAACAGGCACAAGTCCTCATCGAAGTCGGCAGGCGACCGGCGAGCGTATCCCCCCTGCGAGGTCAGCCCGTGTTCAATCGCCTTCTCAAAATGGGTCTCGGTGTGCCCTGCCATATCATCAGACCCCGCAGCCCGCGATTAGGGCGTCGTCGATCTCGATGCCTGCCTTTTTCATCCGGGTTGCAAGCCGAACTGCAACTTCACGAACCTCATCATTGAAGTCCAAGCGCAGAACTCCATCGACATCGCTCGGATGCTCCAAAGCACCTTTCTTTAGGATCGCCATGCGGTCCCTGCCAAGCGAGGCCAGCACCATACCCATCTCAAGAATGACGTTCTGACGAGCACGGGGTTGCGTCGCCTCGTCCCCCTTGGCTTTGGCATAACCGTAGTCGTCAGGCGTCATCAGGACGATCCCGAATGCCGCTTCTTTGTAAATCTGCTGCTCCAGCGCCTCAATGATGGTATTCCCGCCGCCGTCATTGTTTTGCAGGATGAAGGGATCAAGCCCAAGACGGCGCAGGATCAGTTCCAGTTGGTCAAGCGTGTGCCTGTCGTGGCCATGCACCACGAAAATCTTGGTTCGCTCATCTTTAACCGCAGCAGCAACTTTCGGAGCGGCGGCGGCAGGTGCATCACCCGCAAGCACTGCCTTCAAGGGAGCCTGCGCCTCGGGTTTACCCTGATACTGCACGGTCCCTTTGTTGGGCCAGTAGTTCAAAACCCCGCGTTCACGGGACCGAAAAACATGCTTTGTGCCGCCCGCCTCTTCGGTCCATTCACCAATGATGCCACTGGCGGCAACCCGTGCCATCAGAGCGTCAATCCCATCGTGAAATACGTCAGCCATCTAATCCCTCCATCAATACTGAAGCGCCACGCGCCTTAACTCTTTCTCTTCGTATGCTCACCCAGCCCGCGTGGGGTGAGGCCCTTTTCGCGCATCCATGCGAGGGCGCCATGCCAGCGGTCGGAGCTGATCTGGCGTTTGCTCTCGGTCCAGTCGTTCAGGATCAGGTTCACAATCTCATCATCACTTGGCGTCTTGCCCTCCAGCAGCAGATCGTTCCACGCAGCGAAAGCGGTCGAGACGATTTCAGCCTGTTGGGTCTTCATCGGCGCGATCAGGGCGAGCAGGTCTTCTAGCGCCTCCTTGCGGTTGCCGAAGTAGCGGTCGAAGTGATCGCGATAGCTGTCTACTTTCTCGCCTCGGGCATAGGTCCAGCCCTTGTCGCCCTTCACCGGCGCGATCCAGCCCTGCTTGTCGATCTGGGAATGGACCGAGCGCATCATCTGCGTGTCAAACGGACCAGCGGCATCGCGGTGGTAGTTGCCCGCGACCTCCTTAATTTCCAGATGCGCTTCGCACAGGTGCAAGAGCTTCTGGAACTTCACCCGGCCAAAGGTGGGTTGGTCACAGAGCGTGTCGGCGATATAGGCGGCCAGCACCGAACGCTTGAAGGCGGTGGGGGCTTCCTTCTTGGCGGACTTGGGTGCATCCTCAGTGAGCAGCGCCTTGATCTTTCCTGTCACGGCGGCGGTTACGAGGGCAGCGCGGTATTCAACCAACTTCTCAATGGAAGCTTCAACGCGCCGCATCACGTGCTCGGCCCGTGCTTTTCGCTCGCTGACATAGGCAATGATGTCGGTCTGCTCGTCGTGAGGCGGGAGTGCAATGCGGATGGTCTTCACATCGCCCATCCCAATGGTTCCGATGGTCGTGCCGTTCGTGATCCTCATCAGCTCACCCCGCATTCCGTAAATCACGAAGAGCAGGAACTCGGGAGCGAGCACCTCTTCGGAACAGAGCCATGCAATAATGTGCTGTGAGACTGCCATAGGGCGCGTCGTGATCGCGGCCTCGCCGATAGTCGCGTCCCGAGTGAAGACAACTGCACGGGCAGGAAGCAGACGGGCCGACGAGTTGGCGATGCCTTCTGTCGTGATGCTGAAAGCCGTCTCCTCGATATAGTCGCCACTGCGAATGGCTGCGGTGTCGTTCAGCGACACCCACGGGATTTCTCCGTTCCAGTACTCGTCCTGCTGCTTGTCGGGGGTGTGCCCACTTTGCAGCTTGGCAACGCGCTTGACTGGCTTCACCTCCCAATGCGCCGGAACCTTGCCGAGCCAGTCTATGCCGCTGTCTTTCAGGGGGGCGTCGGGGTTGAGGCCACGTGTGACGGCACGGGTGATGAGGGTTTGGCGTTTCTCGACCAGGCGGTCCAGCAGCGCCCGTTTCTTCGCGATCAGCACATCAATCCGCGCCGTCTTGTCATCCAGATACCCCGCAATCCGCCGTTGGGTGTCGAGGTCGGGAAGGGAAACAGGAAGTGCTGCGAGCTGATCCCGAGCCAGTTCTTTGAAAGTCGTACCATTGGCCCGAGCATTCAGCTCATCTACCCTTGAAGCTAGTAGATAGTAGCAAAAGTGGCTGTCTAAGTTAGGGCCAGGCACAATCGAACGACAGCCTTGATTGAAGACCATTGCCTTGCCCGCGATCCCCATATGACCAATGGGTGCGCGAGTGGACAAGAGCAACGAGCCCGCTGGCACGCGACTTAGATTGACCTCTGTGACAGCTAACTCTGTGACGGTTCGTCTTGTGCTGTCGATTGTCGTCCCCGATAGTTTTCCCAAGTCCTCAGGCGTAGCCCACAAAACATCGCCACTCCAGTAGTCCGGGTCGCCGCTTGCGGGCGTCGTCCCATTTCGGACCTGTGCAAACCGCTTAAGATTTCCGGCAAACGCACTCAAGACACCAGCCCTTCCAGAAGCTTGGCGATCTCGCCTTCCAGTGTCTCAATCTCGCCTTCAATCTCATCCAGCTCGCGCGGGGGCTTGTAGACGTAGAAATGCCGGTTGAACGGGATTTCATAGCCGACCTTGGTCTTTTTGTAGTCCACCCAGGCATCAGGCACATGGGGCAGCACTTCGGCCTTCATGTAAGCATCAATGGCCGGGGTCATCAGTGTGACTACCTCGCCATTCAGCTTGTTCTGCGGGTCCGGGCCGAATTGCATCGGCAGGGGGAACCGGGTGTCGTCGGGTAGCGGCACGTTCTCGGTATCGCGCAGCTCGGCATCGGGTTCGGGGCGGTTGCCCACCCAGACGCACGGCTCGGCCTTTTGATCCTTGTCGCCGATGGTCAGCCACAGGGTCTTGCGCACGCCCTTGCCCAGCTTGATGTCCAGATCGGCGGCGGTGGCAACCACATCGGCGTCAAACTCGGCAAGGTCCATGTAGAGGCGATCAGCGTCTATCGCCTCGACCACCGCCCGCATATCCGCGACCGGGTGCTTGTCGGGGTCAAGGTCGTCCAGCCGCGCGATCCGTTCCGGCGTCGTCTGGAAGTTCATGCGCAGGGGGCGTTCCACGACGATGCGCAGGAAGCCGAACTCATGGTTCTTGAAGATGCGCGAGACCGTGCGGCTTTCCTTCTCGCCCGTCTTCTTGTTCACCACCACCTCGGCCTGTTCGCCGTCGCGGTAGTTGCCATAGATACGGGTCAGATCGGCGATCTGGGCATCGGTGATGCGGTGACGCTTGTTGTTCAGGCTCTTGTCCATCCGCTCGGCAAACAAGGTGCCGTCGATCAGCTGCACCTTGCCGCGCCGCTCGGGTGGTTTGCGGTTCGTGACCATCCAGACATAGGTGTAGATGCCGGTGTTGTAGAAGAGCTGATCCGGCAGGCCGATGATGGCGTCCAGCCAGTCGTTTTCGATGATCCAGCGCCGGATGCTCGACGGACCACCCCCTGCGCTGCCGGAGAACAGGGGCGAGCCGTTGAAGACCACCGCGATCTTGGACCCGTCGCCGGGGTTGTCTTGGTCGTCCGGGCTGGGGTGCATCTTGGAAATCATATGCTGGAGGAACAGCAATGACCCATCGTCGATGTCGGGCGTGCCCGCGCCAAAGCGCCCGTTGAAGCCCAGCGTTTTGTGCTCCTTCTCTACGACCTTCTTCTGGTCCTTCCAGTCCACCCCAAAAGGCGGGTTCGCCATCATGTAGTGGAACTGGTGCCCCTCGAAGCCGTCGCCCGTCTTGCCGTCGCCCAGCGTGTCGCCAAGGATGATGTTGTCGGTTTCTTCGTCCTTGATGAGCATGTCCGAGCAGCAGATCGCCCAGCTCTCATCATTGTATTCCTGACCGTAGAGCGCGAGGTTTGCCGCGTCGTTGCCAGCCCGGATGTGCTGTTCCGAGATCGACAGCATCCCGCCCGTGCCGCAGGTCGGGTCATAGATCGTGCGGTAGATGCCGGGTTTATAAACGTCCTGTTCGCCCGTGTAGACGAGGTTCGCCATCAGCTCGATCACCTCACGGGGCGTGAAGTGGTCCCCGGCCTCCTCGTTGGCCTGTTCGTTGAATTTCATCACCAGATGTTCAAACAGGTAGCCCATCTGGAGGTTGTCCACCTCGTCAGGGTGCAGGGGCACGGTCGCCATCTGCTGAACGATATGGAACAGGCGGTTGCTGTCGTCGAGCTTCTGGATTTGTTCAGCGAAGTTGAACTTCTCGAAGATCGCGCGGGCCGTGGGGGAGAACCCGTTGATATAGGCCACGAGGTTTGGTGCGATGTTCTCAGCGTCGGCGGTCAAGCGGGCGAAGGTGTATTTGCTGGTGTTGTAGAGGGGCTGCTTGCGGTCAGGGTCAGCAACCCGCGCCAGCATCCGTTCCATCGCCTTTTCGGGTGTGCCCGCTGCCCTGAGGCGGGTGTATTCGGCATGAACCCGGTCGATACTGTCCGCAAGCACACAGTCGAGACGGCGCAGAACCACCATGGGTAACATGACAAGACGGTATTGCGGGGGACGGTAGGGGCCGCGTAGGCGCTTGGCAATTTCCCAAATGTCGTCTGTAAGTTTCTTATGCTGCTGAACGTTCACAAATCTCCGCCCCGTAGTATTGCCCCGGTTGTGGAAGTGCTAGTTCTGCACCGGGGTTCAATCAGTATGCTTGTTCAGCAAGCGATAAACGGTCGAACGACCTAGTGAAAGCTCTTTCGCAATCTCAGGGGGAGTAGCGCCTTCTGATTTCAAAGCGATAGCCTGTTTGATCTTGGTTTTCGGGACAGGTGCTCGACCTTTGTACCGCCCTGCTGATTTGGCCTTGGCGATGCCTTCCCGTTGGCGTTCTAACATCATCTCGCGTTCAAACTGCGCCATCGCGGCGAACATTGTGAGCATCAGTTTGCCGCTTGGGGATTTGGTGTCGACCTCAGCGCCACCAAAATCGAGAATGCGGAGGGCAACACCCTTGGCTTCCAGCTCATCAACGATCTTGAGTAGGTGCTGGGTAGACCGAGCAAGGCGGTCCAGCTTGGTGACGACCAGCGTGTCTCTGCGCCGCACAAACTTCAGCACGTTCTCCAGTTCCGCGCGTTGGGCGACGGACGAGACTTGTTCACTGAACACCTCCTCGCACCCAGCTTGGATGAGGTCACGCTTCTGGGCTTCAAACCCAGCGACCTGATCGGCGGTTGATGTGCGTGCGTAACCTACCTGCATGGTGAACCTCCCAATAGCATCTAGAGTTGGAGAGAAAGGCGTCTCTCTTTGAAAAACCACTTCATAGAGACAGGTTTCAGGCGGCGCGGTCTGTCTCTGATAACCCCGCCCTATAGAGAACCGGGAAGGGTCTGCGCGCGGGCGCTGGGCGGTTGTTTCCAGCCGATGTTGAACGCGTTGTCGTTCTTGAACCGCTTGGGCTCTGTGCAGGGTAGAGAGGCTATCAGATGGTCTGCAAGGTCTTGCCACCCATCATGGTCCGTATGCCCCTCGTTGAAAGCAGGAACGATGATACAGGCTGATGCACCCGCGTTTCCGTCAGCGTCTCGGTGGTCCCAGATATGGGCGGCATAGTTCTTTTCGTTGCTTGCGCATTTGAGGCCCAGCCTGTGCCCCAGCGCATTCAGACTGGCGGAGCGAAAGCCGGAGCGCACGATGATCGGACCGAACTCAGACACGATGGGTTCCAGCACATTGGCGCATAGCCCGCGCCCCACCTCGATAGCCAGTTCAGCGTCATCGGGCATGTTGACGACGCCATAGGCCGCAGCGATTTCAGAGTGGAGGAACTGGCGGAACGTGAAGTGCTTGGACAGCTTGATGCGTCCGAGCCTTTCCAACTCCCAGAAGGTTGATTTCATGTCAGACCTCAAGTCGAGAGGGTGCAAAGAGCAGTGTTGCTGGTGCGGTTCGATGCGCGCAAGCAGTCCGCGCCCCTTGCACCCGGGTTCATTTTCGAGCGAGGTCAGTCAAACAGCTCATCGACTGCTGACTGATCAACCTGGCCTGCGAACTCGGCAAGGCGCGCTTCCGGAGCGTAGGGGGCTTGAAAGGATTTCAGATCACCTACGCTAGTAATGTGGTCAGATGCCTCTCCGTCGATGGGGGCGACTGCCAGTTGCCCATTCTGAAGCCTGCCCACGACAAACACATCCCAACTGGAAGGGTTGGAGAACGACTGAAGAATGCAGCCCACAAGATGCAGGCCGTCAACAGCTTTGCGTCTGCATGTCACGGCGGCATATCGGCTGTTGTCAAAGTAAGACGACCTGTTGCCCTTGAGGTTCATTTCATAAAACCCACGCAGGGCCGCGAGGGCTTCCTTTGCATCAGATCGAGAGGTCGCCGCCGCAAGTTCTGGTGCGACCACAGCCCAGCCCTTGCTATTTGCTCGACAGTAGGTAGGCCAAGGGGCACTCATGGAAAGCTTGTTGAGCTCCCATTCCTTGATCCCTAGCTGAGACGCGAGGTTCACCGTTAGATCCCGCTGTAACGCGTCATATCGCCCCGTGATTTCTTTGCGGGCTTTTTCACCAAGGTTAGCGTCCAGCTCGGCATCACGCTGTTGAGATAAGGTGCGTTGTGCCGCCTTCATCTCGCACCACCGCGCGATTGCTTCGGCGTTGTTGCGAAGTTGAGAGGCTGTCGTGATGGCCTGCCCATCGGAACTCGGCGCTGTCGCAGCCGAAGCTGTTTCTACGCGGTCGGTGGCACTCTCCAGAGCGAGCGGTGCTGATGCTTTGCCGCTGCTCGCGTCAGCCAACCCCTCGCCCAATACCCCGCCCAGAGCAGCGGTACACACAAGGGCGCTGAAAGCTGAACCTGTGGCCAGCCACGCTCCCTTCCTGCGACGGCTTCTGAATAGAAGCATGACCAGCCCGACCAATACGGCGATGGAGGAGGCAAGAATAGCTAGAGATAGAATAGTAGTAATGACGTTCACGTCTAAACTCCCAATGTTCCAAAGAAACGGTCACCAGAGCGCCTCTGGTGACCGGGGAGTTAGTAAGCCGCCAAGCGACAGCCGCTACGGCCTTCGGGCCAAGGCCCTATTGTATACGCCGCAGCCTCCCCGACCATAAAGGTTGAGGAGGCATTTTTCCGGTCATGCCAGACCGCGCTTGGAGGGGTTACTAAGCCCCGAGGTCACGCCGTTTTACGTAGCCCTGCCAACATTTTACCCTGTGCCAGAGCCTAACTCAAGGAGAATGGGGCATAGCTGACAGGTGATTTCGAGGCATGCACAGGGGCGTCGCGGTAGCCTTGCTGCGGTGCGTACCAATTGCGTTCTAGGGGGCTGACATCGGAGACACGCTAAACGGCTGAGCTATGCATTAGTATCCTGCTCTGAAACGCCTTCGCCACCGTGCACCTCAGCAAGAAGCACCTCTCTGGCACGCCGATATTTCGGGGCAAGAGTGCGGACATGGCCACTGTTGGGGGCTAGGAGTACTCGACGCCTTTGCAGTAGAGCGACAGCCTTGCGAAGCCGCTCCTGTGGCATTGGTGCAGCTCCATTACGTCTCACGATGAGGCTAATAAGCATCTGCTGTGCAGTGGCTATTCGGCGTCTGTTCTCCGCTGTGTTGGCTAGGTCGCGGTGTTCATCATTCACGGCCCGCATAATCTCCCGAACCAATTCGTAAGGCGGTGACTGTTCGACGTGCGTAGTCCCACCGGGAAGGCCCGGGCGCAACATGTCCAACGCGCTGTTCACGTGGGTGGTTGCATCTTCAGCAATGGCCTCCATCAGGGCGATCATACCCTCAAGGTCTGATGTGGTCTGTGCCGTGAAGGGGAAGTTCCGGTCGTTCAGGCGCTCATCAAGCGCGGTGCGGGCCTCCACTCGGATACGTTTGTTAGTCTTCGCATAGATGACCAGCTCAAGACCTCGTGCCAGATCCACCCTATAACCGATTTCGTTGCCTTGGATGTAGTCGCTTTGGGACCAGTCGCTGATGCGCAGGTTTCTCATGTTCTGGCTCAGGGTGCGGATGTATGGGCGCAGGCTTTCTATCGTCTGCAATGGGTTGTCGCACTGGAACTCATGATAGTTCTCGACGCTTTGCAAGCTGAAGCGCGGCAGGAAGGCGAACTGGTTCGGCATGTCAGGATCTTCCAACTGCGCTCGCAGGCGCTGATCGAAGAATTCCAGCCATGCACGAAAGTAATTGTCGCGCAGGTGCCTGTAGTGGGGCGGCTGGGACATGAGGTGACGTCGCACGTCGATGATGACGTTGTCATGATTGGCGAGGGTGAACTCGCCTTCGTGGTTGCCGTCAGCCACGCCGCGCCGGGAGGTGAGTAGCATTATCTCGGGATAGGTGAACCCCGGTTCATTTCTTTGGGAAGCGGCGTCCCGCAGGTACTGATGGTTGATCATCCGCGTAGGGTTAAGGGTTAGCTGCGCGGAGATGTGATAAGGCGTCGGTTCGAAGTCATCGGGATCATATGGCGCTGGCTCTTCAAATTCTTGCCCGGCCTGAAGTGCCTCGCTTCGCCGCTGGAGGTACTCTTCTCTTTCGTGCCTTAGCCTCTGCAGTTCGATTTCAGGAAAGGGGGTGCGTCCCACGCGGCTCTGGTCTGAAAAATCCAATGTGCCTCTGGCGAGAGGTAAGCCGTACAGTGGACCGTCCTGATCATTGATCGGTCGCTTAGTGAATTGAACGGACCTGCTTCGATACCCATAGTCGCGCGGGGTGTTGAAGATACGTCGGGCAGCTAAGTTTTGGTTGCCGGGGATCGCATGCTCTTCTTGAGCGATTTGCGTGGCCGCGTGAAAAGCCTCGCCTGCTATGTCGTGGAAGGTCCAGTCTCCCTCTATTTGACGCGCACCCTGTCTTGTTTGGCGGTGTCGGCGCTGACTTGTATCGTGCTGTCAAATAGAGGGAGACGTCTATAGCAGTATTGTTGGTAGCAGAAGTGTAAATCTGGGGTGGTTAAGAAGGCCGGGTGGTGAGCTATAGGTAGCTTCTGACTGGTGCCATATCTGAACGAGGGCTGACCTCTGCGCGTTGATAACGACTGTAGCACAATCGCCACATGGTGGCAATGGCCTTAGAGCTTTCCAAACAGCCCCTGTCTGAGTGTCGAGCCTTGCCCCATCGGCTTAGAAGTGGCTGAGGTCCAGCCCTTCCCAAGTGGTTCTCCATAGCTCATCATGAGGTCATGACATCAAGCCGCCACCAGCGTAGGTTGTCTATCCCTCTCCAACTAAGTGGGCGCAGGAAACTAACCGGAACGCTGTCGCAAATGATCAAGCGTCAGGCCCTCGTATCTGACCTTGGCAACCTCGCTAGCAGCCGCCTTAAGCGCAAGGCTCGACGCATAGTGATCGGCAGTATCCTTAGATGACCAACCACCGACTTGACGAATGATATCCGGGTTCGCCTTGGCATAAGACATCGCCCCACGAAAGCAGTATCGAAAGCTGTGAAACACCTTCGAGCGGTCACTGATGCCAAGGCCGCGAATGTACCTGCCAAACCAGTCGCCCACATTGCGGGAGACTTTGCCGTCGCTGCGAGCCGGTAGTTCTGGGAAAAGATAGTGCTGCCCTTCAGCTTTGCGCCGTTGGTGAAACTCAAGAAGCCCCAACCTTACCAACTCAGGGTGTATCGGGATACGACGCACGGAGTTGTCATTCTTGAGGTGCTTCCTGCGCCCGGTTTCCAACTGGTCAGTCTCTTCAGCAATGTCCCACTCTGTCGAGATGAAGGGGATACCGTCCTGCTCTCCGATAGCGGCTACCTCAAGCTGGCAAATCTCTTGCAGTCGCATACCGGAGAAGAGCGCAATCAAAGGCACCCAGTAGCGCGCGTGCATAGGAAAGGTTTCTGGATCGAAGCTCATGCGCGTCCGCGCTGGGCTAGCGTTTTCCTTATACGCCTTGCCAAAGATCATGCTCAACTCAGCATCGGTAAACGGTCCACGCTTCTTCAGGCTGGGTGGGTTGGCAGATTGGGCCTTAAGGCCGAGCGCCACGTTCTTGTCAGCGATCTCCTCAACCACGCAGAACTGCAAGAAGGCCCTGAAGTTTGAGAAGTGCTTGTTCAAAGTAGCGGGTGCGATAGTTTGGCCACCAGCCATCTCATTGGCGCGGCTGGCCTCTGGAACGGTCATGTGCCGGAACTCAGAGTGCTTGGCGGCATTGGGGGGAAGGTGCTCCAACATATGCAGGAAGTCGCGCGCATCCTGCCGTGTGATGTCCCGGATCGGTTTGTCCGGCCCGAAGAAGTCCTTCATCATCTCACCGAAGGCTTTGAGGTATTCGACGGACTTGAGCCGTAGCTTGCGCTTGTCGGACAGATACTGCTCGAATGTATCCCGCAGGCAGGCGCAGCATTCTGAATGCGCCACAGAGTGTGTGGCCAAGGCGGCGCTGGGCGCAAGGTCCGGCGTGAAGTCGCCACGATAGCGATCAAGGCTTCTGCGTTCTGATCTGAGGGCTTGGCGCATCAGCAAACTGGTTAGTGTGCTGCGTGTGTCACTGGACAAGTCAAAGCCGTGCTCCGTGAGAAGCGCTTTTGCCCGCTGCTGGAAAGCCCCCAAGGCCGATGTGTCGCCGTTCTGGATGACAGCGATGTCTTCCAGCGTGTTGTGTAGCGCCGCTCTCTGCGCCTCGGGATCACCAAGTAGCTCGGTTGCGTTGCGTTCCGCATCAGCCTCGATCTGGGCAAAGTAGGCTTCGGAAAGTGCAGTCAGGTCTTGCTCAGTCGCGGTGACCGGATCGTGGTTATAGGTGGAACGGATGACTTGGAACGCCGCCTCAAGTTCGTTGCGGAGCGCGAAGTAGGGGGCCTTAGCATCGGTGAGTTTGCGCACATTGAGCGTCCGCTTGAACTCCTTCTTCACGCTGAGCGGCTGGCCGCGCTTTCTACTGGTCAGCGCATCTCGCCATTTACTCAGCCGTGCACCCGGGTTCACGGCAAGAGCTTTCCAGACCGATGGATCTCCCTCAATCAGCGCTGCAATGTCTTGCGGTATGCGCATTCGGACGGCGTAAACACCGCTCGGCTTTCGAACTAGGCCGGGATATGCAGACAAGTCTTCCACACCTCGTGTGTACCACCAATGTGTACCACTCGGGAAGATAAAGCTGTTTGATTTCAATGCCCTCCTGTAACATCAAGTGTTTAGGAGGTGTTTGGTGGAGCCTAGCGGGATCGAACCGCTGACCTCCTGCATGCCATGCAGGCGCTCTCCCAGCTGAGCTAAGGCCCCAAACCGCCGCGTTTCGTTTCCGTCTCGCGGTGTGTGTCGGTGATTTAAGGGAGGCTGGCGCGTGCCGCAAGCGGAAAATGCACCATCGTCCTAGATTTTTTCGATACCGGTTTTCCAGCTATCTTTGGCGGTATCCGGGGGAGGTGGCAGCACCTCCCCCAAGGGCCTTGTGGCCTTAGGACTCGTCGTCTTCGGACGCGACGTCGGCGATCTCGTCGAGCGAGACGTTGTCCTCGTCATCATCGTCATCCAGGACGTCGTCGCCCAGATCCAGATCGACATCATCTGCATCGTCAAGCACCGCGTCATCACCGTCGGTGTTTTCCTTGGCCTTGCGGCTTGCCGCGTCTTCGGCGTCGGCTTCGATCATGCGGCTTTTGCCGTTGTTCAGTTCGACAACCTCACCGGTGTAGGGGCTGACGATCGGGTTCTTGTTCAGGTCGTAAAAACGTTTGCCGGTTGTCGGGCAGACGCGCTTTACACCCCATTCTTCATTGGGCATGTGGATCCCCTTGATTTTCTGCTGAGTCGGTTCGACGATTCAGGTGCCTTGCCATATGCGCCGGGTACTGTCAAAGCCTTTGCCAAAAGGGGAGGCCGTCATGGCTGATCATCACCTGCCCGGAGACCCGCCGGTTCCACTGACGCTGCGCCGCTCTGCGCGGGCGCGGCGGATCAGTTTGCGTATCTCTGGGCTGGATGGTCGGGTGACGCTGACGCTGCCATCACGGGTTCCGGATCGCGAAGCGCTGGATTTCGCGCGGGAAAAGGAAGGCTGGATTCGCGATCACCTTGCACAGCATCCCGAGTGCATCGACGTGGATTATGGCTGCGTGCTGCCGATTGATGGCCAGCCACGGCATGTGGTTGCCGGGCGCGGACGCAGAGTGCTGTTGGACCTGGACCAGTTGACGGTACCGGGTGCCGCCAGCGGGGCAAAGCCCGGGCGCCGGATTCAACGGTATCTGCAGGAGCTGGCGCGCGATAGGCTGGCGGCCGCCTCTGATCACTATGCAGCGGCGCTGGGACGGCCCTACAGCCGCATCAGCCTGCGGGATACCCGATCGCGCTGGGGGTCGTGTTCGTCAGACGGGGCGCTTATGTACTCCTGGCGATTGATCCTGGCACCGTCTGAGGTGCTGCGCTATGTCGCCGCGCATGAGGTGGCCCATCTGGCGGAGATGAATCATTCGCCCGCGTTCTGGGCCACCGTCCGGCAGCTATATGGCAACTACGACGGCGCGAGAGAGTGGCTGCGCCGCGAGGGCAATCAGTTGCATCGCTACCGTTTCTGACGGTGTCGGGGCGGCGGGCCTGTGTTCGGCGAGTGGTACCGGTTGACCTGATCGGGATTTGTGATCACAACACCGCCATGTCCGATCCTGTATCCAACCCCATTCGCCCGACTGTTGAGCCGCCCACGGGCTCTGCCCACGACCGTGTCTACCGCGCATTGCGTACCCGGATCATGCACGGTGAGATGGCACCGGGGGAGGCGCTGACGCTGCGGGGGATTGGTCGTGAGTTTGATGTGTCGATGACGCCCGCCCGCGAATCGGTGCGGCGGCTGGTGGCCGAAGGAGCCTTGTTCCTGTCGTCTTCTGGGCGGGTCTCTACGCCGGAGCTGACAAACGAGCGGATTGAGGAACTGGCAGCCTTGCGGGCGTTGATTGAGGTCGAGCTGGCCAGCCGTGCCCTGCCGCGCGCGCATATCGCGCTGATCGACCGGTTGCAGAGCATCAACAGCAATGTTGCCGAGATGATCTCCAAGCGGGATGCTGTCGGTTATCTCCGCACCAATCTGGAATTTCACCGAACGCTGTATCTGCGGGCACAGGCGCCGGCCATGCTGGCGATGGCGGAGACCGTCTGGTTGCAGCTGGGGCCGACGATGCGGGCGCTTTATGGCCGGTTGCGGCGGACCGAGCCGCCGCAGAATCACAAGTTGATCATTGCCGCGCTCAAGGCGGGGGATGAACCGGGGTTGCGACTGGCAGTGCGTTCAGATGTGACGCAGGGGCTGCGGATGCTGGCGGGGTAGGGCGTGTCGTCAGTTATCGCCAAGCGCATCGCCCAAGGTCTCCGTGCCGCTCTGGCTGGCCTTGGGCACAACGCGGTACATGGCATTTATCCAGCAGAACAGGGCAAAGCCTAGAAGGCCGAGGCAGAGAGCCGTGACCAGGATCTGCCCAAAAACCTGCTCCTGCAGCCAGTCAAAGACACTGCCGATACCGTCTGGATTTTCGGCTGAGGCCGAGATGGCGGCCTTTAAGATCAGCGCTCCGATAACGCCAATAACAACGCCGTTCGCGGCGACCCCCATTTTGAGCAGGGTATTGAGGCGTCGGGTGAGCTGATTGGCCCTGAGGTGTACCCGGTAGCCTTCGTCCCATGCTTTGTGAAGGTAGTAGCCAGCTGCGCCTAGGGTCAGAAGACCTGCTGCGCCCAAAAGCATTGTGCCAGTTGAAGACGCTGCAAGCTCAGTAAGCGTCCCGCCGCCGGAACTGCCCTCAGATTGGTGATCGATTAGAACGGTGACGGCAAGGCCCGCCATGACGAGATGAATGAGACCTGTCACGATCATGGCTGTGCGGGCGACAAGCCCTTTCATGCCCCTGCCATAGGCTTCGAGATCCCAGATGCTGTCGACAACACGCCAGAGTGCGTAGGCCGCCAGCCCAAGAATGATGAATAGCAGAACGATCGTGCCCCATCCGCCGTCCAGCCATTCCAAGGCCGCAGTGGTTCCCTTTGCCTCTCCTCCCTGCCAGATCGACCAGAGAGATGTGCCGGCAATCGTCAGATAGACCAGCGCCCGACCACCGTAGCCTGCACGCATGATGGGTATTGCCCAGGAAAAGTCATCCGGGTTGATCTGGTCCAGGATCTCATCGCGGGTTTGCTGCGAGGGCAGGGCGCGATTTGCGAGCCCTGATTTTAGATGGTCTGACATGATAGTGCTCCTGACCCCGGGAAAGGGCATCTACCAGTCAAATGCGCAGAATCGGTCAATTGTTCCGAAGCGGACCTTCACTGACGGGACACGAATAGAAAAACCCCGGCCAAGAGGCCGGGGTTTCGCATTCAGATCAGGATGTTGTGTGCGAGGTTACGCCGCCAACCCCTGGGAGCCGATGTCCAGGAACTTCTGGCGGCGGTCCTTGATCAGGGCCGCGGCGTCCTTGCCGTCCAGCTCTGCCAGCATGTCGGCCAGTGCGCCGCGCACCGCCTCGAAGGCGGCTTCGGCATTGCGATGGGCGCCGCCCAGCGGCTCGGGGATGATTTTGTCCACCACCGCCAGCTCCTTGAGGTTTTGGGCGGTGAGGCGCAGGGCCTCTGCGGCCTCGCGCATTTTCTCGGCATCCTTCCACAGGATCGAGGCGCAGCCTTCGGGGCTGATCACGGAGTAGACGGAATGTTCCAGCATCGCCACACGGTTGGCAGTGGCAAAGGCCACAGCACCGCCAGAGCCGCCCTCACCAATGATGATGGAGATCAGCGGTACGCCGATTTTCAGGCACATTTCGGTTGAACGGGCGATGGCCTCGGACTGGCCACGCTCTTCGGCCCCTTTGCCAGGGTAGGCGCCTGCGGTATCGACCAATGTCACCACGGGCAGACCAAACCGGCCGGCCATTTCCATCAGGCGGATTGCCTTGCGGTAGCCTTCGGGACGGGCCATGCCGAAGTTATGGGCGATACGTGCCTTGGTGTTGGAGCCTTTCTCATGGCCGATCACCATCACAGGCTGATCGTTGAAGCGGGCCAACCCACCCATCACAGCCAGATCATCGGCAAAGTTCCGATCGCCGGCCAGCGGTGTATATTCTGTGAACAGCGCGTCGATATAGTCGCGGCAATGGGGGCGCTCCGGATGACGAGCCACCTGACATTTCCGCCAGGGTGTCAGATCCTTGTAGAGATCGATCAGCAGCTGCGCCGCCTTCGCATCCAGGGCGGCGGCCTCATCGGTCAGATCAGCCTCTTCATTTGCCCGTGCCAGGGCGCGCAGTTCTTCCGCTTTGCCTTCGATTTCGGCCAACGGTTTCTCAAAATCCATGTACTGGGTCATGTCGTCTCACTCGAGCGGTTTGCCCGATATATGGCCCCAAGGGCCGACGGATGCAACTCAGCAAGATTTGTGAAGTGCTACTATGGCATCCAAATCGGGTCAGAAGAGGGACGTTTTCCATGAGCAGCTCTTATGAGAACCGCATTCTGCGGGTGCTGGGATATATCTACGACAACCCGGAGGGGGATCTGTCGCTGGATGCGCTGGCGGATGTTGCGGCGATGTCGCGGTTTCACTGGCATCGGGTGTTTCGCGCCCTGACCGGTGAGACCTGCGCGCAAGCGGTGCGCCGGATCCGGTTGCATCTGGCCGCAACAGCGCTGGTACAGGGCGCAGCCCCGATCGAGAGCATCGGTCGCGCGGCGGGGTATCCCAATACCCGATCTTTTGCGCGTGTCTTTGCCGAGGCTTATGGGGCGTCGCCCGCGGCCTTTCGCAGGAAGGGCCGTCTTCTGCCGCCCAATCCCAACCTGATGTCCCAAGGAGATCCCATGTACCCCACCATTATTCGCACTGAACCCGCCCGCACCCTGGCCGCATTGGCCCATAAGGGGGCCTATAGTGAGATCGGTCGTAGCTTTGAGGCGTTCTCAGCGCTGTGCACGGCACGCAATCTCTGGCCGCAGATGCGCCAGATGATCGGTGTCTATCTCGACAGTCCCGATACAGTCCCCGATGCGGAGCTGCGCAGCTATGCCGGGGCAAGCACGGCCGAGGGGGTCGCTCTGCCTGAGGATATGGAAGAGGTGGCTCTGCCTGGGGGCAAGACTGCGGTGATGACCTATAAGGGGCCGTATTCCGGCATCCATGCCGCCTATGGTGATCTGTTCGGTGCGTGGTTGCCACAGTCGGGCGAGGAACCCGCCGATGCGCCCTGCTATGAGATCTATCTCAATGATCCACATCAGGTCGCACCGGAGGAGTTGTTGACGGAGATCTGCCTGCCGCTGAAGTGACGCTCAGCGCTGCAGCAGGATCGCGGCCAGCGACGCGAGAAGCAGGGCGGCCATGGTCCAGTTGAAAGCCCGCAACTGTGCGGGGCGGGTCAGCAGCCGTCGCAGCTGCTGGCCCAGCAATGTCCAGGTCGAGGCCGAGAAACAGCCCACCAGCAGATAGGTGCCGGATACCCAGAGAATAGCAGTCACATCGCGGCTGGCTGCATAAAGGGTGATCGCGCCAAGGGCCATTGCCCAGGCCTTGGGGTTGACCCATTGGAACGCGCAGGCCTGCAGGAAACTCAGCGGTGTGCCCTGTGCCTCGCCTTCACGGGGAGGCGCCGCATTGGCGACTTTCCATGCAAGCCAGAGCATATAGGCCACCGAAAGCGCCGTCATAATCCAGGTGAGCGCTGGGAAAGCATCAAAGAGCTGCATCACCCCGAGGCCGACCGGCAGAATCATCAACGGAAAACCGACCGCAACACCTGTGAGATGCGGGAGTGAGCGGCGAAAGCCGAAATTTGCACCGGAGGCCATCAGCATCAGATTGTTGGGTCCGGGCGTGAAGACAGTGCCAAAGACAAAGGCGGCGAGGGCGAGGAAGAGTTCGTAAGTCATGACGATGAAAATGCAGGGCATTTGAGCGAATGAAATTGCGTTCTCTACGAATTGGCGTCATGTTTTGCAATAAATGGCGAAGCTGGATCAAATAAACGACAGGATATTGCAGGAGTTGAACCGCGACGGGCGGATCAGCAATCTTGAGCTGGCGGATCGCGTGGGGCTGTCGCCTTCTGCCTGTCTGCGTCGGGTGCAGGAGCTGGAGCGCAGCGGAATCATCACCGGATATCGTGCGGTGTTGAACCGGCAGGCGATGGGCGTTGGCTTCGTCACCTACATTGGGGTGGGTCTGGGCGAGCATACCAAAGAAGCGCAAGAGGCGTTTGAGGTGGCCATGCGGCGGGCGCCGGAGGTCGTGGAGTGCCACAATATCACCGGAACCATCGAATATCTGTTGCGGGTCGAATGTGCGGATCTGCCCAGCTACAAGCAGTTTCATACCGACATTCTGGGGACCTCTCCCTATGTGACCTCAATCACCACCTATGTGGTGATGGGATCGCCCAAGGATATGCGGGCCTGAAAGCCGGGGCGGCGTTTTTTGAGTATTTTGGGAAAGGTGACGGGGCTGACGTCAGTCCGCGCCTGTGAGGTTCTGCATGGCGACGGCGGGGGAGGCCAGCACCGGAATCTCTGTTTCAATCAAGGCGGCAGCGCCGGCCATGGAGGCCTGCGCCAGCACCACGCAGGAGGTGTCTGCCACCAGGGCGAGGCTGGTGCTGACCCAAGTGGCGATCTGTTTGTGGAACAGATCGGTTTCGCCTGCGGTGAAATGTGACCAGAGGCCGGTCAGAGGCAGGGTGCGGATTTCCGCTGATTTGCCGAGGTCGCTGAAGGCGCGCTCCAACAGGGCGGTTGAGGGTGCGCGTGTGCTTTCCAGACAATAAGCAATCAGCACCGGTCCGCCGATCTGCGCCGCAGCCTGCATCATCGGCCAGTCGAGCCGGGTGGCGCCGGCGCTTTCGGCCAACTCGCCCAATGTGGTGCAGGTGCAGAGGACAGGGCCGGTCAGGCGCTGGATTTCGGCGGTAATTTCCTGGCGAAGTGCGTCATCGATGCCGTCTTGTGCCCGCTCCAGCCAGTCGGGACGGACGATATGATGCAGCTTTGCTGTGCCCGCCAGCGCATCGAAGCTGGCGACATGGACCTCGGCAGTATGAAACAGGGTGAGATCGACCATGTGTTTCGCCTACCTTTGTCTACATCTTGACGGATCATTGTTTTTCCGGGGGCACTGTCGCACCCCCGGTTTTACAAATCATTAGCCGTTCTGGGCGATCAGCTCCGATTGGGCGACGATCACCTCGGCCTGTTTGATGGAGGCGATATCGACCAGACGTCCCTTGTAGACAGTGGCCCCTTCGCCATTGGCCTTGGCTTGCTCCATAGCGGCGAGGATTTCGCGCGCCTCACCTACGGCCTCATCCGAGGGGGTGAAAACCTGATTGGCCAGCGCGATCTGTTTGGGGTGGATGGCCCATTTGCCCACCATGCCCAGCGTGGCGGAGCGTTTGGCCTGGGCGATGTAGCCTTCGTCGTCGGAGAAATCCCCAAACGGACCATCGACCGGCAGAATGCCATGTGTGCGGCAGGCAGCGACAATGGCGGCCTGCGCCCAGTGCCAGGGATCGGACCAGTGTTTTTCACCCGCGCGCAGCATGTAGTAATCCTCCTGCGTGCCGCCGATGCCGGTGGTCTGCATGCCCATCGAGGCGGCAAAATCCGCCGCACCCAGGCTCATTGCCTGCAGGCGGGGGCTGGAGGCGGCAATGGCTTCGACATGGGCGATGCCGGCGGCAGATTCGATGATCACCTCGAAGGATATCGGTTTGGTTCGGCCCTTGGCGCGTTCAATCGCCGTGACCAAGGCATCAACGGCATAGACATCTTCGGCGCAGCCCACTTTGGGGATCATGATCTGGTCCAACCGGTCGCCCGCCTGCTCCAGCAGATCGACCACATCGCGGTACCAATAGGGCGTATCCAGCCCGTTGATCCGCACGGAGATGTATTTGTTGCCCCAGTCGACGGTGTTCAGGGCCTCGATCACATTGGCGCGGGCCACGTCCTTGTCCGAGGGCGCGACCGAATCCTCGAGGTCGAGGTTGATCACATCTGCTGCGGAGGCCGCCATTTTGGGAAACAGCTTGGTGTTGGAGCCGGGGCCAAACAGTTGACAGCGGTTCGGGCGGGCCGGGGCGGTAGGTTGGATGCGAAAGCTCATGTTGGCGACCTCTGGGTAATGATATGTCGTAATCGATTGTCGTTTTGGTATTAAATTGCAACATGCCCCGCAAGTCTTTTGTGCAGATGCAGCATTGCGCGCGCAGAAACAGTCACTGTGAGGACCGACCGGAGTGAGAACACAAGCAAGGAACGGGCGTATATTATCCATGACCGGGAGGATCTGCTGACATTACGTGCAAAATTCGAAGATTCATGCGTCAATTTTCAGATGTTGCGCAGAATTCGGGATCCCCTCGCATGGGGCCTCTCTTACACTCGCGCGGAACTCGACTTTTACTGAGGAGGCCCCGCCATGATCGAGACCCCATATCTGCTGTTCCTGGGCGATGCGCCCGATATGCTGGCCGCCAAGGTGGCCATCGGTATTCGCGATTGGCGCCCGGACCACGCCGTGGGCCAGATCCGCCTGCCGGGCTGTGGTGCCGATCTGGGGCTGGCCGACATGACGCTGGCCGAGGCCAAGGCGGCGGGTGCCAAAACGCTGGTGATCGGTGTGGCCAATCGTGGCGGTGTGATCTCTCCGGCATGGAAAGAGGTGCTGATTGCGGCCCTTGAGATGGGCTATGATCTGGCGTCCGGTCTGCACAATCTGCTGCGTGACGAAGGTGATCTGGTCGCGGCAGCCCAGACCCATGGTGGCACCCTGCATGATGTGCGCGTGCCGACCGTTGGCTATCCGATCGCCAATGGGGTGAAGCGCAGCGGCAAACGCTGCCTCGCTGTTGGCACCGATTGTTCAGCGGGCAAAATGTATACAGCCTTGGCGATGGATGCCGAGATGCAGAAACGCGGCATGAAGTCGACTTTCCGCGCGACGGGTCAGACGGGTATTCTGATCACCGGCCACGGGGTGCCGTTGGACGCGGTAATCGCGGATTTCATGGCAGGGTCGATCGAGTATCTGACCCCGGATAATGAGGACGACCACTGGGATCTGATCGAGGGGCAGGGCTCATTGTTTCACGTGTCCTATTCCGGTGTGACCATGGCGCTGGTGCATGGTGGCCAGCCGGATGCGCTGATCCTGTGTCATGAGCCGACCCGTGAGCATATGCGTGGTCTGCCGGGTTACAAGCTGCCGACCCTTGAACACCTGCGCGATACGGCGCTGCCGCTGGCGCAGGTGTCCAATCCAGACTGCAAAGTGGTCGGTATCTCGGTCAACACCCAGCATCTGAGCGAAGATGAAGCGAAATCCTATCTCGCTGAAGTTGAGGCCCGTATGGGGCTGCCTGCGGTGGATCCCTATCGCCATGGAGCAGGCCGCCTGGTGGACGCGCTGAACGCTGTGTGATCTAACCCCTGCTGCCGCCGGGGGTGAGCCGAACGGTTCGAAGCCTCCGGCGGGAGTATTTTTGGAAAGATGACAATGGGGCGCCCGGCACCACGCGCGCGCCCTGAGCCTTATCCGGCTCTTTTGACAAAGACCACAACCGCAGTGATGGAGAGACATATGCAGATCAGCGTGACACCCGATACTTTCAAGCTGGCGCAGGTCTTTACCATTTCCCGCGGATCACGCACCGAGGCCAAGGTGCTGACCGTGTGTATCATACAGGACGGCGTGACCGGCTGTGGTGAATGCGTGCCCTACGCGCGCTATAGCGAGACGCTGGAGAGTGTGACGGCCGAGATCGAAGGTCTGCCAGAGACGTTCAATCGCGCAGAGCTGCAATCGCTTCTGCCTGCGGGTGCCGCGCGCAATGCGGTCGATTGTGCGCTCTGGGATCTGGAGGCGAAGCAGGCTGGCAAGCGTGTCTGGGAGCTGGCAGGTCTGCCAGAACCAAAGCCGGAAATCACCGCCTATACGCTGTCGCTGGACAGCCCTGAAAACATGCAGGCGCAGGCCGCCAAGAATGCCCATCGCCCGTTGTTGAAGATCAAGTTGGGCACCGCTGATGACATGGCCCGTCTGGAAGCCGTGCGCGCCGGTGCCCCGGAGGCCCGCATTATTGTTGATGCCAACGAAGGCTGGAGCGCCGAGGTCTACGCCGATCTGGCCCCGCATCTGGTGCGGTTGGGTGTTGATCTTGTAGAACAGCCTCTCCCTGCGGGTGAGGATGCTGCGTTGCTGGGGATGGAGCGGCCAGTGCCGGTCTGTGCAGATGAAAGCTGTCATGATCGCGAGAGCCTCGCAGCGCTGGAGGGCAAATACGATGTCATCAATATCAAGCTGGACAAGACCGGCGGTCTGACCGAAGCGCTGAAACTGCGCGATGCGGCGCTCGCGCAAGGCTTTGAGGTGATGGTGGGCTGTATGGTCGGATCTTCGCTGGCCATGGCGCCTGCGACACTTGTGGCACAGGGCGCGGTGGTCACAGACCTTGACGGACCGCTTCTGTTGGCCGAAGACCGCGAGGAACCGTTGGATTTTGACGCAGACGGCGTGCACCCGCCCAAAGCGGCCTTGTGGGGCTAAGGAGAGAAATATGACCCGTACCGTATATGTAAATGGCGACTACCTACCCGAAGGGGACGCCAAAATCTCGATCTTTGACCGCGGCTTTCTGATGGCTGATGGCGTCTATGAGGTGACCTCGGTTCTGGGCGGAAAGCTGATTGATTTTGAAGGCCATGCCGTGCGTTTGAAACGGTCGCTGGATGAGCTGGAGATGGCGGAACCCTGCTCGAAAGAAGAGCTGCTGGAGATCCACCGTAAGCTGGTCGCGCTGAACGAGATTGAGGAAGGTCTAGTTTATCTCCAGGTCACACGTGGCTCGGATGGGGATCGTGATTTTGTCTTCCCCTCGGCGGATACCAAACCCACAATCGTATTGTTCACGCAGAACAAACCCGGCCTGGCGGATAGCCCAGCGGCCAAGAAGGGTGCCAAGATCATCTCGATCGAGGATATTCGCTGGGGTCGTCGCGACATCAAGACCGTGCAGCTGCTCTATCCGTCCATGGGCAAGATGATGGCCAAGAAGGCCGGGGCCGATGACGCCTGGATGATCGAAGATGGTCATGTGACCGAAGGCACCTCCAACAACGCTTACTTCGTGAAGAATGGCGTGATCGTCACCCGTCCGCTCTCCAATGACATCTTGCACGGCATTACCCGCAAGGCGGTTCTGCGCATGGCAGAAGAGGCGCAGATGAAGATCGAAGAGCGCCTGTTCACCATTGAGGAAGCGAAAGAGGCGGATGAGGCGTTTACCACCTCGGCCTCCGCCTTTGTGATGCCGGTGGTTGAGATCGACGGCGTGGCGCTGGGCGATGGCACACCGGGCCCGATCGCCAAGCGCCTGCGCGAGATCTATCTGGAAGAAAGCATGAACGCCGCGATCTGATCGCGCATTCACCGCTTACTGAAAAGGCCGCCCGCATGAGTGCTGGGCGGCCTTTGCCTTTTGGTGGCGTCTAATTCAGGCCGACGGCTTCAGAGCAGGGCAAGCAGCTGTTTGGCGGCCTCTTCCGAGGAGGCGGGGTTCTGGCCGGTGACCAGCTTGCCGTCGGTAAGGGCGAAGGAGGCCCAGTCGTCACCTTTTTCGTAGGTGGCGCCATTCTGAGCCAGCATGTCCTCCACCAGGAAGGGCACGACATCGGTGAGGCCGACGCCGTCTTCTTCGCTGTTGGAGAAGCCGGTGACACGCTTCCCTTGCACCAGCGGCGCGCCATCCGCATCCTTGGTGTGGCGGAACACGGCCGGGGCGTGGCAGACCGCGCCGACGGGACGGTCGCTGTGCGCGAAGGCCTCGATCAGGCGACGGCTGTCGGCGTCTTCGGCCAGATCCCAGAGAGGACCGTGACCACCGGGGTAGAATACCGCATCAAAGCCATCATCTTTGACTTCTGCCAGCGGTTTGGTATTGGCCAAGGCATCCTGCGCGGCGGTATCTTCCTTGAACCGGCGGGTGGCATCGGTCTGGGCGCTTTCGTCATCGCTCTTGGGATCGAGCGGGGGTTGGCCCCCTTTGGGGGAGGCCAGTGTGATGTCGGCGCCTGCGTCTTTCAGCACATAATAAGGCGCGGCGAATTCCTCCAGCCAGAAGCCGGTTTTTTCGCCCGTGTCGCCCAGTTTGTCGTGGGAGGTGAGAACCATCAGGATTTTCATCTCGGGTCTCCTTTGTTTTTGGAGTTCAGATCAGTCGGCGAGGTGGATGACGCGCTTGCCAAACGCTTCGCCTCTCAAGAGACCAACGAATGCTGCAGGCGCTTGTTCCAGGCCTTCGATCATTTCTTCGCGGTATTTCACTTTGCCGTCCTGCACCCAGCCGGTCATCTGCTTGGCAAATTCCGGGTAGAGATGACCGAAATCGTCAAAGACGATGAAGCCGCGCATGGTGATGCGTTTGCGCAGCAGCTGGCCCATCAGATAGTTCATCCGGTCGGGGCCTTCGGGCAGGGCGGTGGCGTTATATTGGGAAATCAGGCCGCAGAGCGGGATGCGGGCAGAGGGGTTGAGGCGTGGCATCACCGCGTCAAAGACGGCACCGCCGACGTTTTCAAAGTAGATATCGATGCCATCCGGAACCGCCTTGGCGAGGTCGTCAGCAAAGCCGTCTGCCTTGTAGTCAATGCAGGCGTCAAAACCCAATGTGTCGATGACGTGCTGGCATTTCTCAGCCCCACCGGCGATGCCCACGACGCGCAGGCCGAGGATCTTGCCGATCTGGCCGACAGTTGCGCCAACCGGGCCGCTGGCGCCTGCGACAACCAGTGTTTCGCCTTCTTTGGGCTGGCCGATCTGAGTGAGACCCGCCCAGGCGGTGAGGCCCGGCATGCCCAGAACGCCAAGCGCCCAGGAGGGGTTCTGCGGGTTCTTGCCCATGTTGATCACGCCGGTGCCGTCCGACAGCGTGTAGTCCTGCCAGCCGCCGAATGCGACGACCCAGTCGCCTTTTTCATATCCCTTGACGTTGGAGGTGACGACCTCGGCCACGGTGCCGCCAACCATGACTTCGTCGATTTCGACAGGGGCGGCATAAGAGGGCGCGCTGCTCATCCGGCCACGCATATATGGGTCCAGCGACAGATACTCGTTGCGCAGCAGCATCTGGCCTTCGCCCGGGGTGGGCACTTCGGTGGTTTCCAGGCGCAGGGTGCTGTCTGTCGGCTCGCCCTTGGGGCGTTCGGCGAGGACGAACTGGCGGTTGGTGGTGGATGTCTGTGTCATGTTTAGATCCTTTTCTGAAGGGATTAGACCGATCGTCTAGTGATCGGCAAATTTTTTTGACGGCAACCATTTGCGCCAGAACGGCTCTGACGGGCTAGGTTTGCCGGGGCGGGGGAAGCATGGTCCGGGTCTGGACCATGGCGGTGTCAAACGGGGTGCTGTCTTGCGACAGATGGGCCATCAGGCTGGCCCCAAGCCAGATCTGATAGAGGGATGTTGCAGTCTGGACGGGGTCGACGTCCGGGCTGAGAGAGCCGTCCTGCTGGCCTTTACGCAGGCAGTCGGCGAGCCGGGCAGTAATGCCTTCGACGGCCTGTTGCAGGATGCCACGCATCGCCGGGGAGAGATCCGCGATTTCAGCGGCCAGTTTGACGATGAGGCATTTTTGACCGGCCATGTCTGAGCTCTGCCGGTCTTGCCAGGCGGTGACATAGGACAGCACCTGATCGCGCCCTGTCAGCGACGGGTTGTTCAGCGTTGGCGCCAGCTCAATCCGGTACTGCTCCACGTAATGGCGCAGCAGGGCGCAGCCGTAGTCCTCTTTGGAGGAGAAGTAGTGGTAGAAAGACCCCTTGGGCACCTGTGCCGTCGCCAACAGCTCCGTCAGGCCGACGGAGGTATAGCCACGCTGCGCTGTCAGGGTGCGTCCAGTATCTAGAATATGCAGTCGGGTGTCACTCATGTGGGTAGACATAAGCTCATTAGACCGATTGTCTAGTGGAGGTCGCAACTTTTTTCCGGTCCCCCAAAAACGAGACAAGGCCCCGCGTCTGCGAGGCCTTGCGCTGGCTGATGCCAAGTATTCGGGAGGCGTTACTTGATCATCAGTTGCGGGGAGACGACGTCGATGCCGAGGGCTTTGCCGACCGCGAAATAGGTCAGCTTACCAGCATGGACGTTCAGGCCGTTCAGCAGATGCGGATCGTCAGCGCAGGCTTGCTTCCAGCCTTTGTTGGCCAGATTCAGCAGGAATGGCAGAGTCGCGTTGCCCAAGGCCTGAGTCGAGGTACGGGCAACGGCGCCCGGCATGTTGGCCACGCAGTAGTGCATGATGCCGTCGACCTCATAGATCGGGTCGGCGTGGGTGGTGGCCTTCGACGTTTCAAAGCAGCCGCCCTGGTCAATGGCGACGTCTACGAGGACTGCGCCGGGCTTCATCTCGCTGAGTTGTGCGCGAGACACCAGTTTCGGGGCTGCGGCACCGGGGATCAGAACCGCACCGATCACCATGTCTGCATCACGCACCAGCTCAGCGGTGGCCCCTGCGGTGGAGTACTGGTTCTTGAAGTCACGACCAAAGACATCGTCGAGATATTTCAGGCGGGCCAAGGAACGGTCGAGAATGGTGACATCCGCGCCCATGCCAGCGGCGATCTTGGCTGCGTGGGTGCCAACGACACCGCCGCCGATCACCACGACTTTGGCCGGGGCCACGCCGGGGACGCCGCCCATCAGGACGCCACGACCGCCATTGGCCTTTTGCAGGGTATAGGCGCCAACTTGCGGTGCCAGACGGCCGGCAACTTCGGACATCGGGGCCAGCAGAGGCAGACCGCCACGGTCGTCGGTCACGGTTTCATAAGCAATCGCGGTGCAACCGGAGTCCAACAGGTCGCGGGTCTGGTCCGGATCGGGGGCCAGGTGCAGGTAGGTGAACAGCAGCTGGCCTTCGCGCAGCATCTTTCGCTCAACCGCCTGGGGTTCCTTCACCTTGACGATCATGTCGGCGGTGGCAAAGATTTCTTCTGCGGTGTCGATGATTGCGGCACCTGCGGTGGTATAGTCTTCGTCGGTGAAGCCTGCGCCCATCCCGGCACCGGCCTGAATCAGGACGGTATGACCATGGTTTACGGCTTCACGAGCGGCGTCCGGCGTCATGCCGACGCGGAATTCCTGCGGCTTGATCTCTGTGGGGCATCCGATTTTCATGTAATCACTCCTCCTACATGCTTGCGCTATTGTGCCGCAGAAAGGGTGAGATTTGCTGCTTTTTTAGGCGAAATAAAAAGGTGCATATCGAAGGTTCTTCGAATAAGTTCGACCTTCATCGAAGGATCTTTCACGATATGTCACTTGATCACACGGATCGTCGCATCTTGCAGGTATTGCAGAAGCAGGGTCGGATTTCTAATGCAGAGCTCAGCGAGCAGGTGAATCTGTCTGCATCGGCCTGTCACCGGCGCGTGCAGCGGCTGGAGGCTGATGGATATATCCGTAATTACGTCGCTCTCTTGGATGCGCGCAAGATGAACCTGCCGGCAACCGTCTTTGTGGAGATCACGCTGCAAAGCCAGGCGGATGAGTTGCTGGATGCCTTTGAAAAGGCAGTGGCGCGTATCCCGGATGTTCTGGAGTGTCATCTGATGGCAGGTACTGCGGACTACATTCTGAAGGTGGTGGCTGAAAACACCGATGATTTTGCCCGCATCCATCGCCAGCACCTGACGCGACTGCCTGGTGTGGCCCAGATGCAAAGTTCCTTTGCGCTACGCACGGTGTTCAAAACCACGGCGCTGCCGGTCTGATACACGTACCCGCGCGGGTCTTCGCGTGGCTTGTCAGGCGAGGGGATCTGGGAAAGACTGCCCCGGCAGAACAAGACGGCAGGATTGTCGCGGGCGGGGGCGTATGGACTGGGATTATATCATTGTCGGAGCAGGCAGCGCGGGCTGCGTGCTGGCTAACCGGTTGAGTGCGGCAGGTCAGCGGGTGCTGCTGCTGGAGGCGGGTGGCAAAGACAACTACCATTGGGTGCACATCCCGATGGGATATCTTTATTGCATCAACAACCCGCGCACCGATTGGATGTATCGGACAGAGGCCGAAGCCGGTCTGAATGGGCGCGCGCTGATCTATCCGCGGGGCAAGGTTCTGGGCGGCTGTTCGTCCATTAACGGAATGCTCTATTTGCGCGGGCAGGCGGCGGATTATGATGGCTGGCGCCAGCGTGGGCTGACCGGTTGGGGCTGGGATGATGTGCTGCCCTATTTCAAGAAGTCCGAGGATTACGTCGACGGCCCCTCTGACATGCACGGGGTCGGCGGCGAGTGGCGGGTGGAGAATCAACGTCTGCACTGGGATGTACTGGATGACTGGATGCAGGCCGCCGCCGAATGGGGCCTGCCGAAAGTTACGGATTTCAATACCGGCAACAATGAGGGCGTTGGCTATTTCCGGGTGAACCAGCGGAGCGGCTGGCGGATGAACACCGCGAAGGCGTTTTTGCGCACGGCGACTGGTGAAAACCTGAAGGTAGAGACCGGCGCCCACACCCGGCGGATCCTGATTGAGAACGGCCGTGCTGTGGGGGTGGAATACAGTCAGGGCGGCGCGGTGAAAACAGCGCGGACGGAGGGTGAGGTGCTGCTGTCGGCGGGGGCCATCAACAGCCCGCAGATCCTGCAACTGTCTGGTCTGGGCCCGGCAGCGCTGTTGCGCGACCACGGGATTGCGGTGCAGCGTGACATGCCTGAGGTCGGTCAAAACCTGCAGGACCATCTGCAGCTGCGCTGCGCCTGGCGGTTGAAAGGGGCAAAGACGCTCAATACACTGGCGAATTCTTTGATCGGCAAGGCAAAGATTGCGGCTGAATATGCCATGCGCCGTTCCGGTCCGATGTCGATGGCCCCCAGTCAGCTCGGGGCGTTTTCTCGTTCACGCCCGGATCTGGCGACGCCGGATCTTGAATACCATGTCCAGCCCCTGACACTGGAGGCTTTTGGTCAGCCGCTGCATGATTTTCCGGGGCTGACGGCAAGCGTGTGTAACTTGCGACCTGAGAGCCGGGGCGAGGTGGCGATCACCAGCGCTGATCCCATGAAGGCGCCACGTATCGCTCCGAATTACCTATCGACCGAAGGCGACCGTCAGGTGGCGGTTGCGGCGATCCGGCAGGCGCGGGCTATTATGGGGCAAGAGGCCATGCAGCGCTACGCGCCGGTAGAGATGAAGCCGGGCGGCGGGTCCGATGAGGAGGCGGATCTGATGCAGGCGGCAGGCGCGATCGGGACAACCATCTTTCATCCGACCTGTACCCTGCGAATGGGGGCGGAGGAGGCGGCCCCGGTGGATGGCGCGCTGCGGTTGCGCGGGGTTGGCGGCTTGCGGGTGGTTGATGCCAGCGTGATGCCGGTGATTCCCAGTGGCAATACCAATGCGCCCACGATCATGATTGCGGAAAAGGCAGCTAACATGATTTTGAGCGATCATCGCGGGTAATTGGTCGTTCGGGCACCATGCCCCCTTGCGTCCGCTGTCAATATTCGATTCCCTGTTCCGATCCGGCTGGCGCGTGGCTTGCGGGATGCGCTGGCCCCTTTTCAGGGGACGGAGGAGCTGACAACAGCATTCATCGCTTGCCTGAATGTGACACGAAACGATCACATCCGCCTGCTACTGCCGCGTGACTGACCACTGACCGACCAAGGAGCCTTAGCGTGACCAGCGACCATGACCCTGATTCTTTTGACTGGCTGGACGCCGAACTTCAGGACACGCTGGACGAGGATTTCGAGATCGAATTCGCCGAGCCGATGCTGTCGATGGAGCTGCGCAAGATCTATCGCTCGCAGCATCCGGAGATGCTGGATCGCAAGGTCTATTTTCGCAACCTGCTGCGGCTGCAGGCGGAGCTGATCAAGGTTCAGGATTGGGTTCAACACACCGGGGCCAAGGTTTGTATCCTGTTTGAAGGCCGCGACAGTGCCGGTAAGGGCGGCGTGATTAAGCGGATCACCCAGCGCCTCAATCCTCGTGTGGCGCGGGTGGTGGCGCTGCCTGCGCCCAGTCGCCGTGAGCAGAGCCAGTGGTATTTTCAGCGCTACGTCCCCTATCTGCCGGCGGCGGGCGAAATCGTGCTTTTTGACCGATCCTGGTACAATCGGGCGGGGGTAGAGCGGGTGATGGGTTTTGCCAGCGATGATCAGGTCGAACAATTTTTTCAGGACGTTCCAGAGTTTGAGCGGATGCTGGTGCGGTCCGGGATTATCCTGCTGAAATATTGGTTCTCCATCACCGATGAAGAGCAGCAGCTGCGGTTCCTTATGCGGATCCATGACCCGATGAAGCAGTGGAAACTGTCGCCGATGGATCTGGAAAGCCGCATCCGCTGGGAGCAGTATACCAAGGCAAAAGAGGACATGTTCGAGCGCACCAATATTCCCGAAGCGCCCTGGTATATCGTTGAAGGGAACGACAAGAAGCGCGAGCGGCTGAATTGTATCGAGCACCTCCTGACCAAGATCCCCTATTGCGATGTGCCGAGTGAGCGTGTGTCGCTTCCGGATCGCGAATACAAACCCGACTACGAGCGCAGGGTGCTGCCTGATGATCTCTATGTGCCCAAGATTTACTAACCAAAGCTGACGTGGCGACCTCACCGGGATCGGGCGTACATGTGCCGTGCTGATTTTTTCTTCGCGCGGATGAGGCTGGGAAGAAGGAACCCGGAGCGGCAAATGCCTTGGTTGTAAGGGGGTAAGACAAGCGCCTGATGGGGGGGAGACGCTGCCTGCTCCGGGTTAGACCATCGGGTGTTCCAAATCCGATGGAGCGGGCAGCTGCTGGGGAAACGCGTCAGCCTGCCCGTGCATTAACCACACTAGCGCAGTTTGTTCAAAACGAACACACGCATTGCGTGTAATTTTCGATAAAATATTAAGTTTATAGGTGGCGGATTGTCGCACTCGCTATTTATGGGGAGGCCAAAAACGACAAACCCCCGCGGCTGAGCCTCGGGGGTCGTCATTTTGCGTCCAGAACTGCGGACAAAGGACTCAGAGGAGGCCTTCGCGCTGTGCTTTCTTACGTGCCAGTTTACGGGCACGGCGAATCGCTTCAGCTTTCTCGCGCGCTTTTTTCTCGGACGGCTTCTCGAAATGTTGCTTGAGCTTCATTTCACGGAAGACGCCTTCACGCTGCAGCTTTTTCTTCAGGGCACGGAGCGCCTGATCGACGTTGTTGTCGCGAACACTAACCTGCATGTGGTTTTCACCACCTTTCTAAGTTGAGTTGCAAGGATTTGCAGGAAGTGGCCATATAGCAAGGTCGTACTAGCTTGTCCAGTACCGGGCCAGTCGGCGGTTAGGGTCACAGGGTTGATTGACAGGGCCGAGCCAGTGAGACGATTGGCCCGGTGGATTTTGCCGATGTGACATTAGATATCCGGTGTCACACAGATGCGATTGCACTTAGTAAGACGTGAAATTTCGGAAGGCGAGACCATGACGATTGAGGATCACACCGACCCACGCGCTGAGCCTGAGGCGGGAGATATCATCGGGCAGCTGCTGGATGCGGCACTGTTGCATGTGCCCTTTGATGGCTGGAGCGCGCAGACGTTTGCGGCGGCTGTCGAGGATGCGGGGATTACACCCGCGCTGGCCGAGGCGCTGTGTCCGCGTGGGGCCGTGGATCTGGCCGTTGCTTTTCACAAACGCGGCGATCAGCTGATGCTTGACCGTTTGGCGGAGGAGGACATGACTGGCCTGCGGTTTCGCGACAAGATTGCACGTGCTGTGCGGCTGAGACTGGAAGTCGTTGATGACAAGGAAGCCGTGCGTCGCGGCACCACACTGTTTTCCTTACCGCAATACGCTGGCGACGGGGTTCGGTTGATCTGGGGCACGGTGGACGCGATCTGGAACGCCTTGGGCGACGGATCTGAGGATATCAACTGGTACACCAAACGCGGCTCGCTTGCCGGGGTCTATTCCGCGACTGTTCTGTATTGGTTGGGGGATGACAGTCTGGAGCATCAAGCGAGCTGGGAGTTTCTGGATCGTCGGATCGACAACGTTATGCAGTTTGAAAAGCTGAAGGCGCAGGTACAGTCCAATCCGTTGCTGAAACCATTGCTGGTGGGGCCGAATTGGCTTGCGCAGCAGATCAAGGCGCCGAGCACCCGCGATGACCTGCCAGGCAGCTGGTCCGCGCCGCGACGCTGAGGCGCGCAACGTTTCAGCGATCCGTGGTGGTGCGGGACCTATGACAGGTAGGCGTCCTTTGCTAGGCAGTGACAACAGCGGAGGAATGCCAATGACCGAAATGATGCGCGCGATTGAGATCCAGGAGCCCGGTGGGCCAAGTGTTCTGCAGGCCTGTCAACGCCCGGTACCGTCACCCGGGCATGGGCAGGTGGTTCTGAAAGTCGCTTATGCAGGCGTCAATCGCCCCGATGCGCTGCAACGTGCCGGCAAATATGCACCACCTCCCACAGCCAGCGATCTTCCGGGGCTGGAGGCTTCGGGCGAGGTGGTCGCCATCGGCGCTGGGGTCAGCGAGCTGATTGTGGGCGACCGGGTCTGTGCGCTACTGCCGGGCGGCGGCTATGCTGAATATGTCGCGACGCCAGCGGCGCATTGCCTGCCGGTACCTGCGGGCCTGTCGATGAAGCAGGCAGCCTGCCTGCCGGAGACCTGTTTCACCGTTTGGTCCAATGTGTTTACCCGCGGCGGCCTGCAGGCCGGGGAGCGGTTTCTTGTTCACGGAGGGTCATCCGGTATCGGAACAACCGCGATCCAGCTTGCCTCGCAGCTGGGCGCGCGGGTGTTCACGACCGCTGGATCAGATGAGAAATGTGCGGCCTGCCTGAAACTGGGGGCCGAGCGGGCGATCAATTACCGGAACGAGGATTTTGTAGAGGTATTGAAGACCGAAGGTGGTGCCAATCTAATTCTGGACATGGTGGGTGGCGACTATATTCCGCGCAACGTGCGTGCGCTCGCGGATGATGGCCGCATGGTCCACATCGCGTTTCTGTCGGGTCCGAAGGTGGAGTTGAACTTTGCTCAGATCATGGCGCGGCGGTTGACGCTGACCGGTTCAACCCTGCGCCCGCAGAGCGATCTGGCCAAAGCGCAGATTGCCCAGGATCTGCGCGAAGTCGTCTGGCCACTTATCGAGGCGGGGAAGTTTGCGCCGGTGATGGACCAGACCTTTGCCCTGGAAGAGGCGGCGGCGGCCCATGCACGGATGGAAAGCTCCGCTCATATCGGCAAGATTGTTCTGGAGGTTGGCGGCGAGGGCTAGGCACCGCCGCGCGGGCTGATCGTGCCGGCGCGGTTGTCGCTGGCACGTGTCATGCAACGGCACGACGATAGAGATGCCAGGTGGCGTGTCCCAAGACCGGAACGACCACGATCATGCCCGCAAACATCGGCATCGCACCAAGAATGAGTAAGGCGGTGACGATGACGCCCCAAAGCAGCGAGACCACAAGATTCTGGCGCACGACTCGCAGGGATGTGGCGACTGCGATGGGAAGGCCGACATGGCGGTCCAACAACAGCGGAAAAGACACGAGGCTGACGGCCAGCGCGGCAAACGCGAAGGCGGCGCCCACTGCGCTCCCGATCACCAGCATTGCCCATCCGGGGGCGGTGGTGAAAATATCCTCTATGAAGCGCATTGCCGACTGCGGCGCCTCAGGGCCAAGGGTGCGGTTGTAGATTGCCGCAGCCATCGTCAGCCACAGAATGCAGAGCGCGGCGAGATACAAGCCCAGCATCAGGATCGACAGGAACGCGGGAGACCGCAGCACCGCAAAGGCGTCCATCCAGTGCGGGGTGAACCCGGCCTCGCGGCGCGATGACATTTCATATAGCCCGACAGCGGCCACAGGTCCGATCAGCGCAAAGCCCAGAACCAGCGGGAACACCAATGGCAACAGGTTCATCGACAGGCTGAGAACCACCAGGGCAACGCCAATCAGCGGATAAAGAAAGACGAGCGCCATGGCATCGGAACGGCAGGCGGTGAAATCCTGCCAGCCCGCGCGCAAGGCAGCGCCCAGATCCGCGATGTCCAGTTGCAGCACGCGCGGCATGTCGCCAGTCTTGTCGCTGCCTAGATGATCCACCGATGCAGAGACGTGAGAGCCGGTCAGGCCAAGGGATTTGGCCAGCCAGCTGATGGGATTTCCGATCGTACGTTCCATGATCCTTCCTCTCGGATTAGCGTAGGGCGCACCGAGGGGGCAGGTGGAGGCGGGCGTGACAAGTCCGGATCAGTGACGCCCCAAGCCGGTGCGTATCCGCAGGGTATCACAAAAGCAGCGCAAAACGGGTCACTATGGCGCGAGGGGCATCCGGGACTGGTCGGTGGGCCGAGGCTGTCGCCAGGTGCCGGGGGTGATCTTTACCGGATCGGCTCAAATACTGCATTTTTCTGCGTGCAATCACGGATCACGTCGCGGCCACAGGGGACCGGTTTCAGGTCGCGGGACAAACAGACACGCGCCTCCTGAATGTGACCGTCGCGGCAGGTGATGGTCAGCGTGTTGGGGGCCAAGTCAGGATTGTCCTGCAAAAAAGCCTGCTCGACCAAACTGGCAGGCAGGGTCACCGACTGCTGCAGTTTACGGAAGGCGACGGGACGTTTGATCTGCGCATAGGCCTGCCGGGAGAGTGCGAAATATGCCTGCGCGGAGAGGCCAGCGCAGGTGCCGTGTTTTTTCCACTGGTGCCAAGCGAGGCCGGCGCTGCCCATAATGTCCGTCATTTCCCGGCTCATGGCCCGGCTGGGTGGGGCCTCGGCGGTGCGGCAGTAGCTCGGCCAGCCGCGGTGGAACTGAGGCCACAGACCATGCAATGTCCAGCCGTGATCATGTCGGGCGTCGCATTGCTCGGACCGTTTGGCATCCCCCTCCAGCACGCACCAGTTTGGCGACCAGCTGAGGCTGAGCAAATAGTAGTCGAATTCACCTGCAATCTCGCCTTCGGCACGGACCTGACCCGGCAGGGCCACGCCAACGCCCGTTACTGCAATAAGGGCCGCCATCAGGGCCTGTCTGATCCCGCGCATTCGCCTCTTTCCTTATAGAAACATCGCGACTATATAGAACTGAAGTTCCCCGACAACGGAAACCGCCCCAAATCGGGGAAGCCTCTTTCAGGCGACGGGAAAGATGTATCTGGGACAACCGTGTTATTAAGGAGATGAGCGCATGGCAAAACCGTTGATGGCCAAGGCGACCGCCGTGTGGCTGGTGGACAATACCACGATCAGCTTCAAACAGATCGCCGATTTTGTCGGCATGCACGAGCTGGAAATCCAGGGCATTGCAGATGGCGATGTGGCTGCGGGCGTCAAGGGGTTCGACCCGGTCGCCAATAACCAGCTGACGCAGGAAGAGGTCGACAAGGCCGAGAAAAATCCGCTGCATAAGCTGAAGCTGAAGTTCAATCCGGCTGCTGCTGGCGAAGAAAAACGCCGTGGCCCGCGCTATACCCCGCTGTCGAAGCGCCAGGACCGCCCGGCCTCGATCTACTGGCTGGTGAAGTTTCACCCTGAGTTGTCGGACGGTCAGGTGTCGAAACTGGTGGGCACCACCAAACCGACCATTCAGGCGATCCGTGAGCGGACCCATTGGAATATTGCCAATATCCAGCCGATTGACCCGGTTGCTCTGGGCCTCTGCAAACAGTCCGAGCTGGATGCCGCCGTCCAGAAGGCTGCTGCCAAGAAGGCTGCCGAAGGTGGCGTGATGAGCGATGATGAGCGTCGCAAGCTGGTGTCGACTGAACAATCGCTGGAAATGGACGCGGAGCCACGCATGCCGTCTGCGATCGAAGGTCTCGAAACCTTCACCCTGGGTGGCAACGACAAGCCCGAAGCGGCCGAGGAAGAGACTGTTGTGGATGCCGACAGCTTCTTCAACCTGCCTGCCGGTGGTGACGATGAGGATGATGACGAGGATAACATCGATCCCCGTTTCTAAGATCTACCGGCCGCGGGGATGGCGGTATGTCAGATAGAAAAGACCACGGTGCGTGCTGCGTTCCGTGGTCTTTTTGCGTCTGGAAGTCACAGAAGTCGGCGATGCTGCCACGGTGACTTTACGAGGCAGGATGAGGTGCGGGGAGGTCGATTGATTGACCGTCACAAAAAATTCGCCTTTCGATGCCGATCCCTGCATTTTTCTGACTTTTCCGCCTTGACGTGCGGGCGTGGCTGGCGTACCTCGCACCCCGACGGCGCGGTAGCTCAGTTGGTTAGAGCGAACGACTCATAATCGTTAGGTCGGGAGTTCGAGTCTCCCCCACGCCACCATTCTTCTCTTGAAAATATAGACTCGACCACTGGCGGATTGCCGGGAAAACTACTGCCCGAACATCTGAATTTCTTTGCGCTATCGATGCTGCAACAGGGCTTTGTTCAGGCCTGATATTGCCTGTTTGTCGGGTGCTGTGGATAAGGCCGAGCAGACCTTGCCTCTGCCAGATGTCGTGACAGTCAGATGTCCTTGCGGGCACGCAGGGCGGCTGTGATGGTGCCCTCGTCGAGGTAGTCGAGCTCTCCGCCAATAGGCACCCCCTGCGCCAGCGACGTCAGGCGGACTTGTCCGCTGAGCTGATCCGCGATGTAATGTGCCGTCGTCTGGCCGTCGATTGTGGCGTTGAGCGCCAGTATGACCTCGCTGACCTGTTCGGCCTGCACCCGGTCCACCAGACGGGGAATGCGCAGATCCTCCGGGCCGACCGCGTCCAAGGCGGAGAGCGTTCCGCCCAACACGTGATAGCGGCCCTTGAAGACGGCCGCACGTTCCATGGCCCAGAGGTCGGAAACATCCTCCACCACGCAGAGTTCGCCGTTCGCACGGGTCATATCCTCGCAGATGGTGCAGAGATCACCGGTGCCGACATTGCCACAGTTGAGGCATTCCCGCGCGGTGGCGGCCACCTCGCTCATGGTCTCGGCCAATGGGGTCAGCAGCAGGGCGCGTTTGCGGATCAGGTGCAGGACCGCCCGGCGGGCAGAGCGCGGCCCCAGCCCCGGCAGTTTGGCCATCAGGGCAATCAGGTCTTCGATGTCGGTGGTTGAGTTCTTGATCATGCCTAAAACGCCCTTCTTTGCCCCGCTATATAGGCTGATTGCGACCTCCGAGTACAAGGGGGGCAGGGCAGCTGTTCAGGTTTTGTTTTACACCGCAGCTGGGCACGAGATGGGTAAAAGAAAAGGCGGCACCGAGGCCGCCTTATCCTGTCCGTGAGGCCGGGCGTATCAGAATGGCAGTTTAATGTCCTTGGGCAGGCCCATGCTTTCGGTCAGGCTGGCCATTTCTTCCTGCGCCTTTTCGGCGGCTTTGGCCTGGGCATCCTTGATCGCGGCGAGGATCAGGTCTTCGACCACTTCCTTGTCGTCGCCGTTGAAGATCGACGGGTCGATATCCAGCGCCTTCAGATCGCCCTTGGCCGAGGCGGTTGCCTTCACCAGACCTGCGCCTGCTTCGCCGGTGACCATGACATTGTGCAGGTCTTCCTGCATCTGCGCCATCTTGGTTTGCAGTTCCTGTGCCGATTTCATCATCTTGGCCATATCGCCAAGACCGCCGAGGCCTTTGAGCATCTGTTTTCTCCTAAGTGCGAGGGCGCAGCGCGCCGTAAGTCATCACTGCACATATCGCAACTGCGAGGCCGATGAACAAGTGGGGTGGTCCCAGACAGCCTTCAGCAAGGGCGTAGGTTTCCACATAATCAAGCGCGTTTTCGTACCGGTCAACCGCAACGACAAAGGCGATCCCGGCCCAGAGTACGGCGGCGATTGCGAAGGTCGCGCGGTTTCGTGTGGTCAGAGCGATGCCCGCAAGGGCAAGCAACGCGAGGGACACGGGCAGGGTGGAGAGGCCAATCAACTCATCCCAGGCGGTGGCCGGACCATCACTTGGTTTCCAAAACGGTCGTTCCTTATCACAGACTTCTGCAATTGCTGCGGCGGGAAATAGTGTCGCCATGAAGCCTATGGTCCAAGTCACTCTTCCTCGAAGGGATCCCATTCGTCCTCGACCTCTGGCAGGGCTTCCGCCTCGACTTCGGCGGCGAGATCTTCTGCTGTACGGATGTGTCTGATCTTTGCCTTGGGGAAGCTCTCAAGGACCGCCTGTACCATCGGGTGGGTGCTGGCTTCCGCTCGCAGGGCGTTCTCTGCGGCGTTTTCACGCTCAGTGATGGTTTCGCCGCCGCCCTCATTGGCGAGGGAAATCACCCAACGGGCATGGGTCCAGGTCTGCAACTGCTGGCCCAAACGGGCGGCGAGATCCTTGGGCGCGTCATCCGTTGGCTGGATGGTGATTCGGCCCGGCTGATAGGACACCAGGCGCAGATAGGTTTTTACATATTCCAGCAGCAGACCGTCGCGTTTCACCCGGATCAGTTCAATTACATGCTCAAAGCTGGGATAGCGCGCAAGCGCGCTGTCCGCCTGCGGGGCGAGGGCGGTGGCCTGTCTATTGCCTGCTGACATCGTTGGCCCGCCTTGGGGACCGCCCGGCATGCCGCCCTGTGGCCCGGCCTGCTGAGGGACGTAGCCGCCTGCGCTGCCGGGGCCAGATGGTCCGCCAGAGCTCTCCATCGGCGCATTCATATGCCCGCCGGGTGGCGGAGGCCGAGGTGTATCCTGCAGGGTGCGCATCAGTTGTTCCGGCGTCGGCAGGTCGGCCACATGTGTCAGACGGATCACCGCCATCTCGGCCGCCATCATAGCGTTGGGCGCGGCGGCGACCTCTTCCAACGCTTTCAGCAGCATCTGCCACATTCGCGTCAGCACCCGCATCGGCAATGCCTCGGCCATCTGGCTGCCACGGGCGCGCTCATCGGGGCTGACGGTGGGGTCTTCGGCGGCATCGGGGGTGATCTTCACCACCGACACCCAATGGGTGATTTCAGCAAGATCGCGTAGCACTGCCAGCGGATCGGCTCCCTCGGCATATTGCGCGCTGAGTTCGGTCAGCGCCGAAGCCGCGTCGCCACGCAGAATCATGTCGATGAGATCAAGGACCCGCCCGCGATCCGCCAGTCCCAACATGGCGCGGACCTGATCAGCTGTTGTTTCGCCTGCGCCATGAGAAATCGCCTGATCTAGGAGCGAGGTGGCATCACGGGCCGACCCCTCGGCGGCGCGGGTGATGAGGGCCAGCGCATCCTCGGCGATTTGGGCATTCTCAGCGCCTGCGATTTTTTGCAACAGGGTAATCATCACCTCCGGCTCAATCCGGCGCAAATCGAACCGCTGGCAGCGCGACAGCACCGTCACTGGTACCTTGCGGATCTCCGTGGTGGCGAAGATGAATTTCACATGTGCGGGCGGTTCCTCCAGCGTCTTCAACAGCGCGTTGAAGGCGGAGGTCGACAGCATGTGGACCTCATCGATGATGTAGATCTTGTAGCGGGCAGAGGCGGCGCGGTACTGCACCGAATCGATGATTTCGCGGATGTCACCCACCCCGGTGCGCGAGGCGGCGTCCATCTCCATTACATCGACATGCCGACCTTCCATGATCGCCGTGCAATGTTCGCATTTGCCGCAGGGCTCGGTAGTCGGGCCACCCTGACCATCCTCACCGATGCAGTTCATGCCCTTGGCGATGATCCGTGCGGTGGTCGTCTTACCGGTGCCGCGAATGCCGGTCATGATGAAGGCCTGTGCAATCCGATCGGCGGCAAAGGCGTTTTTCAGCGTCCGCACCATGGCGTCCTGACCCACCAGATCGGCGAAAGTTTCAGGCCGGTATTTGCGGGCCAGAACCTGATATTGGCCAGACCCTTGGTCCGGTGCTTGGCCTGCTGTGTCGCCTGCTGTGTCGCTCATGATGTCTCGTGCCAGATTCGGGGGTCGGTCGTTTGTATTCGGGTAAAGTAGGCAAGCGCGCGCGTGGCGTCCACCGCTGATGCAGATCCAAGCGGAGCAGGTGTTCATCACCGGTGTGGATCAAGAAACCATTAGGTGCCCGGCGGGCGGACCGCTACATTGAAGGATGTGATCATCCGGGGGGATCGTAACGCAGGATTTGCGACGCACTTGGCAGTGGGGGCTGACAATGGAGCATGAATCTGAGGGTGGCGATACCAAAAGTGCGGAAAAAGGCGGACCGCTGGTGTTGCACGCGCTGTCGGTGGCGGATGGCATTTTGGCGCTGTGTCCGCTGCCGGGGGCAAGCGGGGATTACTACGCCGACATAGAGCATATTCGGGAGTGGCAGCCCGGACTGGTGATCTCCATGACCACGGATGAGGAACACGCCGCCGTTGGCGCAGAGAGCCTCGGCAGCGATCTGCAGAGCCTTGGCAGCCGATGGATCCACCTGCCGGTTCCTGATTTCAGCACGCCGCCCCCGGACATTCTGAGCCGCTGGCCTGAGGCGAGCCATATGGCCCGCAAGGCGCTTGTCGGAGGTGGTCGGGTACTGGTGCATTGTCGAGGCGGCTGTGGCCGGTCGGGAATGGTTGTGCTGCGACTGATGACGGAATGTGGTGAGCGGCCGGATCTGGCGCTGGCGCGACTGCGCGCGGTGCGGCCCTGCGCCATTGAAACCGACGCCCAGATGATTTGGGCCTACGGTCCGAGACGGATTCCCGGCAACGCACGCTGAATTAATGCAGCTGCGGAACGCGCCACAGCAAGTTGCCAACCTTCGTCTGTGTCGCTTCATCGTGATGCGGCGCCGCGCAAGCGCGGCGCTTAAGGCAATTTCGACAGGTTGCTTGTGCCTGTCAGGCGGGTACGGATTGCAGCGGCGTTGGCGCGGGCCCGGGCTGCGGTCTCAGGGGTAGAGCCTGAGCCAAGCCACAGGGGTATTCCGGCAGACGGGTGATGGGGCGGCTGTCCGCACTCTGGCAAAAAAGCGCGTCCGCGAATTGATCAAGACTGCCCTGATCTGCCTCCGGAGAGATGCCGCAGTAGATGCGGATACGATCGTGGCTGGCCGAAAACCGTGCTTGGCAGGGTCGGTCACAGGCCGTCAGTTCACAATTGCCCGCTATTTCAAAATCATCAGTTGTGACCGTACGGGCCTGCCCCAAAGCAGTGGTCAGGCGTGACAGCATACGTTCTGCCGCAGGGCAGGGGCGCCCCAGATATTGGCAGTTGCTGAGTGAGTAGCGGTGTGTTGTATCAGTCCAGTTCATTGCGCCCTCCGCGCGAAGGAGGGGATGAATGGTCAGTGCTGGCAGGCCAATTGGCAGACATGCAAACGCTGCCAGAACACCCCGCCTGGTTTCGAGTTTCTCATCAGATGGCAGGTCTCCTGACTCGCGGGTCGTCACAGCCCCGGGGCCTTCCCAATGCGGCATGGTCCGAGTGGACGCTGGCATCAGTGGCATAATCCGAGGTTGCTCGCCGCTTACAGTTGCGGGGGCAGTCGCGGCATTGATCTGGCTGGTCTGCCATCTCGCACCGTGTTCCCTTTTCATCCTGACCACCCAAGGGCGATACAGGAACCATCTGTTGAAGAGCTAGCGGGGGCAGGGGCGAGTCGTCAAGCGTTTCGTCCGGATGTACCCGGAATTATTGATCCATGATGGCGCTATATCTGGCGCTACCGATCGAGCCGCGTCTATATATTGTGTAGCGTGACCATTTCTTAGTCGGGCATGATGCTTTGCGCTCACGGCCACGAACCAGTCATCTTGTAAAAGAAAGAAAGGTGAGAGGTTGGACATCGACCCAAGCGGGGCTCGTTGTGGCTGCTTCCTTCCGGATCTGACCAGGTTGGCGAGGCGCTTGCCCGCGCCAACCTCTCGACCCCGATATAGGAGTGCAGGCGGGGAATGGCAAGCCCGTGCGATGCGCAATATGAAAGGAGCAGAGAGGTTGATCTCGCGCTCTGATCTCACAATTTGACGCCAATCCTTAGAAACCCGTCGGGGGTGGTGCCATGGAGGCTGTGGCGGGACGGATCAAGATCGGTGAGATAGGCGCGGGCTCCGGGCCCGGTGAAGATCTCGACCTCAGTGGAGGGATGGCTGAACAGGCGCCAGGGAGGAGGTGCGTGTTCCAATGGGTCACGATCAAGACGCCCGGCCACGTAGTCGCGGATCGCGTCTCTCACCCGCAACGGGGGAATCGGCAGCGGCGTGGCGGCCTGGGCCATGGCGAAATTACCGCCGCCACCGATGCGATAGCTGCTGACCGCCACCGCGAAATGCTGACTGTCGCGCACCGGCGCCCCTTTCCAACGGAGGTTGCGGATCCGGTAGCTATCCGGATTTGCGAGTTCTCCATCGCTGGCAAACCGGGCTGGTGCGGAGACATCGATATCGTATTGGACACCGAAAATGACATCGAAATTATGGCCGGCCCGATCGTCGTCCAACAATGGGGAGCCAAAGGTGCCGGGCGCGATCTGATTGAACAACCCGGCCGACATTTCCAGCCAATCGCGCAGCTGGGCGCCATCCAGAACCACGGTGCGCAACTCGTTCGGGAAAGGCTGTATATCGACGACATGGCGCATGTACATCTGCCCGATCGGTACATCCGTGTAATTTGAGGGGCCGGAGCGTGCGCCAAATTTGCCGGGGGCCGTCGCTGAGAGCAGGGGCAGGTTGCTGGCCACGGTATCTGTCAGAGCCGGACGCACTGCAGCCGCCTGGGCCCAAGCCACCAGCGCAAGAGCCTGATCGCGGCCGAGAAAAGTGAAATAGGAATGCAGCGGTTGGCTGGTGCGTCCCACAGGTTGCGCCATGCGGGTCCGTGTTTCGGCATGATCTTCCGCGAGCGCCGCGACCATTGCGGGATCTTCGTCCACCAGAGGCGTCAGTACGCCGCCAGCGCCGCCGATGGTTCTGCGTCGGGCGATGGGGCGGAGCGTACAGGTGGCCTTGGTCACAGCCCAGCGATCAGAGTTCCACGTCATCCGCAAGTCGATTACGCCAAGATGTGAGCCATGGGCCCCGGGCATCACGACCGGCGCGGAAACCGGGTGGCGTGGATCGGGCAATGTCAGATGGGTGTGGCCGCCAACTATCGCGTCCAGCACGCCAAGATTGGCCAGCTGATGGAGGGCGTTTTCAATGCCGTAGGTTGCGTGTCCTTCGCCGATCCCGGTATGAGCGAGCGCCACGATGACGTCACAGCCCTGTTCGCGTAAGGCAGCGGCATGATCGCGTGCGGATTGCACCATGTCGTCGATCGTGACTTTACCTTGAAGTTGATGGGCCGCCCATTTGAGTGTCTGCATCGGCAGAACTGAGATCAGGCCAATGCGCAGCGGCGGTGTGCCTGAGGTATCCGGGAGTGCGCGTTCGAGCACGGTGGATTGGCAGAACGGAAGGGACAGCTGCGGGTCCAGCGCCCGCATGTTTGAGCAGAGTACCGGGCAGCTGATCCGCAATAGTGCCTGCCGCAACTGATCCAACCCGAAATCGAAGTCGTGATTTCCAAGGCCGATGGCGTCGTAGCTGAGCAGATCAAACGCGCGCGCAACCGGCGCAGGGCGGATATCGCTAAGCTCCAGCGGGCGCTCCGCAATCGGGGTTCCGAAAATGCTGTCGCCATTGTCTAAAAGCAGAGTGACAGCACCGTTGTCTGCGGCTTCGTGGCGCGCCTGGGCGATCAGCGTGGCCACGCGTGACAGACCCTGCGCAGGATCAGGTTTATCGGAATAGTAATCGTGACTGAGCAGGTTTGCGTGAAGATCAGTGGTCGCCAGAATGCGCAGGGATCCGACCTTACTGTCCTCGGCTTGGTCCGATCCTGTCATGTGGCGTTTCTTAGAGGTCGCACGGTAATTCCCGAGGTGGCGTTGATTGCCAATTTATTAACAAGCCTGATTGCCTCTTTGAAGCAATCAAATGTGACACTCGAAAGCCGCTTATTGCTTAGAATTCTATTCAATCGCGTTGCTTTCCTCTTGAGATGCTATGGATTTACGGCTTTCACCTACGGCGAGTGGTTAGGATATTTCTAGGCCACTGTGGCGCAGAGGAAACAACTTTTCACCTTAAGGTTGCGCGTCTCTGACGGATTCAGGTGCTGTGGCACATCTGTGTGCAGACGAAAGAGCGGGGCGGGCGATGCGACAGGCAGAACATGTGACATTTGGTGGCAGTGGTTTGGACCGGGCCGCGCATCTGCGGGATGATCCCGCGGCTTTGGCTGCGCTCTGGAGTGGCGGGGACTGTCGTATCCTGTTGATCTGGCGCGGAAAGCCATTGTGCTCTCTGCCTTCAGAGGTCGCCGTTGCATCGGATAAGGGGATTCTGCCGGTGGCTTTGGCCTGGGTCCGGTCCGATCATCCCGTGGCGAAGGGCGCGGCGGTGGCTGCTGTCTTCCTCGGGATCTGTACGGCAGGGCGGGCAAGGTTCTCGGTTGATATCAGTGATTGGCAGCCTGACAACCTTGACGATATGGCGTTGCGCGCCTTTGTGGATAACAGTGAACAGCGGCATCCGGATCTGCCGCAGGAGACCGGTTTTGTTGAGCTGCGACGCATCATGGCCCAGCTCAGCCGCGAGGAGGCAGAACTGGCGGCGACTGCACGGGCGGTGTTTGGCTGGCATCACTCGCATGGGTATTGCGCCTGCTGTGGCGCCAAAAGCGATATTGCTCAGGGGGGGTGGCAGCGGGTCTGCCCCAGCTGTGGAGCGGCGCATTTTCCACGCACTGATCCGGTTGTCATCATGCTCATTACGCATGGGGATGCGGTGCTGGTCGGGCGGTCGCCTGGGTGGCCCGATGGGATGTACTCCCTCCTCGCCGGTTTTGTAGAGCCTGGGGAAACACTGGAGGCCGCTGTGCGACGTGAGACTGCGGAAGAAACCGGTGTGAAGGTCGGTGCCGTCAGCTATCTGTCCAGTCAGCCCTGGCCGTTTCCGATGTCGCTGATGTTCGGTTGCGCGGGTGAGGCATTGGGACGTGAGATCACCATCGATCCTAAAGAGATCGAAGATGCGATCTGGGTCTCGCGTCAGGATATGATGGCGATATTCGAAGGCACGCACCCTGATATTCGCCAGCCTCGCAAGGGCGCAATTGCACATTTTCTGCTGCAGAACTGGCTTGCAGATACACTGGATTGAGACGAATAGTATCAGTCAGTACAAGATCGCCATCGGATTTTCCGATCCGCTGTAACAACAGGACGCCCATGGATTTTTCCAGCAAAGAAGACATCGACGCACCAATTGCAGAAGTCTTTGGATCGATTTCGGACTTCGAAAACATGGAGCGTATGGCGCTGCGTCGGGGTGTCGATGTGCAGCGGATGGGGGATGTTCATCACCCTGAAAACGGGCTGGCCTGGGAGATAGAGTTCCAGTTTCGCGGCAAAAAACGCAATCTGCATCTCTCGCTCAGCACCTATGAGCCGGTGACGCAAATGGTGCTGACTGGCACAGGCAGCGGCATGGATGGCGCGATGGATGTCGAGCTGCTGGCCCTGTCGCCGCAGCGCACCCGCTTGTCGGTAACCCTATCTCTGACACCCAAGACGCTGTCGGGTCGTTTGATGGTCCAGTCCTTGAAACTGGCGCGCAGCAAGTTGAACCGCGGCTTCAAGAAACGCGTCTCCGAATTTGCCAAACAGACCGAAGACCGGGTCGGTCGCTCCGCCTGACGTCGGCTACAGCTCAGAAACGATCATCATTCGCCGGGTAAACGCCCAGGATTTCGATGTTGGTGGTGAAATAGGCCAGTTCATCCATGGCGAGGCGGACGTTCGGATCGTCCGGATGGCCATCAATATCAGCGTAGAACTGAGTCGCGGTGAAGGACCCATCGACCATGTAACTCTCGAGTTTGGTCATGTTGATGCCGTTGGTCGCAAAGCCACCCATCGCCTTGTAAAGTGCGGCGGGTATGTTGCGGACCTGGAACACGAAGCTGGTGATCATGCCATGGTTTCCACGGCGCTCCGTATTCGGGTCGCGCGACATGGTCAGAAAGCGGGTGGTGTTATTGCCATGATCCTCGATATGGCGGGCTAGCACCTCCAGGCCGTAGATCTCGCCCGCCAGTTCACTGGCCAGCGCGGCGTGGCTCTTGTCGCCTTGTTCAGCCACGTCACGGGCGGCGCGGGCATTGTCGGGGCTGACACGCCCGTGGATGTTATTTTCGCTCAGAAAACGGGCGCATTGCGGCAGCAGCACCAGATGCGAATGCGCTTCTTTGATGTCTTCAAGCTGGGCGCCAGGAACGCCTAGAAGATTGATGTGAACCCGCACAAAGGCTTCGTCGATGATGTGAAGGCCGCTGTGCGGCAACAGGCGGTGAATATCAGCAACACGCCCATAGGTGGAATTCTCCACCGGAAGCATGGCCAGTTCAGCCGCACCGCTGCGTACAGCGTTAATGGCGTCCTCGAAATTGCGGCAAGGCAGCACGTCCATGTCCGGACGTTCCTTGCGGCAGGCTTCGTGGCTGTAGGAGCCAAGCTCCCCCTGAATGGCAATTCTCTGGGTCATAACTGCGACATCCGTGCAAAACTTCAAAAAACGGGCGTTTCGTCGCGCTGTCTATACCTTGCCACTTGAGAGGGGAAGCCTTAGACACCCTCCCAGACAGCTGAAATGGACTCGCGATCATGTTTGACACGATGACCCTTACCAAAGCGACCGCAGGCGTTTGCGGCGCGTTCCTCGTGTTCCTCCTGGGCAAATGGGCCGCAGAGGAACTCTATCACACCGAAAGCCACGGCGAGGCTTCTTATGTGATTGAAGTGGAAGAGGCAGGTGCGGAAGAAGTTGCTGAAGTCGTAGACTTCGGCGAACTGATGGCCGCAGCAGATGTTGGCAAAGGTGCCAAGGTCTTCAAGAAATGCTCCGCCTGCCACAAACTCGAAGCCGGTGAAAACGCCACCGGTCCCTATCTATATGGGGTGGTTGATCGCCCGATCGCCGCTGCGGATGGCTTTGGATACTCTGCCACCCTGGCCGGTCTTGGCGGCGAATGGACCGCAGAAGAGTTGGATGCCTTCCTGACCAAACCGTCGCAATATGCGCCGGGCACCACCATGAGCTTTAGCGGGCTGAAGAAGCAGAAGGATCGGGTGAACCTGATCGCCTATCTCGATAGCCTCGACGATTGATTTTGTCGCCTTATGACAGAACGAAGAGACCGCGCTATTCAGCGCGGTCTTTTTCGTTCTGAGGCGTGGGCGGCGCAGAAGTGATCAGGTTTGAACGCGAGTCGGCGGGTTCATGCCCTCCTGTTTCTTGACACACGGGAAATTCAGCCAATCTGAACTTGAATGTTAGGGGGGCAGCCGCTTAGCTTTGGGTCAGACAATGATCCTGGCAGCGAACGCCGGACAATGGAGGTATTGGCAGATGAAGACGCCCACCGCACCGCGCCGCGCCATTTCGGCTCGAGTGGTTGATCCGCAACCATTTTTTCGCATCATGATGGCAGGGTTTGCCGCGCTCATCATATGCGCGCTGACGGTCTCGCTGGCATTTGCTGAGGAGCGGGTGATCAAAAGCCACGGCTTCACTGAATTCGGAGAGTTGAAATATCCCGAAGGCTTTACCCATTTTGACTACGTCAATCCGGAGGCCCCGAAAGGCGGCGAGCTGTCTCTCTCGGCGGTGGGCACCTTTGACAGTATGAACCCCTACACCCGCAAGGGGCGTGGAGGCGCCATGTCGGCCGATCATTTTGAATCGCTGATGATTGGATCCTATGACGAGCCGGGATCTTACTATGGGCTGCTGGCCGAGAGCCTCGAATATCCGGAGAGTCAGGACTGGGTGATTTTCAACATGCGCCCTGAGGCACGGTTTTCCGATGGCACGCCGGTGACGGCAGAGGATGTTGTCTTCTCGCATAACCTGCTGTTGGAGCAGGGGCTGAAGTCCTATGCTGAGGCCGTCAAAAAACGCATTCCCAAGGCCGAAGTGTTGGGGCCGCATCGGGTGAAATTCTATTTCTCACCGGACTTTCCGCGCCGGGCGATGATCACGCAGGTGGCAGGGACCTCTGTGTTTTCCAAGTCATGGTTTGAGGCAGACCCGGAGAACCGTCGTCTGGATGAGCCGCGGTTGGATCCTGGGATCGGGTCTGGCCCGTATGTGCTCGAAAGCGCGGATGTGAACCAGCGCATCGTCTACAAACGCAATCCCGATTACTGGGGCAATGACGTGAATGTAAATGTCGGGCGCCACAACTATGATCGGATTCGCATCGAGTATTTTGGGGACAGTGTTGCCGCGATGGAAGGATTCAAGGCCGGGGTCTATACCATGCGCCCGGAAAACAGCTCTAAGAGCTGGGCCACTGCCTATGGGTTCGACGCGGTCAAAGAGGGCGATGTAGTGAAGGGGGAATTCCCCGACGGCAATGTTCCGGCAGCCAGCGGGTTTGTGATGAACCTCTTGCGCCCCAAATTTCAGGATCCCCGCGTGCGTGAGGCGATCCAGCTTGCCTATAATTTTGAATGGACCAATGACAGCCTGCAATATGGGCTGTTCGCGCAGCGCCATTCGTTCTGGCAGGATTCGGCTCTTGAAGCGAAGGGGCTGCCAGAGGGACGCGAATTGGAGGTGCTGCAGGATCTGGGTGACCAGATTGATCCGGCGCTGCTGACAAGCGAACCGGTGATGGCGCATAGCTCAAAACCTGCGCGGCCAGCGGATCGGCGCAACCTTCGCCGGGCGATGAAACTGCTGGATGAGGCCGACTGGGCTGTTGGCGATGACGGGCTGCGCCGCAACGCCAAGGGTGAGGTGCTGAAACTGGAATTCCTGATCGATTCGCCCACGATTGAGCGGATCGTCCAGCCCTATATCGCCAATCTGCGGCAGATGGGGGTAGATGCCATCTCTAATCGGGTCGATTTCGCGCAATATACCAGCCGTCGCCGTGAAAAAGACTTTGATATGATCACCTACGCCTATCCAAAGTACCTGCAACCCTCGACCGGGCTTTATCAGCAGTTTGGGTCTGACGCGCATGAGTTCTCAGTGTTCAACCCGGCGGGGATAGCCGATCCAGCGGTTGATACGCTGATCGGTGCCATCGTGAAGGCGGAAGACCAAGAAGAGCTTTATGCCAATGTGCGTGCGTTGGACCGCGTTCTGCGAGCCAAGCGGTTTATGGTTCCAACCTGGTATCTGGATGTGAATTGGGTGGCCTATTGGAACTTTTATGAGCAGCCAGAGACCTTGCCGCTGTTTGACCTGGGATTGAGCGATGTCTGGTGGGTCAACGCCGAGAAAGAAGCGGCATTGAAATCCTCCGGCGCGTTGCGGTAAGCGCCTGACATGGCAGCCTATATCCTTAGACGTTTTCTCCTGGTGATCCCGACGCTGTTCGGGATCCTCGTTATCAATTTCGCGCTGGTGCAATTTGTACCGGGCGGACCGGTCGAGCAGATGATCGCGCAGCTGGAAGGCGGCGGCGATGTGTTCGAAGGGTTTGCAGGCGGCGGTGGTGACGCTGGCGGGGAGGCCGTCGCAGCCAATGACAATTACGCAGGCCGACAAGGGCTGCCGCCTGAGTTGATCGCGGAGCTGGAGCAGCAATATGGTTTGGATAAACCGCCGTTGGAGCGGTTTGTCCTCATGCTCGGCAATTACATGCGCTTTGACTTTGGTGAGAGTTATTTCCGCAAGATCGATGTGATGGATCTGGTTATGGAGAAAATGCCGGTGTCGATCTCGCTCGGGCTGTGGTCGACATTGATCGCCTATCTGATCTCCATCCCGCTGGGTATTCGCAAGGCGCTCCGGGACGGTAGCCGATTTGATACATGGACCAGTGGTCTGATTATCGCGGCCTATGCAATCCCCGGCTTCCTGTTTGCGATTCTGCTTTTAGTGCTGTTTGCCGGTGGCTCCTATTGGCAGATTTTCCCGCTGAGGGGGCTGACCTCTGACAACTGGGAGAGCCTGAGCCTTTTTGGTAAGATCGTCGACTATTTCTGGCACATCACGCTGCCGGTTGTGGCTTCGACCATTTCGGCCTTTGCTACGCTGACACTTCTGACCAAAAATTCGTTTCTGGATGAGATCAAGAAGCAATATGTGATGACCGCCCGAGCCAAGGGGCTGAGCGAGCGGAAGGTGCTATATGGTCATGTATTCCGCAACGCGATGCTGATCGTGATCGCGGGCTTTCCGGCCGTCTTCATCGGGGTGTTCTTTTCCGGAAGCCTGATCATCGAGACGATCTTCTCGCTTGATGGTCTGGGGCGTCTGGGGTTTGAGGCCGCGGTGGCGCGTGATTATCCGGTGATCTTTGGCACGTTGTTTATTTTCGGACTGATGAGCCTTGTGGTCGGGATTATCTCCGACATCATGTATGTGATTGTCGATCCGCGTATCGACTTTGAAAAGAGAGAGGGCTGACAGATGGCATTGTCCCCGCTCAACCAGCGCCGCTGGAGCAATTTCTGCCGCAATCGCAGGGCTTTCTGGTCGCTTTGGATTTTTTCCGTTCTGTTCGGGATTTCGCTATTTGCCGAGTTTGTTGCCAATGACAAACCGATGTTGGTGAGTTACCGGGGAGAATATTTTACGCCAGTATTCAACTTCTACCCGGAGACGGCTTTTGGCGGGGATTTCCAGACGGAGGCGGCCTACCGTGATCCGGAGGTGCAATGTCTGATTGCCTCTGGCGGTGTTGAGGACTGCTTTGATGATCCCGAAGGTATTCTGGAAGAGATCGAAACCGGCACGTTTGCGGCGGAGGGGTTTGTGGAAGGGTGGGCGATTTGGCCGCCGATCCCCTATTCTTTCAACACCACGGTCGACCGCCCCGGCGCGGCACCTCTGCCACCTAATGGGCAAAACTTGTTGGGGACGGATGATACCAAGCGCGATGTGTTGGCACGCGTCATTCACGGTTTTCGCCTGTCGATCCTGTTCACGCTGATGGTCACCGGAGCCGCCACCCTGGTGGGCATTGCGGCGGGCGCTGTTCAGGGGTTCTTTGGTGGCTGGCTTGACCTGATTTTTCAAAGGGTGATTGAGATCTGGGGCTCCATCCCGCAGCTCTATGTTATCATCATCATGTTCGCCATTCTGGGACGCAGTTTCTGGCTGCTGGTTGTGCTGATGATCCTGTTCAGTTGGACAGCGTTGGTCAGTGTGGTCCGGGCGGAGTTCCTGCGCGCGCGAAATCTGGAATATGTGCGTGCGGCCAAGGCATTGGGGGTTGGCAACATGACCATCATGTTCCGCCATATGTTGCCGAATGCAATGGTTGCGACCCTGACATTTCTGCCGTTCATCGTGACCGGCACCATCGGAACGCTTGCGGGGCTGGATTTCCTCGGGTTTGGCTTGCCATCCTCCGCGCCGTCGCTGGGTGAGCTGACATTGCAGGCCAAGCAGAATCTGGAGGCGCCCTGGCTGGCGTTCACCGCCTTCTTTACCTTTGCTATTATGCTGTCGCTGCTGGTCTTCATCTTTGAGGGGGTGCGCGATGCATTCGATCCGAGAAAGACATTTTCGTGATCAGATCAGGCCCTAACATGCACAACAGAGACGAATGGATGATCTGTTTCGTGCGAGATGCAGTGCAACAGGCAGATGTTCTAACCTATGGGCAATTCGATGACTGTAACTGAACAATCCAACCCGTTGCTGAATGTCCGGGATCTCCGTGTCTCCTTTCGCCAGGATGGTAAGGTGACGGAGGCGGTACGCGGTGTCTCTTTTTCCGTGGGTCGTGGGGAAACGGTCGCGTTGGTGGGGGAGAGCGGCTCTGGCAAATCGGTTTCGGCGCTGTCGACGGTCTCACTGCTGGGCGATAGCGCCACAGTGAGCGGTTCCGTTACCTATGATGGTACCGAGATGGTCGGCGCCAGTGAGCGCCATCTGCGGCAGGTGCGAGGCAACGATATCAGCTTCATCTTTCAGGAGCCGATGACCTCTCTCAACCCGCTGCATACGATTGAGAAACAGTTGGCGGAGTCCCTTGCCTTGCATCAGGGGCTGGGCGGTGCAGCGGCACGGGAGCGGATTGTGGATCTGCTGAACCGGGTTGGTATCCGGGACGCGGAGACCCGTCTCGACGCGTATCCGCATCAGCTTTCCGGCGGGCAGCGTCAGCGGGTGATGATTGCCATGGCCCTTGCCAACAAACCCGATATCCTGATCGCCGATGAGCCGACAACCGCCCTTGATGTCACTATTCAGGTGCAGATCCTCGACCTGCTTGCGGATCTGAAAGCCAGCGAGGGTATGGGGTTGCTGTTCATTACTCATGATCTGAGCATTGTGCGCCGGATCGCGGATCGCGTCTGCGTTATGCAGGCCGGTGAGATCGTTGAAAGTGGCCCAACGGCTGAGATTTTTGCCAATCCGCAGCATCCTTATACGCGCAAACTGCTGGATGCGGAGCCGACCGGCCAGCCTCAACCGGTGCCACAGGACGCGAAGGAGCTAATCCGGACCGAAGATCTGAAGGTCTGGTTTCCCATTCAAAAAGGTTTTCTGAAACGTACCGTCGGCCATGTAAAGGCGGTCAATCCGACGTCTCTGTCAGTCCGCGCGGGTGAAACGTTGGGCATTGTTGGCGAAAGCGGCAGCGGCAAAACCACGTTGGCGTTGGCCATTATGCGTCTCATCGCCTCGGAGGGGCGAGTTGAGTTTCAGGGACAGGATCTGCGGCAATGGTCGACCCGTGATTTACGCCGGTTGCGGGCAGATATGCAGATCGTGTTTCAGGATCCCTTTGGGGCGCTCAGCCCGCGGATGACCTGTGCTCAGATTATTGCCGAAGGTTTGGCTATTCACAACGTAGATCAGGACCGTGATCCGCGGGATCTGGTTGCTGAGGTGATGAGTGAGGTGGGGCTGGATCCGGCATTTATGGACCGCTATCCGCATGAATTCTCAGGTGGTCAACGGCAGCGGATTGCGATTGCGCGGGCGATGGTGCTGCGACCTAAACTGGTGGTTCTGGATGAACCGACCTCGGCACTGGACATGACGGTGCAGGTTCAGATCGTCAATCTGTTGCGCGACCTGCAGGAGCGGTATGGGCTTGCGTATCTTTTCATCTCACATGATCTGAATGTAGTGCGGGCCATGTCGCACAAGATGATCGTGATGAAGCAAGGTGATGTGGTTGAGGCTGGCTCAGCGGCTGAGCTGTTTAACAATCCATCGGATCTCTACACGCAGCAACTTCTTGCTGCGGCCGGATAACGGCGGTTCGCGCAAAATCATCTCGCGGTTTCGCAGATCGGCAGCTTGGATCGTCGCGACAGTATGGCACATCCGATCAGGGAGCCACGGCCCATGGCCCTGCGAAGCGGATAAGCCCCTGTCATTGTTAAGGGGGGAACTGCGATCGCTGTAGGCGACGACGGATACATTCCCTCGGTGTTGCTCCAACAAACGCCGCGTCGCCAATTGTGATTTGCGCGACGGATGTATAAATTGTCACCGGAAGGTGAGCATTAGCCTTAGTGCAGATCAAATCGGACCTCTCATGAACGCTCCTACCATTCAGAACGTCAATTGCGGCGATTGCCCTATTCGTCATCGTGCCGTTTGTGCGCGCTGTGATGCGGACGAATTGGAGGTGCTGGATTCTATCAAGTACTACCGCACCTATGATGCCGGCCAACCCATCACCTGGTCCGGCGACCGGATGGATTTTGTCGGCTCCGTCGTTTCGGGGATCGCAACCCTGACGCAGACCATGGAGGACGGGCGGACCCAGATGGTCGGTCTGCTGCTGCCCAGCGATTTTGTTGGCCGACCCGGGCGCGATACGGCTGCCTATAATGTGGTGGCAACCTCAACCGTGGTCATGTGCTGTTTTCGCAAGAAACCATTTGAGGAGATGATGGCCAAAACTCCGCATGTTGCGCATCGTCTGCTTGAGATGACATTGGACGAGCTGGACGCTGCCCGGGAATGGATGCTGGTTCTGGGACGTAAAACAGCGCGCGAGAAGATTGCAAGCTTGTTGTCCATCCTGGCGCGGCGCGATGCCTCCTTGCAGCTCCATAAGGATAGCAACCGACGCGTTTTTGATCTGCCACTAACCCGCGAGGCCATGGCAGACTATCTGGGGCTGACGCTGGAAACCGTCAGTCGGCAGGTCTCTGCCTTGCGTAAGGACGGTGTGATCGAACTGGAGGGCAAGCGCCATGTGACCGTGCCTGACATGGGGCGCCTTATGGAGGAGGCAGGAGATGACAGCGACGGCGGTTGCCTGATCTGACCACCTCTCTAGGAGGCGAAGGGGGCGAATGTGTCGCCCCCTCTGTACCTGCGTCCCTGCCTTAATGGGCCATCATAACCGGCACTTTTGCCTTCTCCAGCATGTTGCGGGTTGCGCCGCCCAGGATCGCCTCGCGGAAACGGGAATGCCCGTAGGCCCCCATCACGATCAGATCTGCAGCTGTATCGACCGCATGCCGGTTCAGCACATCTGAGACACGTGTCATCGTCTTGCTGAGCACATCAATCTCGCATTTGACCCCATGGCGCGACAGCATCTGACACAGCAGCCCGCCTGGATCTGAGCGTTCCGGCCCGTGCTGCGGCGGGTCGATGACAACGACGCGCACCACATCCGCTGCCTGTAGCATTGGCAGTGCCTTGCGAATGGCGGTCATTGCTTCGATGCTTTCGTTCCAGGCGACCAATACGGTTTTTGGCTGCGCTGGCAGAGGCGCATCATCCGGCACCACAAGCACAGGTGCGCGGCCTTCAAAGAGGGCAGCTTCGACGATGGCCTCAGCCTCGGCGGGGCGATCCTTGCCATAGGGTTGTCCCAGCACCACAAGATCACAAAACCGCGCCAACCGCGCAACGTGGCGTCCGATATCAGCCATCTGTGCGACGCCTGTCTCAACGTTGAAGCCGACCGCGGATTGCGCCAACCGCTTCGTCGCTGTTGCTTCGATAGCGTTAACCTCTTCTTTGGCGCGGGCGAGGGTTTCCTGCAGCACCATCGCGTTGGCACCCGCATAATAATACCCCGTCTGCGTGCGATCTACACCGAGGCAGAGCGCGTCGACATGGCCATCGGCCAGCCGGGCCAGCGAGATCGACTGCTCCAGCTGCGTTTCGGTGTTTGCGGGGGTGGTCAGGACAGTCAGCAGTGTCTTGTAGGACATATTAACCTCGCATGTGTATGGGCGACTGCAACGAACTTGTGGTTGTGCCGCGAGTTGCGTCATTATGAAGGTGCATCTCACATTCTGCGGCAAACTGTCTTGATACAGATCAAGGCGTTGTTCTGCGCAGTTTTGCATTTAAGGCTCAGAAAAAACTGTCTGACGCGGGCCAGAGAATCGTGTCGGGCAAGGAAAAGGGACGCAAGATGTCTAATTATATCAAGCTAATCGTGCTTGGTTTGGTCACGCTCTTTGCGATGATCGCGACCAATTACGCGCGGGATTTGGCCTATCAGGTTCATGCGATCATCATCATGATCGTGGCTGGCGGGCTGTTTCTATACACCCTTCGACACACCGATGAGCCTGTGATTGCAACGGGGTCGCTACAGGGCGAATACTTTGACAGTGTCGTGCGCGCCGGTGTGGTGGCAACGGCGTTCTGGGGCGTGGTTGGGTTTCTGGTCGGTGTCTTCATCGCCTTCCAGCTGGCCTTTCCGGTCCTGAACTTCGAGTGGGCGCAAGGCCTGGCCAATTTCGGGCGGCTGCGGCCACTGCATACTTCGGCGGTGATTTTTGCCTTCGGTGGCAATGCGCTGATTGCGACCTCATTCTACGTGGTGCAGCGTACCTCGGCCGCCCGTCTCTGGGGCGGTAACTTGGCGTGGTTTGTGTTCTGGGGCTATCAGCTGTTCATCGTGCTGGCGGCGACCGGCTATCTGTTCGGGTCGACCCAGTCCAAGGAATATGCGGAACCGGAATGGCACGTTGATCTCTGGTTGACCATCGTCTGGGTGGCTTATCTGGCTGTGTTCCTGGGCACCGTGATCAAGCGCAAGGAGCCGCATATCTATGTGGCAAACTGGTTCTACCTTGCGTTCATCGTGACCGTCGCGATGCTGCATCTGGTCAACAACATGACGATCCCTGTCAGCATCTGGGGCTCCAAATCGGTGATCATGTGGTCGGGCGTGCAGGATGCAATGGTGCAGTGGTGGTACGGCCACAACGCTGTGGGCTTCTTCCTGACTGCGGGGTTCCTTGGCATGATGTACTACTTCGTGCCGAAGCAAGCAGAACGCCCCGTGTTCAGTTACAAGCTGTCGATCATCCACTTCTGGGCACTGATCTTTCTGTACATCTGGGCTGGTCCGCACCACCTGCACTACACCGCGCTGCCGGATTGGGCCTCGACCCTTGGTATGGTGTTCTCGATCGTGCTGTGGATGCCCAGCTGGGGTGGCATGATCAACGGCCTGATGACTCTGTCTGGCGCTTGGGACAAGCTGCGCACCGACCCGGTGATCCGGATGATGGTGATCTCGATCGGCTTTTACGGCATGTCCACCTTTGAAGGTCCGATGATGTCGATCCGTGCCGTGAACTCGCTGTCGCATTACACCGACTGGACCATTGGTCACGTTCACTCCGGCGCGCTTGGCTGGAACGGCATGATCACCTTTGGTGCGCTGTACTTCCTGGTGCCGGTCCTGTGGAAACGTGAGCGTCTCTACAGCCTGAGCTTGGTGTCCTGGCACTTCTGGTTGGCCACAATCGGCATCATTCTCTACGCGGCATCCATGTGGGTGACCGGCATCATGGAGGGCCTGATGTGGCGTGAAGTGGATGCCAACGGGTTCCTGGTGAACTCTTTTGCCGACACGGTGGCTGCGAAATTCCCGATGTACGTGGTGCGCGCTCTGGGTGGGGTCATGTTCCTCGCTGGTGCTCTGATCATGTGCTACAACCTGTGGATGACTGTACGGCGTGCGCCGGCCAAAGAGGCCAGCCTGACCGTCGCAGTCCCTGCTGAATAAGGAGGGCCCGAGCAATGGGAATTCTCGACAAACACAAAATCCTCGAGACCAACGCGACCCTCCTTCTGGTGTGCAGCTTCTTGGTTGTCACCATCGGTGGCCTCGTTCAGATCGCGCCGCTGTTCTGGCTGGAAAACACCATCGAAGAGGTGGAGGGCATGCGTCCCTACACCCCGCTGGAGCTGGCCGGGCGTGATATCTACATCCGCGAAGGGTGCTACGTCTGCCACAGTCAGATGATCCGTCCGATGCGCGATGAGGTCGAACGTTATGGACCATATTCGCTGGCAGCAGAGTCGATGTATGACCACCCGTTCCAGTGGGGGTCCAAGCGGACCGGCCCGGATCTGGCTCGAGTGGGCGGGCGTTATTCGGACGAATGGCATGTCGATCACCTGCGCGACCCACAATCGGTGGTGCCGGAATCCGTGATGCCGAAGTACGGCTTCCTTGAGAACAACCGTATTGATGGCGAATACATCGGTGACGTGATGGCGGCGAATGCCTTTGTCGGGGTGCCGTATTCCGACACTATGCTGGAGAATGCGCGGGCAGACTTTCGTGCGCAAAGCAATCCTGATGCCGATTATGACGGCCTGCTGGAGCGCTATGGCGAGAAGGTCAGCGTTCGGAACTTCGACGGTCAGCCCGGGATCTCCGAAGCTGATGCTTTGATCGCATATCTGCAGATGCTGGGGACCTTGGTTGATTTCTCGACCTTTACCCCCGTCGCCAACCGCTGATTGGAGGCAGACATGGACATTTATACTCTGCTTCGGGAATTCGCCGACAGTTGGATGCTACTCTTCCTGTTTGTATTCTTCCTAGCCGTGGTGGTCTGGGCGTTTCGCCCGGGCAGCTCCAAGGTTTACAAGGATACCGCCAACATCCCCTTCCGGCACGAAGACAAACCCGCCCCAGAAATGGGTAAAGCCAAGGAGGCGCGGTCATGAGCAAGAAAGTGAAGAAGTTCGAGGACGACCCGAATACCACCGGCCACAGCTGGGACGGGATCGAGGAATTCGACAATCCGATGCCGCGGTGGTGGCTCTGGACCTTCTATGCGACCATTATCTGGGCCATCGGCTATACCGTTGCCTACCCGGCCTGGCCGGGGATCCAATCGGCGACGGCTGGTGTGCTGGGCTGGAATTCCAGAGCGCTGGTCGCTGAAGAAATCGCAGCCGTGAATGAGGCCAACGCCCCAATCAACAGCCGTTTGGAGGAGATTGAGCTGGCATCTATTACCACCGATCCCGAGCTGAACGGCTATGCGGTCTCGGCTGGCTCTGCGGTGTTCAAGACCTGGTGCGCCCAGTGTCACGGCGCTGGCGCGGCTGGGGCGAAAGGCTACCCGAACCTGCTGGATGATGACTGGCTTTGGGGCGGGTCGATGGAGGATATCCATGCCACCATTGCCCATGGTATCCGCAACGAAGAGAGCGACGATGCGCGCTACTCGGAGATGCCAGCCTTTGGCCGGGATGAGTTGCTGGAGAAGGAAGAGATTGATCAGGTTGTGAACTATGTGATGTCTCTTTCGGGTGAGCCTCAGGATGCCGACAAGGTCGCGCCGGGGGCAGTGATCTTCGCGGATAATTGTGCCTCTTGCCACATGGAAGATGGCACCGGTGACCGCTCTCAGGGCGCGCCGAACCTTGCAGATGCCATTTGGCTCTATGGTGGGGATCACGCGACACTGACCGAAACCGTTTACAACTCGCGTTACGGGGTCATGCCAAACTGGAACGCGCGGCTGACAGAAGCCCAGATCCGTGCGGTGACCGCCTACGTGCACCAATTGGGTGGCGGTGAGTAAGGCTGCGCCCTTCCATATATCATCAGCATCAAGCGGGGCTGCCTTCGGGTGGCCCCGTTTCGTTTCAATATGTCGGCACATGGTTCATTTTCTGCTTGAAGCTACAGCCGCTGTAGAGTGCAGTAAGGGTGGGCAGCTAAATAGGTGACTTCATGCCCGATACCCGTTTCCTTGACGTAACTCCGATGCTAGACAGCAAGGCGCCAGCGATAACAGCGTTGATCTCAGAACTTGGCTGGCAGCGGTTGTCACCTCATGACCGGATCGGCGCAGCCTATGACTACGTCCGTGATGAGATCCTGTTTGGCTACAATGTCGCGGACACGCGCCAAGCCTCTCTGGTTCTTGCGGATGGCTATGGTCAGTGCAACACGAAAGCGACATTGCTGATGGCAGTGCTTCGCGCACTTGGTATCCCATGCCGACTGCACGGGTTCACCATAGACAAGAGCCTACAACGCGGAATAGTGCCTGAGCTGGTTTATTGGATGGCGCCACGCAGCATCCTGCATTCATGGGTCGAGGTTCGTCTGGACGCCCAGTGGATCAATCTTGAGGGGTTCATCCTTGATCAGCAGGTCTTGGGTTCGTTGCAAGCAGCGTTTCCGGGTCGGACGTCGTTATGTGCCTATGGGGCGGGGACCGATTGCCTGCAAGCGCCAATGATCACGTGGCAGGGACGGGATACTTATATTCAGAGAGCCGGGATCAATGCCGATCTTGGTATTTTCGACAGTCCGGATGCGTTCTTTGGCCAGCATCAGCAGGATCTCACGGGGGTGCGGGGCTGGCTCTATCGAAACATCATTCGCCATTGGATGAACCGCCGGGTGGCAGCGATCCGGCGCGGGGCTGTGCCGGCTTTGCCTGGCGGTGACAAGGGGCTGAAGCCGGATGTTCCGGATCGGGTGTTCACGGATAGCTAAAATTGGGGTGCCCTATTTTACGGGTCTTTGATCCCTGTCAAATACCCAAGCAGCGTAACCGGGTAATATCCCTTCTTGAGACAATGCCATCGGTTCGCCCTTTCCAGCGCCGATGACTGTCCAGTTCGCTCTCCTGCTTTGCAGGGGCGGACCCGGCGTCGGCTTTTCGATCTGTTCGCGCGTTTCCTGAAAAGCCGACGCCCTGATCCTCCCAGATGGCTGACAGGGCCGATGTGTTCTGGCGAACGTCGCGCTACCCAGCGCGCAGCGATCGCGCTACACTCTTCTGTAGCGAGAAGGTGCTCTGTAAATAAGCCTGCGCTCTGGTGTCACATCTGCGACGCGGCGACGCGGGGGTGCTCGTCGCAACAATGTGTAAACGACTGTATTATATGTGTTTATGGCGTGTATTGCGTTTCGGGACAGAATGCCGCGCCCGGTTGACGGCGTCCGAGTAGGGGCAAAGATGCGTTCTGTATATGCGTTTGATCCACGTCAAGGTTCGTCCGTGGCGCATCTGGGACAACCGCTGCAACAAAGCAAGATTTGGAGTGAGTCCGTGAGCGATTCCGATCCCGCCCCCAGCCTGTATGCCGCCCGTGAGCCGATATTCCCTCGCCGTGTGTCCGGGCCGTTTCGAAACCTGAAATGGTATATCATGGCGGTGACGCTGGGGATCTACTACCTGACGCCCTGGATCCGCTGGGACCGGGGGCCGGCACTACCGGATCAGGCGGTTTTACTGGATCTGGCCAACCGGCGATTTTATTTCTTCTGGATCGAAATCTGGCCACATGAATTCTACTTCGTCGCCGGCCTGCTGATCATGGCCGGGCTGGGGTTGTTTCTGTTCACCTCGGCGCTTGGCCGTGTCTGGTGTGGCTACACCTGTCCGCAGACTGTCTGGACCGACCTTTTCATTCTGGTGGAACGCTGGATTGAAGGGGATCGAAACGCGCGATTGCGCCTGCACCGCCAGAAAAATCTGGATTTCAGAAAGGCGCGCCTGCGGATTACCAAATGGGTGGTCTGGCTCCTGATCGGGTTGGCGACCGGGGGCGCATGGGTGTTCTACTTTGCAGATGCACCGACCCTTCTGCGTGATCTGCTGACTGGTCAGGCCCACCCTGTTGCCTATACCACGATGGCTATTCTGACTGGCACGACCTTTCTCTTTGGTGGCTTTGCCCGAGAACAGATCTGTATCTATGCCTGCCCCTGGCCGCGTATTCAGGCCGCTATGATGGATGAGGATACCCTGACCGTTGGCTATCGTGAATGGCGCGGAGAGCCGCGTGGCAAGCCTCGCAAGACCGATGAGCCCGGTCTGGTGCATGGCGACTGCATTGATTGCATGGCCTGCGTCAATGTCTGCCCGATGGGGATCGACATTCGCGATGGGCAACAGATGGAGTGTATTACCTGCGCACTCTGTATTGATGCCTGTGATGACGTGATGGAACGGATCGGAAAGCCGCGCGGATTGATCGACTACATGGCGCTGAGCGATGAGGCGAATGAGCGGGCAGGCCACCCGCCCAAGAACATCTGGAAACACGTCCTGCGGCCGCGGACCATCATGTATACGGCCCTGTGGGGGGGCGTCGGTCTGGCGCTGTTGTTTGCCCTGTTTATCCGCTCTGACATCGAATTGACTGTTGCTCCGGTGCGCAACCCGACCTTTGTGACCCTCTCCAACGGATCAATCCGCAACACCTACGATGTGCGATTGCGCAACAAGACCGGCGAACCTCGCCCGTTTGAGCTGTCAATCAAGGGGGAGCCTGCGATGCAGCTCGATCTTGAGGGGATTGATGGCACGGTCGTCACCGTACCTGCGGATACAAGCTTCCTTCAGCGGGTCTATATAGTGGCCCCAAAAACCGCCAACGCTGCATCTGCACGCAGCACGCCGGTACGAATTTGGGTCGCCGACCTCGACAATGGAGAGCGCGCGTATAAGGATACCAGCTTTAACGGGCGGGGAAGCGGGCAATGATTGAAGGTAAAACACCACGGCAATTCACCGGCTGGCACATGCTCATGGTTTTTGGCGGCGCATTCACTGTGATCATCGGCGTCAATATTGCGCTGGCGGTCAATGCGGTTCGCACCTTTCCGGGGCTTGAAGTGAAGAACAGCTATGTCGCCAGTCAGAGCTTTGATGCCCGCCGCGATGCGCAGCAGGCATTGGGCTGGTCCGTCTATGCTTCGGCTGTTGGCGATCAGGTGAAACTGGAAATCACCGATGCTGATGGCGCGCCGGTTGAGGTGGCAGCGTTGCACGCGACCCTTGGTCGTGCGACCCATGTGAAGGACGACCAGACGCCTGATTTTCGGTTCGACGGCACGGCTTATGTCGCCCCCGCAGAGTTGAGCGCTGGAAACTGGAACATTCGCATGGTGGCCCGGGCGGAGGACGGTACCGAGTTCACGCAGCGTGTCATTCTGCATGTGGCGCGGTAAACAGCCATGAGCACCGCCGTCCGCCCCCAACTTGCCGCCTGTCCGGGCTGCGTTGCTGCACCAAATGGCACAGTAGAGCAGGCGCCGACGGAGGCACGCTTGGCGCTGTCATTGCCCAGCATCCATTGTCAGGCCTGTATCTCTACCGTTGAGCGTGGACTGAATGCGGTGCCGGGCGTGCGGAGCGCGCGGGTGAACCTCACACTTAAACGCGCGCTGATTGAGGCCGACCCGGAGGTCCGCGCCTTGGATCTCGTACCAGTCTTGGAGCGTTTGGGTTTTGAGGCGCATGAGCTGGACCTCGCCGCGCTGAGTGCAACCCAGACAGATCAGGCCGGTCGTGACCTGCTGATGCGGTTGGCGGTTGCTTTCTTTGCCTCTATGAACGTGATGCTGCTGTCGATTTCGGTCTGGTCCGGGGCGAGCGACGCAACCCGCGATATGTTCCATTGGATCTCGGCGGCGATCACCTTTCCGGCGATCCTGTTTGCGGGGCAGCCGTTCTTCCGCAATGCATGGCAGGCCCTGCGAGTGGGGCGACTGAATATGGACGTGCCGATTGTTCTGGCAATTGTTCTGGCCCTGCTGACATCTCTGTGGGAGACCTCCCTTTCCGGAGAGCATGCGTATTTCGATGCGGCGCTGACATTAACATTCTTCCTGCTGGCCGGGCGGTATCTGGATCATCGCACCCGCGCGGTCGCCCGGTCTGCTGCGGAGGAGCTGGCCGCCCTGGAAGTGCCGCGTGCGCTGCGTCTGGATTCGGCTGGGCAACCGTTGGAGGTGGCTGTCGCGGATCTGTCCATCGATGACCATATTCTTGTGCGTCCGGGTGGGCGAATGCCCGTGGATGGCGTCGTGCTGGAGGGGCAGTCTGAACTGGACCGATCCTTGCTGACGGGTGAAACGCTGCCGGTTTTTGCCGAAATCGGAAGCTCGGTTTCGGCAGGGGAGGTTAATCTGACCGGTCCCTTGGTAATCCGTGCCACAGCTGTCGGAAATGAGAGCTCTCTGCATCAGCTGGCGGATCTTGTCGTCATCGCGGAATCCGGACGCTCGCGCTATACCTCACTGGCGGATCGTGCTGCGAAGCTTTATGCGCCGGGAGTTCATATTCTGTCAGGACTGGCCTTCCTTGGCTGGTACCTCTTCACCTTCGACATGCGGGTCGCGCTGAATATCGCGGCAGCTGTATTGATCATAACTTGCCCCTGTGCGCTGGGGCTGGCGGTACCTGCTGTGACCACGGCAGCCTCTGGCCGATTGTTCAAGAAAGGCATGTTGATCAAACATGCAACCGCGCTGGAACGTCTGGCAGAGGTGGATACCGTCGTTTTCGACAAGACCGGTACGCTGACCAATGGGCAGCCACGCTGTGACGATTTTGACCACTTGTCGCTGTCGGACCAGAGGCTGGCCTTTGCATTGGCGCAGGGGTCGGACCACCCGCTATCGGTTGCAATCTGCTGCGCGGCGGAGCAGGCGGGGATCGAGGCCGTCGCAGTGACCGCACAGGAAGAAGTTCCCGGATATGGCAGTGAAGCCCTGTATGAGGGGCAACGGGTGCGCCTTGGCCGCGCGGCCTGGGTCGGAGCCGAGCCGGGACAAAAGACTGCGGCCTATCTTGATCGGGGCGCAGGCGCACCACGGGCTCTGACGTTTTCCGACAATCTTCGGCCTGGGGCTGCTGACGCCGTTGAGGCGCTTTTGAAGGTGGGCAAAGATGTTCGGCTGATCTCCGGCGACACAGAGGGGGCGGTTCGTGATCTCGCGATGCGTCTTGGGATCAAGACCTGGATCGCCTCAGCCTTGCCGCAGGACAAATGCGATCAGGTATCGTTGTTGTCGCAGCAGGGACATCGGGTGCTGATGGTGGGCGACGGTCTTAACGACACGGCAGCGTTGGCTGCGGCCCATGTCTCCATCTCACCTGCCTCAGCGCTGGATGCCGCGCGGGTGGCTTCCGATATTGTTCTGCTGGGGCAGGATCTGTCACCGATCGCCGAGGCTTGCAGCGTCGCACAGAAGGCAACTCGCCGCATTCGTGAGAATTTCCGCATTGCAACGCTTTATAATGTGATTGCAGTCCCCCTCGCCGTCGCCGGTTTGGCGACCCCGTTGGTGGCTGCCTTGGCGATGTCGACCTCGTCGATTACAGTGTCCCTGAACGCGCTGCGCCTGCGGTAGTGAACTGCGCGCACGACTGCGGCCCCAGATCAAGAGAGTTCTGATGAGTGTATTGACCTATTTGATTCCGATATCCCTGTTTTTGGGGGGCATTGGCCTTGTCGGGTTTCTCTATACCGTGCGTTCGAACCAATATGATGACCCCGAAGGGGACGCGCGCCGTATCCTGAACGATGAGTGGGACGACCACCCAAAACCCTGAGAATGCCTTTCCAACCGGGAGCTGTCAGTCAAAAGAAAAGGCGCCTCATGGGCGCCTTCTCCTGTTGGCTCTGCGATCCCGCGCTCAGGAGGGACCGACCGTTTCGCAAGTGATATTGCGGGCAGAGAGGCGGCGGCAGGCGAGGGCCGCACTCTCTTTGGTCATGCCAAGGAAATTGGCATCAAAGCCACGAGGTGTTCTGACAACTTTGCGCAGGCTACCGTCCAGGGTGGCCATTTCGGCCAGGGCTGTACGCAACAGCACCTTTTCGGCCTGATAACGGCTGCCGTAGCGCCCTACATTGATTCCCCAGTACCGTCCGCCTGATGTGGACAGGCGGGTGACAACCACGGGTTCCGGCTCTGCGGTTGTCTGGTTTTCAGCCAGCCGCGCGGGACGCGCCATCGGACGTAGCCCGACAAAGGGGCGCGGTTTGGCGATCGGGGCTGAGGCCTGCTCGGCCACGGCAGCGATGACTTCTGCTTCGGCAATCGCTGCGGTGATGCTGGCCTGCAGCACATCACGATCCAGTTTTGGTGCAGCTTCTTCGCTTGCGGCGGTTGGTGTTTCGACGGTTGGCGCATCGACGGTTGCGGTGTCTGTTTGCGCCTCCGCCAGTAGCGTTGGAACCTCAGGCGCGGCGGAGGCTGGACGGCCCTTGGGACGCAGGCTGGTCTTTACCAGACCCGAAACCCGGATAGTTTTGCCCGCGGCACCGTTTGGTGTGCTGTCGCCAGCGCTGGCCAGCTGTGTTCCGAGACCCCGATTGCCCTGATATGGCGGGCGGGTCGGGCGGCGGAGTTTGGCGCGGCTGGGCGCCCGGCGAAAGCCGAGGTCCAGCAGTTCGGCCACCTTAGCGTTGCGGGAGGTGGAGGATTTGCCACCAAAAACCGTGGCGATGACCCGTTCATTGCCACGTTCGGCAGAGGCGACGAGGTTGAAACCTGCCGCACGGGTGTAGCCAGTCTTGATTCCATCAGCGCCACGGTAGGCCGCCAGCAAGCGACGATTGGTGTTGGGCACCTTGCGTACGCCTGCATCCGTCGAGCGGCGCGAGAAGAGGTTGTAGTATTCGGGATAGTCATAGAGCAGATGCCGCCCCAGCGTTGTCATGTCGCGGGCGGTGGACATATGCCCCTTCTGGGTCAGGCCGTGGGCGTTTTTGAAAGTGGTGCGCGACATGCCAAGCGCCTTGGCCGTGCGGGTCATGCGCCGGGCGAAAGCGGCCTCGGATCCAGCCAGCGTCTCGCCGATGGCGGTGGCGGCGTCATTGGCGGATTTCACCGCAGCGGCGCGGATCAGGTAACGGAAAGCAATGCGCTGACCGGTTTTCAGGCCCAGTTTGGAGGGTTGTTCGGAGGCGGCGTTACGGCTGATTTTTACCTTGGTATCAAGGCTGATCTCGCCGTTGCGGACCGCCTCAAACGCGATGTAGAGCGTCATCATCTTGGTCAGGGAGGCGGGGTGCAGCCGGGTATCGGCGTTGCGCGAGTGCAGGACCTCTCCGGTCCGAGCGTCAATCACCATTGCAGCATATGGCGCAGCCATCGCGCCGGGTGGCGCAGTTGCGACCATCGATAGGAAAATAACCAGTCCCAAGACCCAACGCCCCAGACGGGAACACGCCCGCGGTGCGCGGATCAGCGGAGTCCGCTTGACCTGCACGATATCTGCCATTTTTGCCTCTTGCCGCCGGTTTTCCGACTGACGTTTTTTGCCTGTATTAAAAAAGCGTAACACAGGGTCACTTCGGAATAAACAGTGAGGTTTTTAAGGGGAAATCGCGATCTGGTCCGAGGATCCGATATCTAGTGGAATGCCCGGAAGGTACCCACTAGATCGGCGGTTGGTTAAGGAAGTGTTAGCAAAAAAAGTCGCAAAGGGTGTGGCCTTCGGCGGTTGTGCGCTGCCGTCTGGTGCAGGGATGCAACAAGGGCGAGTGAAGGCACTGTCTGTTGGCTCTTCTCCGCTCTGCCGACTGGCTTGCCGGGCCGTTGGCAGGGCTCATCCTCAGGGGTGATACTGGCCGGTGATATAGAAGGGACCTGTATAGGCCAGCTCCAGAGAAAACGCACAGGGGGCAGAGATTCGCGCCGTGATTGCCGCCCGTAGCGCCGCAAGTAACGTGTTGGAAAAATTTGTATCGCGATGCGGCTTCACCAGCACGAAGATTTTCACCGCAACATGGGTGTGGTGATAGGCGTCGGTCGGGTAACCGCGCCCCTTGCAATCGCCGGCACCATCGTCGTGGGACAGGATGACCTGTTCGATCTCAGCTAGGATCGCGGGGATATCAAGATCGAGATCGCTGCTGTATTTGATTTCGGCATGAGGCATTGGTGTGTCCATTGGGTTGGGCCGTGGGGCGTTTGGTGAGGCTGGGGCGTCTTAACTGATCCGCGCCACTAGCGTGGGCAAGGCGCTGAGATCGGCAATTTCGGTATATCGCGGGCTGTGAACCGGAGCAGGGGCATATTCGACCTCCCAGACCAAGCCATGCGGAACGTAAGTGCCCCAGCCGCCCGCCTCAATGATGGGCACTACATCGGATTGCATGGAGTTCCCCACCATCATTGCGTGTTCGGGGCCATCACCGTGTCGGGCGAAAATCTCGGAATAGATCTGTGGTGTTTTTTCCGAAACGATTTCGACCCCGTCGAAAAGATCCCCCAAGCCGGATTGCGCCAGTTTGCGCTCCTGATCCAGAAGATCGCCCTTAGTGACCAGCACCACCCGGTGGCTGTCAGCCAGGGCCTCCACTGCGCTTTGCGCATTGGACAGCAACTCAATCGGATAGGACAGCATCAACTGGCCTGCGACAATCAATTCCTGGATCACGGAGGCCGGCACGCGGGCATCCGTCACCTCAATGGCGGTTTCGATCATCGACAGCGTGAAGCCTTTCACGCCATAGCCATAGCGGCCAAGGTTTTGCTTCTCCGCGGCTAAGAGACGGTCGCCGATAGCTTGCGAATCGAACTCCTGCGGAACGTGGTCCATCAGCAACTCGGCAAAGCGATCCTGAGTAATGCGGAAAAATCGTTCATTATGCCAAAGGGTATCATCAGCATCGAAGCCAATTGTTGTCAATTTTCGGGTCAATCCGACACGCTCAATCCCTTTTCCTCTTCGTCAGAAAGGCTATATAAGCGGGACACCAAAATCCATCCACGATCGGAAGTCTGTGCCAATGCTGCCTACGCCAGTTATGATGTCGGATCATTCAGATGACGATACCGATCTCGGTGTCCTCACCAAGACCCGACCCAAAACGCAGCGTCCGCCGCGCTATAAGGTGCTGTTGCTGAATGACGACTATACCCCGATGGAATTCGTGGTCATGGTGTTGGAGCGCTTCTTCAACATGACACATGCCGAGGCGTTTGAAGTGATGCTGACCGTGCATAAAAAAGGCGTCGCTGTGGTTGGTGTGTTCAGCCATGAAATCGCCGAAACCAAGGTCGGACAAGTCATGGATTTTGCCCACCGCCATCAGCATCCACTGCAATGCACGATGGAAAAAGAAGAATAAAAAGAGGCTCCTAGATGTCTGTTCGCCTGTCCTTGGCCGTCGAGACGGGTGGCTTTCCCGTGCCCGAAAGCGGCCGTATAGCGGTGTTTCACCCCGCCTCTGATGTAGACCTGTCGGCGCTGCCGAAAGAGCGAGTGCTGATCGTCCAGCCCTTTGCGCCGGATCATGTCGCCCTTGCGGCGCGGGGCTATGACTGCGTGCCTGAGCTGCCTGCTGAGGTGCGGTTCGCGGCAGCGGTTGTGTTCCTTTCGCGTGCCAAGGCGCTGACGCGTGGCCTATTGGCGCAGGCCGCAGAGCTCAGCGACGGTCCTGTTCTGGTCGATGGCGGCAAGACGGACGGTGTCGATTCGGTGCTGAAAGCACTGCGCGCACGCTGTGACGTGTCGGCACCCATCTCAAAGGCTCACGGCAAGGCGTTTTGGTTCGATGCGACAGGCACCGACCTGAGCGACTGGCAGGTCGCAACCACGCAGATTGACGGAGGGTTTCAGACCGCTCCGGGGGTGTTTTCCGCAGATGGTGTCGATCCGGCCTCGGCCCTGCTTGTCGCCGCACTGCCCGCAAAGCTCGGCCGCAATGTGGTCGATCTTGGCGCTGGCTGGGGGTATCTGTCCTCAGCGGTTCTTCAACGAGAGACCGTGCAGGCGCTGCATCTCGTTGAAGCCGACCACAGCGCACTCAGCTGCGCCCGGGAGAATATCAACGATCCCCGTGCCCAGTTTCACTGGGCGGATGCCCGCAGCTGGCAGACAACCGAGCGGGTCGATTGTGTCATCTCCAACCCACCGTTCCACACCAGTCGCGCGGCGGAACCATCGCTGGGGCAGGCCTTCATCACAGCAGCCTCTGGGATGCTGGCGCCCGCCGGGGCCTTCTGGCTGGTTGCCAACCGGCATCTTCCCTATGAGGCCACGCTTGCGGAACAGTTTGCTACGGTATCGGAGGTCGCAGGTGATAATCGATTTAAAGTGCTGCAGGCCAGCCGCCCACGCCGTCATCGCCGCTGACGCAGACGGACGACAAAGGGTGGTTCCCTTGTTTCTGTCCGCAGTCTAGGTTGCAGAAATGAGGCTGGCCACTGGTCCATCCTCTCGGTCCTGACGGAGGTCATTTATGTCTTTTTCCATTTCCGGCAAAACGGCCATCGTCACCGGCTCTGCCAGTGGCATCGGCTTGGCCATAGGCAAGCAATTTGCTGCGGCTGGTGCCAATGTGATGTTTGCCGATACCGATGAAAAGGCCCTGCTGAGTGAGTTGGGCGCCCAAGCGGATGAGAGCAATATCCGCTATTTTGCCGGGGATCTGCGAGAACGGCTGACCATTGCCAATCTCCTGTCGGCAACCATTGATGCCTTTGATGAGGTCGATATTCTGGTCAACGGCGCCCGGCAGGTGGTGCCGACCGATCCACTGGACCCGGAAGATGAGTCGATGGAATTGCTGCTCAATGAAACTCTGCTGCCGACCATGCGGCTGTCACAACAGGTGGCGCGACGCATGATCAAACAGGGTGAGCAGCGCGACAGCAGCGGACCCAATGGCGCGATCATCAACCTGTCCTCCATAGCGGCGCGTCGGTCCCATCCGGAGCTCATGGCCTATTGCGTGGCATCAGCCGCACTCGATCAGCTGACGCGCTCCCTGTCGGTGTCGCTTGCGCCGCATCGGGTACGCGTCAATTCCATTGCCTTTGGCTCGGTTATGAGCGCGTCGATGCAGGCCACTCTCAAGGACAATCGCGCTTACCGGCAGGATATAGAACGGCATACGCCGCTGGGCCGGATTGCCTCGCCCAGTGAACTGACCGAGGCAGCGCAGTTCCTTGCCTCCGACGCGGCTGCCTTCATGACCGGACAGATTGTCACATTGGATGGTGGGCGCACGTTGCTGGACACGGTTGCAGTACCGGTTCATTAAACCATTTTACCCTTTCCTGCGGACATAGGCGACCAGATGAGCACCGATATGATCGACCAAAAGGCCCGCGCTGCGGCTTGGTTCAAATCTTTGCGCGATGATATTGTCGCGGCCTTTGAAGCGCTGGAAGACAGCCACGACACTGGCCCCTTCAGTGATCAGACGGCGGGCCGTTTCGAGATCAGCGAGACAAAGCGCACAGCCGAGGATGGCAGCGATGCCGGCGGCGGCCTGATGAGTGTGATGCGCGGTGGCCGGGTGTTTGAGAAGGTTGGCGTCAACATCTCTGAGGTTTACGGCACCCTGGGGGCTCGCGCACAATCCGCCATGGCGGCCCGCAAGGGGATCCCAGGCATGCAGGACGATCCGCGGTTCTGGGCCTCTGGTATCTCCCTTGTCGCCCATATGCAGAACCCCCATGCGCCCGCAGTCCACATGAACACGCGGATGTTCTGGACCCCGCACGCCTGGTGGTTCGGAGGCGGCTCGGATCTCAACCCTTGTATTGAGTATGACGAGGACACCGCCCATTTCCACCGCACCCAAGAGGAGCATCTGGCACCGCATGGGGACACGCTCTATGGGCAGCTGAAAGAATGGGCGGATGAGTATTTCTACATTCCCCACCGCAACCGGGCACGAGGCGTTGGCGGCATCTTCATGGATGATCGCAACAGTGGTGATTGGGAGGCCGACTTTGCCCTGACGCAGGACATTGGCCGCGCGTTTCTTCCCGCCTACCTGCCATTGGTTGAAAAACGCAGGCCCATGGTGTTCGGCGCAGCGGAAAAGGACATCCAGCTGGTCCATCGCGGTCTCTATGCAGAATATAATCTTGTCTATGACCGCGGGACTAAATTCGGGCTGGAGACCGGTCATGATGCCAATGCGGTGCTGATGAGCCTGCCACCAATGGCCAAATGGATCTGACGTCGCGGTGTTTTGCTGATCGCGGCAGGGGGACGCCTTGATCATTGCTCTGACTGGCCGGTCGCGCTTTACTGAGGCAAAGCGTGGTATCATACGCAGATCCGGGACAAATCAGGGCAGGTCCGTATGAGCAGAATTTGGCTGTTGATTGCAGCAGTGTTGACGCTGGCCGCCTGCGGGTCACGCACAGCATCTGTTGCGCCGCCTTCACCGCCGATCGGTCAGCCGGTTCAACCTGGTGAGACCGCTGCCAGCCTCGCACAGGCGCGCGCGCGGTTGATCACCCATCCCAAATTTGGCGACAGTGATCCACACCCGTGGAAGGGCCGCACGCCCTGGTCCTATCCGATCCACGGGATCGATGTCTCTCGCTGGCAGGGCGACATCAACTGGCGCCGGGCGAAGGCGGCAGGTATCAGCTTTGCCTATCTCAAGGCGACCGAAGGCGGCGATCTGGCGGATCCAAAATTCCGCGATCATTGGCGCGGTGCCCGGCAGGCCGGTGTGAAACGCGGGGCTTATCACTATTTTTATTTCTGCCGCCCTGCTGCGGAGCAGGCGCGCTGGTTCATCCGCCATGTCCCGCGCGACAGCGCCGCCTTGCCTCACGTGTTGGATATGGAATGGACCCCCCATTCGCGCACCTGCACAATACGCCCTTCCGGCAGCAAAGTCCGTGCCGAGGCGGATCGGTTTCTCGATATTCTTGAGGCGCATTACGGACGCCGCCCAGTGCTCTACACCACCGTTGACTTCTACCGTGATACTGGCATCGGTCGCCTGAAGGGCACCGAATTCTGGCTGCGCTCCGTTGCGGATCACCCTCATGTCACCTATCCCGGCGCGCTTTGGCGGTTCTGGCAATACACCGGCACCGGACGGGTGCCGGGGATTGACGGGAACGTCGATTTGAATGTCTTTGGCGGTGGACCAGAGCGTTGGTTGCGCTGGTCAGGGCAGATCTGAGGCTCCACATCTGGCATAGATCTTCTGGCTTCAAATGCCCCGGAGTGTAAGGCAGAACCTAGCCCCCTTGGCCAGCCCTTAGCGCTTCCAATCGAAGAAGCCCGCTCCCGCCTGTGCCAGCAGCTTTGTCGCCATTTCACGACCCAGTTCTGCGCCATCCTCAACAGGGCAGGTCTGCTCATCGCTGATCGCCTCAGAACCGTCAGGACGCAGAACTTCTCCGCGCAATCGCAGCGTCCGACCTTCCAGGGTTGCCAGCCCGGCAATCGGGGTCTCGCAGGAGCCATCAAGGGCGGCCAGAAACGCGCGCTCTGCCGCCAGCCGCTCTCCGGTTTCGCGGTCGTGAAGGGCTGCCAGCATATCGCCGGTGCGGCTGTCATCCGCGCGCCGCTCAATCCCGATGGCGCCCTGGGCGACGGCGGGCAGCATGTCTTCGGGCGGAATGGGTGTTGCGGGCACCTGGTCGGCGCCGAGGCGATTCAGACCGGCCATTGCCAAGAAAGTGCATTCTGCGACACCGTCGCGCAGCTTGGTCAGGCGGGTCTGAACGTTGCCGCGAAATTCCACCACCTGCAGGTCGGGGCGACGATGCAGCAGCTGGGCACGCCGCCGCAGGGAGGAGGTGCCGACAACGGCCCCCGCGCGCAGATCGGTGATGGCGGTCACATCTGGCGAGACAAAGGCATCACGTACGTCTTCGCGGGGCAGATAGGTATCCAGCAGCAATCCGGCAGGCTGCGCCACAGGCATATCCTTCATCGAATGCACTGCGATATCGATGGCGCCGGACAACAGATCCTCTTCGATTTCCTTGGTGAACAGACCTTTGCCACCCAGTTCCTTCAACGGTTTGTCCGCTGCGATCAGCGCCTGATTGTCACCGCTGGTTTTGATCACCACAATCTCAAAGGCGTCCTGTGGCAGATCGAAGGCTGCGACCAGCCGGGCGCGTGTTTCATGGGCCTGGGCCAGCGCCAGAGGCGAACCGCGGGTGCCGATTTTCAGGGGCGAAGCGGGGGAGGGCAGATCGATCTGTGTCATGCATTGACCCTTAATCGCGACATAATGCCATGACAAGCACCGGTCCTGCTGCCCTTGACAATTTGCCGCTAAGGCTAGACCTCAGATGCAACACAGATATGAGGGTGACCATGGCCGAACAGAAGAAACTGCTGCGTGCATTGGCGGGCGAGACACAGGATGTGCCGCCGATCTGGATGATGCGTCAGGCCGGTCGCTATCTGCCGGAATATCGCGCCACACGGGCCGAGGCGGGCGATTTTCTGTCGCTTTGCTATAATCCGGAGCTGGCAACGGAGGTCACCCTGCAGCCCATCCGTCGCTATGGGTTTGATGCGGCGATTCTGTTTGCCGATATCCTGCTGGTGCCGCAGGCGTTGGGAGCGGATCTGTGGTTTGTGACCGGCGAGGGGCCGCGTCTTTCGACAATCACCACCGAGGCGGATTTCGCCAAGCTGGGCCCGGTCAGCGATATTCATGAAACGCTGAACCCCATCTATGAGACGGTGCGCTTGCTTTCTTCCGCGCTGCCTGCAGAAACAACGCTGATCGGCTTTGCCGGTGCGCCCTGGACTGTCGCGACCTATATGATTGCCGGGCGTGGCACCCCAGATCAGGGGCCTGCGCATCTGCTGCGTCGGGAGAATAACGCGCTGTTTGAGGCCTTGCTGGCCCGTATCACAGAGGCGACGATTGAATATTTGTCGATGCAGATCAAAGCAGGCGCCGAGGTGGTTAAGATCTTCGACAGTTGGGCAGGCTCGTTGAGTGGCGAGGCGTTTGAGAAATATGCGCTGGAGCCTTGCCGCCAGATCACCGAGGCGCTGAAACAGCGCCACCCGAGTATCCCGGTCATTGGGTTCCCGCGTGAGGCAGGTGACAAATACGTCGGGTTTGCCAAGGCAACTGGGGTGGATTGTGTCGCGCTTGATAACTCAGTGGATCCTGAATGGGCCGCAGCCCATGTTCAGGTGGACGGCTGTGTGCAGGGCAATCTCGCGTCTCGTCATATGGTCACCGGCGGTCAGGAGCTGGTGGATGACACACGCCGCATTGTCAAAGCCTTTGGTAACGGGCCGCATATCTTCAACCTTGGTCATGGTATCACGCCTGATGCGGACCCGGATAATGTGCAGCGCATGATTGATGCTGTGCGGGACGGCTGATCCGTCTGCACTCCATAATGTAATGCTTACGATAATCTTGCGCGCTGAGGCCAATTGCGGCATCAGCGCCTTTTGCGATCACGCCGAAAGGGCAAGTCGATGGACTACAAGAAATCTGGCGCCCCCAGAAAGGGCAAGAACAGCCCGCGCCACCAAGAACACAACGCCAAAGGGTCCGACAAAAACCCCTACGGCGGCCGCGAAACAAAAGCGGGCCTGCTCGCGCGGATGAAGGCGGCAGCTGAGAAAGCCAAGAAAGCCGATTAATCTAGCGTTGGGGCTGCATCAGGTCGGCCAGTATCTGGGCCGTATGCTCACCGCGTTCTGGCGCTGGGGGGGCGGTCCAATCCCCCTGACCTGAGAAACGCGGCGCGGGTGCAGCCTGAAGGCCATTGTCTGCCATGATCCAGGTCCTGCGCGTGTTCATCGGGTGGGTTACTGCTTCTTCCGGCGACAGAACTGGGGCCACGCAGGCGTCGCTGCCGTCGAACAGATCAGCCCAATAATCGCGCGGCTGGTTGGCAAAGACCCCGGTCAGCCGCGCGGCCAGCACCGGCCACAGCCCTTTGTCATGCTGCTGGGCGAATTGTGCATCCTCGCCCAGATCCAGACGTGACAGAAACTCTGCATAGAATTGCGGTTCCAGACATTGCACGCTGATATGGCCGCCGTCAGCGCAGAGGTAGCAGCGGCTCCAATGGGGCCCATCAAGCAGGCTCGCCCCGCGCATCGTCGCAAACTGTCCGGCCTGCTGCAATGTCATCAGCAGGTTCATCATATGGGCCGAGCCGTCGTAGATCGCAGCATCGACCACACATCCGGCGGGGCTGCTCTCGTGGGTGTTTCCGCGCCTAACAAGTGCTGCGAGAATACCTGCGACCAGATAAAGCGCACCTCCGCCAATATCGCCTAGCAGCGTCGCAGGCGGCTGCGGCGGCGTTCCTGGCGTCGCGTCATACCAAAGCGCGCCGGAGAGCGCGGTATAGTTCAGATCATGGCCTGCAGTTTGGGCCAATGGGCTGTCCTGCCCCCAACCGGTCATGCGGCCATAGATGAGACCAGGGTTACGGGCATGGCAGGCGGCAGGCCCAAGGCCCAGACGCTCCATCACGCCGGGTCGAAACCCCTCAATCAACACATCGGCGCTTTCGACCAGTTGCAGCAGTGTCTCCACATCGGCGTCGGACTTCAGATCTAGCGTGATAGAGCGTTTGCCCCGGTCGATGATCGGATGCGGTGGCATCAGACCTGTGTTGTCCCCCTTGCGGTGGACGCAAATGACGTCAGCCCCAAGATCCGCCAACATCATCGCGGCAAAGGGCGCAGGCCCCAGTCCTTCAATCTCAATCACACGAATTCCCTGCAGCACTGCGGTGCCTCCTTGGTCGTGATGCTGGCGGATCGGCCAGGCTTTATCGGTAGCTTAGCGGCTTTCTGCCCTTTCCCAATAAAGCCGTTGCGGCACGTCCTGAGCAGAACTGAGTTTGGATCGGCTTTTTCTGAAGAAATGTCTTGAAGCTCTAGTCGCTGTAGTAACTACATAGTGCGCTGACAGGATATGAGAGCAGGAAAGGTGGCGTTGAGATGGCCAGGGATACGGGTGAGCAACTGGAGTGGCGGGTAACAGGAATGGACTGTGGGTCCTGCGCGACCAAACTGCGCGGCGCGGTTGAGCGATTGCCGGGTGTCAGCGGGGTTGAGGTCGCGATGATGGCCGAACGGCTGCGTCTGGATCTGGACCCGCAAGAGGGATCGGTCATCGCCGTAGAGAAGGCGGTGCGCAAGTTGGGGTTTGATCTGATGGCCCGTGGTGACGGCGCAGGGGCCGACCGGAACCCCTGCTGCGACACCCCGCAGGCCGGCGCATCCACCGCAACCGAGGCACCTGCATGGTATCGCAGTGGTAAGGGGCAACTGCTGCTGGGAACCGGTTTGCTGCTGGCGCTGGCCTGGGGAATTAAACTCTTGGCGTCCCCTACGGTGGGTCTCTGGGCGTTTATGCTGGCAACCCTGATTGGCGTGGCTCCCATCGTACGCCGCGCCTTTGCGATGCTCCGGGCGGGAATGCCCTTCACCATCGAAATGCTGATGTCGATTGCGGCGATTGGCGCCTTGTTTATTGGTGCCGCAGAAGAGGCCGCGCTGGTGGTGTTTCTCTTTGCTGTGGGCGAAATGCTTGAAGGATTGGCCGCGAACAAAGCGCGAGACGGGATTCGCGCGCTGGCCGATCTCGTGCCCAAGACGGCGCTGGTGGAGCGGGGAGATGTGTTGGAGGAAGTCGCAGCAGACAGCCTGCGTGAAGGTCAGATCGTTGTGGTGCGCCCCGGTGACCGCGTGCCCGCCGACGGCGCGGTTATCGATGGGGTCTCTGGCGTCGACGAAAGCCCGGTGACAGGTGAAAGCGTCCCGCGCCTGAAAGAGCCCGGTTCCGAGGTTTTTGCCGGATCGATCAACGCCGAGGCTGTCCTGCGGGTGCGCGTGACCCGTGCGGCGGCAGATAACACGATCTCTCGGATCATTCGCTTGGTTGAAGAGGCCGAGAGTGCCCGTGCGCCAACTGAGCGATTTATCGACCGTTTCAGCCGTGTGTATATGCCCATCATCGTCGGGGTCGCCCTGTTGGTGGCACTGGTGCCACCGCTTGGGTTTGGTCTGGATTGGAATACATGGATTTATCGCGCGCTTGCGCTGCTGCTGATTGGTTGCCCCTGCGCGCTGGTGATCAGTGTTCCGGCGGCCATTGCTTCTGCTTTGTCAGCCGGGGCGCGCCACGGTCTGTTGCTGAAGGGCGGCGCGGTCATTGAGGCCGCAGCGGGCACCACTCATGTGGCTTTTGACAAGACCGGGACATTGACCCGTGGGCGGCCTCAGGTCACGGATATCGTCGTCCATCATGGCAGCGAGGGTAAGCTGCTGGAACTGGCCGCCGCTGTTGAGCGCGAGTCGAGCCATCCGCTGGCAGAAGCGATCTGCGCGCGGGCGGCAGACAGCGGCGTGGATAGTCCATTGGTACAGGAGGCCCGTGCAGTGCCCGGCAAAGGCGCCTCCGCCAAAGTTGGATCCTTTGTGATCACTGTCGGATCTCCGCGTTTTGCCTCAGAAACCGGCGTCATGACGGAGACCGCCATAGCGCAGACGGCAAAGCTGGAAACGCAGGGCAAGACGGTTGTCGTCCTGTTCAGCGACGAGGTGCTCTATGGTTTGATCGCGCTACGTGATGAACCCCGCGAAGATGCGGCTGATGCGGTGCAAAAGCTGAAGCGGATGGGGATCAATGCGACCATGCTGACCGGGGATAATGCCCGCACGGCAGAAGCGATTGCCGGGCAATTGGGCTTGGATCATCGGGCGGAGCTGATGCCGGAGGATAAGGTCACGGCGCTGCAGGATCTCACCCGGAGCGCTCAGGTCATGATGGTTGGCGACGGAATCAACGATGCGCCGGCGCTGGCGACGGCTCAGGTCGGGGTCGCAATGGGGTCCGGCACCGATGTCGCGCTAGAGACCGCAGATGCGGCGATCCTGCGCAACCGTGTCAGCGACGTGGTTGGCGTGATCCGGCTGTCCCGTGCGACGCTGACCAATATTCGCCAGAACGTTGCCGTTGCGCTGGGGCTGAAGGGTGTCTTCCTCGTCACGTCGGTCCTTGGTATGACCGGCCTGTGGATCGCCATTCTGGCTGACACTGGCGCCACGGTGCTGGTGACACTCAATGCGTTGCGTCTGCTATCGTTCAAACCGTCGCTGACGAGCAGCGATAGCTGACGGGTAGTGCCGTCAGTCGTCGCAGCGGATCAGTAGTGCGGCGGACGTTCGTCACCGATGACAACGCCGCCGCCACCGTCCTGTTCACGGGCAGCTTCGCGCTGATACAGCATGGCGACGCGATGGGTCAGCCGGTCGATCTCTGATTGCTGCCGATTGATCACCTCGCTCAGCTCATCGACGGTGCGCGTCAGGTGGGCGATCTGCTCTTCGAGATGTTGCATTGCTGTCTCCTTAGGTCTGACGCTCTCATATGCGCTGGCGGCGGGCGCGTCCATGCTGTCACAAGTCTGAAACACAGTGCCTGCATGTGAGGCAGCGCAGAGACGCCTTGCCGGGTGTGCACCTCTGCCGCCTTGCTGTCAGCCCGCCCTTGGGCTAGACCGCCGGGCGAGTATCTGACCCATTTGACACCCCGAGGAGGCCAAGATGGCCAAAGTCAAGAAACAGCCCCGCCCCAAGGCGATCACGCCCAAGGGCTTCCGTGACTATTTCGGCGAAGAGGTGAGCCAGCGCAGCGAGATGCTGCAGGCCATTGCGGGGGTTTATCATCGCTACGGGTTTGATGCGTTGGAATCTTCTGCGGTGGAAACTGTTGAGGCGCTGGGCAAATTCCTGCCCGATGTCGATCGGCCCAATGAGGGCGTCTTCGCTTGGCAGGAATATGACGAAGGCGGCAATGGTGACTGGATGGCGCTGCGCTATGACCTGACCGCCCCTCTGGCCCGGGTCTATGCCCAGCATCGCAACGATCTGCCGACGCCATATCGCCGCTACGCGATGGGGCCGGTCTGGCGCAATGAGAAGCCAGGGCCGGGGCGCTATCGCCAGTTTTATCAATGTGACGCCGATACCGTTGGCACCGCTTCTATGGCGGCGGACGCTGAGATTTGTGCGATGCTCTCTGATACGCTGGAAACCGTCGGCATTCCGCGCGGTGACTATCTGGTACGGGTGAACAACCGCAAGGTCCTGAATGGCGTGCTGGAGGCGATGGGGCTTGAGGCGGGCGACGCCAAACGTGACGATGTTCTGCGCACCATCGATAAGTTTGATAAGGTGGGCGAGGCTGGTGTCCGCGAATTGCTGACCAAGGGGCGTCTGGATGCCTCTGGTGCCTTTATTGACGGTGTTGGTCTTTCCGATGATCAGGCTGCGCCCGTGCTGGCCTTCCTGACCTCCAAAGGGGCGGACGCGGCCAAGACCCTTGCCAACCTCAGCGAGGCGGTTGGCAGCAGTTCCATTGGAGCTGAGGGTGTCGGCGAATTGGAGCAGATCGGTGATCTGCTGGCCGCAGGCGGTTACGGTGCTGACCGCATCGACATTGACCCCTCGGTGGTGCGCGGTCTTGGCTACTACACCGGGCCTGTCTATGAGGCAGAACTGACCTTTGAGATCCTTGACGAGAAAGGCCGCAAGCGGCAATTCGGTTCGGTCTCTGGCGGTGGACGTTATGATGATCTGGTGAAGCGGTTCACCGGTCAGGAGGTTCCTGCAACCGGCGTGTCCATTGGTGTGGATCGCCTGTTGGCGGCGCTGCGTGAAAAGGGACGGATCAAGGCAGAGGCCACTGGCCCAGTCGTGGTTACCGTTATGGATAAGGCCCGCATGGCGGATTATCAGGCCATGGTGGCCGAGCTGCGCAATGCAGGCATCCGTGCAGAGGTCTATCTGGGCAACCCCAAGAATTTTGGCAACCAGCTGAAATATGCGGACAAGCGCAATTCGCCCATCGCGGTGATCGAAGGTGGCGAGGAAAAAGATCGCGGCGTGGTGCAGATCAAGGATTTGATCCTTGGCGCACAGATTGCCGAGAATGCCACACTCGAAGAGTGGAAAGAGCGCCCGAGCCAGTTTGAAGTGCCACGCGGTGATCTGGTCGCCAAGGTGCGCGAAATCCTTGCAGGGCAGGGCTGAACGATGGGTGATCGTCTGAGTGCTCTGTCGCTCGCCGCGCGGCTACGCATGAGCTTTGAGGCTGCTGGCGCACGGGTGGTGGAACCGCCGTTTCTACAGCCTGCCGAAACGCTGCTGGATCTCTACGGCGAGGATATCCGCGCCCGTGCTTATGTAACCTCCGATGCGTTGCGCGGGGAACAGATGCTGCGTCCTGATTTCACTGTGCCGGTGGTCGAGATGCACATGCGCGACGGTGCAGAGCCTGCGCGTTACACCTATGCAGGCGATGTATTCCGCCGTCAGGAACATGACGAGGACCGCGCCAACGAATATCTTCAGGTGGGGTATGAGGTTTTTGAACGCCATGACCCGGCGGGATCAGACGCTGAGGTTTTCGCGCTGATTGCGCTACAACTGCGCGACCTGCCAGTGCGCGCCGCAACCGGTGATATCGGTATCCTTATGGCGGCGGTTGAGGGGCTTAACACCACTTCACTGCGCAAGGCGGCCCTGATGCGTCATATCTGGCGGCCGCGCCGGTTCCGGGCGATGCTCGACCAGTTTGCCGGGCGCAGCCCGGTGGCGGGAAGCCGTCGCAAGCTGCTGTCTACCGAAGGGGTGCTGACCGGGCAGGTGCCCGCCATTGGCAAGCGGCGTCCGGCGGAGGTGGATGCCCGCGTTGAGGCCCTGCGCGCCGATGCGGCGGCCTCGCCAATCGCTGAGAATGAGCTGACCGCGCTGGAGGCGCTGATGGCGGTGCGCGAGACCATTCCCTATGCGTCGGAACAGTTGCGCGACATCGCTGTAGACCTGCCTGCGATCAACCCGGCGCTGGACCGGCTCGATGCGCGTACTGCGGCGATGAAGGCGCGGGGCATTGATGTCGACAACCTTGATTTCGAAGCCTCCTACGGACGCACGTCAATGGAATACTACGATGGCTTCGTTTTCGGATTTTACGCTGATAGCCGTCCAGATCTGCCGGTGATTGCCAGCGGCGGTCGCTATGACGCGCTGACGCGGCAGCTTGGACAGGGGGCGGAAATCCCCGCCGTCGGCGGTGTGGTTCGTCCCGATCTGATGCTGTTGCTGGAAGGGGTGAAATCATGAGCCTGAAGCTTGGGGTGCCGTCCAAGGGGCGGCTGATGGAAAAGACCTTCGAGTGGTTTGCAAAACGCGGGATCACCCTGTCGCGGACCGGATCGGACCGTGAATATGCCGGCGCAGTCGCGGGGATCAACGGGATCGATCTGGTGCTGCTGTCCGCCGGGGAGATGCCACGCGAACTGGCCGCCGGACGCATCCATCTCGGGGTGACCGGAACTGATCTGGTACAGGAAAAACTACCCCTCTGGGAGCAGCAGGTAGAAGAAATCGCAGGCCTCGGCTTTGGTCATGCCGATCTCATTCTGGCGGTGCCGCAAATTTGGGTCGACGTGGAAACCATCGACGATCTGGATGCGGTCGCCGCCGCTTTCCGGGCGAAACACGGCCACCGGCTGCGGATCGCGACGAAGTATCACCGTCTTGTGCGTGAGTACCTGATGGATGCGGGTGTTGCGGACTATCAGCTGGTCGATAGCCAGGGCGCGACCGAGGGGACCGTCAAGAATGAGACTGCTGAAATGGTTGCCGATATCACCTCGACTGGGGAAACCCTGCGGGCCAACCACCTGAAGTTGATGTCGGACGGTCTGATCCTGCGCTCGCAGGCCACGTTATGGCGCAGCCGGGTGGCGAAATACAGCGCTGAGGAAAAGGCCACATTGGGCGACCTACTGGAACGCCTACACGGCTAATCCGGGCCGAGATCCGAGCCTAATTGGCGGAACAGAGTCAAATTAGAAGCGCAGGAATGAAGGCCGCACAGGGATCTCTTGGTGCGGCCTTTTTCGGTTACGGCGCTCACCCGTAGCAAGCATGCTTAGTCCCTGTTTGAAAACCTCCTGTTGGCCTCTACCTAAAGATTGGCAGGCGCATGCGCGCGCAGGCGGGAGCAGTACCATGGTTTCTGCCAACATGCGCTCAGGCGTTCGCTCCGATACAACAAGGGAGACCAGAAAGATGACAGTGACCAAAGCCGCGACCAAAGCCGCGCTGATCGCTATTCCGCTGCTCTTGAGCGCCGGTGGGGCTGCGCTTGCGCAGGACACCAGCATGAGTTTTTTCGTGACCAGCATTGGCTCGGGAAAGGGCGGTGATCTCGGTGGGCTCGAGGGTGCTGACGCGCATTGTGCCAACCTAGCCGAAGCTGCCGGTGTCAACGGCAAAACCTGGCGCGCCTATCTCAGCACGCAGGAAGAGGGCAAGCGCGGGATTTCAGCGCGTGATCGGATTGGCAGTGGTCCTTGGCATAATGCCAAGGGCGTGCAGATCGCGGGCAATCTGGATGAGCTACATCTTAGCCCCAATATCGTCAAATCCACTGGGCTGGATGAGAATGGTAATCTGGTGAATGGACGGGGCGATCGCCCGAATGTCCATGATCTGCTGACCGGGACCATGGCGGATGGCACCGCTTACTTCCCTTGGATGGAGGGCGATAAGACCTGTAGCAACTGGACCAGTTCCGGCGAGGGTAGCGCCACGGTTGGGCATCATGACCGCCATGGCGGCGGCAACACATCCTGGAATGCGGCCCATGACACGCGTGGCTGTTCGATGGAGGCCCTTGCCATGACAGGTGGCGCCGGGCTGTTCATGTGCTTTGCCACAAACGGCGGCTAACGGCGAAGCAATGGACTAAGAACACAAAAGGCGCCCAAGGGCGCCTTTGCATATTTGGTCGGAGCGAGAGGATTCGAACCTCCGGCCCCTGCCTCCCGAAGACAGTGCTCTACCAGGCTGAGCTACGCTCCGACCGTGGCGCGGAATTACACGGCAGGAATTGGATATGCAAGCCCTATTCCGCCGGTTTCTCCTCGCTTCGCCGTTTCAGCATGAGTGATACATTGGTGCCGCCCGCAGTATATCCACGGGTCCGGGTGCGCAAAACCGGGGTGTTGTCGGACCGTCCGCCAAAGGCTTCACGGAGCACAATAAAAATGCCGCTGGCGATGATGATCGCGGCGCCGACCAATGTCATCAAATCGACCTTTTCGTTGAAGAGCATCACGCTGAAGATAGTGGCCCAGATGATCTGGGAATACTGCATGGGAGCGACGATCGCCGCCTCGCCGATGGTATAGGCGCTGACCGTCAGCAATGTCGCGCAAAACCCAAACAGTGCGACAATCGCGATGCCGCCAAAGGTCACGCCTTCCAACGGGACATAGACCAGCGGCAGTGCCAGCCCCATGACCGCAAAAGTCATCAGCATAGGATAGATCATAAGCACGACCCGGCGCTCATCAGCGCTGATTTTGCGCAAAACGACCGACTGAAAGGCAGCGCAAAAAGAGGCAAAAAGCGCTGCCGCATGACCCAGGCCAAAGCTGGTCGCACCGGGGCGCAGCACCACCATCACGCCGATAAAGCCGACCACAACCGCTGCCAATCGCGGCAGCCCGACACGTTCGCCCAAGATCGGGATCGATAGTAGGGTGATCAGCAGTGGCGTGGCAAAAAGCAACGCATAGGTTTCAGCCAGCGGCAGCTCGGAAAACGCATAAAAGGCGCTGGCAGGAATGACGGCCATGGTTGCTGACCGCGCAGCCATCCACCAGGGGTGGACCGGTCGCAGATGGCCGGGAGTGGCATCTTTCACCAACATCAGAACCAGCAGGGGAAAGGACAGCAGACTGCTGAAGAACACCAACTGAACCGGTGATACATCCGCGCCGAGGATCTTGACCACCACATCGTGGGTGGAAAAAATCGCATAGGCCAATAGGGCAAGCAGAGCGGCTTTTATGTTCATAGGTTCATCCGGGTCGGCGCAAAGAAATACGGCAGATGGTCCGCACTATAGCGCTAACACTGTCAGGGAAATACTAAAAAAGCCGTCAGTTGTCGCGGATCAAACCGTCGGTCCGCGCGCGGAATCTGGGCTGTTGCCTGCCAGGTCCGAGATCGGTCTGGGCAGGATGCGGCGGGGCCTTTTGGCGGCCCGCGCCAGGATTTCACACCAAAGCTTTTAGAGGCTGTCGTCGAGGGCGGCGATGATCACATCACCCATCTCTGAAGTGCTGATCGGCGAGACGCCTTCTTCACCCAGCAGATCGCCGGTGCGGTGACCATCGGCCAGTACTTTTTCCACCGCAGTTTCCAGACGGTCCGCCTCGGACCCCTGATCAAAGCTGTAGCGCAGTGCCATTGCAAAGCTGAGGATACAGGCAATTGGATTTGCCTGGCCCTGACCTGCGATGTCCGGTGCAGAACCGTGTACCGGCTCATAGAGTGCTTTGGGGCGACCGTTTGCCATTGGCGCGCCGAGCGAAGCAGACGGAAGCATACCCAACGAGCCGGTCAGCATTGCTGCACAGTCGGAAAGGATGTCGCCAAAGAGGTTGTCGGTGAGGATCACGTCGAACTGTTTTGGCGCTCGGACCAGCTGCATCGCGCCGTTGTCGGCATACATGTGGGACAGCTCGACCTCGGGATAGTCCGCAGCAACGCGGGTTACCACCTCGCGCCACAGGATGCCGGATTCCATCACGTTGGCTTTTTCCATCGAGCAGAGTTTTTTGTTCCGGCGCATCGCCAGTTCAAACGCAGAGCGGGCGGCGCGTTCGATTTCGCTCTCTGTATAGCGCTGGGTATTGATGCCCACCCGCTCATTGCCTTCCTCAAAGATGCCGCGCGGCTCACCGAAATAAACACCCGAGGTCAGTTCGCGCACGATCATGATGTCGAGACCGGCAACGATGTCTTTTTTCAACGAGGAGAAATCTGCCAGCGCGTCAAAGCATTGCGCCGGACGCAGATTGGAGTAGAGATCCATCTCCTTACGCAGACGCAGAAGGCCGCGCTCGGGCTTTACGGAGAAGTCGAGATCATCGTACTTGGGGCCACCTACGGCGCCTAGCAGGACGGCGTCGACCTCCTGCGCCTTCTCCATGGTCTCATCCGCCAGCGGTTTGCCATGCACATCGTAGGCGGCACCACCAACAAGATCCTCGCTCACATCGAACTGTAGATCGCGCTTTTCGCCATACCAGCTGATGACCTTGCGGACCTCGGCCATGACCTCGGGGCCGATCCCGTCGCCGGGCAGAATCAGAATCGATGGATTGGACATATGGGTACTCCTTGAAAGCGTTGCAGTCGGGGTAACGGGAGATCGCCCTTGGGTCAATATTCCGGGCGCATGTAGCGCCTAATCGCTTTGTTTTTATGGCTAAGTGGGCGGCTTTCGCGCCATCTTATTGCAGCAAAGCTGCTACTGGATTTGCAGATCTGTCCAGACCAGCGCATGACGGCTGGCAGGGCGGTCTGCGCCGCCCTCCTTGGCCGCGATTTCGGCAGGCCATATCAGCCCTGACGCGACAACCTGCAACGCCCGTGAAGGCAGGACGTAGTCGACCCGCATCGAACCGGATGTGCCCCAGTTGACGGTATTTGTGCGCCCCGCTGCATCCGGTGGTCGCGGGTCCTGCAGGCGCGGATCGCGGAGCAGATCGGCAATGGCCGTGCGCCGTCCGGCCCCTTTGTCCGGGTCGAGGTTGGCTCCACCCACAATGACCCATGGTTCGGTTGGCGTGGGGCCAAGCCCGCCATCCAGCAGGACCTGCCAAAGCCTGATTTCGTCTTGGTTGCGCATTCCGTTCCGATCTTCCGGCCCGTCGAACAGCGGGGGTGTCGCCTGAAACGCCATAACAGACAGTTGCTCCCCACTGGGCAGTAGGATGGGCACGATCCAGTGCCCGGTTGTCGACAGGCGCTGAGCTGCTAGCGCATCACGGCTGGGGAAGGGGGTGCCATTTGGGTATGTGGGCAGCGTGGCACCGGGCAGATCCTGCCAGAGCAATTCGGACAGATCTCTCACTTCAGCGCGCAGAATGGGCAGCCGAGAGAGGATGGCCATGCCGTCCTGTCCGGTGAACCGGCCATAGCCCTGTGCATCCCGCGCGTTGCCCAATCGCCCATCGCCGTTCATGTCGTGCCCGGTCGGCATGCCAGTATTGGGCCGCGCTGCGTAGATATGGCCATAACGGGGAATGCGTTTGGACAACAGATTACGCAGCTCGATCACGCTGCGGCCTTCATGGTCCCAATCAATCCCCTGCAAGACAAGTATGTCCGCATTGGCCTCGGTGAGGGTCTGCAGAATGGCGCCGACTTGCGGATTCTTGCCGCGTTGCAGATCCCGCAACAATAGGCCGGGGCCCTTGCGGGACAGCTCCGTATTAAAGCTGGCAATGCGCAATGTCTTTGCGGGGTCCGCTTCGGCAGGGCCGATCAATGGAAGGAGAGCGGCCAGCAGGAGCGTGGCCAGCCGTCTCATGCGGTTTGCAATGCCTCTGAACTGGCATAGGCCGCGCGGCGCTTTTGCGCGATCAGCTCTGAGATTCTCAGCATTGCAAGGCCGCGCATGATCATTGATGCAGGAACAAAGGCCCAGGCAGAGACGACCCAGACCAAGGTCTGCGGAGCCGCCAGAAGGCCGGGATCCACCACACCGGATGTGAGCTTCACGAGCGCCGGCAGCGCAAAGGGCAGAAGTACGCCACCTACAATATTGATCCGGGCATCCCGTTGAAGCCGCTCAACCACATCGCCGCCGGTTGTGGGGTCAAAGAGAGGCAGATTGGTCCAGACGTTGAAAGGCCCATTGCCGAGCGGCCAGTCCCGAAGCCGGATCGCCAATGCAAAACCGAAGATTGTGATGAGGGCAATCATATAGCTGAGCGCCGCTGACGCCATCACCTGTGTGATAAGATCTGGCGCCACATGGGCGGGCATCATCAACCCGGTCAGCTGGATCGGGGAGAACGCGAAATCAAGTGTGTCGCCCAGCCCGGAGGCCAGACCATGCACCAGAGAGGTGAGGGCGGTGGCGTCCATCGGATGACGGGCCACCAGGCTGACCAGAATGACGATCAGAGCCAATGATATAAACCGCATTCTGTTCAGCGGTGGAGCCTCGCGAAACTCCACGAAACTTGGATAGCTTGAGAAATACTCGGCGAAGGTGAGCGCTGCGGCGAGGATGGCAAGCAGGGCAATTACCTCGGGTGACCGTGTTGCTGCATCTGGCAACAACAGCGATGGCATTGCAATCAACAATGCAACAAAGATGCCGCGGATTGCCGCGCCTGTAATCCGTGCTATCACGCCTCGATCCCTTCAAACTGGACTGGCCGGTGCATCGCCGTGCCGTTGTTCCAACTTGATGCCCGCATGCATTTCTTGATGAAATGTCTCTGCTGAGCGCTGCCTCATTTCCGCCTTATTTGTGCCTGTCAGCGGGATATTGCTCAAGTTCGCACCAGGGTTTCGGCGAGGTTTTGCGTGTTTTGGGTGGTGGGGTGGTGCTGGTTTGCATCAGTGGCCGTGGCTTGGGTCAAATAAAAACAAGCACTTATGCAGTGGTCCACAAGATGTTGTGGCTGGACCGCATGGCTGGGATAGTGGGGGCTATCAGGGGAGATTTCTGCACCGGTCAGGCTTGGGCATGCTGCTCGAGGTTTGGTTGGAGGCTGGGATGACCCGTCATATCGCAGAACGCTACATCAGATTCGCGCAGTTGGAGGCCGCAGGTCAGTCGCCGATTTATGAGAGGCTGGCACTGCATGTGGCACGCTCGCAGAACTGTCTCGGTTTTCTGTCGACGCTGCCTGCGGATCGCCAGCAACCCAACCTGCTGTTTGCTGCAGTACGCCACGTTGCAGGCAACATTTCCTGTCCGGAGGCATTTGACAGGGTCATCCGTGACCGGGCCGAGGAAGTCGCTACGGTAATGCGGAGACGGACGGCGCAGACAAATGAGCCAGGGCGCTGCGCAGTCTTGCTGCCGCTTTTGGCGCAGATCACCGGACCGATCGCGTTGATTGAGGTGGGTGCTTCTGCGGGTCTCTGCCTGTTACCAGATGTCTATGGATACGACTGGGGCGACCATAAGCTGCCCCCGCCGCCGGAGTTTGAAGGTCGTGCCCCGATATTGCAGTGCAACACATCACCGGGTACACCACGACCGATGGCTCACCTTGATATCATCTGGCGGGCGGGGCTGGATCTGAACCCTCTTGACGTCAGTCGCGATGCTGATGTGGCCTGGCTGGAACAGCTGGTCTGGCCCGAACATCAACTGCGCCTTGATCGGCTGCGGTCCGCGGTTTCGGTCGCACAGTGTTGCCCGCCGCGTCTGGTGGCCGGAGATCTGACGCAGGATCTGCCTGCGTTGATCGCTGAGGCACCGGCCAATGCAACCGTCGTCGTCTTTCACACCGCCGTTCTGACCTATGTCGCGGATCAACAGCGGCGGGATGCCTTTGCCAGGAATATGCTTGAGAGTGACGCAATCTGGATCAGCAATGAGGGGCCGCGCGTCTTCCCCCAGTTTGCAGCCCGTGCAGGTCAGCATCGGGAAGATATGTTTTTACTTATGCAGGACGGTCAGCCCTTGGCGTGGACCGGCCCGCATGGGCAGCAGATCGCGTGGCTTTCTGCAACTCAAGCATAGGGCGCAAGATAAAAGCCGCCCATTGGGGCGGCTTTTCGCGGTGATACCGAAGGTTACCCTATGTCGGGTCAGACCCAGGGGCGCTCCTGCGCAGCCTTGTCCTCAAAGCTGGCGATGGAGGTGGCTTTCTCCATGGTCAGACCAATGTCGTCGAGCCCGTTCAGCAGGCAGTGCTTTTTGAACGCGTCAACTTCGAACTTGATCACTTCACCATCGGATGTGCTGATCTCCTGCGCTTCCAGATCGACAGTCATGCGCGCGTTGGCGCCTTTTTCCGCGTCCTTCATCAGCAGATCCACCTGCTCCTGCGGCAGGACAATCGGCAGGATGCCGTTCTTGAAGCTGTTGTTGAAGAAGATGTCGGCGAAGGATGTGGACACGATGCACCTGATGCCAAAGTCGGCAATCGCCCAGGGCGCGTGTTCGCGAGAGGAGCCACAGCCGAAGTTGTCGCCCGCAATCAGGATCTCTGCATCGCGGTACTGCGGCTTGTTCAGCACGAAGTCCGCAATCTCGGATCCATCGCGGTTATAGCGCATCTCGTCAAACAGGTTCTTGCCGAAACCGGTGCGCTGAATGGATTTCAGGAACACCTTCGGGATGATCATGTCGGTGTCGATGTTGACCAGCGGCATGGGGGCAGCGATGCCTTGGATTTTTGTGAACTTTTCCATTTTGCAGGCTCCTTAGTTCAGCTCGCGCACGTCGGTCAGCTTGCCGGTCAGGGCAGCAGCGGCAGCCATGGCAGGAGACACCAGATGGGTGCGACCCTTATAGCCCTGACGACCTTCGAAGTTCCGGTTGGAGGTCGCGGCGCAGCGCTCTCCTTCGGACAGCTGGTCGGGGTTCATAGCCAGACACATGGAGCAACCCGCAAGACGCCATTCAAAACCGGCGTCCTGGAGGATCTCGGCAATGCCTTCTTCCTCGGCCTGAGCACGGACCAGACCAGAGCCGGGAACGACCATAGCACGCATGCCGTCCTTGATCTTCTTGCCCTTCACGACCTCTGCCACGGCGCGCAGATCTTCGATGCGGCCGTTGGTGCAGGACCCGATGAACACGGTGTCGATCTCAATGTCGGTCAGCTTCTGGCCGGGGGTCAGCCCCATGTATTCAAGCGAACGGCGGGCCGCCTCGATCTTGCCGCCGGTGAAGTCCTCAGGTGCAGGGACAACGCCGGTGATCGGCAGCACGTCCTCGGGGCTGGTGCCCCAGGTCACAACCGGCTGGATGTCTTCGCCCTTCAGGGTGACAACCTTGTCGAAATGGGCGCCTTCGTCGGTGAACAGCGTCTTCCACCAGTTCAGTGCGGCTTCCCACTGGGCGCCTTTCGGAGCATGCGGGCGGCCTTTGACATATTCGAATGTGGTCTCATCCGGCGCGATGAGGCCAGCACGGGCACCGCCTTCGATCGCCATGTTGCAGACAGTCATGCGGCCTTCCATCGTGAGATCGCGGATCGCTTCGCCGCAATACTCAATCACATAGCCGGTGCCACCCGCGGTGCCGGTCTCGCCGATCACAGCCAGCGTGATGTCCTTGGCAGTAACACCCGGCTTCAGCTTGCCGGTGATCTCCACCTTCATGTTTTTGGATTTCTTCTGGATCAGCGTCTGGGTGGCGAGCACATGCTCTACCTCAGAGGTGCCGATGCCATGCGCCAGTGCGCCGAATGCACCGTGGGTGGCGGTGTGGCTGTCGCCGCAGACCACTGTCATGCCGGGCAGGGTCCAGCCCTGTTCCGGGCCAACGATATGCACGATGCCCTGACGGACATCATCCACTGGGTAATAGTGCACGCCGAATTCACGGGCGTTTTTGTCGAGCGCTTCGACCTGAATGCGGCTTTCCTCATTCTCGATGCCTTTGGCGCGGTCGAGCGTGGTCGGCACGTTGTGATCCGGCACCGCGATGGTTTTATCGGGCGCGTGTACCTTGCGACCTGCCATGCGCAGGCCTTCAAACGCCTGCGGGCTGGTCACTTCGTGAACCAGATGGCGGTCAATATAGAGCAGGCAGGTGCCGTCTTCTGCTTCATGCGCAACATGCGCATCCCAGATTTTGTCGTAAAGCGTCTTGGGGGACATGAGTCCTCTCCCGTAGTTTTTGGAATATAGCTGGCAAAATGGCTTGGCGGCAGCCTTATAGCCGCGCCAGGACCGTGCGGGCGGCACCAAAGAACCGTTCGCGCAGGCGTGCGCGATCTTGCAGCTCGATATGATGGGCCAAAACGAGGGTCATGGCTGTCAGATACATCTGCTGGCCGTGGCAATCAAGATTCGTTCTGAAACGCAATGAACAGGAGGGCGGCACTAGGGATTGCGGTATCAGCCAAAGTCGCGCCTTGATTGGAACCAGAAGGGGCGTCAGACTCGCTGGCAAAAGGGAGCGTTATGAATCCGGACGAACAGATCGAGACCAAAGATGCGCTGGCCGAAAGCACGGCTGAGGCGATTGAGCTGGGGCAGCAGCTGTGGGACTTCCTGACCAATACGGCTGAGGTTCTGCTGCGCCCCTGGAATGCCTATCAGCTCGGGATCGCAGCAGGTCTGCTGGTGTTGGCCGCGGTTTTGGCCAAACCCATCGCAGGGGCTTTTCACGATTGGCTGCGTGGTCGCACTGGCTGGCCGCGTTGGCGTATGCGGGCGGGGCTTGTCTTGCACAAGCGTATTCGCGGCATCCTTTTTGTTTTGCTGATCTGGACCACGGTTCTGATCATGCAGGATATCACCTGGCCCAGCAGATCACGCCTATTGGTGGTGATCGCAAACCTATCCCTGGCCTGGTTGATCGTGTCTTTCGCGACGCGGCTTGTTGCCAATCCGCTCCTGCGAAAGCTGGTAAAATATGGCGCCTGGACCTGGGTCACGCTGCGCATCCTCGGAATTACGGCTGAAGCAACGGCGTTTCTTGACAGCGTGGCGATTGATTTTGGGGATCTGAGGATCTCGTTGTTCTTGATTGTTCAGGCGGTGGTCATTCTCGGTGTCATGCTTACGCTTGCGCGCGCGATTTCATCCGTTGCCGCGAACCGGATCCGTAACAATCCGGACATCTCACCGTCAATGCAGGTTCTGGGCGCCAAGCTGGCGCAGATCCTGCTGCTTGGCGGTGCCTTCTTTATTGGGTTGAAGGCGATCGGAATCGACCTGACGGGTCTCGCGGTCCTGTCTGGTGCCATCGGTGTCGGCCTTGGTTTTGGCCTGCAAAAGGTCGTATCCAATCTGGTGTCGGGCCTCATCATTCTGCTGGATAAATCCATCAAGCCGGGGGATGTAATCTCGCTGGGCGAGACCTTCGGCTGGATCAATTCTCTCGGCGCGCGCTACGTGTCGGTGGTGACCCGTGATGGGCGAGAATATCTGATCCCGAACGAGGATTTCATCACCAATGAGGTGGTCAACTGGTCCCATACGGACCGATTCGTGCGGCTGGATCTGAATTTTGGCACCGGCTACAGCGATGACCCGCATGAGGTGCGCCGGGTTGCAATTGAGGCCGCCAAGACCGTGGGGCGTGTGCTGAGTGGCGGCAATCGCGCGCCCGTCTGTCACATCGTCGGATTTGGGGACAGCAGTGTGGATTATGTTCTGCGGTTCTGGATCAGCGATCCGACAGGCGGGCTCACCAACATCCGCGGCAATGTCTATCTGGCGCTCTGGGATGCCTTCAAAGATGCCGGAATCTCAATCCCCTTCCCGCAGCGGGAGGTGCGCGTGTTGAACGAGGCCCTGCCTGTGGCAATGCAGGACTGAGACGCGTTCTGACAGGGGAGGCGGGTCAGGCACGTCGTTATTTCACGCTGACCTTACGCCTGCACAGCGCGCATAGCAGCCGGCCATCAAGGTTCATTGAAAAACCGCATATGGCTTGCTACATTAAGGCAACCCCAGCGCCGGGGGACCGGCGGCGCGTTACAAGGAGGACAATGTCCTGTCACCCGAACCTCAGGCGGCCCCAGATGCTGGCCGCGGAGTGGCCGTAATGGCTACCAAATCACAGCCAACCAGCGATGAGCTGCTGGCGCGTGTTCTTTCCTCGCTGAATGACGACAAGGCTGAAGACGTCGTGCAGATCGACCTGCGCGGCAAAACGGCTATTGGCGATCACATGGTTATTGCCTCGGGCCGCTCGACCCGTCAGGTGGCGTCTATGGCTGAAAAGCTGGCTGACCGGCTGAAGCAGGAATACGGCATGGTCTGCAAGGTCGAAGGCAAAGACACCGGCGACTGGGTGCTGATCGATACCGGCGATATTATCGTCCATCTGTTCCGCCCGGAAGTGCGCGAATTCTATCAGCTCGAAAAAATGTGGCTGCCTGCGGGCACGTCACCCGCCCAGAGCGAGAACTGATCCCAGACCGGATCCGGTTCCATCAGATCGGCCCGTGCAGAGCGCAGCATGCGCCTGGCGCGGGCCTGTATCGAAAGTGTCCTCATGAAAGTTCATTTCTGTGTGGTCGGGCGCCTACGGGCCAGCCCGGAAAAGCAGCTGATCGACGACTATATTGAGCGCTTCGACCGCAGCGGTCGGGCGCTTGGTCTTGGGCCCTGTCGCATTACCGAAGTCGAGGACAAGAAAAACGCAGGCATGGCCGCCGAGGCGGAACTGCTGCGCAAGGCAATCCCCAAGGGGGCTGTCATCTGCACATTGGACGAACGCGGCAAATTGCTGAGTTCACCTGATTTCTCAAAACGTCTTGCCGATTGGCGCGATACCGGTCGCCAGGATGTTGCCTTTGTGATCGGGGGTGCGGATGGGATTGATCCCAGCCTGCGCGCTGAGGCGGATTTCTCGATCTCTTTGGGAAAGATGGTCTGGCCGCATATGCTGGTGCGGGTGCTTCTGGCGGAACAGATCTACCGCGCCGCGACCATACTAGCAGGCAGCCCGTATCACCGGGTCTAACCTCTGCGCCCCTCCCCGCAAGTCACGCCATTGCTGGCGTCAGCAGGAGGAGCAGGCAAGTGGCAGCACATAGGTTGCTTCGGACCAGCCATCTACATTGCACCGGGCTTGGATCAGAACGGTGTCTATTCCCTTCGGTATTGTCACACCAGCCAATGATCTGGTGAAGGGCTGTTCGTTCACGTGCGGATGGGCCAGCTCGCGCAGGCCCAGCACTTTGCCGTCTGTGTCCAGCACACGCCAGCCATCTGCATAGTGATCCCAGCCGCTGTCCGGATGGGTTAGCGTGACACTTATGCGCCAGCTGTTGCCGGTCTGCTGCGCGGTCGCGTCGCTTATATGGGGATCATCGGCCAGCGCCACCGCAGGCAGCCAAATCAGAGAGAGAAGAGTGATGCATCGGATCATGGCCTGAGTATAGGCGTGAAGCGCATACCGTCGCTGTCACATCTGCGTGTTGCCCCGGTCGGCGCCTGCGGTGACGTCTGGCACAGGTGGGGTCGTATTCGCGGGCACACGCTGCAAAATGCTGCGTGATTGTGAAGCAAACTCGCGGCGGTAGAGCACGGCAAAGGTCACCAGGGCGGCTGCAATCAGCGCCCAGGACCCGATCAGCCAAGCCACGGCGGCAAGGGCGAAATAGGTCGATCGCATGGCGCGGTTGAAACTACGTGCCGCGGTGATGCTGAGATCCGCAGCCTGACTGGCACGGGGGTAGGCTTGCGCGTCTGCGTCAGTGTTGGGCACCGCCGCCATCAGTACAAAACAGTAACCGAACAAACGGTGCGCCCAGACATATTTCAGAAACGCGTTCGACAGCAGCAATAGCACCATCAGGATTTTGACATCCCAGACAAAGGCTGGCGCGCTCTCCAGACTCAGATCTTGTGCGACGCCGGCCAATTGATCTGTATTGCCAATCAGCGCAAGCCCGCCGCCAATTGCGATCATTGAGGCGGAGGCAAAGAACGCACTGCCTTGCCGCAGATTTGAGATCAGCTGCGCGTCAAAGATCCTCGGCTCGCGTTGCACCATCTGAATCATCCAGGCATGCCGGAACTCAGCCATCAGGCCAGAGACTGACGGATACTCTGCCTTGGCATTTTCGATGCGCCATCCAATGCCAAGCCAGCACAGGATCAAAAACACGCAAGCTGCCAGATCAGCAGGTGAAAACAGGGTGATACGGTCGAGCAGGGTCATGTGCTGACCCTAGCTGTGGAACTGCGGACTTGCCAGTTGTGAAAATTGGTAATATTAGTTTACCAAATCATGCATCCACAGGAGAGCCCCATGGAGATGCCCATCCCAGATCAGACAGTGTTGTCACAGAAGACGGAGTTGGCATTGCGGCTTGCGGCGGTCTTGCCGGATGATGCGCTGGTTCAGGACCCGGCGGAGACCCGCGCCTATGAATGCGATGCGCTGACGGCATATAAATGTCCGCCGATGCTGGTTGTCCTGCCGCGCACGACCAAGGAAGTCTCCGATGTGCTGCGAATCTGCCATGCGGCTGGTGTTCCGGTGGTGCCGCGCGGCGCGGGCACGTCACTTGCCGGTGGCGCTCTGCCGACAGCTGATTGCGTGATCCTTGGTGTCGCGCGGATGAATGCTGTGCTGGAGACGGATTACGACAACCGCATTATCCGGGTGCAGACCGGGCGCACCAATCTGAGCGTATCAGGCGCGGTGGAGGAGGAAGAGTTTTTCTATGCGCCGGATCCATCGTCGCAGTTGGCTTGTGCGATTGCGGGCAATATCGCGATGAACTCCGGCGGTGCCCATTGTCTGAAATATGGCGTCACCACCAACAACCTGATGGGGGTGACCATGGTGATGATGGATGGCACCGTGGTGGAAATCGGCGGCGCCCATCTGGATGCTGGTGGGCTGGATCTGCTGGGTGTGATCTGTGGCAGTGAGGGACAGCTGGGGGTGGTGACCGAAGCCACCCTGCGCATTTTGCGCAAACCCGAAGGTGCGCGTCCGGTGCTGATTGGCTATGACAGCAACGAAGTAGCCGGTGCCTGCGTCAGCGACATCATCAAGGCAGGCGTGTTGCCGGTCGCGATTGAGTTCATGGACCGACCTTGCATTGAGGCCTGTGAAGCCTTTGCCAAGGCGGGTTATCCGATGTGCGAAGCCTTGCTGATCGTCGAAGTCGAAGGCAGCGATGCGGAAATCGATCACCAGTTGCGGCTGATCACTGAAATCGCCCGCTCCCACAATCCGGTGGAACTGCGCGAGGCCCGCGACAGCGATGAGGCTGCCCGCATCTGGTTGGGCCGGAAATCGGCCTTTGGTGCGATGGGGCAGATCAATGACTACATGTGTCTGGACGGCACAATTCCGGTCACATCGCTGCCCCATGTGCTGCGCCGCATCGGAGAGATGAGCAAGGAATTTGGTCTGGATGTCGCCAATGTGTTTCACGCGGGCGATGGCAATATGCATCCTTTGATCCTGTTTGATGCCAACAAACCCGGCGATCTGGAAACCTGCGAGGCCTTCGGCGCTGAAATCCTGAAACTCTGTGTGGAGGTCGGTGGCTGCCTGACGGGGGAACATGGTGTCGGGATCGAAAAGCGTGATTTGATGCTGGATCAATATGGCGTTGCGGATATCGAGGCACAGCTGCGGGTGAAGGATGTGTTCGACCCGAAGTGGCTGCTGAACCCGGCCAAGGTCTTCCCCCTCTCGACCACGCAAAGCCGCCGAACCCCGGCAGTGACACCCCTGTAACAGTGGCCATATGGCAGACCCTGTGCGGGTCTGCAGCGGGGGCTTTGCCCCCACGACCCCCAGAGTATTTCGGAAAGGTGAAAGCATGACACCTCAGAGTGAGGCCGAGCTGGCCCAGATCATAGCAGGGGCAACAGCGCCTCTGGCTGTCAGCGGCGGTGGCACCCGCGGTCTGTCGACGGGCGGTGAGACGCTCAGTGTGGCGGGTCTCAACGGCGTCACACTTTATGAGCCCGGGGCCCTGACACTGGTTGTGCAGGCAGGCACATCGGTGGAGGAGGTGCAGGCGCTGTTGGCGGGGGAAAATCAGCGGCTGGCCTTTGAGCCGATGGATCATCGCGGGTTGCTTGGAACCAAAGGAACGCCGACGATAGGCGGGGTGTTTGCGGCCAATGTCTCTGGCCCCCGACGTATCCAATGCGGCGCGGCACGGGATTTCCTGCTGGGGGTGCGCTTTGTCGACGGGCGTGGCGAGGTGCTGAGCAATGGCGGCCGGGTGATGAAGAACGTGACCGGTTACGACCTCGTGAAGCTGATGGCGGGTTCTCATGGCACCCTGGGGGTATTGAGCGAGGTGTCGCTGAAGGTTCTGCCGTGTTCGGAGGCCTGCGCGACGGTGACAGTGCATGTGGCTGATCTGACGTCGGCGGTCGCCGCGATGTCGACGGCGCTCGGCTCGCCCTATGATGTGACCGGCGCGGCCTATGATCCGGCTACAGCTATGGTTCATATTCGGGTTGAGGGGTTTGAGGCCTCCGTCACCTATCGCGCGGAGGCTCTCAAAATGGCGCTTGGTAAATTTGGAGAGGTGAGCCTTGCCCTTGGTGCCGGGGATGCATTGTGGGAAGGGATCCGCGATGTCGCGGCGTTTCATGACCGACCGGGGGATGTCTGGCGAATCTCGGTCAAGCCGTCGGATGCAGTTGCACTGGCGCCTGCGCTGGAGGCGGAGGGTTTGCTGTTCGACTGGGGCGGAGGGCTGATCTGGGCGCTGGTTCCGGCAGGGAGGGATCTGCGGTCCCGGTTGACGGTGCCGGGTTACGCGACTTTGGTGCGCGCCAGCGCGCAGACACGGGCGGAGCTAGGCCAGTTCCAGCCGCAACCGGGGCCACTCGCCGCGATATCGGGGGGGCTGCGACGCCAATTTGACCCGCGTGGCATTCTTAATCCGGGACTGATGGGGTAGACGATGCAGACGACATTCAGTGAAAAGCAGCTGCGCGATCCGGGTACCCAGCGCGCAAATGAAATCCTCAGGTCCTGTGTGCATTGCGGCTTCTGCACGGCGACCTGCCCGACATATCAGGTGCTGGGCGATGAGTTGGACAGCCCACGCGGCCGCATCTACCTGATCAAGGATATGCTGGAAAACGAACGGGTGCCGGATGCCAAAACCGTCAAGCATATTGACCGCTGCCTCAGCTGTCTGGCCTGCATGACCACCTGCCCGTCTGGGGTGCATTACATGCACCTTGTGGATCATGCGCGCGCCTATATCGACAAACACTATAACCGGCCTTGGAGTGATCGTGCCCTGCGCTGGCTTCTGGCGCGGATCCTTCCGTATCCGGGGCGGTTTCGTCTTGCTTTGATCGGGGCCAAGCTGACACAGCCCTTTAAAAGGCTGGTACCTGATGCCCGTTTGCGTGCCATGCTGGATATGGTGCCGAGGCATATCCCACCGGTGAGCCGCAATGATGACCCGCAAAGCTTTGCCGCCAAAGCACCGCGCAGAAAACGCGTTGCCCTGATGACAGGCTGTGCGCAAAAGGCACTCAACACCGATATCAATGACGCCACCATCCGTCTGCTGACCCGGCTGGGGTGTGAGGTGGTTGTCGCCGCGGGGGCGGGCTGCTGCGGCGCGCTGACCCATCACATGGGGCGCGAGGAAGAAAGCCACGCGACCGCTGCGAAGAACATCCGCGCCTGGACCGATGAAATTGACGGGCAGGGGCTGGACGCCATTGTTGTCAACACCTCGGGCTGCGGCACAACAGTCAAGGACTATGGCCATATGTTCCGCAATGACGCACTGGCGGAGGATGCGGCGCGGGTCTCTGCCCTTGCTATGGATATCTCTGAGTTATTGATGCAACTGGACCTGCCCGAGGGTGCGCATAAGGAAACAACGGTGGCCTATCACGCGGCCTGTTCCCTGCAGCATGGGCAGCAGATCAAGACATACCCGAAGACGCTCCTGAAGCGCGCGGGCTTTACGGTGGTAGAGCCCGCTGACAGTCACCTCTGCTGCGGCTCGGCCGGGACCTATAATCTGCTGCAGCCGGAAATTTCGGCTGAGTTGAAGGCACGCAAGGTAAAGACACTGGAAGCCAAGCACCCGGATCTGATCGCCGCGGGCAATATTGGCTGTATGATGCAGATCGGCTCCGCTACGGATATCCCGATCCTGCATACGGTGGAGTTGTTGGATTGGGCAACCGGAGGTCCGAAACCACGGGCGCTGGCGGCGGGTGGGCCGGGTGCAGATCCCCGCGCGGGAGAGATCCCGATCCTGAGATGATGCTGATCGGCAAGAAGTCGCTGCCAACCACCCACAGGCCGGGTGCATTCCGGATCCTGCTGCCGTAATTTTGCCCCAAGCAAAGCATACCCTGAAACGGGAGCGATTGGGACATGGGGCTGGCAAGGCGATGAGCGTAAAGAAACCGATCCGGCAGCGGACGCTGTCACTGGCGGCAGCGCTGCTCTCTGTCGGACTGGCCTGTGTTGCAGCGCCGAAAGGTGCGAGCGCTGATGACAGCCGCCTGCAACGGCTGGAAACCACAGAGGCTGGGCGCGATTGGCAGGCGGTCGGTCGGCTTGACGTTAACGGAGAAGGCTTTTGTACCGGCGCATTGATTGCGCCTGATCTGGTGCTGACAGCGGCGCATTGTCTTTATGACCGCGACAGCCGTACCCGGATCGCACCGCAGACCATCGAATTTCTTGCGGGATGGCGCAACGGGCGCGCCTCGGCCTATCGCAGCATCCGCCAGGCGGTCATCCATCCCAGCTATATCTACGATGGCAAAGTATCGACAGACCGGGTGCGCAACGATATCGCACTGCTGCAGTTGCAACGGCCCATTCGCAATACCACTGTGACACCCTTTGAAACCGACCAACGTCCGCAAAAAGGCGCGCGGATTGGTGTGGTGTCCTATGCACACGACCGCTCGGAGGCTCCGTCGCTGCAGGATGTCTGTGCAGTGATGGCCCGGCAGGAGGGCGTGTTGGTGATGTCCTGCGATGTGGACTATGGCTCTTCCGGGGCGCCGGTGTTTTCCTTTGACGCAGGGCGCCCCAAGATCGTGTCGGTGGTCTCTGCCAAGGCGGAGGTCTCCGGTCAGCAGGTCGCGCTTGGGTCTGCTCTGGCAGAGGAATTGGCGCTGTTGCGTGCGCAGCTCACCGGCAGCCGGATCGGCGGCCAAATGCCCCCCGGAGTTGGTCGCGTGAAAGTGGGTGAACGTCGGAGCAATTCCGGCGCAAAGTTCATCAGCCAATGAGACTTTGCGCGCTTGTCCTGACTGTAGTGACGGCGTTCTATGCGACTGTGGCAGCGGCACAGGAGGCCGGGTTACGTCGTCTAACCGACCGCGATGACCTTCTGGGTTGGGAGGCGGTCGGGCGGCTGGAGCTGAACGGGCAGGGGTTTTGCACCGGAACGCTGATTGCCCCGGATCTGGTGTTGACTGCGGCGCATTGTGTCTATGGTCAGGGCCATACCCTGCGCCCGGCTGACCAGATCACTTTTCGCGCGGGCCTGCGTGACGGGGTGGCAATTGCCGAGCGCCGGGCACTGCAGATTGCAGCGCATCCCGGGTTTCGACCGGGCGGGCGGCTTGATCTTGAGAACATCCGCCACGATGTCGCATTGATCCGTCTGGCGGCCCCTGTGACCAGCGGATCGGCGAATGCCTTCGCGCTGCATTCCGGTCAGAACTATGGCAGCGATATATCGGTGACGTCCTACGGGATGGGCCGTGCCGAGGCTTTGTCGCGCCAGCGCCATTGCAATCTGATGGCTGAGCGCGCGGATGTGATGATGATCGACTGCAACGTCACTTTCGGCTCCTCCGGTGCACCAGTGTTCTCGCAGGTGGGGGGACGCGGGCGTATTCTGGCGCTGATTTCCGGCGGTGGCCTATACGGTGGAAAGCAGGTGGCCTTTGGCATGAAACTGCCGCAGAGGGTGGCCGAGCTGAAAGCACAGCTGCGCCGCAATCCAGTGGCGGCACCGGATCGGCGCATTAAGCGTATCCGCGTGGGCAGCGGTACGTCGGCAGGCGGCGCGAAATTTGTCCGCCCCGGCGGCTAAGCCACCTCTTGAACCGGCAGTTTCAATCCTTATCTCAATTCTGTTCGGGTCGCCGATGATCGGGATCCGACAGTCCAAACGCCTGTCCCTGATGGGAGGGCACGTAGAAATCGCTCACGAATGAGGATGACACATGCGTAGTTTTGATTTTGCACCGCTGCACCGGGCCACCATTGGCTTTGACCAGATTGCCGACCTGATGGATCGCGCCCTGAGCTCTGACGTCGCGCAGCCGAGCTACCCCCCTTACAACATCGAAAAAACCGCCGCAGATGCCTATCGTATCTCGATTGCCGTTGCTGGCTTCTCCGAGGCTGATCTGGGTGTCGAGGTGAAGGAAAACGCGCTGGTCGTTTCGGCGAAGAAGTCCGAAGACGACAGCGACCGCACTTACCTGCATCGCGGCATCGCCACCCGCGCGTTTGAGCGTCGGTTCACTTTGGCCGATCATGTGCGCGTCACCGGTGCAAGCCACTCCGACGGCATGCTGCACATTGATCTGCAGCGCGAGGTGCCCGAGGCACTGAAACCGCGCCGGATTGAAATCTCAACCGGCAAGGCGCCGGAACTGGACGCCAAGACCGTCAACTGATGCTGCGCTGATCTTCCTGATCTGACAGCTTTGAACGCAGCAGCCCCCCGATGCTATCGGGGGGCTGTTTTGATATATGCCTGGCACTCTGAGTGGATGAGATCAGTTGACTGTCGGCGTGTTCATCTGACCGATGGAAAAGAACATCGTCTCGCCGGAGGCATCATCGATCCCATCATTGTCGGTTATGATGAAACCTTCTCCCTCGGCGGTGATAGCCAGCCCTTCGACCTTATCCAGAACATAGCCGCCGGTCGCTTTCAGATCCGACAGCAGATCGCGCACCAGCTCCTTGTTGACCACCGGGAGTGGCCCGCCGAGCGGCGCTGGTGTCATCTCAGCGAGGGAAACGCGGTAGACCTTTTTGGTCACAGCGCGGAAGTCATGCTGGTTGTCGCGCTCAATGACATAGACATAGTCGCCATGGGCCACGATCTCTGACAGGCCGACCCAACCGGTGTCGGGCTCTGCCTTGGGATAGTGAACCGCGCCCCATTCCTTGGTTTCCAAGTTGTAGGACACCAGTTTGACGTGGTTCTTCGGGTCGTCTTTCCATTCGCGCTGAACGGCCATCCAGAGCGTGTCGCCCACTTTGGTGATGCCTTCAAAGCCAAAGCGGCGCTCGACGGCCATCAGCTCGGCTGGCAGACCGATTTCGCCCTTTTTGGCTTTGATCAGCCCATCTTTGTTGACGTGGTAGATCGCATGGGGAACGAGCCGGTCTCTGCGCCCTTCAGAGGCGACGTAAAACCCACCTTTGCCGTCCAGTGTGATGCCTTCCAGATCCAGTTTCTGGGCCGGGTTGCCGTCCTGCCGATGGATGCGGATCACGTCGACGATACGCGCAGGTGTCTGACTGGGGTCAATCTTGAAGATCGAGGGCTGGAAGCCGTAGAAGCTGTCGTTGACCGCATAGATCATACCGTCAGCATCTGCGACCATCCCGGAGAGCGCGCCCCAGCCGATCAGCTCATCCGCGTCGGCAGAAGTCAAATGCGGATAGGTCGGTGCACCGTTCTGCAATTCATACATCATGACATGGGCGCGTGGGCCTTTGTCTTCGATCAGATCCTTCTCATTGGCCGAGACCAGCAGACTGCGTTCCGGGATGACAGCGTATCCTTCTGGCCCAACGCCAGAGGGCAGCAGTTGGGTTAGAACCGGATTGGTGGGGTCTGTAACATCATAGACCCCCACCACTGATGCGCGTTCTGCACCAACGAACACATAGGGCGTGCCGTCAAATTCAGCGAAGGTCACGCTTTCGGGTTCGACGCCTTTGGAATCAGAGCGTTTGTCCGGGTAGTGGCCGATCTGCACGATGGCATGTTCAAAGGAGGTGCCGCTGTCATAAACGACGGTGCCGTCTTTGTTATAGATCGTCCAGCCGCGAGAGCCGCCGTTGTAATCGCCTTCGTTTGCAGTGGCGAAGTGGTTGTCGTCAATCCAAGTGACGGCGTCAGGCTCACGCAGGCGGCCCTTTTGGCTTTCGGTGAAGATCAATGCGCCGCGTTCGTCCGTGGCGTCGATACCTTCAAGATCAACCGCCCCCGCCGAGAAGTGGTTCTGGACCTTGCCATCCTTGGACAGGATCACAAGATGGTTGTTTTCCTGAAGAGTAACAACCGTCTCCCCAAGCCCATTGATGGAGACATACTCCGGCTCGGGATCGTCGCTGGCAATCTCCGCCAGGCCTGTAAGGCCGATTACCTTCATAGAGGCACAATCTAAGCCGCCGTTTGCGGTGTTGATCATCACCAGATTGCCAGCGGGCATTTGCGGCATCAGACCATCGTTCAGATCTTCGTCACGTTCGTTTTCAATCGCAACGGCGAGGAAGGCCCCGTCCTTGGACTTGGCAACAGAATCCGGCTGACCGCCCAGATCGCAAGAGCCGGTCTCGGCGCCAGTGCTGATGTCAAAGGCTTTCAACAGACCGGAGGGCTGTGTGTAGCTCTTGGATGTGTTCACACCGACATAGGCCGTGGTGCCAACAACAGCAACGGAGGTCGGCTCACCCGGCAGCGCGATATTTCCCTTGGGGGCCGGGTTCGCAGGATCGGTGATGTCGATCAGGCCCAGAGCCTCCAGCGGGCTGTCGGTATAGACCAGCGTCATGCCGTCCGCAGTCGCGTCGATGATTTCGGGAGAACTTTCGCGTGTGATGTCTTCACCTGCGGCCATGTTCTGGACCACGGGAAAGGACGCGATACGATTAAATGAAGTGTCTGCCTGCGCGATACCAGCGGTGAGCGCGAGGGCAGAGGTCAGGCACAAAAGGCGCGTGGACATCGGCAGCTCCAATATGGATGAATTGACTGCCTTGCTCCTGACGGGTCTGCATCAAGGTTTTGTGACGCTTTGATGTAGTTTTAATGATGTGGTGGCTGCGGCAGGGAAACCCGCCACAGCCCTTTATCCAGCCTCATACAGACATGCAGATGTATTTCATCTCAAGGTAGTCTTCGATGCCATGGTGGCTGCCTTCACGGCCCAACCCCGACTGCTTTACCCCACCAAATGGGGCTAGCTCGGTTGAGATGATGCCGGTGTTGACCCCGACAATACCGTATTCCAGCGCCTCGGCCACTTTGTAGACCCGGCTCAGATCCTTGGCGTAGAAATAGGAGGCCAGGCCAAAGATCGTGTCATTGGCCATTTCGATCACATCGTCTTCGGTATCAAACTTGAACAGCGGTGCCATCGGGCCAAAGGTCTCATCCTGAGAGAATACCATGTCCTGCGTGGCACCTGTGATGATGGTGGGCTCAAAGAATGTGCCGCCCAGCTCCGATGGATTGCCGCCCAGGATCACTTCGGCGCCTTTTTCTTTTGCATCGGCGATGTGGGATTTGACCTTTTCCACCGCTTTCTCGTTGATCAGCGGGCCAAACTGCACGCCCTCAACCAACCCGTCGCCAACCGTCATCTTGGCGACGGCCTCTTTCAGTTTTTCTGCAAAGGCATCGTAAACACCTGCCTGGACATAGATCCGATTAGCGCAGACGCAGGTCTGGCCGTTATTGCGGAACTTGCACATGATCGCGCCTTCGACTGCGGCGTCGAGGTCGGCATCATCAAACACGATGAACGGCGCGTTGCCGCCGAGTTCCATCGAACATTTCATCACGGTGTCGGCCGCCTGTCGCATCAGGATGCGCCCCACTTCGGTAGATCCGGTAAAGGTCAGCTTGCGCACGGCGTTGTTCTCGCAGAACTCTTTGCCTGTTTCCGAGGCATTGGAAGAGGTCACGACGTTGAAGACGCCCGCCGGAATGCCCGCACGGTCTGCCAGCACGGCCAACGCGGTCGCCGACAGCGGCGTTAATTCGGCAGGCCGCGCAACAAAGGCACAGCCCGCCGCCAGCGCCGGGCCCGCCTTGCGGGTGATCATCGCATTGGGGAAATTCCACGGTGTGATCGAGGCGGCCACACCGATCGGCTGTTTCAGCACCGTGATGCGCTTGTCGCGCTGATGGCCGGGAATGGTCTCGCCATAGATACGTTTGGCTTCTTCTGCAAAGAACTCAATGAAGGACGCGCCATAACCGATCTCACCGCGCGACTCGGCGAGGGGCTTGCCCATCTCGGCGGTCAGGATCACAGCCAGATCCTCTTGGTTCTCCATCATCAGATCAAACCATTTGCGCAGAACATTTGCACGTTCTTTGCCGGTCCATTTGGCCCAATCCTTCTGAGCGACTTCTGCCTGCGCGATGGCGCCGGCCACTTGCGACCGGCTGACATCCGCCACATTGGCAATCACATCGCCACGTGCCGGGTTTTTCACCTCGAATGTGCCGTCCGCGCCATCGACAAACGCCCCGCCGATATAGGCGCGGGGTTCCAGCAGGCTGGGATCGGTGAGCAGTGATTTCAGGTCAGTGGTTGCGTCGAGCATTGCGGGCCTCCCGTATATCATTTGCGAAATGCAAATCAGCTGTGACTTGATATGTCCAGAAAGATAGGTGAGTCCAGAATTTGATCAAATGTAGGGGCAAGGCGGGCACCACATCGACGTTCTGCAGGGACCGGGTCATTTGACATGTGCTGTGCCAGACTGTCAGGTAGCGGTAACAAGAAGAACAGGGAGATTGGGCATGGAGCTCGACGACGCGTATTCAAATGGCGCCTATATCGAAAATGCTGACAGCTATCCGCCGCGCTGGGCGGCCTCTGCCGAGGATTTTCGCAACGCGATGCGTGACCGGTCCCGGCTGGATGTGCCCTACGGCGAGGGGGCCAGGCACCGCTATGATCTGTTTTTTCCCGAAGATGCTGCCAAGGGGCTGATGATCTTTGTCCATGGCGGTTATTGGATGGCGTTCGATAAATCCAGTTGGTCGCATCTTGCTGTGGGGGCGTTGGCGCACGGCTATGCGGTCGCCATGCCCTCCTATGATCTTTGCCCAGAGGTACGGATTGCTGATATCACCCAACAGATCGCCTCAGCTGTCACCGCCATCGCTGCCGAGGTGGAGGGACCGATTTCGCTGGCGGGCCATTCCGCAGGCGGGCATCTGGTGGCGCGCATGTTGGACCGGGATCTTTTGCCGGAGGAGGTGGGTGAACGGATTGCGGCGGTGGTGCCGATCTCACCGCTTGCGGATCTGCGGCCTCTGCTGCGCACCACGATGAACACCAAGTTCAAGCTGGACGCAGCAAGCGCCGCCGCAGAAAGCCCAATTGACATGGAACATCGCTATCCGGCGGATGTCACAGTCTGGGTGGGCGGTGACGAGCGCCCGGCCTTTCTGGATCAGGCCGTCTGGCTGGCCGAAGCCTGGGAGGTGGATCACGTCATTGCGTTCGGCAAACATCATTTCAACGTGATCGAACCCTTGGCCGATCCCGAAAGCGATCTGGTCGCGGTCTTGGTCAAATAACCCGACCCTTCAGAAAAAAACGCACAACGCCGCAGAAATCTGCGGCGTTTGTCGTTTTTTGACCCTCTTGCGGGGATTCAGACTTGTCAGCATTGCAGCTCTGCCGCAATCTCTGCGCCGAGGGCCAGGCGATGGCGTCGCCGCATGGAGTTCATGCTGCCCTAACTCTCAAACCGTCCTGAACGCCGGGACCTTTCTTGTAAGATGGAAGGGTCGACTATGACTTCACGTCCTGAAATGTATCGTTTTCACAATGGTGAAAAGGCGCCGCTGCAATTTGCGGTCTCCGAATATGAGGCGCGGATCGCAGGCCTGCGCAAAATCATGGCAGAGACCGGCGTAACCGCCGCTGTCTTCACTTCGATGCACAATATCTCCTACTATTCGGGCTTTACCTACTGCGCTTTCGGTCGCCCCTATGGCATGGTGGTCACCGCTTCCGAGGCTGTGACCATTTCCGCCGGGATCGACGCAGGCCAGCCCTGGCGCCGGTCGTTCTGCGACAACATTACCTATACCGACTGGCAGCGTGACAACTTCTGGCGTGCGATCAAATCGGTTTCAGGCGATGGCGCGGTTGTCGGCTACGAGAGCGATCACCTGACCTTGCTGCAGAAGGCAAAACTGGAACACTTCCTGACCCCGTCGCAGCTGGTTGATCTGTATGAGCCGACCATGCGCCAGCGCATGGGCAAATCTGCTGCAGAGCTCGATATGATCCGCGCCGGTGCCGCAGTGGCAGACGTCGGCGGCTTTGCGATCCGGGACGCGGTAAAGGAAGGCGCGCGTGAGATTGATGTGGCGATGGCAGGTCGCGATGCGATGGAGCTGGAAATCGCCAAACGTTTCCCGGATGCGGAATACCGCGACAGCTGGGTCTGGTTCCAGTCCGGCATCAACACCGATGGGGCTCATAACCCGGTGACAGCCCGCACCCTGCAGCGTGGCGATATCCTGTCGCTGAACACCTTCCCGATGATCTCCGGCTATTACACTGCGCTGGAACGCACCATGTTCGTCAAGGAAGTGGACGCCGATAGTCTGCGCATCTGGGAGGCCAATGTTGCAGCCCATGAGCTGGGCATCTCGCTGCTGAAACCGGGCGCAAGTTGTGCGGAGATCACCCATCAGATCAATGCCTTCTTTGAAGAGCAGGACCTGCTGCAATACCGCACTTTCGGCTATGGCCATTCATTTGGCGTGCTGTCGCATTATTATGGTCGTGAGGCGGGGCTTGAACTGCGCGAGGACATCGACACGGTGTTGGAGCCGGGGATGGTGATCTCGATGGAGCCGATGCTGACCATCGCCGATGGCCAGCCCGGCGCAGGTGGGTACCGCGAGCATGACATTCTGATTATCCATGAGGATGACAATGAGAACATCACCAAATACCCCTACGGGCCGGAGTTTAACGTCGTCGGCTAAAGGTCTCTATTTGGCGCTATGATCAGCGGCAGGCGGGAGGCTCCCGCCTGCTCTTTGCCTCCCTGGGGGAGGCTGTCCCGGTTGGGCATGGCACCGTGCAATGCACGGTGCTTTCGTTTTTCGCCGAGAGATGTATCTGTCGCCGCGTGATCTGATCGGCAAGCGGTGGTCAGGCCGCGATACCGCCGCCGGGCCCATGTGGCAGGTCGCAAAGATTGCACCGGCGCCCTGGTTGGGGCATATGTGCGCAAAGGCGACACCTTGATCCTGCGATTATACCCCGCTTCGGGACGCTGGGAGTGTGGTGGCTCCCTGCCGTGAACAAGGAAACACCACCGCTATGCACCACCCACCGGAAAAGCGAAAATCCGAATATGCGCTGATCCAGCTGCTGCCGAATATGATGACCATTGCGGCCATCTGTGCCGGACTGTCGGCGATCCGGTTCGGGGTGCAGGGCAACTATACGCTGGCGGTACAGCTGATTCTGGCGGCGGCGATTCTGGATGGCTTTGACGGACGTCTGGCGCGGATCCTGCGTAGCGACAGCAAGATGGGTGCGGAACTCGACTCGCTGGCAGATTTTCTCAACTTCGGAGTCGCCTCGCCACTGGTGATCTACTATTGGGCCCTTCAGGACATGCGCGGTCTGGGATGGCTGGCGGTGCTGGTGTTCTCGGTCTGCTGCGTGGTGCGTCTGGCGCGGTTTAACGTGTCGACCAAGTCCGAGAAGAAAGTCACCGCAAAAAGCGTTTATTTTGAAGGGGTACCATCCCCGGCCGGCGCACTCCTTGCGATGTTGCCGATGTTCATTTCTTTTGCCTTCGCCGATGCGCCGGTCATTCCGGATATTTTGATCTGCCTTCATATGGGTGTCATCGGATTGCTTATGATCAGCCATGTGCCAACCTGGTCGCTGAAGGCAGTCAAAATTTCGCGCGAAAACGTGAAGTATTTTCTGGTCGGTTTTGCCTTTGCGGGGGCAGCTGTCCTGATTTACGCATGGATTACATTGGTGATCCTGTGCCTTGGGTATGCCGCGATGGTGGCCTGGGGATTGGTTAAAAAGAAAACGCCGGAGACCGGCGCATAAAAGAGTAAGGGTGGATAATTGGATATCAAGGCTGTTGAATCGTCGTATGCCCGTTGGGCCCCTGTCTATGACAAAACATTTGGGGCAATTACCAATGTGGGGCGTCGCCGTGCTGTCGGCTACGTCAACGAACATCGCAGCGGTCGGGTGCTGGAGGTGGGTGTCGGCACCGGTCTGTCCTTGCCACTCTATAAATCCCACCTGAAAGTCACCGGTATCGACTTCAGCGAGGATATGCTGAAAAAAGCGATGAAACGGGTGGAGGAAAACGACCTCGACCATGTGGAAACGCTGCGCCAGATGGATGCCCGCGCGCTGGATTTTCCTGATGCCACCTTCGACACTGTTTCAGCTATGCATGTGCTGTCCGTCGTACCAGACCCCGAACAGGTGATGGGTGAGATTGCCCGCGTGCTCAAGCCTGGCGGTAAAGTGGTGATCACCAATCATTTCCTGCGCGAACAGGGCGTGCTGGCGTTCCTCGAACGGGTGTCCGCGCCGTTTGCCAATGTGCTTGGCTGGCACTCGGATTTTGAGATCGACACCGTGCTGGGGGCAGATCACCTCTCGGTGGAGCACCACCAGCCGCTGCCGCCCTTTGGCCTGATGACCTTTCTGGTGCTCTCCAAAATCAAACCCGTCTGAGGCCCGACAGCGTTTCGCTGGTCAATATCTGCGGGCTGTGACCGATCGGGCTGCCGGTCGGTCTTCCCTTTGCATGGCAGCTCTGCAAAACTGCTGGCAACGGACCTGCGCGGTGCTGCGGTATGGCTGCAGTGAAGGCGGGTTTTCTTTACATTGGGGATGTAAATTTCGTTTACATTCCCCATATGACACATAAGACATTGCAGAAAGGGCACTTTATGAGCCAATCACAATTTGACGAGATGGTGCGGGCCTCACAAGCCAAGGTGAGCGAGTCGCAGCAGAAGATCACGGCGCTGACCTCGCGGATCGAAACCGCGCGGGCCAAGATTTCGGCCGGAGAAGACGCCAGCATCGACATTGAGAACGCAACGCTGGACGACGTGCACGCCCATACTGAGGTGATGAATGCCAATATCGCCGAGCTGATCATGGGGCTGGATGATGTGACCACCGCGTTCTCCAAGGATTTCGACGAGATGCGTTCGAAAACCGGCTGGGAGAGCTTTGTTGGCTTTTTCAGCCGTGGCAAATCGGATTCGATGCGCCAAGAACGGATGCGTACGGCCAGTATCGACGACAAGCTGCAGGACCTGATTGCCAAGTCTGACGTGATCGTAAAACTTCTGGAGGGTCAGCTGGCGACGCTGGAAGATCAGCGTGAAAAGGTGCAGGTGAACCTGTCGGCTACATTGGACGACCGCGAATTCACTGTGCAAGAGCTGGAGGCGGTCCGCGCTGAGATTGTGGCCCTGGATCCCCAGATCATTGAGCTGGAAAACAAAATCTCGGTTGAGCAAGACGCGGCCGCGCGCACCAAACTAGAGACCGAGCTGGCGGATCTGAATGCGAAATATAACGCGATGGTGCAGGATGAGCAGGTGAAGCTCGCCAAGTCCCAGACGCTGGAGCGCTATATCGAGAAGGGCAAGACCTGGGTCGACTCCCTGCAAAACCAGGCAGCGACGCAGATGGTGCTGATCAACAAGCTGCAGACGGACACGGCGCAGCGAGTGGTGCTGTATGACGCGCTGACCAAATCGCTGAAGACCGCACAGCAGCAGGATGTGGCGCATCGGATCAACGAGATTGGCGTGCAGACCGACAAGGAAGCCCAGACTGCAATGGCTGCGATCGGCACCGCGACCAACCAGAAAATGGCCGACATGCTGGAAAGCCATGAGGACAACATGGTGTTCGCCCGCGACGTGCTGGAGAAGAAAGCCAAGGCGGATGAACGCTTTGCCCGCCGGTTCGCCGCGATTGTCAAGAAGCACGACAAAAACCTCTATGGGGGGTGAATTTGGATTGGCTTGAGTTCCTGAATATCCCGTGTCCTCTGAACTGGTTCTGGTGGAGCGTGCTGGCGGTTGTTTTTGGAACTTTGGCTGTTCTCTATTTCGCCGTTGGCGGCCCTTATGCCGAATGGGTTGTGGCCGCGGTAGCTGGGATATTCGCAATCTTTGCCTGGGATCTTTCTAAGGACTTGGGTGAATAGCACTTTCAAAGTGGAAGAGCACCTCTAGCTAGCAGGAGCTACATGTTGTCATTGCACCTTTGGAGAAACACAGGACAGCTCCCGGCCGCGGGTTGGGGCGTAGCGCGCGCCGTTTTGCCCGGGGCAAACCTTCGGTTTGATGGGGGCGGCCGGGCGCTGTCCGCGCCGCAAGCGGCACGTCCGGGAAGGGGGAATGTATGACTGATCCCTCCCACGATCACGCCGGCCTCAGTGATACCTTCGCCTCGCGCCGGTATTTCAAGAAGTTCGAGACCATCATCCGGCACCTAACCCGGGTGTCGGCAGCGATGCAGGCGGAGGGGCGGCTGTCGAAATCGGATGTGAAGGTGCTGACTGCTTACCTCATGCGGCTCAATTTCACCTTCCGGGCGCTGTCGATGAAGTACCTGATGGCGGGGCGCGATACCGGGCGGTTTTTTGGCAGCCTGGCGATGGACAAACGCGACAGCGGGTTTCCGGTTGCGGCGGAGCTGATGACCATGGCCAATGACGCCCAGCAGGCGGAGCGGCATCTGGCGAATATGGCCAGCGAAGAACAGCTGAAGGACGATATGGTGCGCACCATCATCTCGGAGCGCACAACGCCATCAAAACTACAGTTCGCTCTGTCGCAACGGCTTTATTATCAGGAGTTGCTGAAGGGGCAGCTGTTCTGGACCCAGAACGACCCGGTCTGCGAGTGGTTAGAGAACATCGGTGAGCGGCGCCGCCGGTTTCTCTTGCATTGGGCGGCCTATGACAGCCAGGTGAACCTGCCGGTGATCTACCTGATGGAGCTGGAAGACAGCGGCAAGGTGGCGTTGCCCAAGGACGAGCGTCGCTGGCCCGAGGTGCAGGCGCATCTGATGGCACAGGCGCTGGCCGGGCTAAAGCTGGTGACCATCGCCAAGGGGTTCGACGAGGATTTTGATAACCTCCACCCCAAGCATCTGCGCCGTTTCCATGTCGGCCCGATGTATTCCTCCGCCTACACCGAACAATCCGGCCCTCTGCACCGGGTGCTGGAGGAGGCGGAGGCCCCAGCGGGTCAGGATTGGGCCCTGGCCTGGACGCTGGAGGAGTTGGAAAGCGAAGAGGTGCGCGAGGAGCGGTCGGGCTGGTTCGGCACCGTGGAGCGGGAGATCTTCGCGCTCGACCCCTTTGGCGGGCGCGGCGCGGATACCGGCGCGACCCGGACCCAGCGCGCCATCATCCTGCCGCAGCGCCCGTTTCAGGTGCTGGCAGAGCTGGACCCGCCGGGGTTCGGCGATGTGCAGAAATTCGTGGTGAGCGAAGCGGGGCAGGTGCTGCGGTACTGACGTCTGTGCTTGTGGCCGGGTGCGGGAGCCTCCGGCGGGGATATTTTTAGCCAGAAGATGGGCGGGCCGGATTTTTCGCCCGCGACGATACGAATTGAGAGGGTGAGATGAGCATTTCAGGGAATCAGATGGAACTGCGGGAAGAGGATATCCGCAAGCACTACGCGGCGGCTGCGGCGATGCTGGAGGGGTTTGACCACACCCCGCGCATTGCCAAGCCTGCGGTCGAGGGCAAGGCGCCAGAGCGATCTGCAGGGATCGGCACGCGGCGGCGATTCCGCTCGACCACGCCAGGGCTGGTCACACGCTCCACCGCGCGCCCTGACGGCGTGCATCTGATCGCCCGGATCGAGGCGGCGGATGACGATGATCCGCTGACCTCGCCGCTGCAGGCGACCCTGCAGCACGCCTTGCGCCGGGCGCTGGCGGTTTCCCTGGCGATGGGAGAGGCTTATGCGGATGTCTCGGGTCTGGGTGATCTGAAACGGGCCAATCTGGCCGGCTCGCTGGATGCGGCGCGCAAGGGCGAGTTCACCGAATTGCTGGCCGCCGAGGCGCTGCTTGCAGCGCATGTGTTTGCCAATGCCGCCGCCTATCTGCTGGCACCGCACGGGTCTGAGGCGCAGGCCGAGGTGGGCGAGGCGGAGGAGCTGCTGACGGATAACGCGCCGCTGGCCCTGCACGGGGCACTGTGGGAGCTGGACCAGAAACTGGCGCTGCATGCCCCCGATGATGTGCATCTGATTGCGGCCACCGCCGCCTATGCCGAACAGCTGATGGAGAAGGCGGCTTTACGCGCTCGATCCGCGCCGCGTCTGGAAGGTTTCACCGCCGCAGACTGGCGGGTGGAGGCGGATGACCTGACCATCAGCGGCTTTGAACCGGCGGCCAAGGCGAAATCCACCACCCTGACGATGGCGTTCAAAAAACCGCATGAGGTGGTCGGCAACCATATCGCCAAATATCAGGCCCTGCGGCTGGCTAAAATGCTGATGGCCTATGATTTCGACCGCCGCCTGAACCCCTTTGCCGAAATGGGCGGGTTCATCTTCACCTTCATGGGGGATGGCAAGCCCGGGACGGGTAAGACCACGCTCATTCAGATGATGGCCGGCCTCATCCATGATTATTGCCAGAATGCGGGTTATGCCTTCCGCTACCAGAATTTCGGCATCGACAATATCGACAGCTATCAGGGCAAATCCGGCCAGAACGCCAAATCGTTCATTCAGAACGTGATTGATCCGGGTGTGATCGGTTTTGGCACCATCGACGACATCGACCAGATCGCAGGCAAGCGCGGCGACCGCCAGTCCAGCGCGGGCCAGCAGGAGGTGACGGCGGTGTTCATGGAGGCCTTTGCCGGGGCGGGTACCGTGGTGCGCGGCAATTGCACATTTGGCATGTTCTCCAACTATCCCGAAAACGTGGATGATGCCCTGCGCCAACGGGCGGGCGCGCGGTTCCTGGTGGACGGGCCGCAGACGCGGGAGGATTACATCGACATTCTGACCCTCCTGATGGGCAAGAACCACGCGATCCCGCTGGGCGACCACGAGCTATACGGCGCGCAGGAGATCAAACAGGCCGTCGCGCGGTCATTTGAGGCGCACAACCGCCCGCAGGAGCCGGGGCTGGCAGAGGTCTTTGGCCGCGTCCATGACCAGATCGGCGAACTGGACAACCTTGCCAAGCTGGGCACCTATCTGAAGGCGATCCAGGCGGCAGATGAACGCTTCACCGGTCGCGCGATTAAGAACATCACCGATGCGGTGAAGGTCCGGGCGATGGATTTCGAGCTGCCGGATGACTGGATGGAGAACCCGGAGCTGTTCCTGTTCAAGGATTACGAGACCAAATCCGCGATGATTGGTGAACTGCGGGTGCCGATCACCATCGACATGGTGGTGCAGGAGATCAACCGCTACGCCGATAGTGAGTTCCGCTATGCCGACAAGTCGGATGAGGTGGCGATTGACAACATGGTGCGCGATTTCGGGCGGCAGGAAGAGGCCAAGCGGCGGTATCTGGAGGGGCAGGGGTGAATAGTAGGCGTTTCATTATTGAGGCTGAGGGCTTTCCTGATCTCCCGGGGATGATGCTTGCGACTGTAGACGCTTTGAAATCAATGGGCGGTTCTGCCTCAATTCACGAGTTGGACGAAAAAGTCGCTGAACTTGAGGGCGTGTCAGAGGCAGAGCAGTCATTCATGATGACCGGCTCCAATAGTAGTCAGCCGCGATTGAACTATTACCTAGCGTGGTCTCGCACGTTTCTAAAACGTGGAGGTGCCCTTGAAAATTCAGCGCGAGGTGTCTGGGCGTTGACCGAGGCGGGTTACGACATTCATAGTTATGACGAGACCAAGAAGATTGTAGACCTCGTAAATGAAGAGGAGAAAGCGCGTGCTCGCGAACGGCGCCGTCAGTCGAAACCTGCTGCAACTTCAGGAGAAAATCTGGAGCGTTTAAGCTCAGAAAATGATGGAGAGGCTACAGATCCTAGTACCGAAAGCTGGAGAGAAACACTTCTCGAAGTGCTAAAGGCGATGGATCCCGCGGCGTTCGAGCGCCTCGCTCAGCGCCTTTTGCGCGAGGCTGGGTTCACCAAAGTTGAGGTTCGCGGTAAATCGGGCGACGGCGGGATAGATGGCGTCGGCGTCCTACGGGTAAATCTTGTGTCTTTTCAAGTGTTTTTCCAATGCAAACGTTGGAAAGGAAGTGTGGGGTCCTCAGAAATTCGGGATTTTCGAGGTGCGATGATGGGAAGGGCGGACAAGGGCCTATTTATCACGACAGGTAATTTTACCGCGCAGGCATCGGATGAGGCGACGAGAGATGGCGCAACCGCCATCGATTTGATCGATGGCTCGAGACTGTGCGAGCTCTTGAAAGACAACAAGTTGGGTGTCGCGACTGAGATGATCGAAAGTGTGAAGATTGATCCCAACTGGTTCGGGACAATTTAGTAATGAAACGCCTCATCCAAAACGGTCTGATGTTCGGCAATCTTTTCCATGTGGCCTCGCCCACGCTGGTGGAGCGGTATAACCGCGCGCTGAAGCATCTGATCGGCAAAACCACAACCCTCACGGATTTCCACGTCGATATCTCCGGCTACTCGCCGGAGGTGGGCGATGAGCTGGGGGATGATCACTATCTGAACCACGCGGGCGTCAACCGGCAGTTCATCCTGCTCAGCACCGAACAGAAACGCTGCCCGCTCCTGAATGTGAAATTCTCTACCAGCCGGGACATTCTGCGCCGGTTCATTGCGGCCAATGAAAACCAGCTTTTTGCGCTGACGGCGACCGATGCAGTGGCGGGTGAGTTGGTCAATTCGGTGTTTGAGGTGGCAACGCCTGTGCAGCTCTTTGACATTCGGCAGGTCAGGGTCGAGGCGGACACCACAAGGGGCACGCTGCGGCAGGCCGACCAGCTGGCCGAACTGGTGGACCGGTTCAAGAGCGAGGAAGACGGTTGGTTTGATGATGCGCTGATCGCCGAGATGATCGAGACGGCGGAAAAAACCGGCGATGTCACCCGCAACCCGGTGCGGCTGAAGCATGAGGTGTTTGAGCAGCAGAATTTCTGGACCGCGCATTTCGGCGGGCTTTATGTGTTTCAGAATGTGGAGCACCCGGCCCTGATCGCCAGTGGGGAAAAACCCGAAGGCGTGCCGCTGGACCGGGTGTTTGACCTAACGCAGGACAATGCGGTTGCGAAGTTTCTGGAACTGAACGGGCTGGTAGAGCCGATCATCCGCGCGCGCGGCGTCGATGGCGCGGCGATCCTGCGTCAGAAGATGGGATTTCTGGCGATCAGTGTGCTGGCGGACAAGGGGATGGATCTGTCAGGTCTGTCGCGCAGCGATCTGCGGCGCATGGCGGCACGTCACGCCAGCGAGTTGCCGACCGAATTCGAAGGCATGGCAGCGATGGTCCGCTGGGCCGAAAGCGGTGGCAAATGGCCCCGGATCAAATCGGATCACCCGGCCTATTTCTACTGCCTGCGGGCCACCAACACGCCGAACCGGGATCTGGTCAATATGCTGCTGGCAGAGCTGACGCCGCTGGATTTCCGCCAGCTGTTCATCTGCCACAAGGAGGCGTTCTATCAGCAGTATCGCAATTGGCCAGAAGCGAAGAAGGACCACGTGGCGGCTTTCCTTGCGCGCGAATATGCAGTGGACAAGGCCGGCGCGCGGGCAGCCCTATTTGGTCATGAACCGGATATGAGCGGGCGCAGCACTAGCGCGCAGGATCGACCGAAGCGGCGTGAAACAGAAAGTCTGGTCGAACGGGTTGGCCCCTGGGGCGCTGTCAGCAGCAGATCTGGCAACAGGGGACGCCGCTGATGTTTGCCTTTCTGCGCCTGATGGCGATCCTTCTGGTGGTGCTGACAGTGATCTACGGCGTTGTCTCGCTCTACTCGCGCGAGGTGCGGCGGGCGAAACTGAAACGCCGCTGGGCCGAGAAGGGGTTGACCGGAGACCGTTCCGCCTTCATCCAGCGCGGGTTGCACCAATATGACAGGTCACTGCGGCGCAGACTGATCCTGTTGGTCTATGTCGTGCCACTGGGGGCCATCGCGCTCCTGGTCTATGTCATGAATTTCATGTGAGGTCGCTGATGCGTTACGTAAAATGGGTGTTCATTCTCACCATCTGGCTGCTGGCAGGGGCCTTTCTGCATTATACACTGCCGCAGAATGATGTGGTGCGCGTGGTCAAGACAGAGGTGCGCCGGGTTGATTTCGGCGAGAACTCGATCTTCTGGGCGCAGCAGGACACCGCGCAGGAAAGCGCCACCAGCGTCAACCGCGATGTGCGCTTCGTAGAGGCGTTTTTTCCCAATGGTCGGCCTATCGTTTATCGCAACGAGGATACCGGCTGGGGCTGGCCGCCGTATTTCAAGCTGGACAGCTCCAACCTGCAAGCCGAGCTGACCGATCTTGCGTCCACCAAGGCCGATCCGCAGTGGGTGCTGCTGCGCCACTATGGTTGGCGCAATGAGTTTATGTCGATCTTCCCGAATGCGGTCGCGGTGAAGCCGGTTGACGGGCCGGAGTATAGCCAGGTGAACTGGTTCAATATCATCTTCCTGACGATGTTGGCGGCTGTGGTCTGGGCGCTTTATGTGCGCTGGCGCCGCTTCCGCCGCGCGCGGATCGATCCGATGGTGGAGAATGTCGAAGACAGCCTTTACGCTGCGGGTGATGCGCTGTCAGAGCGGCGTGGCCGGTTCCGGCGCTGGCTGGATAGCTGGAAACAGAAGTAACAAACCGCGTCCGGACCATAACACCAGACTTGGGCGGCCCGCCGATAAGGTTGCCCTAGTCAGAGAAGAGATGCTCGGTCCGCGCGAGCGTCAGAGCGGCATCATGATCCAAGGCCAGAAACGGCATCAGCTGCTCGGCGATCTGCTCATTGCTGTCGCTTTCGCGGATCAGACTGTGGTGATCAAACCCCACATCACGGATACGGTCGGACTCATGCTGGATGTCATTGCGGATGGTTGGCAGCAATCGTTCCAGCGCGGCGGAGGCTGTCTGCTGCCCGGCCAGCCCGATGCGCTCGGCATGGCCTGTCAGGTAATCATCGCTGAGACTGCATTCGATCTGCAGGATGCGTGTGACGGCCCGATCAGCGCAGAAATCCTGCATCAACTCCAGCGCTGACGGATCAAGGCATATTACCAAACGGTCGGTCTCATAGTAATCAAACAACATCCGCACCAGCGCGCGACGGTGGCGGGTACGCTTCCAAAGCGTTGCCTCGATCCCGCCGAGATCGGGCATATCGGTGCCTTCCTCGTCAAAGAGATAGGCCAGTGCCGGGACGTTGCTTACCTCGCGCAGCCGGTCAATCAGCCGCTTCGCGACATGCCATTTCTTGCAGCTGATGATCAGCAATTCGCGGTTGCGCCCAAGCGTGCTTTCGGTTTCCCAGAAGCGTGGGGCAAAGCGCAGCCCGTTGCGCCCGCGCTTGGTCAAAAAACCATAAAGATTGCGCCCCTCATTGGAGATCTGAAATTCAACGCCCTGCTCGGCATAAAGCGCGCCAAGACGGGATTTCAGCTCCTGCGCCTCGGGGCTGATCTTGCGGGCGAAGAGGAAGTCCTGCCCCATCAGCATGTCGTAGTGATCATTGTAGAACTGCACCGGCATCCCGTAGTCCGAGAACATCAGCAATGTCAGCGTGCGGCTCTCGATTTCCTTCGTGGGGACCAGATGGCGCACCAGGGTCTGAAAGAAGGTTTCATCCGGGATCCAGGTGGTGCGAAAGAACCGCAGCACATCACGCCGCTCGGTCAGGAAGGACAGGATCCATTCGACGGTCCGGCGCCGCAGGCACCACCACTGGCTGCCGATCTGGATCTGCATGTCTTCAGGCAGCGCGCGGGTCAGGCCGAGGCGTTTCTGCAGGCTGTGGCTCAGATCGAACAGGCGTTTGTTTTTGCGTTCGTTGAAGACATGGCGGTAGATCAGCCGATCTTCCTTCATGCCGGTCTTGATCCAGTTGCTTTCAAAGAAATCAAAACTTTCGATATAGTCGCAATCCCGACTATCCAGCAGCTGATGGGCATATTCTGCGGTCTTGATCGCCATGCAGTCGCCTGAGACCATGTAGAAATGTGTCGCTCGCCGGAAGGTCGCAACCGCGCTTTCCAGCGCATAGAGGGTTGCCTGAACCAGCGACCATTCCCCCCAGCCGCATTTGACCCGTTTGCGGGCAAAGCAGATGTTGGGATTGTCCTTCAGGGCCGTGCGGATCTGCTGATAATCACTGGCCGGAGAGCGCCCATCGAAATGGATCGCCATATAGTCACCGGCTGCGGTTAGTCGCTCCGCCTGCTGAATAATCGCCTCTGGGTCCTTATGGCACAGCAGAACATATGCGATTTTTGCCATGACAGCGCCCCGGTGTCGTATTTTGATTGATTGTTTCCTTGATACTGACGAATTCTCACTGAATAAACCGCATTATTTCGCTTTTAACGACTAGAGTAGTACGAGGCGCCAATTGCGGCGCATGGGGACGGGGGAGAGGCAGATGGGATTTCCAGGCACCTGGATGACGGAGAGCGAAAGCGTGGTCTATCGCGTGGTGCCCAAATGTGCCTGCTCCACCATCGGTCAGATCATGTATTATTCCGACCATGGGCAGTTCTTTGACGGCGATATTCACGATGCCACTGGCGGTCTGCACAAATGGGCTCTGCCTGACAGCCAGCCGCTGATCACCAGCAATGTTCAGGCGCAGAAATCCTACGCATTCACCTGCGTGCGAAATCCTTACACCCGGGTGCTGAGTTCCTTCTTCGACAAGATCTGCGGCATCCAGCGCAATGGCAAACGCTACCGGGGCAATCTGGTGCCGCGGCTCACCTATGACTATGGGATTGAGGTGGGCGGGGATGACGGCGAAGAGCCGTTTGATCAGATCAAGAGCTTCCGCCGTTTCCTGCTGTTTGTCCGAGACACGGTGAAGTTTCGCCGCCCGATGGAGCCGGATATCCACTGGTCGGCCACGTCGGGCCATGTCTCGACCTTCATTTGTAATGGCGGCCGATACGACAAGGTGATCTGGACTGAAGCCTTCAACGAGGGCATGCAGGATGTACTGGACGCCATTGAGACGCCGCATCAGGTGGATCTGAACCAGATCCCCCGCTTCAACGAAAGCGAAGGTCACGGCCCCAAACGGGCCCACCCGGTCGAAGACTATTTTGACGATCTGTCGATGCATCTGGTCTATGAGATCTACAAGCGGGATTTCGAAGTTTTCAAATATGACTTTGAAAACCCCGCCAACAAGATGCCGGTGGGCGAGATCGACCTTGATGAGGTGCACGCCAAACTGGGCGAGTAGGCCCAACCCGACCATCGGCTCCCGCCCGGGCTGCAATCATTGACATGATCTTGTCCCGGTTGGGCGTGGCGCCGCTGGCGCGGCGCGCCTCCGGCGGGAGTATTTTGGGAAAGGTGAGGGCTTTGTGCCTTATGCGCGGGCCGGGGATCCCAGATCTTGCAGCTGGGTTTTCAATCGGGCGGGAAACAACTCAATCCCGCCAGCCTCCAGCGCATCAGGATGGAACCATCTGGCGATACATCTCTGGCCGCTGTCATCGGGCACCTCCGCCGCGAGGAAGCGGCCATCGCGCCAGGGCAGACCAATGGTTTTCACGCGAATGGACTGGGCGGGGCGCCAAATGGTCATGTCGGATCTCCTGCGGTGGGTCGACTAGGGCCGGATTTCTATGAAAGAAAAAGCCCCGACATCCAAGATGCCGGGGTCTTCCAAAGCGGACTAACTGACAGCGTCGGTTATTCGTCGTCAGGCAGGGCGCGCACGGCGCCTTTGGCCGCCGATGTGGCCAGCAGCGCATAGGCCTTCAGCGCAGTGGAGACTTTGCGTTTGCGCGGCTTGACGGGTCTCCAGCCCGCCGCGTCCTGGGCGGCACGGCGCGCGGCCAGCTCTTCGTCCGAAACTGCCAGATGGATGGTGCGGTTGGGGATGTCGATCTCGATGGTATCCCCCTGCTGAACCAGCCCGATGGTGCCGCCTTCAGCTGCCTCGGGTGAGACATGGCCAATGGAGAGGCCCGAGGTGCCGCCCGAGAAGCGGCCATCGGTCAAGAGTGCGCAGGCTTTGCCCAGCCCTTTCGACTTCAGATAGGAGGTCGGGTAGAGCATTTCCTGCATACCCGGACCGCCGCGCGGACCCTCGTAGCGGATCACGACGACATCGCCCTCTTTCACCTTGCTGGTCAGGATGTCGTTCACCGCCTGATCCTGGCTTTCGCAGACATAGGCGGAGCCGGTGAATTTCAGGATGTTATCATCCACACCAGCGGTTTTCACAATGCAGCCGTCGCGGGCGATATTGCCGAACAGCACCGCCAGGCCGCCATCCTGACTGAAGGCATGGTCCTTGGACCGGATCACGCCCCCCTCGCGGTCTGTGTCCAGCTCCTTGTAGCGGTTGGACTGCGAGAACGCTTCAGTGGTGCGCACGCCACCGGGGGCCGCTTTGAACAGCGCTTCGGCGTCAGGGTTGTTGGCGACCTTGATGTCCCATTTGGCGATGGCTTCACCCATGGTACTGGAATGCACGGTGCTGCACTCATTGTGCAACAGGCCTGCACGGCTCAGCTCTCCGAGGATGGAGAAGATGCCCCCGGCGCGATGGACGTCCTCCATATGCACATTCTCGATATTCGGCGCGACCTTGCAGAGGCAGGGGACCTTACGGCTGAGGCGGTCCATATCAGTCATGGTGAAATCGACCTTGCCCTCATTGGCGATCGCCAGAAGATGCAGCACGGTATTGGTGGACCCCCCCATCGCGATATCGAGGCTCATGGCGTTCTCAAACGCATCAAAGGTCGCGATTTCACGCGGCAGAAGACCTTTCTCCTCGCCCACATAGTGACGCTTGGTGATGTCAACGATCTTGCGGCCTGCTTCCAGGAACAGATGCTTGCGGTCGGCATGGGTGGCCAGGGTCGAGCCATTGCCCGGCAGCGCCAGACCCAGCGCCTCTGCCAGACAATTCATCGAATTTGCGGTGAACATGCCGGAGCACGACCCACAGGTCGGGCAGGCGTTTTCCTCGATGTGCTGAACCTGTTCGTCGGTCATCGTGTCGCTGGCGGCGGCAACCATGGCGTCCACCAGATCGATTTTTTTCATGTCGAGATCGGCAATGTCGATCTTGCCGGCTTCCATCGGACCACCGGAGACAAAGATCGCCGGAATGTTCAGCCGCATTGCGGCCATCAGCATGCCGGGGGTGATCTTGTCACAGTTGGAGATGCAGACCATGGCGTCCGCACAATGAGCGTTGACCATATATTCGACGCTGTCAGCGATCACCTCGCGGGAGGGCAGGGAATAGAGCATACCGTCATGGCCCATGGCGATGCCGTCATCCACAGCGATGGTGTTGAACTCCTTTGCGACGCCGCCGGCTGCCTCAACCTCGCGGGCGACCATCTGGCCCAGGTCCTTCAGGTGGACGTGGCCGGGCACGAACTGGGTGAAAGAATTGACGATGGCGATGATGGGCTTGCCGAAATCATCGTCTGTCATGCCGGTGGCGCGCCACAGGCCGCGTGCGCCGGCCATGTTGCGGCCATGGGTGGAGGTTCTGGATCGGTACATTGGCATCTGGCTGGTTCCCTTGTCTTTGCCCCTCAGGGACACGATTTGCGCAACAAAGGCAACATGTCGGGGCGGTCTTCGGTAATTATCTGGTGGTTTCTGCGAGATTTTGCAGGCTTTGGCGGGTCATGATCGGGCAGGATCTGCAGCTGTGCCCGCTGTCGCCGTGTTTGGTGGCGGTGGGGTGATCACGTGATTCACGGCAATGCCGACAACAAGCGCCCAGAACGCAGCGCCAATTCCGAAGAAGTTGATACCGGATACGGTGACCATGAAGGTGATCAGTGCGGCTTCGCGCCCCCGTGCATCACTCAGCGCCGCGGAGAGGCTGTTGCCGATGGTCGACAGGAGTGCAAGGCCCGCCACCGTGGCAACCAGCGCCTTGGGTGCGATCAGGAACAGGCTGATGACCGTTGCGCCGCCAAGCCCGACGAAGACGTAGAACACACCCGTCATCACCCCGGCCATATAGCGGGTCTTGGGGTTTTCATCCGCTTCCGGTCCGCAGCCGATGGCAGCGGTGATGGCTGCGAGGTTGAAGGCAAATCCACCAAAGGGCGCCAGCGCGAAAGAGGCGGCACCAGTTACGATCAGACTGGCGGAGACTGGCGGCGCATAGCCTGCGGCCTTGAGCGTGACCACGCCGGGCATATTCTGCGAGGACATGGTGACGATATACAGCGGCAGACCGACCCCGATCAGCACGGGCAGTGAAAAACTCGGCATCATGAAGACCGGCTGGGCCACTGTCAGATCTAATGAAGCAGTATGGGTGAAACTGCCATCACCAAGGCACCACAGGATGCCAACAGCCAGCACGGCCGGGATGGAATAGCGTGCAAACAAACGCCGCCCGGCCACAAAGGTGACCGCCATGGCGGCAACCAGAGCAGTGTCGGATTGAAACGCACTAAAGGCGGCCAGACCAAAGGGGAACAGCAATCCGGCCAGCATGGCATTTGCCAGCGCATCCGGGATCAGCCGAGACAGCGCGGCAAACCAGCCGGTCACCCCGGTCAGGATCAGGAGGGCAGCACAGAACAGAAACGCGCCAATCGCATCGCTCAGGGGCACATCGGCAAGGCTCACGGCCAGCAGGGCGGCCCCAGGTGTGGACCAAGCGGTCAGAATAGGCATTCGGTACGCCAGTGACAAAATGAGGCTGGTCAGCCCCATGCCGAGCCCCAGCGCCAACATCCAGCTGTTGGCCTGTGCCTGACTGGCGCCGGAAGCCTCAATAGCCTGAAAGATGATCGCGACAGATCCGGTGTAGCCCACCAGCACGGCAACCGCGCCTGCAACAATATGCGAGAGTTTCAAGGAACTGAGCATCCGGGTTTTCCTGAGATGGCGGATCCGCTAGAGATCGGAGGGGCGTGCGTTATAGCGCACAGTACTATTTGTGCGTTATAACGCACAAGTGTTTTTTGAGCAGCGGCTTAAAACGCCGTGTGATCGACAGAAGAGCAACGGACAGCACAATGAGCGAAGATGGCATCACTCTGAATTTGCGGGACATTCGTCAGGATGCGGGGCTCAGCCTGTCCAAGGCAGCTGAGGTCACGGGTGTCAGCAAGGCGATGCTGGGCCAGATTGAGCGGGGCGAATCAAGTCCGACGATTGCGACGCTGTGGAAGATTGCCAAAGGGTTTCACCTGCCTCTGACAGCGCTGATCGGTGAAGCCTCGCAGCCCGAAGGCAGTGGTGGCCGCAGCTTCCGCTCAGTGCAGTTCCCCGGCTCCATCGCGGTAAAAATGGTGTTCCCCTTCGATCCGGTGCTGGGGGCAGAAACTTTCCATGTCAGCCTGCGACCCGGTCAGTCGCACCAATCGCAGCCCCATGATACCGGCGTCACCGAAGAGGTCTTTGTGCTGGAAGGCGCCATGGAAGTGCTGCGAGATGGCAGTTGGGTACCGCTGGAGACCGGCCAGGGGTTGCGGTTCGCGGCCGATCAGCCGCATGGCTACCGCAGCGGCGATCGCGGGGCGGCCTTCCTCAACATGCATCACTATCGTCGTGTGGGCACGGCTGAATAGGCTGTTCTGGCGGATCAATTCGCCGCAGGCGGGCGGCTTGTCCCTCAGCCGCGGCCTGCCTAATGCTTGCATTGTTACGCAGTGCCGTTGCCGCCTTGGGGAACGTGCGAATACCGACCTTTTATGACCCATCGCCGGGGTATTTTCCGGCTCACAGGAAAGCGATCTGATCCATGGATACACTGCGCGGCAGCCTCCTGATGGTGCTGGCCATGGCGGCCTTTGCGCTGGAAGATATGTTCATCAAATCCGCTGCCCGCAGCCTGCCAGTGGGTCAGATCCTGATCCTGTTCGGCGCCGGTGGCATGGTGATTTTTGCAATCGTGGCGCGTGCGCAAGGGCATCGCCTGTGGAACCCTGTGTTCTGCACGCGCGCCTTGCTGGTGCGCTCGGTTGCCGAGGTTGCGGGGCGGCTTTGCTTCACGCTGGCAATTGCACTGACACCGTTGTCCTCAGCCTCTGCTATTCTGCAGGCGACGCCGCTGGTGGTTTCCGCCGGGGCGGTGGTGTTTTTTGGTGAGCATGTGGGCCTGCGCCGCTGGCTGGCGATTGCGGTGGGGTTCATCGGGGTGCTGATGATCCTGCGCCCGGGTGCGAGCGGGTTTGAACTCGCCTCACTCTTTGCGGTGGCGGGAACGCTGGGGTTTGCCGGGCGCGATCTGGCCACGCGGGCGGCACCAGCGGGGCTGTCGAATGCGCATCTCGGGCTTGCAGGCTTTGCCATGCTGGTGGTGGCCGGGCTGATCGCGCTGCCCTTTGGTGCGCCGATGAAGACACCGGATGCGGCGACCACCATCGATTTGGCTGCCGCAACGCTGGTGGGGGTGGTGGCCTATCAGGCTCTGACCGGAGCCATGCGGGTTGGTGAAATTTCTGTCGTTGCCCCGTTTCGCTATACCCGGTTGATCTTTGCGATGGTGCTGGGGGTGGTGGTCTTCCACGAGCGTCCGGATATGTGGACCCTGATCGGCAGCGCTGTCATCGTGATCAGCGGCGGCTTCACCCTGATGCGCAGCAACCGCCGCCAAGTGACCTGAGGCAGGCGCCTCATCTGCATCACCATCTTGCACCTCGGTCTCCGGCACCTTACATCTGCGCCCCATGGCCAAGCAAAAATCAGACCCGAATTACAAAGTCATCGCAGAAAACCGCCGCGCGCGGTTCGACTACGCGATTGAAGACGATCTGGAATGCGGGATCCTTCTGGAAGGGTCCGAGGTCAAATCCCTGCGCGTGGGCGGCACCAATATCGCCGAAAGCTATGCCACGGTTGATGCTGGCGAGCTTTGGTTGGTGAATTCCTACATCGCGCCTTATGAACAGGCGAAGATGTTCAGACATGAAGAGCGCCGCCGCCGTAAGCTTTTGGTGTCCCGCAAGGAGCTGTCGAACCTATGGAATGCAACCCAGCGCAAGGGCATGACCCTGGTGCCGCTGGTGATGTATTTCAACCATCGCGGCCTGGCCAAGATCAAGATTGGTATCGCCAAGGGCAAGAAGAACCACGACAAACGCGAGACGGAGGCCAAACGCGATTGGTCACGTCAGAAGCAGCGTTTGCTGAAAGACCACAGCTGATCCGCGAACAGCCGACAACGTTTGGTATATCTGCCGCGCGGTGCCGTCACGGCGGCATGAGTGATACGCGCGGCCGAGGTCTCGCAGCGGCAGACACTGCAAGAAACAGCAGAGCGTTGCAATATCTGACTGAATAAGTCAGATAAGCTGCACCCAGCAGACTCATCCCTCAGTCAGGCCCGGCATCCTTCGTGTTCCTGTTTGAAAGAGGACGACGCCCGTGCCAATTTCTGAGCCACAGACCCCCGACCGGTCACTATCCGCTGCCCCCGCCGCTCCGACTGTATCACCAGAAGAGGTCGCGCTGGCGGATCTGGGACTTGATACGTTTGAGGGGGCTCTCTTGCCGCAGCTGCGCCACTTCACCACCTGTCTGCAAACGCCGCAGAGCCAGGCCTGGCAGCTGGCCTATCGCAGTGCCTCGGAGCGCTGGGGGGAAACATTCGGGCTGGCGGTTGCTCATGCGCTGTTTAAGGTGGTGCGCTGCCTGCACGACCTGCGTGGTGATCACTACCGGGGACATGACGCGCTGACCCTTGCGACGCGCGCAGTGGTGACTGCGGATGAGGCGGCGTTTCTGCGCATGCTGCACCACATGCGCCGTGATGACACCCCGGCGGCGCGGGACGCGGTTGCGGATCTGACCGGTGGCTGGATGGACCCGCATGTGATCCGCGCCGCGTTGTCCTTTGCTGATCGGTTCCCGGCTGGCAAGGCGAACCCGGCGCAGAGGCCGCAGGCCAGCGCCCAGCCTGATCAGCCGCCGCGCCTGCGGGTCGTCCGCTGAAACACCCCGATGCAGGCCCTGCAGGGGAACAGACACTGGCCAGTGGGACAGATTATTGCGCTGCGACTTCGGCGTCCCTTGCGACTCTGTCCGCACGGTTGTACGGATGCCTCAGCACATATGAGGGGAGACGGAAACGTTGGACGATCCTAAAACGCTTGTGTCGACAGACTGGCTTGCTGCGCATTTAAAGGACCCGGATCTGCGGCTCCTTGATGCATCCTGGTATATGCCGCATGAGGGCCGCGACCCCAAGGCTGAATATGACGCCGTTCATATCCCCGGCGCGCGCTTCTTTGACATTGATGATATCGCCGACAATCGCTCCGACCTGCCGCATATGGTCCCGCCGGTGGAGAAATTCATGTCCCGCTTGCGCGCGATGGGGGTTGGTGACGGCCATCAGGTCGTGGTCTATGACGGCACCGGGTTGCGCTCTGCGGCGCGGGTGTGGTGGCTGTTCCGCCTGATGGGGCAGACCAATATCGCGGTTCTGGATGGTGGTTTGCCGAAATGGCAGGCCGAGGGCAATCCGGTTGAGGATCTGCCGCCAGTGATCCGCGATCGCCATATGACCGTGCGGGTGCAGAACCACCTCTTGCGGGATGTGACACAGGTCTCCTCTGCAGCCAAGCTTGGCGATCACGAGATTATCGACGCCCGCGCAGCGGAGCGCTTTCAGGGTGCCGTGGCCGAACCCCGCGAAGGCCTGCGTGCGGGCCATATTCCCGGGTCCCGGAACGTACCTTATACGGAGCTTTTGAACGCCGATCAGACCATGAAATCGCCGGACGCTCTGCGCGCGGTGTTTGAGAAGGCCGGCGTCGATCTCAGCAAACCAGCCATCACCACCTGTGGGTCAGGTGTCACCGCTGCTGTCCTCAGCCTCGCCATGGAGCGTTTCGGAAAGACCGATCATGCGCTTTATGACGGCTCCTGGACCGAGTGGGGCGCCTTCCCGACATTGCCCGTTGCAACCGGAGAAGCCTGATGTTCGAAACCCTCAAACCCCAGCCAGCGGATAAGATCCTGGCGCTGATGCAGATGTATCGCGACGATCCGCGCGACAGCAAAATCGACCTCGGCGTCGGCGTCTACAAGAATGCTGAAGGGGTGACCCCGGTCATGCGCGCCATCAAGGCGGCAGAGCATAAGCTCTGGGAAGAGCAGACGTCCAAATCCTATGTGGGTCTGGCCGGGGATCCGGCTTATTCCGACGCCATGATCAAACTGATCCTCTCCGACAGTGTCGCGCGCGCCAATGTTGCCGCCGCAGCCACGCCCGGCGGCACCGGCGCTGTGCGTCAGGCGTTTGAACTGATCAAGATGGCCAATCCCGGCGCGCGTGTTTTCGTGTCGAACCCAACCTGGCCGAACCACATTTCAATCCTGAACTATCTGAACATCGAAACCGTCGCCTATCGCTATTTTGATCGCGAGACCTGCGGCGTCGATTTCGACGGCATGATCGCGGACCTGAAGACGGCGAACAAGGGTGACGTGGTGCTGCTGCATGGGTGCTGCCACAACCCGACCGGTGCCAACCTCAACATGGTGCAGTGGCAGGAAGTCGTGGCCATCCTGAACGAGCGTGGTCTGATCCCGATGATCGACATTGCCTATCAGGGCTTTGGCGACGGTCTGGAAGAGGACGCACAGGGGGTGCGCTACGTGGCAGCGAATACGCCCGAATGCCTGATTGCGGCCAGCTGCTCCAAGAACTTTGGCATCTACCGCGAGCGTACCGGTCTGTTGATGGCGGTCTCTCAGGACAGCGGCGCACAGGCGCTGAACCAGGGCACGCTGGCCTTCCTCAACCGTCAGAACTACTCCTTCCCGCCGGATCACGGCGCGCGTCTGGTGTCGATGATCCTCAACGATGACGCCCTGCGCGCCGATTGGGCAGCGGAGCTGGAAGAGACCCGCCTGGGCATGCTGGCGCTGCGTCAGCAACTCGCGGATGAGCTGCAGCGCCTGACCGGCTCTGACCGCTTTGGCTTCCTTGCCCAGCATCGTGGCATGTTCTCGCTGCTCGGCACCACGCCGGAAATGGTCGAGAAAATGCGCGCAGACAGCGGCATCTACATGGTGGGCGACAGCCGCATGAATATCGCAGGCCTGAACACCCAGACCGTGCCGATCCTGGCTCAGGCGATTGTCGACGCAGGCGTCTGATAAAGCGAACCGTCTGAGGCAAGCCCTCTGACCCAACTGAAACGCCCCGCTTTGACGGGGCGTTTTTTATGGCGAGCCACCAGACTTTTGAGTGTGATCGGAAGATGGGCGGCACAGAGAAAGGCGGCCCCCGTTTCCGGGAGCCGCCTCAATGTTTCAGGATCGGGCCGGATCAGCTGGGGGAAAATTCGGGATAGGCTTCCATCCCCAGCTCCGACATATCCAACCCGTTCACTTCATCTTCTTCGCCAACCCGGATCCCTGTCACAGCACGCAGGATCAGCCAGACCACAGCGGAGGAAATCACGACGAAGAGCGCGATCACCACAATACCGGTCAGCTGGGTGACGAGGCTCGCTTCCGGGTTGGTCAGAACCACCGCGATGGTGCCCCAGATCCCGGCAACCAGGTGAACCGGGATGGCGCCGACCACGTCATCGATCTTCATCTTGTCCAGCATAGGCACCACGAAGACCACGATGACACCGCCGGCAGCACCGATCAGGGTCGCCATACCAAGGGTTGGGGTCAGCGGCTCAGCCGTGATAGAGACCAGACCTGCCAGCGCGCCGTTCAGCACCATAGTGAGATCCGGTTTCTTGAACAGCAGCTGCGTCAGCAGCAGGGCGGCAACCGCTCCACCCGCCGCAGCGGCGTTGGTGTTGGCAAAGATACGGCTCACATCGGCGACATCTCCCACGGTGCCCATGGCCAGCTGCGATCCACCGTTAAAGCCGAACCAGCCGAGCCACAGGATGAACGTACCCAATGTGGCCAGTGCCAGATTGGAGCCCGGCATCGGGATGGTTTTGCCCGCTTTGTATTTGCCCAGACGCGGGCCAAGGATCAGCGCGCCGGTCAGCGCAGCCCAGCCGCCTACGGAATGCACCACAGTGGAGCCGGCAAAGTCGAGGAAACCCATCTCATCCAGGAAGCCACCGCCCCATTTCCAGCTGGCCTGCAACGGGTAGATGACCGCAGTCAGCACGATCACAAAGGCGAGGAACGGCCAGAGCTTCACCCGTTCTGCCATTGTGCCGGACACGATCGAGGCGGTCGTGGCGCAGAACATTAGCTGAAAGAAGAAATCGGATCCCGTTGAGGCATAGGAGTAATCATCCGCCTGCTCTGAGGTGATGCCGACCGCTTCCAGCACGCCCGGCCCCCAGACACCCGACAGCACGCCTTCAATCGACCAAGTGCCCAGCGGATACATCAGGTTGTAGCCAATCAGGTAGTAAAAGATCGCCGCGAGCGAGAACAGCGCAACGTTTTTGGTCAGCTGCATGGTGACGTTCTTGGATCGGACAAGCCCTGCCTCCAACATGGCAAAACCGGCCGCCATCCAGAACACGAGGAAGCCGCCGACCAGAAACAGCAGTGAGTTGAGGATAAACACGGTATCGGTTGCCGCAGCACCGGCAGGGGCCGCAGCGGCGGTCTCTTGGGCGAGGGCGAGGCCGGGCACGGCCAGCGTCGCCACCGCTGCAAGGGAAAGGGTTGATTTACGCATAAGTGATTTCCTTCCTTTGCGCGTCTTCACAGCGCGTCGTGATTGGTTTCGCCGGTGCGCACGCGGATTGCCTGCTCAACGTCGAGAACAAAGATCTTGCCGTCACCGATTTTGCCGGTGCGGGCGGTCTGGGTGATGGTGTCGACCACTTGGTCAGCGAGCCCGGAAGGCACCACCAGATCCAGCCGCACCTTGGGTACGAAATTCACCTCGTATTCCGCACCGCGATAGATTTCCGTGTGGCCTGACTGGGCGCCGAACCCCTTGATTTCCGTGACCATCAGCCCGGACACGCCGATGGATGTCAGTGCTTCACGGACCTCCTCCAGCTTGAACGGCTTGATGGTTGCTATGATCATTTTCATCCCCGAACCCCTGTCATGATGACGGCGCGTGATGAGAGCGCCTGAACTGTTTGCAGGTGCAGCAAATCCGCAGAACCGAGTCGGTGGAACGTTTTGAGGGCGGTTTCAGGGGGGTGTCGCAGCGGGACGGTGAAAAAATAGGCGGTCTTTTGCTGCTGCGCTTAAAAAACACCCGGCTTGCAGAGGGGAATTGCGGTCAATCTGCCCCTCAACAAAGCAGAGCAGACGGGGTATTGTCCGCAAAACGGGCAAACCGGGCAGGATCTGGAAGATGGCACAAGGAACGCGGCGCCGACCTCTGGTCGCAGACAAGCGCTACGCGACAGCGGGGCGCGGCACGCAGGGCAAAGCATCTGCGCGCAAGGCCAAACCACGGCCAAAATCTGCGCCCAAAGCGCGGAAATCGGGCTGGTTCACTCTGTTCAGCGGCGGAGGGAAAACCGGTGGCAAAGCTGGCAGCACAAGGGGCGGCAGCGGGGGCGGCGGCAGAGGACCACGCAAACCGCGAAAGCCCAAGACCCTGTTGGGCCGCCTCTTGGCGCTGATCCTGGCGCCATTTCGCTGGGCGTTCCGGCTCGCCTGGGGATTTACCTGGCGCGTGGGCATGATCTCCACCGCGCTGGTGGCGCTGGCTGTGGGCTATCACTACATGAAACTGCCCGAGGTCGCCGAACTGCTGGACGGGCGTGCGCGGGGGTCCGTTACCCTGACCGACCGCAATGGCGAGGTGTTCGCCTGGCGCGGAGATCAATTTGGTGGCGTGGTCACCAGCGAAACCGTGTCGCCCTACCTCAAAAACGCCATCGTCGCGACCGAGGACAAGCGGTTCTATCGCCACTTCGGGGTGTCGCCACGCGGTGTCGCCAGTGCCGTGCGCATCAACTTGCGTGAGGGACGCGGGCCGCTATCCGGACATGGTGGCTCCACCATTACCCAGCAGACCGCCAAACTGCTCTGTCTTGGTGTGGTTTACGACCCGACGGAATGGGAAAGCGAGCGCGCTTATGAGCGCGATTGCCGCCAGGGCTCACTTTGGCGCAAGGCCAAGGAAGCCATCTTTGCGATGGCGATGGAGGCCAAATACACCAAGGATGAGATCCTCTCGATCTATATGAACCGCGCGTATCTGGGCGGTGGTGCTTACGGTGCAGAGGCGGCAGCGCAGCGCTATTTCGGCAAATCCGCCAATCAGGTTGATGCGTCTGAGGCGGCGATGCTGGCGGGTCTGCTGACTGCACCATCGACGCTGGCACCGACCAACAATCTGCAACGCTCGCAGGATCGCGCCGCCACCGTGCTGCGGCTGATGCAGGAGCAGGGCTATCTGACGACGTCTGAAATGCGTTCGGCACAAAACAGCCCCGCCGTGCTGAGCGAGGCCGCCGCCGCCCGCGCCGGGGGGTATTTCGCCGATTGGGTGATGGATACGATTCCTGATTTCTTTGGCAGTGAGACAACCGAAGATGTGGTGATCCGCACCACCATTGACCAGCGCCTGCAACGCGCGGCCGAGGATGCGCTGAACCATGTCTTTGATACCAAGGTCCGCGAAGGCTCCAAGGCGCAGGCCGCCATCGTGGTGATGAGCGCGGATGGTGCCGTGCGTGCCATGGTTGGCGGGCGCAAGTCTCGTGTCTCTGGTGTGTTCAACCGCGCCACACAGGCCAAGCGTCAGACCGGTTCGGCCTTCAAACCCTTTGTCTATGCCACGGCGCTGGAGCTGGGGTATTCGCCGCTCGACCGGGTGCTGGACGCGCAATATTGCTTGGATGTACCGGGCTCCGGCCAGTGGTGCCCCAAGAACTACACCCGGAAATTCTATGGCGAGGTGACCTTGGCGCGGGCTTTGCGCGACTCGCTGAATGTTCCGGCGGTGAAAGTGTCCGAGGCCGTGGGCCGTGATCTGGTGCGCCGTGTCGCCGGCGACTTCGGGCTCGACAGTGAATTGGCCGCTGGCCCGGCGCTGGCGCTTGGCGCATCGGAAAGCACACTGCTTGAGATGACAGGGGCCTACGCCGGTATTCTGAATGGCGGTTCATCTGTGACGCCCTATGGTGTCACCGAACTGACGTTGATCGGTGACAATACACCTATGATGGGGGCAAGTGGCGGTCTTGGTGAGCGGGTGATCCAGACCAAGGCGGCGCGAGAACTGATCTGGATGATGGAGCAGGTGGTCTCACAAGGCAGCGGTCGCCGCGCCCAGATTCCCGGCTGGCAGGCCGCCGGTAAGACCGGCACCACCCAGGCCGCGCGCGATGCCTGGTTTGTGGGCTTCACCGCAGATTACGTGGCCGGTGTCTGGATGGGCTATGACGACAACACGCCGCTTTCCGGTGTGACGGGTGGTGGTTTGCCCGCTGATATCTGGCGCGAGGTCATGGTCCGGGTGCATGACGGGCTGCCGCCCAAACCCCTGCCGATGATCGCGCCCAAACCCATCGCCCCGCCGCCGCAACCACAACCCCAACGCCGTCAGCGACCAAACGTCGGGCAGGAGCTGGGCCGTGCCGTGGACGGGTTGCTGCGCGATATTTTCGGGAATTGATCTGGCATGGCCCTTGCTGATCCCTTGGCCATAAGGTCTGCGCGCCCCGGTGACGAAACCGGGATGAGCTCTGTACTGACGGAAGTGCTGCGCGATTGGAACAGCGCCCGGCCCGGTGACCCGCAGCATGTATTGGGCGCCTATGTCAGCCATCCTGACCGGATCGAGTGCGCGGTTTGCGAAGGTCCTGACGGGATTGTCGGTTTTCAGTCTCTCAGACTCGCGGTTCCCGGCAACGCCTATGAGGTTGAGCCGGGGTGGGGGATCATCGGAACCTATGTGCGGCTCGATATGGGGCGGCAGGGAATCGGTCAGGCACTTTTCGACCACAACCTGCGCGCTGCTCAAGCAGCCGGGCTGCGCTGGATCGAGGCGACCATCGGCGCTGACAATCTCAGGGCGCAGGCGTATTATGATGCCATGGGGTTCCAGACCTACCGAACAGATGACGGCGCGGTGCGCAAACGCTGTGCGGTGTCGCCTCTGACGTAAAATCTGACATGAAAAAAGGGGCCGCTTGGCCCCTTTATGACTCTAATCTGCGCGTGAGGCGTCAGCCTCTCAGCTCAACCGTTTCAGCTCGGCGATCAGCTTGTTGATGTCGCCCTTGTTGCGGTCAAGGATAGCACCAATTTCGGTGCGCTCGGTCAAAAGCAGGTTCACGCCTTCGATGAACATGTTGTAAAACTTGTCACGCCCGGATTTGTCCGACACGAGGAAGGTGACCTCGAACGGTGCCTGACCTTTCAGCTTGGCCAGCGATTTGATCTCATAGCCTGCTTTGATCTTGCGGGCTGATTGAACCTCGACAGATCCACCAATGAATTCACGGAACCGCTTGCCGTATTTGCGCGAGATATAGCTCTGAAAGGCACCGGTAAAGGCGCGCAGTTCTGAAGCACTGGCGCGGCGGGCTTCGACACCCAGCGCATAGCGGGCCATGATGTTTACATCGGCATATCGCACAAAAATTTTCTCGAAGTCGCGGATCATCGCGCTTTCGGACTTTCCGGAGGCGATGACCTTGTTGATATCGCCCACGACGCTGCCAACGAGGTTGCGTGCACCAGCTTCGGTCAGGGCGAGCAGTTTGCCCGGCAGGGCCGCCAAACCAAGAAAGGCAACGCCAGTGGCCAGAAAACTGCGACGGGTCAGAAAATTACTCGGCATAGATGTCCTCATACGGATCTGAATAAGGGTCGCCATAGACCCCTTCGTATTCGCTTTGATCGCCGCCCAACTCAAAACGGCGGTTCTGCAGGTAGATCAGCCGCGCCTGCGCGTAGCTGTCTGCACTCTCATATAAAATCGAGTCGATGGTGTCGGAATATGTGCCACGATCCCCCAGACGACGCACCACCTCGGCATAAACGCCGATGTTGTCGGCTGGATTATGCCGAGCGTAACTGATCGGGTTGGTGAAGAAATCGACCAGAATGCCGGTGCCGTCGCGGGCCGTCGACGGGCCAAAGAATGGCAGCTCAACATAAGCCCCTTCGCCAACACCCCAGACATGCAGGGTCTCGCCGAAATTCGTATCCACCCGCGGCATATTGAAATCAGAGGCCGGATCACCGAGGCCACCAATGCCAAAGATCGTGTTGACCACAAATCGCGACATCGCAATGCCGGATTCCTTCAGGTTGCCTTGCAGCAGCGCGTTCACCGCCTGGCCCGGCATCGACAGGTTTTCAGCGAAGTTGTTAAAACTCCTGACCATGTCTGGCGGAACAATCGCCACGTAGCCCTTTGCAGCCGGGCGAAAGGCAAAACGGTCGACACCGCGGTTGAAGTTATGGATCGACCGGTTGGTGTTCTCATAGGGATCAAACACCTCACCCGAGTTGCGCGAGACGCTATCTTGGGTTGCACAGCCTGCCAGTGCCGACGTAACAGTTACCAGGGCCATCAATACAAAAGGTCGCAGCGGGAAGGTCATGCGCTTCGGTGTCCAATCTGTCTGCTGTGGGCATATGCGGACCCACTTATAATGTTTCTCGTCTCTGCCTAGTCAGGGGCTGAGCTTGTTTACACTTTTGTTGCAGATTTGGAACATGTGAAGATCCAGTTTTCTGCGCGCGTGGCTGATACATAGGGCATATCGATAGGGAATTGCAGACCTCTCATGATGAAAACCTCTCATAAATCCGGATTGGAGGAGCTGCGCGCGCATCGTCGCCGCAGTCGCGGCCTCTATTGGTCGGTCGGCATTTTCAGTTTCTTTGTGAACATGCTGATGCTGACAGGCCCTCTTTATATGATGCAGGTCTATGACCGCGTTCTTGGCAGCCGGTCGGTGGCGACCCTTATTGCGCTCTCGCTGTTGGTGGTGTTCCTCTACGGCACCATGGGGGTTCTGGACTACGCGCGGGGCCGCATTCTGGCGCGTGTCGGGGCGCGGTTTCAGGCCGGGCTCGATCAGCGGGTGTTTGATGCGATGATCCGCCGTTCTGCTGTGGCTCAGGATCCGGTGGCCCAGACCGGCCTCAGTGATCTTGAGTCCGTACAGCGTTTGATCGCCTCGCCGGTGCTTGGGGCCGCATTCGACCTGCCCTGGACGCCGATCTTTCTCTTTGGCATTGCTCTGTTTCACCCGTGGTTGGGGATGCTTGCGCTTGGTGGCGGCGCGGTTCTGATTGCCATCGCGGTGCTGAACCAGTTCCTGTCGCGCCGCCCGCAGATGCAGGCCGGCATGTCCGGCCACCGCGCCAATCTGATGTCCGAGGAAATCCGCACCGAGGCGGAGATGATTCAGTCGATGGGAATGCGCCGCGCCGCCTTTCAACGCTGGAAGGCGGGCCGTGATGCGGCCCTTGTCGACAGTGTCACCGCCAGTGATGTCGGCGGTGGCTTCACCACGCTGACCAAGACCCTGCGCCTGTTCCTGCAATCGGCGATGCTGGGTCTGGGCGCCTATCTGGTGCTGCAGAACGAGGTGACGGCCGGGGCGATGATCGCAGGCTCAATCCTGATGGGTCGGGCGCTGGCGCCCATCGAACTGGCGCTTGGCCAATGGGCAATGGTGCAGCGCGCCCTCAAAGGCTGGCGCAACCTCGCCGAGCTGCTCGACAAGGTGCCGGAGGAGGCCGAGCGCACCGAACTTCCCAAGCCCACCGCCAATCTGGAGGTGCAGGCGCTGGCCGTGGTGCCCCCCGGTGACAACCGCCCGCAGCTGCGCAATGTCAGCTTCCGCGTGCAGCCGGGGCAGGCGATTGGCGTGATTGGTCCGTCCGGTTCCGGTAAGTCCACGCTGGCACGGGCGCTCACCGGGGCCTGGCGCCCGGCGGCGGGCACTGTCCGGCTCGACGGGGCCTCATTGGATCAATACGCGCCGGAGGTGCTGGGTCAGAACATCGGGTATCTGCCGCAACGGGTGCAACTGTTCGAAGGCACCATCGCGCAGAATATCGCCCGGCTGTCGCCTAACCCGGATTCCGAAAAAGTGGTCGCCGCCGCGAAGAAAGCCGCCGCGCATGACATGATCGTGCATCTGCCCGATGGCTACGACACGCATATTACGGCCGGGGGCGGGCGGCTATCCGGTGGTCAGATGCAACGGGTCGCCCTGGCGCGTGCCCTATATGATGATCCGGTGATCGTCATTCTGGATGAGCCGAACTCAAACCTCGACAATGACGGGTCGGTGGCGCTGAACCGGGCGATCAAGCAGCTGAAGGCCGATGGCCACTCGGTGCTGATCATGGCCCATCGCCCTGCCGCCATTCAGGAATGTGACCTGCTGTTGGTGATTGATCAGGGGGTTCAGACCGCCTTCGGGCCCAAGGATAAAGTCCTGCGAGAGATGGTCTCCAACCATCAGAGCATTCAACAGGCAGCGCCGGGAGGTGTGCGATGAACCAGAGCAAAACCGAGACCAATTCCTGGTCCGCCCGCCGCCCGCTGATAATCGGACTGATCGGGGTGATCATCCTGCTTGGCGGTTTTGGCACATGGTCGGTGGCGACGTCGATTGCCGGCGCGGTTGTGGCGTCAGGCCGGATTGAGGTCGACCGCAACCGACAGGTCGTCCAGCATCTGGACGGCGGCATCGTGCAGGAAATTCTGGTGGAGGAGGGTGACACCGTCGCCGAGGGTGCGGTTCTCCTGCGTCTGGATGCCAAGGAATTGCGCTCGCAGCTGGTCATCACCGAAGGGCAGCTGTTTGAGCTGATGGCCCGCCGTGCCCGCCTTGATGCGGAGCGCGATAGCGCCGAGACGGTAGAATTCGACACTGAACTGCACGACCTGTCCGAGACCCGGCCAGAGGTGGCCGATCTGATGCAGGGGCAGGTCCGCCTGTTTGAGGCCCGCAAAGATTCCGTCGCGCGCGAGATTGACCAGTTAGAAAAACGACGTACCCAGATCCAGGATCAGATCATCGGCGTCCGTGCCCAGCAGGCCTCGCGGCGCACCCAGCTTGACCTGATTGAAGAGGAACTGGCCAATCAGCAATCGCTGCTGGATCGTGGCTTGGCGCAGGCAGGCACCGTTCTGAACCTGCGTCGGACCGAGGCCGATCTGCAGGGCTCGCTGGGCGAGCTGATCGCCACCGAAGCGCAGGCCGAGGGGCGCATCACCGAGATTGATATCGAGATCCTGAAACTCGGCACCCAGCAACGCGAAGAGGCGATCACCCGCCTGCGGGATCTGCGCTATCAGGAGTTGGAACTGGCCGAGACCCGCCGGGCGCTGAAGGATCGTCTGGCGCGGCTCGATATCACTGCGCCGGTCTCCGGCATCGTCTATGGCCTACAGGTCCACACGCCCCGCTCAGTGATCCGGGCGGCGGATCCGGTGCTGTATCTGGTACCGCAGGATCGACCGCTGGTGATTGCCGCGCAGGTGGCACCCACGGATGTCGATCAGATCTTTGTTGGTCAGGCGGTAACCCTGCGCTTCCCGGCGCTGGATCAACGTTCGACACCGGAACTGTTCGGCTCGGTGAAACAGATCTCGGCTGATGCGTTTGAGGATCAGGCCAGCAAACTCTCCTACTACCGGACTGAAATCGAACTGAACCCGGGCCAGCTGGAGACCCTGCCAGAGGGCACCGTTCTCATCCCCGGTATGCCGGTTGAGGGCTATATCCGCACCGCTGATCGAACCCCGCTTGGCTATCTGGTCAAACCGCTTGCGGACTACTTTGTCCGCGCCTTCCGGGAAAGCTGAACCGCAAGGCACCGCGCAGTGCGCGTCACGTCACAAAACCGTCCCTTCGGGGGCGGTTTTTTGCTTTCCGCCCTGCCGCTTCCCGGTTAGCGTTCCGCAAAACCTGACGTAAAGGACCACACCCATGGATATCGAAGCCAAACTCAAAGACCTGGGCATTCAGCTGCCAAGCGCACCAGCCCCCGCAGCCAATTATGTGCCCTATGTGGTCGTGGACAATATGGTCTATATCTCCGGCCAGATTTCTGCCGGGCCTGAGGGTCTGATCACCGGCAAACTGGGCGCTGATATGGATGTGGCCGCCGGTCAGAAGGCTGCCCGCCAATGCGCCATCGCCCTGCTGGCGCAGCTGAAAGCCGCCTGTGACGGCGACCTCAATCGTCTGAAGCGCGTCGTCAAACTGGGGGCATTTGTCAATTCCACCGACAGTTTCACCGACCAGCCGCAGGTGGTGAACGGGGCGTCTGACCTCATGGTCGAGGTGCTGGGCGATGCCGGTCGTCATGCCCGCGCTGCGGTCAGCTCGCCCTCGCTGCCGCTGGGCGTGGCAGTGGAAATCGACGGCGTGTTCCAGATCTCATGACCTCTGATCTGCCTGCCGCATTCCTGCGCCAGCCCATCACCCATCGCGCGCTGCACGACGTGCGCGATGGCCGCCCGGAAAACAGCCGGGCCGCCATCCTCGCGGCGATTGAGGCCGGGTATGGCATTGAAATGGATCTGCAACTGTCCTCCGATGGGTGCGCCATGGTGTTCCACGACTACAATCTGGAACGGCTGGCCGAGGGTACGGGGCTTGTTGCTGATCACACCCGCGACCAGCTGCGCGCCATCCCTCTCAAGGGCGGTGATGGCGAGTGCATTCCCGATCTGGCCGAGATCCTCGATCTGGTTGATGGGCGCGTGCCACTCTTGATCGAGCTGAAGGATCAGGATGGCAATATGGGGCCAAACATCGGCGCGCTGGAGGCCGATACTGCAGACCAGTTGAAAAACTATACCGGCGAGGTCGCGCTGATGTCTTTCAACCCGCATTCCGTGGTCGAACTGGCGCGCTTGGCGCCCGAGCGGCCCCGGGGCCTCACCACCAGCAGCTACAGGGTTGAGCATTGGCCCGAGCTGACGGCGGAGGTCTGCGACCATCTGCGCGCAATCCCGGATTTTGACCGCTCTGGCTCCTGTTTCATCAGCCATGAGGTTGCGGATCTCGCCAGCCCGCGTGTTGGCGAACTGCGCGCCCAGGGGGTGCCGGTTCTATGCTGGACCGTGACCTCCGCCGCGATGGAAAAAGAGGCCCGCAAAATCGCGCATAATGTCACCTTTGAGCGGTATCTTTCTGATATCCCGGCTTGATCCCATCCACGGCGGACCCAGATACTGTCTGTCGTGGAGGAACTGAATGGAACAGGCGCAGATTGAAATCGAAGTGCTCGGCGCGCTGTCGCAGCTATCGGCCGAGGAATGGGACGCCTGCGCCTGTCCCGAAGCGGCGGATGGCAGCGCCCCGCTGGATCCCTTCACCACGCACCGGTTTTTGAGCGCGCTGGAGGACAGTGGCTCCGTCGGGCGCGGCACCGGCTGGCAGCCGCAGTATCTGACCGCGCGCCGCGACGGTGTGTTGATTGCCTGTGCGCCGATGTACGCCAAATCCCACAGCCAGGGCGAATATATCTTCGATCACAACTGGGCCCATGCCTATGAGCAGGCGGGCGGGCGCTATTACCCCAAACTGCAGATCGCAGCCCCCTTCACCCCTGCCACCGGACGGCGTTTTCTGGTGAAGCCGGAATTCGAAGGTCTGGGCCAGTCAGCACTGGTGCAAGGGGCTGTACAGCTGGCGGCAGACAACCGCGTCTCCTCCCTGCATGTGACCTTCTGCACAGAGGATGAGGCGAAGATGGGCGCCGAGATGGGGCTGATGGCCCGTGTTACGCAACAGTTCCATTGGCTGAACGAGGGCTACCGCAGTTTTGACGATTTCCTCGGTGCACTCTCGTCGCGCAAGCGCAAGACCATCCGCAAGGAACGCGCGCAGGCGCAGGGCTTTGGCGGGGAGATCCGCGCCTATCACGGCAGCGATCTGCACCCCGAACACTGGGATGCCTTCTGGACCTTTTATCAGGACACAGGCGCGCGCAAATGGGGGTCGCCCTATCTCAGCCGCGCCTTCTTTGACATCGCCCATGACACCATGGCCGACGATATGGTGCTGATTCTCGCCGAACGTGACGGGATACCGGTCGCGGGTGCGTTGAATTTCCTAGGCCGCGAGACACTTTACGGGCGCTATTGGGGCTGCCGCGAACACCACCCCTGCCTGCATTTCGAACTGTGTTACTATCAGGCCATCGACCAGGCGATTGCCCGCGGGCTGAACCGGGTCGAAGCGGGCGCGCAGGGGGAACACAAACTGGCGCGCGGCTATCTGCCGGCGCAAACGCATAGTCTGCATTGGGTGGGCGATCCGGGATTTGCCGATGCCATTGCCCGCTATCTGGAAGCCGAACGCGGCGCCATCGAAGAAGAAATCGAGATCCTGACGGACTATGGTCCGTTCCGCAAACCCCATGTGGAGGAGCAACAATGACGGAAAAACTCTCAGACGCCACCCGTGGCCCACTGCTGGATCCGCTGTTCAGCGCCGGTTGGCAGGTGGTTGACGGCCGTGATGCTATCACCAAGACCTATAAATTCGATAGTTTTGTCGATGCCTTCGGCTGGATGACCCGCGCTGCGATCTGGGCCGAAAAATGGGATCACCACCCGGAATGGAGCAATGTCTACAACACCGTGACCGTGACCCTGACCACTCATGATGTGGGTGGCATCAGTGCGCTGGATGCAAAACTCGCCCGCAAGATGGAGAGCCTGTTTTAGGGCAAGGTTCCCGGCAGATAAGACCAGAAAAGGCGCGGAATTGTCCGCGCCTTTTGCGTTTCAACTGATGGGGATCAGCCCATCGCCTCAAGCAGCGCTTCGCCCGCAGACAGCTCGCATTGGCCGGGATTGTCTTCGGCGTTCATGATTTCGACCTTGCCATCGCGTGCCAGCATCGCATAGCGCAGCGACCGCCCGATCAGACCCGCCGCAGGCGCGTCCAGCCGCATCCCGATCGCATCGGTGAAGCCGCATTCGGCGTCCGATAACATGGTGATACCGGCAGCACCGGCCCCGGTCGCCTCTGACCAGGCCTTCATCACAAAGGGATCGTTGCCCGCAATGCAGATGATCTCATCCACGCCTTTGGCTGCCAGCGCGTCCTTGTTGCGGATGAAACTGGGCACATGGGCCGAATGGCAGGTCGGGGTAAACGCGCCCGGCACCGCAAAAATGGCAACTGTGCGCCCTTTGGTCAGCTCGGCCATGCTCACCTGTTCAGGGCCCTCGTCTCCCATGCGGGTCAGTATCGCCTCTGGCAGGGTTTCTCCAACGGAAATCATGATCTGTTCCTCTCCCGTGATTGTGTTTTATATTCTCACACATATAGGGTCGGGCAGCAGGCATGCCAGTGGGATGTAACAGCCACCAGCCGCAGACCGGGACAGCAGAAAGATAGGGGGAACCATGACCCATTTTGTCGTGATCGGGGCAGGGCAGGCCGGCGCCTCGCTGGTGGCTCAGCTGCGCAAGCAGGGCTTTGAGGGCGAGATTACGCTGATCGGCAGTGAACCTGTCGTACCCTATCAGCGTCCGCCTTTGTCGAAGGCCTATCTGCTGGGCGAGTTGGAGCTGGAGCGGCTCTATCTGCGCCCTGAGAGTTTCTACGCCGATAGCAATATCACCCTGAAGCTGGGGCAGCAGGTGCAGGCAATTGATCCTGCCGCCAAGACCGTGACCCTCGCGGATGAGGTGCTGCACTACGATCAGCTGGCGCTCACCACCGGGTCCAGCCCGCGCCGTCTGCCTGCCGCCATTGGTGGCGATCTGGACGGCGTCTACGTGCTGCGCGATCTGGCGGATGTCGATGCCATGGCCCCGGTGGTCAAGGAGGGCGCGCGTACCCTGATTGTGGGCGGCGGGTACATCGGGCTGGAGGCCGCCGCCGTCTGTGCCAAACGCGGGGTATCCGTCAGGCTGGTCGAGATGGCCGACCGTATCCTGCAACGGGTGGCAGCCCCCGAAACCTCGGATTACTTCCGTGCGCTTCACACGGGCCACGGTGTCGATATCCGCGAAGGCATCGGGCTGGAGCGGCTGGAGGGCGAGAATGGCACCGTCAGCCGCGCCGTGCTCAGCGACGGCTCAACAGTTGGGGTGGATTTTGTAGTTGTCGGTGTTGGCATCACCCCCGCAAGTGATCTGGCAGAGGCTGCGGGCCTGACGCTTGAGAACGGGATCAAGGTGGATGCGCAGGGCCGTACCTCGGATCCGTCCATATGGGCCGCCGGGGATTGCGCATCTTTCCCCTATTGCGGCAGTCGTATCCGGTTGGAAAGCGTGCCCAACGCCATTGATCAGGCAGAGGTCGCCGCCCGCAATATGCTTGGCGCGAATGAGACTTATGTGGCCAAGCCGTGGTTCTGGTCCGATCAATACGACGTCAAACTGCAGATCGCGGGCCTCAACACCGGCTACGACAACGTCGTCACCCGGGCGGGGCAGGATGGCACCATGTCCTTCTGGTATTACACTGGCGATCAACTGGTTGCGGTGGATGCAATGAATGACCCGCGCGCCTATATGGTGGCCAAACGCCTGATTGAGGCTGGGCGCACCGCCGACAAGGCCGTGGTGGCGGACGTCGAGGCGGATCTGAAACCGCTCCTGCGCGCATGAGGATCATCGCCGGAGATTTTCGCGGCCGCGCGCTCACCAGCGTGGGCAAGGGCGATGCGGGCGCCCACCTGCGCCCCACCACTGACCGGGTGCGCGAAAGCCTGTTCAATGTGCTGTCGCATCTGGTCGATTTCGACGGGTTGCGGGTGCTGGATCTGTTCGCAGGTACCGGTGCCCTGGGGCTTGAGGCGCTATCGCGCGGCGCGGCTGAGGCGGTGTTTGTGGATGATGGCCGGGTGTCGCAGGGGCTGATCACCAAAAATATTGATCTGCTGCGCATCAAGGACCGCGCCCGTCTCATCCGCCGCGATGCCACCCGCCTGCCGGTCAATGAGGGTGTGCCCTGTGATGTGATCTTCCTCGATCCGCCCTATGGCAAATCGCTGGGGCAAAAGGCGCTGGCCGCCGCGACCAAGGGCGGTTGGCTGGCCGAGGATGCGTTGGTCGTCTGGGAAGAAAGCAGCCCCATGCAGCCCGCCGAAGGATTCACTCTGCACGACAGCCGCAAATACGGTGACACGCATGTCACCCTTCTGTGGCGCGAGAGCTGAGCATCAGCACAAGAGGACAGCACCATGCCGATCACATATCCCACGCCGAAACTTGTGATTTTTGATTGCGACGGTGTGCTGGTCGATAGCGAAACACTTAGCAATCAGGTGCTTGTCGAAAACCTTGGCCGCCACGGTCTGCAGCTGTCGCTTGCGGACTGCATGGATCTATTTGTTGGCGGCACCATGCAGGGCGTCATGAAAAAGGCGCAGGAACTCGGCGCGGACCTGCCCGCAAACTGGGTGGATGAGGTCTACGGAGAAACCTACGCCCGTCTGCGGCAGGGCGTGGACCTGGTTCCCGGCATTCCTGATCTTCTGGCGCTCTTGCAAGCGCGGGGCATTGTCTTTTGCGTGGCCTCCAACGGCAGCGAGGACAAGATGCGCATCACCCTTGGCCAGAACGGGCTCTGGGATCAGTTTCATCCCCAGGCGATGTTCTCTGCCCATACGCTCAAGACCGGTAAGCCCGATCCGGATCTGTTCCTTGCAGCGGCCTGTCATTTCGACGTGCAGGCCCGCGACTGTCTGGTGGTTGAGGACAGCGAAAACGGCGCCATCGCCGCCGCCCGCGCAGGCATGCGCTGCCTCGGCTTCGACCCCCACGGCAAGGGCATGCGCCTGAAGCGACACAATGCCGAGCATATCACCGCCATGTCAGAGGTGCCGCGCCTGATAGGCCTGCGTCCCTGACGGCACTCTCAGGTAGAGTGCGACATTTTCACAGCAATCTATACGCTTTGTTCAGCGGAACTCCCAACAGTCCAACCGCAGGATTTACAAGGTCCCATGTTGGACATATTCGGCCTGTGAAACGGACGATCTATCGTTCCGTTCAGCATCTCATTTCAGATGCCCAGAATTGAAGTAGGACATGATATGAAAATTAATCTCCGCATTGGCCTGGCCCTTGCCAGCGCCTTGGCCCTGTCGGCCTGCGTGTCGCCTGATGTTGTCACCAAAACGCAGGTGGGGGATGCCAAGCTGACCTGCACCGAAATCGCGGTGCAGCTGAATCAGCTGGAAGAGATCCGCAAAGAAGCCAAGAAGGGCAAGAGCATGTCCGGCGAGAATATCGCAGCCGCGCTGTTGTTCTGGCCGGCGGTTATCGGCAACCATTCCAACGCCAAGCAGGCACTTGAAGCCGCGAACGAGCGTCACGAGGTTCTGGTGGCCCTGGCAGAGCGCAAACGCTGCAAGCTCTGATACCGGTACGGGGCAAACCGTATCGCAGAACGACAAAGGGGCGCGCCAGATGGCACGCCCCTTTTTTGTGGAATGATACTGTATCAGCCGTAGGTCGGGTGAAACGTCCCGCCGGGCGACAGGGTAAATATCTCAGCGCCATCAGCCGTCACCCCAACCGAATGTTCAAACTGCGCCGACAGCGACTTGTCGCGGGTCACAGCGGTCCATTCGTCCGCCAGGATCTTGGTTTCCGGACGGCCAAGGTTTACCATCGGCTCAATGGTGAAGAACATGCCTTCCTCAAGCACCGGGCCAGAGCCTGCGCGACCATAGTGCAGCACGTTGGGCGGTGCATGGAACACCTGACCCAGACCATGGCCACAGAAATCCCGCACCACGCTCATACGCTGCGCTTCCACATAGGACTGGATCGCATGGCCAATGTCGCCAAAGGTATTGCCGGGTTTCACCGCCTCGATCCCCTTCATCAGGGAGTCATGGGTGACCTGGATCAGCCGCTCGGTTTTGCGCGACAGCTTGCCAGCCACATACATGCGGCTGGTGTCGCCAAACCAGCCATCGACGATGACGGTGACGTCGATATTCAGGATGTCGCCATCCTTCAGTTTCTTGTCGCCGGGAATCCCGTGACAGACGACATGGTTCACGCTGATACAGCTGGCGTGCTGATAGCCCTTGTAGCCGATGGTGGCCGAGGTCGCGCCTGCGTCCTCCACCATTTGGGTGATCAGCCGGTCCAGCTCGCCAGTGGATTGCCCCGGCACGACATGGGCTGCAATATCGTCAAGGATCCGGGCCGCCAGCGCCCCGGCCGCGTGCATTCCCGCGAAATCACCGGGTTCATAGATACGGATGCCGTCTTTTGTGGTGCGGCCGTCTTTCGATCTCATCAGATGAGGCTCCATCGGGTGTCTTTGACATAGCTATGTAAGCGGTTCGCGCGAAAAGGGCCAGAGCCGGCACGGCCGCCTGCCGGGAACTTTTTCCCACATAGGCGCGTTTCCCTCCCTGACGAATTGCAATCGCACGACGGAGGACCCCGCAGCCATGGACAGCATGAATGCCCTGATGGAGACTGAAATCTACAACGGAAAATCGCTGGCGGATTTGGTCACGCTGGAATTTCTCGCCCAGGCCATGGGCAGCGTGCTTGCAGCCATCGTGATCCTGCTGGCCGGGTTCATCGTCGCGAGCTGGGTCAAACGCCGGATTGTGCAGATCGGCGACAGCCATGCCAGCCTTGATGTGACGCTGTTCCACTTCCTCGGCAATCTGGCGCGCTATGTGATCTTGGCCTTTGCGGTGCTGTTTGTGCTGAACACATTTGGGGTGCAGACCACCTCTATAATTGCCGCCATCGGTGCGGCGGGTCTGGCCATTGGTCTGGCCATGCAGGGCGCGCTGTCCAATGTCGCGGCAGGCATCATGCTGATCCTGTTCCGTCCGTTCAAACTGGGTGATTTCATCGAAGTGGACGGTGAAATGGGCACGGTGAAGGAGATCACCCTGAACAACACCGTGATCGCCAGCCTGTCCAACCTGAAGGTGATCATCCCCAACTCCGAGGTTTGGGGCAACACGATCACCAATTATTCCGAGTTTGACACCCGCCGGGCTGAATGGAATTTCGGTGTTGGCTATGGCGCGAACCTCGCCACCGCCGAACAGGTGATCCGCGACACCATCATGTCCGACAGCCGCTCGCACGCAGAGCCGGAACCGTTCATTCAGGTCAACAATCTCAACAGCAGCTCGGTGGATTTCCTGGTGCGCGTCTGGGTCGATGCGGCGGAGTATTTCCAGTATCAGGCCGATATGAAACGCCGGGTGAAGGAAGCACTGGACGCGGCCGGGATTGATATTCCCTTCCCAACCCGCACGCTGGTTCAGGCATCATCGGATGCGTCGCAGCAAGCCGCAGAAGAGGGCGACCAGCAGGACAGCGCAGTAAACCGCAACGAGGCGGCAGCCTGAGCGCTCAGCCGGGGATCGGGCCTGCGATCTCCACGCTTTCCGGGCTGACGCGGGTGGTGATCACCACCCGTTCGACACCGGCAGCAGCCGCCGCGTCCCAGGCGGCGGCATAGGTCGGGTCGATGTCGCGGGCAATCTCAAACCGGTCACAATCACCGCGCTGCACCAGATAGAGCAGCACCGCCCGGTGCCCGGCGCGGCACATATCAGCCAGGTTGCCCAGATGCTTGGCGCCGCGCGCGGTGACGCTATCGGGGAATTCCGCCAGACCGGGCTGGCGCGATAGGGTGACGCTTTTGACTTCGACATAGCAATCGGGCAGGCCGGGTTGGCTCAGCAGAAAATCAATGCGGCTCTTCTCGGCGTATTTCACCTCAGCACGGACCGTTTCATAGGCCGACAGCGCTGCGATCTGGCGCGCTTCCAGCGTGGATTTCAACGCGCGGTTCGGCACCGATGTATCTACACCCACCAGGGTGCCACCGGCAACCTCGACCAGCCGCCAGCCGTATTTCAGCTTTTTCTTCGGATCGTCATTCGGCTCCAGCCAGACCGCGCTGCCGGGCTCGGCCAGCCCGAGCATCGAACCGGGGTTGGCGCAATGGGCAGTTACCTCGCGCCCATCCGGCAACTGGCAGTCCGCCAGAAACCTCTTGTAGCGTCGGATCAGCACGGCGGGCAGGAGAGGGGTTTGAAAGCGCATGTGACAGGGCCTATACCTGCGCTATCATTGGATCAAGAGGAGGAGCGCAGATGGCAAACCCAACCGCCGCCATGCTGGTGATCGGAGACGAGATTCTGTCCGGGCGCACCCGTGACGCCAATATGTATTATCTCGCCGGTGAACTGACAAAACACGGCATCGACCTGCAGGAGGTTCGGGTGATCAGCGATGATGCGGCTGCGATCATCGCGGCTGTCACGGCGCTATCCGACAGCTATGACCATGTCTTCACCAGCGGTGGCATCGGCCCCACCCATGATGACATCACCGCCGATTGCATCAGCAAGGCCTTTGGTGCGCATCTGGACGTGCGCGATGATGCCCGTGCTCTGTTGCAGGCCCATTACGACAAATCCGGGCAGGAGCTGAACGCGGCCCGCCTGCGCATGGCGCGGATTCCCGATGGCGCGACGCTGATCGAAAACCCGGTCTCCACTGCGCCCGGTTTCACCCTGCGCAATGTGCATGTGATGGCCGGGGTGCCCAGCGTGTTTCAGGCCATGGTGGCCTCGGTCCTGCCGACGCTCACGGGCGGCGCGCCGCTTCTGTCGCAGACCCTGCGGGTGCAGCGCGGCGAGGGCGATATCGCGCCTATCCTGACCGCCATTGCCGAGGCTTATGATGATCTCTCCATCGGCTGTTACCCGTTCCAGCAGAATGGTGCCTTTGGCGCCAATGTGGTGGTGCGCGGTGCCGACGGCGCGCGGGTGGATGCGGCGATTACGGCGCTGGCGCGGGATCTTGATCTTTGACGACCACTCCCTCTCTGACCGATCCCAAATTTTACGACGTCACTGATCACACCTGGCCCGCGGCTGAGATGTGGCAGCTTGGCCCGGTTACCCTGCGCCGTGGCGATGGCGGTGGCAGCCGTGTCTCCGCAGCAACCGTCATCACAGGCCACGCAAGCGAGGCAGAAATCACCGCCGCTGAACAGGCGATGTCGGAGATGGGGCAGGATCATCTGTTCATGATCCGCGATGGTCAGGACGCCCTTGATGCGCAACTCGCTGCGCGGGGCTATGTGATCAAGGATCCGGTGGTGCTCTGGATCTGTCCCGTCGAACAGCTCTGCCATGTTGAAATCCCGCCGGTGACCGCCTTCTGCGTGTGGGAGCCTCTGGCCATTCAGCATGAGATCTGGGCCGCAGGCGGCATCGGTCCCGAGCGCTTTGCGGTCATGCAACGGGTGGAGGGGACCAAGACCTCGCTGTTGGGCCGCTGTGATGATTCTCCGGGCGGCACCGGCTTTGTGGCGATCCACGACGGCACCGCCATGATTCACGCGCTGGAAATCCTGTCGCATCAGCGGCGCAAGGGCATGGGCGTTTGGCTGATGCACCGCGCTGCGCGATGGGCCGCCGATCAGGGCGCGCGCGAACTGGCGGTTCTCTGCACCGAAGCCAACGCCGGGGCAAACGGTCTATATGCCTCACTTGGCATGCTGCGCGCCGGGCGTTACCACTATCGGCACAACCCAAAGGGAGTGTAACCAATGACCCGCGACACCGACGCACCCACAGCGCTTGATCTGCCGATGGTGGACCCGCTTCCGCCCGAGACACAGAAGTATTTCGACATCTGCCAGGAGAAGCTGGGCATGGTGCCCAACGTGTTGCGCGCCAATGCGTTCGACATCGACAAGCTCAACGCCTTTACCGGGATGTATAACGACCTGATGCTGGCGGACAGCGGCCTGTCAAAGCTGGAACGCGAGATGATCGCGGTGGTCGTGTCTTCCATCAACAGCTGTTTCTACTGCCTCGCAGCCCATGGCGCTGCGGTGCGTCAACTGTCGGGTGATCCCAAGCTGGGCGAGATGCTGGTGATGAACTACCGCGTTGCCCCGTTGGAGCCCCGCCAGCGCGCCATGCTGGATTTCGCCGCCAAGGCAACCAAAGCCAGCGCCGAGATCGAAGAGGCCGACCGCCAGATCCTGCGCGACCACGGATTCAGCGACCGCGATATCTGGGACATCGCCAATGTCACCGGGTTTTTCAACATGTCCAATCGGGTTGCCAGCGCCACCGGCATGGTGCCCAACGACGCCTATCACGCGCAGAACCGGTGATCCGTCGTGCTGTCTTTGCCGCCCGACGGCTGACGCCTGCGGCGGCGGGGCTGCTCTGTGCGGCCCTGCCATCGTTTGTAGTGGCCCAAGGGATCGAACTGCCCCCCGGCGCACGTCAGCTGGCTGAGAGGGCCACCGCCCTTGGCAGCTACGCGGTGCCGCTGGGCCCCGCCAGCGACGATGGTGTGCCAGAACGCCAGGTGGAAGGGCAAATCCTGCGCCGCAGCTGGCGGATTTCCGGTGATGCCACGGTGCTGCAGGTGCTGGCCCCCCTGCGCGCGCACTTGGTCGAGGCGGGGTATGAACTGCTCTATCAATGCCCCGCGCGCAGCTGTGGCGGCTTTGATTTTCGCTTCGATATTGAGGTGATCCCCGCCCCGGACATGACCGTGGATGTCAGCAACTACAGCTTTGTTGCGGCCGAGCATCCCGACGGGCGCATCGTCACCCTCTTGGTCTCGCGCTCTGGCAACGCCACCTTTGTGCAGGCAATTGAGGTCACGCCCGAAGGTCTCAGCACGCCGGTCATCACAGATGGCATCACTCCGGCAAACGGCGGCACCGACGCAGCCCCGACCGTCGCGCTGCCACTCATTGGCGCGGCAGAGCTGATCACCGGGTTGCGCCGCAACGGGCGGGCGGTATTGGCTGATCTGGAGTTTGAAACCGGCGCCGTGACACTGGGGGCAAAACCCTATGACAGCCTTGCGGCCCTCGCAGAGTTCCTGATCCAGAACCCGGATTTTGATGTGCTCTTGGTCGGGCATACCGATACGGTGGGGTCGCTGGAGCAGAATATCGCGATCTCTGAACGCCGCGCCGATGCGGTGCGCCGCCGCCTGCTGGCCGATAGCGCGGTTGGCGGTGAACGGGTCGCGGTGGCAGGCGCGGGCTTCATGGCGCCGCTGACCACGAATCTCACCCCCGAGGGGCGCGAGGCCAATCGCCGGGTTGAGGTGGTGCTGATCAGACGCTGATATGGTGCGGTCCAACTCGGTCTTTCGGATAGATACAGAAAACCCGGCACAACGGCCGGGTTCTGTCCAATCCCAAAGAGGCGCGTCTCACCAGGTGATGCCATCCTTGTCGGCAAAGGCATTGGCGAGGAAGTCGATAAAGGCCCGCACCTTGGGCTGGGTGAAACGGCCAGGAGGGTAGACCGCATAGATGCCTTGGGTCTCCATCGGCAGCGAGGGCATGACGTCCTCGACCAGCCCTTCGGCCATGGCATCCGAATAGAGGTAGCTTGGCAGATAGGCGATCCCCAGGCCGGAAATGGCCGCATTCAGCAGCGATTGCCCGTCATTGACCGACAGCCAGCCGGAGGTCCGCACCTGCCGCTTTTCGCCCGACGGCGCGGTGATCTTCCACATGCTGCCGCTCGACTGGTTCGAATAATGCAGCAGCTTGTGCATGTTCAGATCGTCGATTTTCTGCGGACGGCCGAATTTCTCCAGATAGGCGGGGGAGGCGATCATCCGCTTGGTGGTTTCGGTCAGTTTGCGCGCCCGCAGAGAGCTGTCTTCCAGCTCACCAATCCGCAGCGCCATGTCGAACCCTTCAGAGATCAACTCCACATAGCGGTTGTTCAATACCATATTGACGGTGATGTCAGGGAAATCGCGCAGGAAGTCCGACAGCACCGGCGACAGGTGGTTGACGCCAAAATCCGTCGCCACCGAAATCCGCAACAGCCCGGAAGGCGCAGATTGCATCGAGGTCACCAGCGCGTCCGCCTCACCGGCATCATTCAGGACACGGCGCGCCCGATCATAATAGGCCAGACCAATTTCTGTGGGCGATACCCGCCGCGTCGTCCGGTTCAAAAGCCGCGCGCCCAGCCGGGCCTCAAGGCTGGACACATGTTTGGACACCGCCGATTTGGATATCCCCATTTTCTTTGCCGCATCGGTGAATCCGCCCTGATCCACCACATTGGCAAAGGCCTCCATTTCGGTCAGTCGATCCATTGCGTTCGCGTCCTTATCCATCCGAGTTCCCCCATTTTTCGCGGTGAAATCGGGCAAGAACGGGGCAGGGATGGGATAATTGCGAGGTTATTCACCGATAGTTTACCAGCTGGAAACACCTGCAGCTCTGCCCGAATATCGCAATAGTGGTCGAAGCCACTATGTTGAAAGGGGCTTACATCAATGGGAGGACAACTAATGACTGCGATCATCAGATCCACGATGAGAACCACGCTGGCGGCCCTCGTCGCCTTTGCCCTACCGGTTTCCGCGGCCTTGGCCGGTGGTGAAACCCCCGCACCGGAGGGGGCGGAGGTCTACTTCGTGATGCCCAAGGATGGCGATACAGTTTCATCCCCGGTCACCGTGGTCTTTGGCCTGCGCGGTATGGGCGTGGCACCGGCAGGGACGGAGGAAGAGAACACCGGCCATCACCACCTGCTGATCGACCGCCCGCCACTTGGCGAGGGCGAGGATGGTGCGGATGAGCTGTCCTACGGCCTGCCATCGGATGAAAACCACATCCATTTCGGCGGCGGACAGACCGAAACCACGCTGGATCTGGCACCGGGTGAACATACGCTGCAGCTGGTGATGGGCGATTACGGCCACGTCCCTCATTCGACACCCATCGTCTCAGAGGTGATCACCATCAAGGTTGAATAGGCGGGGCAATGGGCGGCGATACTTCGGCGTAGGGCGAAGCATTCCCCGCATCCTGCCTGCTAGATCGGGGGCGTATTTTCCAGCAAAGGACGCCCCTGATGCTCACCTGTGTTATCCGCTACCATATCGACCCCACCAAACGTGAGGATTTCGCCACCTACGCCCGCAACTGGGGGCAGGCAATTCCGCGATGTGGTGCGGATCTCATCGGCTACTACGCCCCGCATGAGGGCTCATCAACGCTGGCCTATGGCATCTATGATGTGGCAAATCTTGCCGAATACGAAGCCTACCGCGCGCGCCTCGCAGCCGACCCGCTTGGGCGTGAAAACTATGCCTTCGCTCAGGACCGCCGCTTCATCCTGCGCGAGGATCGCACCTGGCTGAAGAAAGTCTCTGACCCGGAAGGATCCACAGGATGATTGCCGTTATCTTCGAGGTTGAAATCAAGGATGGCGCCAAGGACCGTTACCTTGAGATCGCAGCAGATCTGAAACCCCTGTTGCAGGAGATTGAGGGCTTCATCTCCGTCGAACGGTTCCAGAGCCTGACGGCACCGGGCAAACTCCTGTCGCTGTCCTTCTGGGAGAGCGAGGAAGCCGTGGCCAACTGGCGCCGCCTCAGCGCCCACCGCGCGGGGCAGGCCGAGGGCAGAGAGAGCGTGTTCAGCGACTACCGTCTGCGGGTGGCAGGCGTGCTGCGCGACTACGGCATGGAGCGGCGCGACGAAGCCCCCGCCGATGCCCGCGCGGTCCACGATCCTGTTGTCACGTGAAACACAAGGCGCGCAGACTGCGCCTCTGGGGCTGTGCTGGGATCGGCATGGCCCTTTTCACCTCTCTGGTTGGGGCGGAAGAGACGCGAATACCCGGCGCGGCGATCCTGTCGCCCCGAGATGGCGATATCGTCGCATCGCCCATCGCGGTTGATCTCCGGGTGCCCGCAGAGGGCGCATATCACCTCTATGTCGATGGCGATCCTGTAGACCCCGAGGGACTACCCATGGGCGATGTCCGCCTGACCTTGGATGTGCCAACAGGGATCCACGAACTTGACGTGCGCCAGATGGGCGCCGCCTTCAGCGGTCAGGCTATCACCGTGCTTGTTGATCGGATCACCTTGCCGGACGACACGAACTGCCTCGCCTGTGGCGGTTTGCGCCGCCCTTGACCGTTACGGCAAAGACCCCGGCGGCGAACCGGGGCCGTTGTGGAAATAGACACATTCACCGGTCGCAGGCTCAGCGCGGGTGCCGACCTTCTTCGAACTCTTCTACGATCTTGCCGACAAATGCCTTCAGATCATCGGGGTTGCGGCTGGTCACGATCCCGTTGTCCGCGACGACCTCCGCGTCTTGCCAATCGGCCCCCGCGTTGATCATGTCGGTCTTGATCGACTGAAACGATGTCATGGTGCGGCCCTTGACCAGACCGGCCTCAATCAGAAGCCAGGGCGCATGGCAGATTGCGGCGACAACCTTGCCCTGATCGTAGAAAGCGTTGATCAGCTCAATCACATCGTCATTGATGCGCAGCAGATTCGGGTTGATCTGACCGCCGGGTAGGACCAGCGCGTCGTAATCGTCGACACGGACCGCCTCCAGCGCCAGATCCGCCTCGGCCTCGCGGCCCCAATCATCGCCTTCCCAACCCTTGATCGCCTTGCCATCGAGGCTGGCGACAGAGACCTCAGCGCCCTTGACCCGCAGCTGATCGCGCGGGAATTCCAGTTCGGACTGCTCGAACCCATGGGTGGCAATCATCAGGATCTTGGCGTCGGTGATACGGGGCATGAAACTCTCCTGTTCGTCGTGGCGGTAATCGCGCCGCAGGGGCGGCGCCGTTCACCGACAAAACGCCACCGGGCGCCGGAGGTTCCACAATAGCAAACGACCCCCGCCACCACAGGCGGCGAGGGTCGCAAGACTTACAAGGGGGCGAAATGGTGCCGGATCAGAGGCTGGCCGCCAGCCTCGTGCCCTGATTGATGGCCCGTTTGGCGTCCAGTTCTGCGGCCAGATCCGCGCCGCCGATCACATGGCAGGAGGTGCCCTGAGCCTCCAGCGCATCCGCCAGCGACCGCTCCGACAGCTGGCCAGAGCACAGCACCACGGTGTCCGCCGCAATCACGGTCGGATTTTCGCGTGCCTCGCCAAAGCTGACATGCAGCCCATCGTCGTCGATCTTCTCATAGTTGACGCCGCCGACGAAATTCACATCCTTCATCTTCAGCGTGGCGCGGTGGATCCAGCCGGTGGTCTTGCCCAACCGCTTGCCGTGGCGCTCCGCCTTGCGCTGCAACAGCGTCACCTCGCGGGCCGGGGCCTCGGGTTGCGGGCCTTCGGGGGCCAGACCGGCACGATGGTCGGCCGGATCCGCAACGCCCCATTCCTTCATCCACAAGGGCAAGTTTTCAGTGGCGCTTTCACCTTCGTGCAGCAGGAATTCCGACACATCAAAGCCGATGCCGCCTGCGCCGATCACCGCCACCCGCTTGCCCACCTCGGCCTTGTGGCGCAGCACATCGATGTAATCGACCACATTGTCACGGTCCTGACCGGGGATCTGCGGATTGCGCGGCACCACACCGGTGGCAATCACCACCTCGTCAAAGTCCTTGAGATCGCCCGCAGAGACTTCGCGGTTCAGTTCCAGCGTGACGTCGCTCTGGGCCAGCATGGTGCGATACCAATCGACCAGCCCCCAGAACTCTTCCTTGCCCGGCACCTGCTTGGCCATGTTCAACTGGCCGCCAATCTCACTTGCGCGATCAAACAGCGTCACCTTATGGCCGCGCTCCGCTGCCGCCAGTGCGGTGGACAGACCTGCCGGACCCGCACCGACAATGGCGACGGTCTTCACGCTCTCCGCAGGCGTCAGCACCAGTTCGGTCTCATGGCAGGCGCGCGGGTTCACCAGGCAGGAGGTCAGCTTGCCGCTGAACGTATGGTCCAGACAGGCCTGATTGCAGGCGATGCAGGGCGCGATCTGATTGGCCTTGCCGTCGGCGGACTTGGCCACAAAATCCGCATCCGCCAGCATTGGTCGCGCCATCGACACCATATCGGCGCAGCCCTCGGACAGCACCTGTTCGGCGACCTCAGGCGTGTTGATCCGGTTCGATGTGATCACCGGAATGCCAACCTTGCCCATCAGCTTTTTCGTGACCCAGGCAAAGGCCGCGCGGGGAACAGATGTGGCAATCGTCGGAATCCGCGCCTCATGCCAGCCAATGCCGGTATTCAGGATGGTCGCGCCGGCTTTCTCGATCTCCTGTGCCAGTTCGACCACCTCGTCATAGGTGGAGCCATTGGGCACAAGGTCGATCATCGACAGGCGGTAGATGATGATGAAATCCGTGCCCACTGCCTCGCGGGTGCGGCGCACGACCTCGATCGGCAGGCGCATCCGGTTCTCATAGGAGCCACCCCAGCGGTCCTCACGTTTGTTGGTATGGGTGACGAGGAACTGGTTCAGGAAATAGCCTTCTGACCCCATGATCTCAACGCCATCATAACCCGCCTGCTGCGCCAGCACGGCGGCATTCACGATATCTGCGATCTGCTTCTCGATGCCCTCTTCGTCCAGTTCATTTGGCGGGAAGGGCGAGATGGGGGATTTGACCGGGCTGGGGGCGACACATTTTGGCCCGTAGGAATAGCGCCCCGCATGCAGGATCTGCATCGCGATCTTGCCGCCCGCCTCATGCACGCGATTTGTGACGATGCTGTGGTTTTCCACATCCTGATCGGTGGTCATCATCGCGGCCCCCGGCAGAACGGACCCTTCAAGGTTCGGACCAATACCGCCGGTGACCATCAGCGCCACGCCACCCCGCGCCCGGTCAGCATAAAATTCGGCCACCCGGTTCCAGTCCTTGGTTTCCTCAAGCCCGGTGTGCATGGATCCCATCAGCACGCGGTTTTTCAACGTGGTAAAGCCGAGATCCAGCGGCGCCAACATTTTCGGGTACGCAGTCATGACACTCTCCCTGGTAGTTCTCTGGTAAGTCTTCTGTCTTGGTTTGCGCGAAAATGGCCCAGCCTGAAAGGGATTGTCACTTTGGACGCGGCGTCAACCTCTTGCACGACGCTGGGGCACAGGTGCACAAGGGGGCATCCAACCAAGGAGAGCCTGATGACGCCCGAAGAAATCGCCGCCTTGCCCTATCGACCCAATGTGGGTGTGATGCTGATCAATGGGGTAGGGGATGTCTGGGTCGGCCAGCGCATCGACCGGCACAAGGACGCCTGGCAGATGCCACAGGGCGGCATTGACGCAGGCGAAGATCCCAGGCTGGCGGCCCTGCGTGAGCTGGAGGAAGAAACCGGCGTCACCGCCGATCTGGTTGAGATCATCGCCGAAAGCAACGGCTGGCTGCCCTATGATCTGCCCGCTGAGGTGGTGCCGCAGTTCTGGGGCGGCAAATATCGCGGGCAGGAACAGAAATGGTATCTTATGCGCTTTCTCGGGCGCGACGATCAGATCAATATCGCCACCGAACACCCGGAATTCTCCGCCTGGTGCTGGCAGCCGGTCGATCAGCTGGTGAGCAAGATCGTGCCATTCAAACGCGAGGTCTACGAACGGGTTATTCAGGAGTTTCAGGACCATCTATGATGGTTCGGACCGACCTCCCGTCTGACAAAGGATGTTCTGATGCCGCCTCTTCGCACGTTTTTTCTGCCCGTCGCCGTCCTGTCTGTGCTGGCCGGTCCGGCATCCGCCCTCAGCTGCCTGCCTTGGGGACCGTCGGATGCCTATCTTGAGGCCGCGAAATCCGACAAGACCTATGTCGTGGTCGAGGGCGTGCTGAGCTTTGACGAGGGCGCGTTGCCCAAGGCCCCGCAGGACAATCCCAATGATGCGCCGCCCCGCAGCCTGATCCCCGCGCGGATCAACGGCAAGCTGATGACGGCGCAGGGCTTTGCGAAACCGGTCGATCTGCCGATCACGCTGGAGGTCCTGTGTTTTGGGCCGTGGTGTGCTGGCGCAGCGGATGGCGTGGACTATCTGGCCTTTCTGGAGCAGCGCGCGGATGGCTATGTCCTGCGGATGGATCCCTGTGGCGGCTTTGGCTTCGGTGGCACCGATGGTGCCGCCCGAGAGGAGGTGCTGGCCTGCCACGCGGGCACATCCTGCACCCCTTGGTCCGAACGCTAACCCGGTCCCGGGTTTTGTTGCCGGCTTCGGTCTTGCGCATCCGGCAGGGCCTCAGGCCCCGGCCACCCGCCGCCTGCGCCAGCGCAATCCGCTTTGCCCCAGCCACAGGCTGAACAGCGCAAGGCCCGCGCCAATCGCCTGTTTCGCCGTCAGCACCTCGCCGAGGAACACCCAGCCCAGCACCACCGCTGACAGCGGGCTGAGCACCCCGAGAAGCGACACCACCGATGGCTCCAGCCGGGCAATGCCGCGAAACCACAACACATAGGTCGCAGCGCCACCGATCAGGCTCATGTACGCCAATCCGAGCAGGTTCTCGGCACTCAGCTGCGGCAATGCGGGCAGCGACCACAGGGTCACCGGGATCAGCAGCAGCCCGCCCGCCGTCAGCTGCCAGGCGGTGAAGGTCAGCAAGGACACAGGCGGCTGCCACTTGCGGCTCAGCACCACGCCGGCCGCCATCGCAATGGCCCCGGCGAGCCCCGCAAAAACACCGATCCCGTCCAGCTGCGCACTCGGCGTCAGCACCAGCAACGCCACGCCCAGAATGCTCAGGCCCGCCGCCAGCACCGCCGCCGTGCGCACCGGCGTCTTCAGCATCAGCGCTGACAAGAACACCACCACCAGCGGCTGTACCGCGCCAAGGGTCGCGGCCACCCCGCCGGGCAGGCGGTAGGCGGCGACAAACAGCAGGCTCCAGAAGATCGAGAAGTTCAGCGCCCCGAGCACCAACAACCGCGGCACCCAGTTCAGCGGTGGCAGTTGCCGCACCATCAGCATCAACAGCAACCCGGCTGGCAAAGCCCGCAGTAGGGCCACCAGCAGCGGCGACTGCCCGGGCAGCAGGGTAGTCGTGACAATATAACTGCTGCCCCAGATCATGGGCGCCAGCGCGGTAAGGATCAGATCACGGCTCTGCATAGCAGACTCCTTTTGGATTTCTCGATATCAAGATATAACGGTTTTTCTTGACGTCAAGATATCACCCGGTAAAACCTTCCGACATGGACCATGTGGATTTTGTGACCCAGCAATGGGAGCGAGAGCGCCCCGACCTTGATGTATCGGCGATGGCCGTCATCGGGCGGGTTGGGCGATTGGCGCAAGCTTATCAGAAGGAAATGCAGAAAACCTGGGCGCGCTATGATCTGAACGCGGCCAAGTTCGACGTGCTGGCCACCCTGCGCCGCGCCGGTGCGCCTTATCGCCTGTCACCGGGTGATCTGTTGCAGGCCACCATGGTCGCCTCCGGCACCATGACCAACCGTATCGACCGGCTGGTGGACGCGGGTCTGGTGGCCCGCAGCGTCAACCCCGAGGACAGCCGCAGTTTTCTGATTGAGCTGACGCCAGAGGGGTTGCGCCTGATCAATGAGGTGGTCGAGGCTCATGTCGCCACACAGACGCGCCTGCTTGATGGTCTCGGAACGGAAGAGCAGAAGCTGTTGACCGACTTGCTGTCAAAGGCGCTGACCTCCGCCGAAAACGCCTGACCCCGAACCGGGAAAACCAAAGTTGTTGACCGATGAAAAAAGCCGCCCCCGATGGCTCCGGGGCGGCTTTATCATATCAGTTGCAGGGGGCGTGCCGGCTCAGAGCAGCCCTTCGCGGCGCAGCACCTGGCTCATCACCGCTTTGGGGCGGGGGCCGATGTGGCTGATCACCTCGGCGGCGCAGGCGTTGCCGATCTTGGCGCAGGTCTCGATATCCAGCCCTTTGGCCATGCCAAACAGGAACCCGGCCGCAAACTGATCACCCGCACCCGTGGCATCCACCGGAACCACCCGTTCGACCGGCACCGACACGCGGCTGTCACCCTGAACCACGGTGACACCATCGCCGGAGCGGGTGCAGACCACGAGCGAACAGATTGCAGCCGTCTTGGCCAGCGCCTCTTCCAGATCATCGGTTTCGAACAGGGATTTGATCTCGGCCTCATTGCCGATTACGAAATCCAGATCGTTTTCGATCAGCGACAGGAAATCGGCGCGGTGGCGTTCCACACAGAAGGGATCGGAAATCGCGATGCCGCATTTGCCGCCACCCTCGCGGCAATCCCGCGCCGCTTCCATAAAGGCGGTTTTGCCCTTGTCCTTGTCAAACAGATAGCCCTCTAGGAACATCAGCTGCGCCTTGCCGGCCACCGTATCCGGCACATCTGACGAGGACAGCTCGGACGAGATACCCAGATAGGTGTTCATCGACCGCTCACCATCGCCGGAGACAAAGATCATCGAGCGCGAGGTGGGCAGCTCGCCGCCTGCAACCGGCGGGTTCACAAAATCCACGCCATCATCGGTCATTGCCTGTGCATAGAACCGTCCCAATGCGTCGTCATGCACCCGGCCGATAAACGCCGCCTCCAGCCCCAGCGCACCGGCCCCAGCGATGGTATTTGCGACTGAGCCGCCGGGCGTCTGCACCCGTTCCTGCATCGCCGCATAAAGCACCTCGCCGCGATCACGTTCGATCAGCTGCATGATGCCTTTTTCAATGCCCATATGCTCCAGAAAGCTGTCGTCGCATTGGCTGATCACGTCCACAACGGCATTGCCGATCCCGACGAGCTGGTAGGTTTTCATAGAGTTTTGTCCTCAAACTGGCAGAGATCGCGGATGATGCAGGTGGGGCACATCGGCTTGCGAGCTTTGCAATGGTATCGCCCGTGCAGGATCAGCCAATGATGGGCATGGAGCTGAAAATCTGCCGGAATGTTGTCTTCGACGGCGCGTTCGACCGCATCGACATCCTTGCCCGGCGCAATACCCGCCCGGTTGCCAACGCGAAAGATATGGGTGTCCACCGCCTGTGCAGGCTGGCGCCACCACATGTTCAGCACCACATTCGCCGTCTTGCGCCCGACACCGGGCAGGGATTGCAGCGCCGCGCGGGAATTGGGCACAATGCCATCATAGTCTTCGACCAGAATCCGCGACATCTTGATCACGTTCTTGGCCTTTTGCCGGTAAAGGCCAATGGTCTTGATATGCTCGATCAGACCTTCTTCGCCTAGATCCAGCATTTTCTGCGGGGTATCTGCGATCTTGAACAGCTCGCGCGTGGCCCGGTTGACACCGGCATCCGTAGCCTGTGCCGATAGCGCCACCGCCACCACAAGGGTATAGACGTTGACGTGGTCCAGTTCGCCCTTGGGTTCTGGATCCGCTGCCTGAAACCGCGTGAAGATCTCACGCAGGGTGTGATAATCGAGTTGCTTTGCCATCGCGGACCTTAATGCCGCGCAGGGTCCCCCGGCGCAAACAGAAAAGCCGCAATAGGTGAGCGAAGCGTTACCCTGTGGTCACCGGCCCATAGTCCGCTGTTCTCGCAAGATCCGGGTCGCGCAGTCAGGGCTTGCCCCTATAATGAGGGGCAGGAACACAGGTCGGGAGGGCTCCCCATGAACATCCAAACACGCGAGCAGAGCTATCACTACGGCGTCATGCGCCGCGCGATTGAGCTGATTGACGATGGCGGTGAGGATCTGACCCTGGCCGAACTGGCCGCTGCCATGGATATGAGCCCGGCGCATTTTCAGCGTCTGTTCTCCGCCTGGGTCGGCGTCTCCCCCAAGCGTTACCAACAGTATCTGCGCCTTGGCCATGCCAAGACCCTGTTGCAGGACCATTTCACCACGCTGGAGGCCGCCCATGCTGTCGGTCTTTCGGGCAGCGGCCGTCTGCATGATCTGTTCCTGCGTTGGGAGGCGATGAGCCCCGGTGAATACGCCCGCAAAGGGGCCGGTCTGCGTATCCTCTGGGGGTGGTTTGACAGCCCCTTCGGACTGGTGCTGGTGATGGGCACGGAGAAAGGCATCTGTGGCATGGGCTTTGCGGCGGAAACCGGGGCTGAGCCGACCATGGCCGACATGCGCAGCCGCTGGCCCGACGCCGATTTTGTCGAGGATCCGATGGCCCTGCGCGCGATGGTGGAGGCGATCTTTGATCAGCGGGGCGAGGCCGTCCTGCATATGATCGGCGCGCCACTACAGATCAAGGTCTGGGAGGCGCTGCTGCGCATTCCTTCGGGACAGGTCACCACCTATTCCGAGATCGCCCATGCCATCGGCGCGCCCCGTGCGGTGCGCGCCGTCGGCACGGCGGTAGGGCGCAACCCGGTCAGCTGGCTGATCCCCTGTCACCGTGCCTTGCGTAAATCCGGTGCCCTTGGCGGTTACCACTGGGGGCTGCCGGTCAAACGCGCGATGCTGGCCTACGAGGCCGCGCGGGATGAGGGGCAGCAGGACGGCGCGGCCTGACCCGCACCTGTCGCGCCCTGACCCATGCGTCGCGCAAACAGGCGCCGCAGCAGGCCGGGGCGCTTGGCGGTCGGCTCTGTCTCGGCCCGCGCTGCGGCCTTTGCCGCTGCCTCAGCCGCACCCCGGATCTGAGCGGCATCCCGCTCCAATTCATAGGATTTGGGAAACTGGCGCTGTGCCTCCCATTTGTCTTTGCCCAGTGTGATCAGAACAATCCAGTCATAGGTCAACATGGTGTCTCTCCTTCTGTCTGAAGCCAGAACACCACAACGCTGCTGACACCCATTGTCAGCGGCCTGTGCTAAGATGTCAGCAGCCTGTCAGTGGAGAGAGACCATGGAACGCACCGGTCGCCTGTTCGAAGTCATCCAAATCCTGCGCGCCGCCTCCGCCCCGATCCGGGCCGAGGATCTGGCGGCGAAGCTTGAGGTCTCAAAACGCACGATCTACCGCGATATCGCTGCACTTCAGGGCATGCGCACCCCGATCGAAGGGGAGGCGGGCATCGGGTATATGTTGCGCAAAGGCTATGATTTGCCACCGCTCAACTTCGATGAGGAGGAGTTGGAGGCGCTTTATGTCGGCCTGTCTTTGTTGATGCGAACCGGCGATGGCGCCCTGCAAGAAGCCGCCATACGGGTCTGTCGCAAGGTGATGGAATGCCGCTCCCCCGGGGATCGGCTGCAGGTGGCCCCCTGGGGTGGTGCCCCGCAGGATGATCCTGAACAGGGCTGTGTCTCCAAGGGGCTGCTGCGTCAGGCGGTGCGCGAAAGCCGCAAACTGCATCTGACCTATCTTGGCCCTGACAGTGGCGAAACCCGACGGATCCTGCGCCCGCTGGCGCTGATCTACAATGTCGAAACCACGCTACTGGCCGCATGGTGCGAATTGCGGGGCGGGTTTCGTCACTTTCGCACCGACCGGATGCTTTGTGCTGATCTGCTGGACGACAGCTTTGCGCCAGAGGCCGATATACTGCGCAAGCTGTGGATCGATCAGGGAGGTGGCGTGCTTGGCGATGAGGAAGGTGTCGCCTCAGCTTAAAGCAGAGATTTGGCAGGTTTTCGCCGAGCAGAAAAGACGTTACCTTGTGATGAACGCGCCGCAGCACGATATTCTCCGCAGCACGGGCTCCGCCCGGATTGAGCAAGCAAAAGGCAGATTTTGATGATTCAGATGAAACTTACCACCGCCGCCATCGTGGCCGCTGGCCTTGGCCTGACCGCCTGTACCGATCCCGCAACCATCGGGACCCCCGGCAGCAAAACCCAGAACGGCGCGCTGATTGGCGGCCTGATCGGCGCGGGTGTTGGCGCTGCTGCCAATGATTCCGACCGTGGTCTGGGTGCTGTCACCGGCGCGCTGGTCGGTGCTGCTGCTGGCAGCGTGATCGGCAACCAGCTGGACGCACAAGAGCGCGAGCTGCGCCAGTCGATCTCCAACGATGGCATTTCCATCGTCAACACTGGCGACCGTCTGATCGTGTCCCTGCCAAATGACCTGACATTTGCCACCGACAGCGCGGCGGTCTCGCCCGCTGTGCGGTCTGATCTGAACAAAGTGGCCAGCAGCCTGGTGCGCTATCCCAATAGCCAGGTGCAGGTGATCGGTCACACCGATAGTGATGGCGACGCGGGCTATAACCAAGGCCTGTCCGAGCGCCGCGCCAATGCGGTTGCCGACCAGATCCAAGCCGGTGGCGTGCCCTACAACCGCGTGCAGATCATCGGCCGCGGTGAGAGCCAGCCGGTGGCCTCGAACCTCACTGCTGAGGGTAAGGCGCGCAACCGTCGTGTCGAAATCGTGGTGATCCCGCAGGGCGCCTGATTTCCGGCCTCACAGTTAAGGTCTGATAGACAACAGGGCCGCGCCGCAGGGTGCGGTCCTTTTTTGTGCGAAAATGTGCAAAACTAACGCCACATAGTGCGTATTGTGAACTGTTGCACAGTCAGTGCGCAGGCTTTGGGCTTTTCTTGTGACCGAAGCGGAATAGGTTGGAGCCAGACAGACATTCCCAACCGAAAGAGGCATCCTTCCATGTCCGATCCCAAACTCATCACCATTTCCGGCTCGCTGCGCGCAGGGGCCACCAATCGCAAACTGCTGGCCGAGGCCGCGCGTCTGTTTGGTCCCGCCGAGGTGACAGAGGCCGATCTCAATCTGCCGCTCTATGATGGTGATGATGAGCAGGCGAGCGGTATTCCCGCAGCCGTTCAGACACTTGCGGATCAGATTGGGGCGGCGGATGCGGTGATTATTTCGACCCCTGAGTACAACGGCGCGCCGTCAGGTGTGTTGAAAAATGCCCTCGACTGGGTCAGCCGTACCAGCAACAAGCCCTGGCAGGACAAACCCGTCGCCATCATGTCCGCCGCTGCGGGCCGCGCCGGCGGCGAGAAATCCCAAATGCTGCTGCGCACATTCTTGGTGCCATTCCAGCCCCGCGTCCTGACCGCGCCGCAGGTGCATCTGGCGGCATCGCATTCGGAGTTCGACGAAGGCGGCCGCCTGCTGAGTGAACTTTATACCGAAACGCTTGAGGCGCTGATGACAGCACTGCGGGCTGAAATCGCGCGCTAAATCAGATGAAGTCCCCAACAGGCCCGGTGCGCGCGTATCACCCCGGGCCTGTTGTCTTGTGGGCTAGGGCGGGCAAAGGCTACCCGTTGCGGCCCGGCTCATCCGGGTTGCTGGAAAACAGGGCAATCTTATTGCCCTGCGGGTCGCGCAGATAGCCTACGTAGAACCCTGCACTATAAGCCGCGCGAAACCCCGGCGCGCCATCGTCTGTTCCGCCTGCCGCCACTGCGGCTGTATGTAGGGCCCGCACCTGAGCCTGAGTGTCGGCCTGAAAGGCCACCATCACCCCATTGCCCGCCGAGGCAGGCGCACCGTCAAAGGGATGTTTGACATAGACATCTGGCGCGGTCGGAACCTCTCCCTCCGGCACCGGCAGGGCGAAGCTGAGACCATCGGAGCCTTCGCTGAAATCATAGCCAAGTGCCGGCAGGAACGCGGTGTAGAACGCCCGGGCGCGGGTCATGTCATTGGTACCGATGGTGATATAGGCGATCATCGCTCTGCCCCTTGGCCTGGCATTCAGAAGTTATCTTCGACCCGGAAACCATCGGGGATATCGTCGTTTCCGTCCAGAAGCAGATTTGCCATTGTCTCGGCCACCTTGGGTGCCATGCCAAAGCCGATCTTGAAGCCCCCGTTGGCGATGAAATGGTCCGTGCGATCAGGCCAGGCCCCCAGCATCGGCGCGCGTGAGCGGGCACGGGGGCGGACACCGGCCCAGCGTTCGATCACCTCGGCCCCGTGCAGGATCGGCAAAGCAGCCCGCGCGCGGTTGATCACATCGTCCAGCTGCGCATCGGTGCTGCTGGGATCCTCAAACTCACGTTCGCTGGTGGAGCCAATCGCGAGTGTGCCGTCAGCATGCGGGATAATATGCAACCCATCGGCATAAAGCTGCGGCACATCCCCCTCGGCAAAGCGCAGCAGCGCGGCCTGACCCTTGACCCCATTGCCCAGCGTCTTGCCCGCAGCCACGCCGCCGGGACCTGCCAGCCTGTCGTTCAGCTCCAGCAGCCCGGCATAGCCCTTGGCATGTACCACGAGCCCCTGATCGGCGCCCTCTGCCTGCACCTCAACACCCATGACGGACAACCCTGCCACCAGTGCGGCACAGGCGCGGCGGGGGTGCATCCGCGCGCTCAGCGTGTCGTGGATGACAAAACCGGTGGCGCTGGGCGGCACCCATGGCCCCGCGTCGGCAGCGGCGATGACGGACCAGTCCGCCTTCCCCTGCCACAGGTTCCGGGCGCTTATTGCGCGTTGATGCGCCAGATCCAATGTGCGTTGATCATTGATCGGTTGCAGCCGTCCGGTGCGGCCAAAGCCGGGGGAAACCCCGCCGGTTGCCTCAACCTCGGCCCAGAAAGCTTCGGCCATCAGCAGGCTTTCCAGCTGGTACTGTTTCTTGGCGTTCCAGTTTTCCGGCACATGCGGCGCCAGCGCGCCGACCAGCCCGCCGCTGGAGCCGGAGCCCGCACCAAAGGGGTCGATCACCTGCACCGATGCGCCGCGCCGGGCGCAGGTCCAGGCAATCGAAAGCCCAAAGATCCCGGCGCCCCGGACGGTGATATCTGCCATTGCCATTTTCGCACCCTTTCGCCAGTGTCGCGCCGTTCCACCGCATCACTTAGGGGATAATAGCATGGCAGACCAGCAGGCGCGGCTCAGCTGGCGGGATGGCAGCATTCCGGTATCCGATCAGTTTGACGACCCCTATTTCTCAATCCACGATGGGCTGGCCGAGACGGAGCATGTGTTTCTGGGCGGCAATGACCTGCCCGACCGCTTTGCCGCTGCGGTGGAGGCAGGCGAGGATTTTCATATTGCAGAACTGGGGTTTGGCACTGGGTTGAACCTGCTGGCCGCCTGGCGGGCCTGGGAGATGGCGCAGGCCGAACATGACACCGCAGCGGTGCTGCATTTCACCAGTTTTGAGGCCTTCCCCATGGCCACGGATGATATGGCGCGCGCGCTGGAGGCCTTTCCCGAGGTGGCGCCTTGGGCCGAACGGTTTCTGGCGGTCTGGCGTGGTGCAGGTCAGTGCGATCTGGGCAATTTGCGCGTCAATGTCATCACCGGCGACGCCCGCGTGTCGCTGCCAGACTGGACAGGGGCGGCAAACGCATGGTTTCTGGACGGGTTTTCACCGGCCAAAAACCCGGAGCTGTGGCAGGATGATCTGCTCGCTGCTGTCGCGGGGCACACCCGCGCTGGCGGCACGGCGGCAACCTACACCGCAGCGGGATTTGTTCGCCGGGGGTTGGAGGCTGCCGGGTTCGAGGTCACCCGCACGCCCGGTTTCGGGCGCAAGCGGCATATGACAAAGGCACGATTGCGATGACCATGCGCCCCGACGCCAAAATACTTGAGCCGCATCCACCCCAGTTGACCCAAACGAACAACGTCTCGGCGGGCGTTCTGTTGATGATCGCGGCCACAGTTGTCTTTGCGATGCAGGACGGGATCTCGCGGCATCTGGCGGGGGAATACAACACCTTCATGGTGATCATGGTGCGTTACTGGTTCTTTGCGCTGTTTGTGATTGCGCTTGCAGCGCGCGCGCCGGGGGGCATTCGCGCCGCGGCCCGCACCGATCAGCTGGGGTTGCAGATCTTTCGCGGGGTGCTGCTGGTGGCGGAGATTTGCGTTGCGGTCTATGCCTTTACCGTGCTGGGGCTGGTCGAAAGTGTGGCGGTGTTTATCTGCTATCCGCTGTTGGTGGCGGCCCTGAGCGGGCCAGTGCTGGGCGAGAAGGTCGGCTGGCGGCGGTGGGCGGCAATTTCGGTCGGGCTGATTGGCGTGCTGATCATCCTGCAACCGGGCGTCGGTGTCTTTGATCCGCTGGCAATCATCCCGTTCGTTTCGGCGCTGATGTTTGCGCTTTATGGTCTGATCACCCGCTATGCGGCGCGGCGCGATAGCACGGCGACCAGTTTCTTCTGGACCGGAGTTGCAGGCATGGTGGCGATGACCCTTGTCGGCATCTGGTACTGGGAGCCGATGAGCCAGGGCGACTGGATGTGGATGGGCATCCTGTGCCTCACTGGTGTGACCGGGCATTGGCTGCTGATCAAATGCTATGAGATGGCTGAGGCCAGCGCGGTGCAGCCCTTTGCCTATTTCCACCTGATCTGGGCGGCGGTGCTTGGGGTGGTTGTCTTTGGCGAGGTGATCCGCACCAATGTCGCCATCGGTGCGACCATCATCGTGGCGGCCGGCCTGTTCACCCTATGGCGCGAACGCGTCAAGGGTTGATCCGGCCAGTTCCTTGGAGAACGGCACTGGCAGCGGCGGTTTGCCAAGGCGGGCGCGATAGACCGGCAGGCTCTCGGTGACCCGCATCACGTAGTTGCGGGTCTCGTTGAAGGGGATGTGTTCGATCCAGTCGACAATCCCCGGCGTGCCATCGCGCGGATCGCCGTAGCGCTCCATCCAGGCCCTGGGGCGATGGGGGCCTGCGTTATAACCTGCTGCCATCATCACCACATTGCCGTTAAAATCACCCGCCAGATCCGCAAGGTAATTGCTGCCCAGAAGCGCATTATAGGACCAGTCGGAAATCAGCCGTGTGGTGGTGTGATTGGCCTGAATGCCCATGTTGGATGCCACCAGTTTTGCGGTGGCGGGCATCACCTGCATCAGTCCCCGCGCACCGGCGTGGCTGATCACGATGGGGTCGAATTCGCTCTCGCGGCGGGCAATGGCGAGGGTCATTTCCTTGGCCATCGGCAGGTCCTTTTGCGCGACGGGATGCAGGGGGAAATAGGCGGCCTCCAGCTCTTCGCCGGTCTGCGCGGCGCGTTTGGCGATCATCACCGCCAGATGTGGTTCGTTCATGCTGACGACCATTTCGCCCAGCTGACGGGCTTCAACCGGGCTGAGCCCCTCAACCAGATGGGTGAGGAAGCGCTCCGCCAAGGGCAGATCGCCAGCCTGCAACAGCAACAGCCCGGCCTCTGCCACGGTGGAGTTCAGGAAGCTGGCCGCGCGCCAGTCGGGCAGCTGCGGCGGGGTGACCAGATCGGGATTAAAGGGACGGCCCAGAACCTCTGCCGCCAACAACCCGTAGAACGATGTCTGATAATCCGCCGCCTTGGCATAGGCGGCATGGGCTTTCTCGATATCACCATGGGCGCCATAGGCCTGTCCCAGCCAATAGCCGCCGCGTCCGATTGAGATTGGGCTTTCGACGGAGGCGAGGAAGCGTTCGAAGTGATAGGCGGCCAGTTCCGGGTCCTGCAGTTTGCGCAAGGCGATATAGCCTGCCAGCCATTCGCAATCGGAGTAGCCATAGCCCGCATCCTCGGGCGCGAAGTGATGCGCGGCCAGCTGATAGGCGCGTTCGTGGTTGCCGTCGCGCATATCCTGCCGCGCCAGATCCCGGCGGCGGCGCAGCCATTTGGCAGGCTCGCCCAGTTTCTTGGCAGAAGTGCTGCGATCCATCATCAGGGTGATGGCATCCTCTTGCCGCCGCTTGCGGTCGCGCCAGGCAAAGCGGTCATAGGCAAGGCCCGCGTCATCCTTCAGCGCGTCGGGAACGGCAGCGATTTTGCCATCCACACCCGGTTCCACCTCTTGCAGGGCCAGACGGGCCTCTGCCAGCTTGCGCTGATCGGTGCTGACCAACGGCAACATCCGCCGCGCGCTGACCTTGTGACCGTCCCACAGCAGCCGGTCCAGCCGGGCTGCGTGATGGGACGCCAGAAGTTTGGCGTGATGTTTCAGGTAATCGTCCTGAATGACCGACCCCATGGGCATGGTCCGCCAGGCCAGCACCAGCTCTGCCTCGCCTTCGCCTTTTTGCCCGGCTGCGATCAGCGCGCGGCCATAGCTCAGCGCGCCTTCGGCGGTCTGTGGCCGGGTGTCGCTGTAAAAGGCAAGGATGGTCTTGCGACCTGCGCTGGCAATCTCCGGCTCATTCTTGCGCTGCAGCAGCGCCAGCCCCGGCCAGTCCGACCGCCGCGCCAGAAACGCCATCACATCGGAGGCCGACCCCATCCCGGCGCGCAGGCGGTGCCATTCAATGACATCGCGGGCGACGGTGGCTTCGTGGCCTGCGCTGCGACCTGCCTCGCTCCATTTTTCCGAGCGCATCAGCTCAAGCGCGCGGCTTAGGTCCACGGCCATGGCAGCGGTGCCGCTCAGAGTGGCGGAAATAAGGGCAATAAGGGCCAGAATGCGTGTCATCTCTTGCATTTTCCAACGTTCCGGGGATAGAGCCAATGACGATAATCCGTGACCTGCCGGTATCAACTCAAATCCCCGGCATGTCCATCACCCAAGCCGGTGCAATTCTGCGCCCGCACGAACAGCAAAGGGAGCGTGCCCATGTTCAAAGGCTCTATGCCAGCCCTCGTCACCCCGTTTTCCAACGGCGAGCTGGATCTGGATACGCTCAAACGTTTGGTCGAGTGGCATATTGATCAGGGCTCTACTGCGCTGGTCCCGGTGGGCACCACCGGCGAAAGCCCGACGCTGACTCATGAAGAGCATGAAACCGTGATTGCCGAGGTGGTGAAGATCGCGGCAGGCCGGGTGCCGGTGATTGCCGGCGCGGGCTCCAACAACACGGTTGAGGGCAAGCGGTTCGTGCAATTCGCAGCCGAGGTCGGTGCTGATGCCGCGCTGGTGGTGACGCCGTACTACAACAAGCCGACTCAGCGCGGATTGATCGCGCATTTCACCGAGCTGCATAACTGCGCCGATATTCCGATTGTGATTTACAACATCCCCGGTCGCTCGGTCATTGACATGACCCCGGCCACCATGGGCGAACTGGCCAAGCTGGAACGCATCATCGGTGTGAAGGATGCAACCGGCGATATCGCGCGTGTGTCGCAGCAACGTGCGTCCTGCGGTGCGGATTTCATCCAGCTGTCCGGTGAGGATGCCACCGCACTGGGGTTCAACGCCCATGGCGGGGTTGGCTGTATTTCGGTAACGGCCAATGTGGCGCCGAAGCTTTGCGCGGAATTCCAGGCGGCGACGCTGGCCGGTGATTACGCATTGGCGCTGGAGTATCAGGACAAACTGATGCCGCTGCATGAGGCGATTTTCATTGAACCGGGTCTGGTTGGGGCAAAATATGGCCTGTCGAAACTGGGTCTGTGCAGCGAAGAGGTGCGCCTGCCGCTGACGGGTCTGGAAGACAGCACCAAGGCCGCAATCGACGCGGCCATGGCGCACGCGGGCCTGCTGTAAGCGCAGCACACCGACCATGGACATGGTTTTTCGGACCGGGACGCTGATGCGTTCCGGTCTGTTTCGTTTTGGCTGTCTTCTGTCTCTAACCGGCGGTTTAGGGTCACATCGCCAGGGCCAGATCCGTCGAAAATGAAAAAGGCGGCGCCGCCCCGAGGAAAGTTCCCGGGAAAGGCTGGAAGTTGCGGGACGCGTCACTGCCCCGGTGCCAAACTGTTTTGCACGAACCCTGAGGGCATAACTGCCAACAGGGCCGGTTTCCATGGTGTCCGGGGGCGTAAATCCCGGAGGTGATCGCGATCCGGAACAGGATAGTGCCGCCAGATGTATCAACGGTAAGCAGGGCGCGCGCCGCATTGGCAACGGCGGGTCACCCCAGCACGGATGTCAGATGCCGTGTCTTATCCGGGTTGCGAGTCACATAGATGCGGGCAATCCGGCCGTCGCGAATCTCCAGCGAGGTGGCTTGCAGAATGCCGTCCTCGCCCCGGCTCAGAATGGCGGGCAGGCCATTGAGCTGGCACAGGCGCCATTGATCTGGCGCTGTGTGATGGCCTTTGCGGGCAAGCCCGGCGAGAAGGCGCAGCACCTTGTCGCGTCCGTAGATCGGGTTGAGCGCCGCAGTCGCCTTGCCGCCGCCATCGGATATCAGCTGCACATCGTCACTCAGCAACCGGGTGAGGGCGGTCATGTCCCCGGTTTTGGACGCGCGAAAGAACGCCTCGGTCAGCGCGTCACCGTGATCGGGGCGGCTGGGGGGATCCGGTCGCAGTGCCTGCACCTTGCGGCGCGCGCGGGTGGCGAGCTGGCGGCAGGCCTCCGGTGAGCGATTGAGCGCAGAGGCCACATCGCCATAAGAGCTGTCAAAGATGTCATGCAACAGAAAGGCCGCGCGTTCGAGCGGCGACAGCGCGTCCAGCGCCAAGAGCAGTGCAACCGAGACGTCATGGTCCAACTGCTCGGTGGCGTCATCGGTGAGCACGGGTTCCGGCAGCCACTCCCCCGGATAGGTCTCACGCTGTTTGCGGGCCGATTTCAGCTGATCAAGGCACAGCCGCGTGGTGATACGCATCAGATAGCCGATAGTATCCAGAACCTCGCCCTGCGGTGCGGATTGCCAGCGCAGATAGGCATCTTGCAGGATATCCTCGGCGTCCGTCACGCTGCCGAGCATCCGGTAGGCGGCCGCAAACAATCGCGGCCGCGCTGTCAGGAACGCATCGGTTCCGGTGTCTTTCATCTGTGCTGTCACGCCGCGTTGGCCCCTGTGGTCTGGTCCTCGCTCACAGGGTGGGCGCTGCGAAAGCCGATTGCAATGCGGTTCCAGCTGTTGATGGCGCCGATCAGCAGCGTCAGCAGCACCTGTTCGCGCGGCTCAAACAGGTCTGCCATGGCGTCATAATCGGCGTCCGGTGCGGCGGTGGCCTCCACCCGCGTCAGCGCCTCGCACCATGCCAGGGCGGCGCGTTCGCGGGGCGTGTAGAGCGGAGATTCGCGCCAGGCGTTCAGCAGATGCATCCGGTCCTCACTCTCACCGTGGGCGCGCATCTCATGGGTGTGCATATGAATGCAGAAGGCGCAGCCGTTGATCTGGGAGGCGCGGAGTTTCACCAGTTCCACCACGCTGAATTCCAGCGTGCTGTTCTTGAACAGATTCTCCTGCTCCAGCATCGGTTTGAACAGATCACCGGCGACAGAGAAATAATCGAGACGTTGGGTCATGGGTTTGGTCCTTTCTGATGGGTTCAGAAACAGGACGAGGCAGCGGGCGGGTTTGTGACATGACCGGCGCGTTTTTTTTGAAGAATAATGTGCATTCAATGAGAAAAGGGCGCCGCTGGGGCGCCCTGATTGTGGTCTTTGGTGGTGATCAACGCTTGCCGTAATAAAGCCCGACCACATGTTCGGCCTGTGCAAAGAACAGCCAGCGCGAGACGGCAATACCGGCGATATGCAGGAGCACGGCAACGCCTGCGAGCAGGTGTTTGAGCATCAGACCCTCAACCGGCAGGATCAGGCAGATCAAGGGCAGCGCAAAGCCAAGGGCGAAGGCGATCACCCGCAGTTTCTGCGCATGTTTGCGCCCGACCACATGCACGAATTCGCGCAACAGATAGTTGGAGCCGGTGTGCGGCGGCTCAAACGCGCGCACGGTGCCGCGATCGCCAAGGCCAGTGGCGGTGCCCATATTGGTGCCGGAGGTGGCAAAAGCCTGATCGCCCTTGGCCCAATAGGCCAGCTGCACCGAGCCTGCGATGGCCAGAAGCCAGGGCGCCAGCGCCTCAGCCCCCGCCAGCAGTGATCCGCCCGCAAGGCTGAAGGACAGGAACATCACCGGCGTCAGGGACATGTTCCAGCGCGGGATGGTCTTCAGCTGGGTGTAGATCATCGAAGTGGTAAAGACCGTCGCCAGCGACAGCGCCGCGCCGATCCAGCCAAGTACCCACCAATGGGTGTCCAGAAACACCGCGCCAAAGGCAAATAACCCCATCACGATGAGGGCTGCGACTGCGCAGATGCCCTCACGGCTGAGCCAGCTGGTTTTCCACTGGGTGAAGGCGCGCCAGGCCCGTTCCGGCCGGCCGAGGTGAAAGGTGGAGGCCAGTAGCCCGCCCACTGCAAAGCCAAAGGCGAGGGCATAAAACACAAAGGCCACCCAGCCCGTCACTTCGGGCTTGCCGAGGCCAAGGAAGGCCAGAAGACCAAAACCGAGACCGCAGAGGGTGGTGAAGATGATAACGGATGGTGCCGGATGCATCAGCTTGCCCCTCCTGACTTTTGTCCCGGAAGCTTATCAAGCGCCTTGTCCAGCCAGCCAAGGAACCCTTTGGGATCTTCGGCGACGGGGGCCAGCAGCGGGGCGAGGATGTCGATCTGGTCCTCGATCTGGTCCTTCGGGCGGGGCGGCAGGTATTTGTTCACCGGTTTGGTGCCCATTTCCGGCATCAGATCCATGCCGCCGCGCGCGGCCACCAGTTTGGAGACATCGCTGTCGGGATCCCCCAGATCGCCAAAATGGCGCGCGCCTGCCGGGCAGGTCCGCACGCAAGACGGCACACGGTCCACCTCTTCGAGGTTCTCATTGTAGATCCGGTCGACGCAGAGCGTGCATTTCTTCATCACACCTTCGGCCAGATCCAACTCGCGCGCGCCATAGGGGCAGGACCACGCACAGAGACCGCAGCCGATGCAGTTGTCCTCGTTCACCAGAACGATGCCGTCTTCCACCCGCTTGTAGCTGGCGCCGGTGGGGCAGACGGTGACGCAGGGAGCGTCCTCGCAATGCAGGCAGGATTTCGGGAAATGCACCAGTTGGGCCGCCGGGTTGGGCTGGCTGGCACAGGGGGAGGGCTGTACCTCGTAGGAGTGCACACGGTTAAGGAAGGTGCCGGAGGGATCAGCGCCATAGGCATTCTGATCGCTGAGCGGCGCGCCATAGTTTTCGGTGTTCCAGCCCTTGCAGGAGATCACACAGGCATGGCAGCCGACGCAGGTATCAAGGTCAATGACCAGACCCATCTTGCGGTCGGTCCTGGTGGGAAGCTCGGTCATTGCATACCCTCAGTACAAGTTGCGGAACCAAGAAGACGGGTATTTTCTTGGCAATTTTCCTCGAAGAAAATTGGGTCGATCATTTGCCCACCTTCCATGTCAGGTCTTTGGGGCCGGTGCCCACGGGTGAGGTTTGTGCAGGGACCGCGGGTTGGCTCTCGCTCAGATCTTCCGGCGCGGCGGCTTTCTCGATTATGACCTTAAGGTCGAACCATGCGGCCTGACCGGTGATCGGGTCGGAGTTGGCCCAGCGGAGGCCGTCGCCCTTGGGCGGCAGCAATTCGTGGATCAGATGGTTCAGCAAGAAGCCCTTGGTGGCTTCGGGGGCGTTTTCCTCCAGCGCCCAGGCGCCCTTGCGTTTGCCGATGGCGTTCCAGGTCCAGACGGTGTTTTCATTGAGCGCAGCCATCTCCATCACCGGAACGGTGATTTCGCCATGGGGCGAGGTGACCTTGGCCCAGTCGCCATCGTTGAGGCCGTTTTCGCGCATCAGTTTGGTCGGCACATAAAGCGGGTTGCGGCCGTGGATCTGGCGCAGCCAGGCGTTCTGCGTGCCCCAGGAGTGATACATCGCCATCGGACGTTGGGTGAGGGCGTTGACGGTGAAGCCTTCGTTGCCCTGCTGGTCAGTCTCGTACCAGATCGGCAGCGGGTCCATGGTCTGGCGAATGCGGTCGCGCAGATGGTCGGGCGGCTGACGTTCGCCGTGGCCTTCGGCGGCCAGCTGGAATTTACGCAGCGGTTCGACATAGAGCTGGAACAGGTAGGGCTGCGGGCTGTCGAACAGACCGAGGTTCACCGCCCAGTCCTGATAGGCCATGTTCCAGGGTTTGAAATAGCTCGCCTCCGCCGGGATATGTTCGACGAAGAAACCGCCGTTTTCGATGTATTTGTTCAGCTGTTCGGGATTCACCTCGCCCCGGCCAACCTTGTCGCCATTTTCTCCGCGAAAGCCAGCCAGCGGGCCGATGCCCGGCTTGCGTTCGTGGTTCACGATATAATCGGCATAGTCCTGCCATTTGGCGGTGCCGTCTTCATGGGTGAAGCCGGGCAGCTTCATCTTATTGGCAAGCTGCACCAGCACGGTCTGGAAACCCCGCACATCGCGGTCGGGTTCGACCACAGGCCAGCGGATCGCATCCGCTGCGCCGTCGGCTTCGCAGATGGGGCGGTCCAGCAGTGAGATGCAGTCGTGGCGTTCCAGATAGGTGGTGTCGGGCAGGATCAGATCGGCATAGGCCACCATCTCCGACGAATAGGCGTCCGAATAGATGATCCGGGGGATCACATAGTCGCCGTTGTCATCGGTGTCGGTCAGCATCTCCATCACGCCGCGCGTGTTCATCGAGGAGTTCCACGACATATTCGCCATATACATGAACAGCGTGTCGATCTTGTAGGGATCGCCGGCATGGGCGTTGGAAATCACCATATGCATCAGCCCGTGGCTGGACATTGGGTTTTCCCAGGTAAAGGCCTTGTCGATGCGGGCCGGGCTGCCGTCGGTTTTCAGCGCCAGATGTTCCGGCCCGTGGACAAAGCCCAGATGCGGGCCATCCAGTGGTTTGTTCGGGGTGACGCGGCAATGGGGCGCGGGATGCGCCTCTACCGGTTTGGGGTAGGGCGGCTTGAAGCGGAAGCCGCCGGGGGCCTCCACCGTGCCCAGCAGGATCTGCAGCACATGCAGCGCGCGGCAGGTCTGGAACCCGTTGGCATGGGCCGAGACGCCGCGCATGGAGTGCATGGCGACCGGGCGGCCTTTCATGGTTTTGTGGGTCTCGCCGCGGAAATCAGTCCATTCCTGATCCAGCTCAAACGCCTCGTCAAAGGCGACGCGGGCCAGTTCGGCGGCGATGGCACGGATGCGCTTGGCGGAGACGCCGCAACGCTCAGCCACGGCTTCGGGGGCGTAGTCGTCGCTGAGATAGCGCTGGGCCATCAGCTGGAACACCGACACATGGGTGATGCCATTGAGTTCAAACGAGCCGCCCAGATCAGGGCGCACGCCGCGCATGTCAAAAGGCGCCAGCTTGCCGGTGGTGCGGTTGATGACCAGGGGCGCGCCGTGATCGTCGCGCAGGAACAGGCCATAGTCGGGACTGTCGGGATCCTGATTGACCAGCACCGGCGCATTGGTGAACTGGCCGAGGTAGTCGAGGTCGATCTTGCCAGCCTTCATCAGCACATGCACCAGCGCCAGGATGAACAGCCCGTCGGTGCCCGGCGTGATGCCGACCCAGTCGTCAGCCACGGCATTATAGCCGGAGCGGATCGGGTTTACCCCGATGACCCGCGCGCCACGCGCCTTGATCTTGCCGATGCCCATCTTGATCGGGTTGCTGTCGTGATCCTCGGCAACGCCGAACAGCATGAACAGCTTGGTATGATCCCAGTCGGGCTGGCCGAATTCCCAGAACGCGCCGCCCATGGTGTAGATGCCGGCGGTGGCCATATTGACCGAGCAGAAGCCGCCATGGGCTGCATAGTTGCAGGTGCCGAAGTTCTGCGCCCAGAAGCTGGTGAAGCTCTGGGACTGGTCGCGGCCGGTGAAAAACGCGAGCTTTTCGGGGTTATCCTCGCGGATCGGTTCCAGCCAGCCTGCAGCGATATCCAGCGCCTCGTCCCAGGAGATTTCCTCAAACTTGCCGGAACCGCGCGGGCCAACGCGTTTCATCGGCGCGCGCAGACGCGAGGGGGCGTTGTGCTGCATAATGCCGGCGGAGCCTTTGGCACAGAGCACGCCCTTGTTCACCGGGTGGTCGCGGTTGCCTTCGATATAGGCGACTTTCTTCTGGCCATCCTCATCCGTTTTCATGTGGACGTTGATGCCGCAGCGGCAGGCGCACATGTAGCAGGTGGTCTGGCGGATCTCGTCCGATACGGGCGGCGAGGTGTCTAGCTGGGGCTGGGTATGTGCCATGGTGTCCCTGTTTGATGATGCGCCGGGCCTGCATGGGCCGGGCGGCGTTATTTGGTGTGGCGCGGAGTGCGTGGGATCAGCGCGTATTTATCGGAATATAGGCGCGGGGTTCCGGCCCGTTGTAAAGGGTCAGCGGGCGGATCAGGATATTGCCGCGCTGCTGTTCGATGCACTGGATGATCCAGCCGGGCATCCGCCCGATGGCAAAGATCGGCACGTAGAGATCCATCGCGATGCCATGCAATTGGTAGATCACGCCGGAGTAGAAATCGACATTCACGTTGAGACCATGGCGCGCGTAGGGCTGCATCGCCTCAACCACGGCTTGCAGGATTTCGTACCATTCCGGTGCCCCCATTTCCGCGCCCAGCTGGCGCACGCCTTCCCGCATGTGCCGCGCGCGGGGGTCTTCCTTGCGGTAGACGCGGTGGCCAAATCCGGTGACGGCCTCCTTGGCGGCGCGCTTGGCCTTCACGTAGGCGGCGGCTTTGTCGGGGGTGCCTATGTCATGCACCATTTTCATCACGTCCTCGGCAGCGCCGCCATGGGCCGGACCTGCAAGGGTAGAGAGCGCGGTGACGATCCCGCCGTGCAGATTGGTCTCTGTCCCGATGGTGACGCGCGCGGCAAAGCTGGAGGCATTGGCGCCATGTTCGGCGTGCAGGATGAAATCCACATCCGCCAGCCGGGTCGCCTCGGGTGTGGGTTTCTCGCCCTTCAGCATCCACAGCCAGTTGCCCGCATGGCTGAGATCCATGTCCGGGGCCACAACTTCGCGGTCATTTCGGATCGCGTCATGGGCGGCGATGATGATTGGCACCTGCGAGATCAGCCGGATTCCATTGGCGACAAAAGCGTCTTCGCCGACCTGCTGGCTGTTCGGTTCCAGTGCCGCAAGCGCCGAGACAGCGGTGCGCAGCACGTCCATGGGATGGCCATCCTTGGTGGCGCGGATGATATCGAGCACCGGTGCCGGCAACACGCGTGCGGTTTTCAATGCGGCGTCAAACTCTGCGAGTTGGTCTGCGGTCGGCAGCTCGCCGCGGATCAGCAGGTAGCAGACTTCCTCGAAGGTGGAGTGGGTGGCCAGATCGTGAATCGAATAGCCGCGATAGCTCAGCTCTCCCTTGGCGCCATCAATGTCGGAAACCCCGGAGCGTTCGAAGTAGATCCCCTTGAGGCCGCGGTTGATCTTGACGTTATCGCTCATTGCTGGCTCCTTTCCCCGCAAGGGAGATCAAAATGACTGTACTTGAAAAGGCGTATGCGCAGGCCCGCAACCGTAGGGCGCGGGTGGTGTTCCCCGAAATGGACGACCCCAGAGTGGCAGCCGCCGTCGACCAGCTGACCCGCGAGGGGCTGGTGGAGGCGGTGCCTTTGGCGCCGATATCTGCGGCGCATGTGGAGGTGTTGGTTGCGGCGCGCGGCATGAAGGAAGGCATTGCGAAGCGGATGCTTTCCAAACCCCTGTACCGCGCGGCGGCTATGGTGGCTGCGGGAGAGGCGGATGCGATGGTGGCGGGCGCGGATGTGCCCACGCGCCGGGTGATTGAGGCGGCCAGCATCGGCATCGGGCTGGATGCAGGGGTCAGCACCGCCTCGTCGTTTTTCCTGATGATCTTTCCCGATGGGCGCGAATTGGTGTTTGCGGATTGCGCGGTAAATGTCGCGCCGGATGCTGCGCAACTGGCGGATATCGCGCGGGCCTCTGCGCGTTCCGCCGAGGCGCTGTTGGGGGCTGCGCGGGTTGCGATGCTGTCGTTTTCCACCGGTACCTCAGGCGATGGCGACAGTGTGGCGTTGGTGCGCGCGGCGGCAGAGGTCAGCGGTTTTGCAGGCCCGGTGCAGGCGGATGCGGCGCTCAATCCCGCGATTGCGGAGAAGAAGGGAATCGCGCCGGTTGAGGCCAACGTGCTGATTTTCCCGACGCTGGATGCGGGCAATATCGGGTACAAGCTCTGCCAGGAATTGGGTGGTGCGCAGGCGCTGGGGCCGTTCTTGCAAGGCTTTGCCAAGCCGGTCTGTGATCTGAGCCGGGGCGCCTCGGTCGAGGATATCGTGGCGGCGACTGTGCTGACGGTGGCGCAGATCTGATCTGACGCCGGGCCGGACAGGAGGGCGGGGGCGGTGATCATGGCGTCGCCATCAGGGTCTGGGCGTCCATGGCGATCTGGCGTTCTTCCTCGGCCTCGATCACCCAGATCGCCACCTTGGAGCTGCCCGCATGCAGGCGCGATTTGCGGGCGTGGTTGGCATCGACATCCATCCGCGCGCCGATCCATTCCAGACCGCGCAGGATGCGGGCGCGCACACCCACCGCGTTTTCACCGATGCCGCCGGTGAAGGCGATGGCATCCAGCCCCTCCATTGCGGCAATCAGACTGCCCGCGTGACGCAGGCTCCAATAGCAGAAATGTTCGATGGCAAAGGCGCTGTCAGCACTTGGATCGAGCATCAGGTTGCGCATGTCGGATTTGCCGCCCGACAGGCCAAGCAGGCCGCTTTCGTTGTTCAGGATCGCCTTGGTGCGGTCGAGGCCGTTGTCCTCGACCAGGCGCAGCACCGCGTTGGCGTCGATCCCGCCCGACCGCGTGCCCATGGTCAGGCCATCCAGGGGTGAATAACCCATGGTGGTGGCAATGGACTGGCCATTGCGGATCGCACAGAGCGACGCGCCATTGCCGAGGTGAAACGCCAGCAGGCGCGAGGGCAGGGCGGCGCCGGAAATTTCCGGCAGGCGCCGCACCAGCGAGGCGTAGGACAGCCCGTGAAACCCGTAGCGGCGGATGCCCTTGGTCTCTTCCACGCGGGGGATCGCATAGCGGGTTGCGACCTCTGGGTTGGTGGCGTGAAACGATGTGTCAAAGCTGGCAAACTGCGGCAGATCGGGGGCGGTGGCAGCCATCGTGTCAATTGCGGCGAGGCTATGGGGGTTGTGCAGCGGGGCAAGCGGGGTGCAGTCGGCAATTTCCGCCCGGATCTCGTGGGTGATCCGCACCGGCTTGGTCAGTTTGCGCCCGCCATGCACGACCCTGTGACCCACGGCTGCCAGCTGTGTCGGGTCAAGCCCGTGGTCGGGCAGCGCTGCGAGGATCGCGGCGAGTGCTTCGGCGTGGGTGGGGAACTGGCTGTCGCGGCTGGTGTCTGCGATGCGCAGGCGCGATTGCGGCGTGCCGATCCCCTCGGCCAGACCGGCGAGCCGCTGATTGAGGTCGGCGTCGAAGATCGCGAATTTGATCGAGGAGGAGCCTGCGTTGAGGACCAGGATATTGCCGGCGGATCGGGGGCTCATAGCGCAACCTTCGCGATATTGAGGGCGGCAAGGCCTGCCATCAGCGTGACGACATAGCGGCGAAACAGATGCGGCGCGGCGAGGGCAAAGCCGCGTGAACCAATCCAGACGCCTGCGCCAAGGATCGGAAAGGCAAGGATCACACCCCAAAGCGTGTCCGGTCCGGTCAGCCCATGGGCGGACATCACCGGCAGGGCCATCAGGTCGATACCGGTGAGAAACACGATCATCGTGGCGCGGAACACCGCAGGCGGGATCGGCTGCGCGGTCATGAAGGCGGCGGCGGGCAGACCGCCGACGCCGGCGCTATTGGCCATGCCGGAGGCCATGCCTACAGCGACATGACCGGCGGTGCCAATGGGCCGCGCGAGGCTCCAACCGCTGAGCAAAAGCAGGCTGAGCACAAAGATCAGCACCGAGATTACCAGCCGCGCCTGATCCGGGCCAAGGCGGGCCATCACGGCCACGGCGGGCAGGGTCGCAACGGCGGCACCTGCCAGCAGAGCGAAGGATCTGCGCCAATCGATATGGGGGCGGATGCCGCGCGCCTGAAAGGCGGTCATCGCAATCTCGCATGCAAAAACCACAGGGATCAGCGGCAGCGGATTGGTGACCAGAGCGGCGAGAATGATGAAGATCGCGGAGAACCCGAAGCCGGAGTATCCGCGGATAAAGGCCGCCGCAAACAATGCGGCGGCCAGAAAGGCGCCCGCGCCCATTGAGAGATCAAAAGGCAGGGGCATAGGCGTCAGACCTGCTGTTCGCGCATGTCGGCCTTGTCGATGCCTGCCACGCGGACCGGCTTCTTCATGGCGTCACGGCGGAACGGTTCCCCCAGCTCCTGATTGATCATGGCTTCGATCAGGGTGGTCTTGCCGTTTTTCTGATCTTCGATGGCCTGCGCCAGCGCCGAGGTCAGCTCATCCATGGTGCGGGCGACGACGCCGTTGAGGCCACAGGCCTTGGCGATGCCTGCATAGGAGACCTGCTCGTCCAGTTCGGTGCCAACAAAGTTGTCGTCAAACCACAGGGTGGAGTTCCGCTTCTCCGCGCCCCACTGGTAGTTGCGGAACACGATATGGGTGATCGCGGGCCATTCACCGCGGCCAATCGCGGTCAGCTCGGTCACGGCGATGCCGAAGGCGCCGTCACCGGAGAAACCCACGACAGGGGTCTCAGGGCAACCGATCTTCGCGCCGACAATGGCGGGCAGACCATAGCCACAGGGACCAAAGAGGCCGGGGGCGAGGTATTTGCGCCCCTCGTCGAAGGACGGGTAAGCGTTGCCGATGGCGCAGTTGTTGCCGATGTCAGAGGAGATGATCGCCTCACGGGGGAGGGCCTGCTGGATGGCGCGCCACGCCATGCGCGGGCTCATCCATTCGGGTTTGTCGGCACGGGCGCGCTGGTTCCAGGTGGTGCCCGGATCGTCGTCCTCGTGGGTCATTTCAGTCAGCTGCTGCGCCCAGCGGGATTTGGTTTCCGAGATGCGATTCTTGCGCTCCTCGCGGCCTGCATCGCCTGCGCTGTCGCTCAGCTGAGAGAGGATCCCGGAGGCCACTTTGGCCGCGTCGCCGATGATGCCGACGGAGACTTTCTTAGTCAGGCCGATGCGATCGGGGTTGATATCCACCTGAATGATCTTGGCGTTGGCCGGCCAGTATTCCATGCCGTAACCCGGCAGGGTGGAGAACGGGTTCAGACGGGTGCCGAGGCAGAGGACGACGTCGGCGTCCTTGATCAGCTCCATCCCGGCCTTGGAGCCGTTGTAGCCCAGCGGACCTGCAAACAGCGGGTGGTTGCCGGGGAAGGCGTCATTGTGCTGATAGCCCACGCAGACCGGGGCATCCAGACGTTCGGCCAGTTCCTGAGAGGCTGCGATGCCGCCTTTGGAGAGAACCACACCAGCGCCGTTCAGGATCACGGGGTTCTTGGCTTCAGACAGCAGCTTTGCCGCGTCACTGACGGCGGTTTCGCCACCGGAGGGGCGTTCGAATTCGACGATGGCGGGCAGTTCGATGTCGATGACCTGGGTCCACATGTCACGCGGAATGTTCAACTGCGCCGGGGCTGACGCACGTTTTGCGTTCATGATCACACGGTTCAGAACCTCGGCGACGCGGGAGGGGTCGCGGACCTCTTCCTGATAGGCCACGCAGTCGGCGAACATGCGCATCTGTTCCATTTCCTGGAAACCGCCCTGACCAATGGTCTTGTTTGCGGCTTGCGGGGTGACCAGCAGCAGCGGGGTGTGATTCCAATAGGCGGTTTTCACGGCGGTGACGAAGTTGGTGATGCCGGGGCCGTTCTGCGCGATCATCATCGACATCTTGCCGGTGGCGCGGGTGTAACCATCGGCCATCATGCCGCCGGAGCCTTCATGGGCGCAATCCCAGAAGGTGATCCCCGCTTCGGGGAAGATGTCGGAAATCGGCATCATGGCCGAGCCGATGATGCCAAACGCATGTTGGATGCCATGCATTTGCAGTGTTTTTACAAATGCTTCCTCGGTGGTCATTTTCATCGCGTATTCTCCTGATGAGACGCCAAAAGGGCCGGCACAAAGGCCGGGATGAATCTGGTGTATTCCGCCGGGCAGACCCGGGTTAGGGCCAGTTCCCGCCCCGGCTTAGTACCAGTATGCAACGGGGTGCTGATTGCTGCGGTGCAGCGTTAAGCAGGCGGCCGTGAGGCGGGCGAACCGCAGCTGTGGCTGGCTAGCCAGCCTTTGCACGGCTGGGGCGCAGGGCCTCTGCGATGAGGGCCAGCCCGGGCGCGATCCGGTTGGACGGGATCGAAGAGTACCCCAAGCGGTAATAGTTCTGTTTGCGGTGTTCCGCCGCGAAGAAAGGCGCGCCGGGTTCGATCAGGACGCTCGTTGCCTTCAGCGACTGGGCGACCGCAGCGGTATCCACACCTTCATCGGCGCGCATCCACAGGGAGGAGCCACCGTAGACCCCAACCCCCGCGACGCTGAGCCCGTGATGGGTCACCGCGTCTTCGATCACGCAGCGGCGATCGTGCAGTACCTTGGCCATGCGGCGGATCTGGGCATCATAGTGGCCCAGCGACAGGAAATAGGCCACGGTGCGCTGCACATGGCCGGGCGGGTGGCGCAGCACATTGGCGCGCAGGGCGCGGGCCTGCCGGATGAAGGGTTCGGACCCCACCAGATAGCCAAGGCGAAGGCCGGGAAAGAGCGATTTGGAAAAGCTGCCGACATAGACCACCCGCCCATCCGCATCGAGCGATTTCAGCGCGGGGGAGGGCGCGCCGAGGAAGGACATTTCAAACTCATAATCGTCTTCGACAATCACCGCGTCGATCTCGCGGGCGCGTTCCAGAAGCTGCTTGCGCCGGGCCATGGGCATGGTCGCTGTGGTCGGGCTTTGGTGGCTGGGGGTGGTGAAGATGACATCGGTGTCATCCCGGATGGTGTCAGGCGGCAGCCCGTCATGATCTACAGGCAGGCAGTCGATCTCGCAGCCGCGATAGACCAGCTGATCGCGCAGGGTATAATAGGTCGGATCCTCCAGCGCGGCCTTGCGTCCCGGTCCCAGCAGCAACTGGGTCACCAGCCAGAGCGCGTTCTGGGCGCCAAGCGTGATCAGGATTTCCTCTGGCCGGGCAGAAATACCGCGGCGGGGCAGGGTGTGGCGGGCGATATATTCCACCAGGAGCGGATCGTCCTGATCGAAGTAATCATTGGTGAGCGCGGCAAAATCCTTCTGTCCCAGCGCCCGCAGCGCGCAGAGCCGCCAGTTGGCATGATCAAACAGCGAGGCATCCGCCTGCCCGTAGATGAAGGGATAGCGGTAATCGCGCCAGTCCTGCGGTTTACGGGGGGTGTCGCCGCCGCAGTAATTGCCGACGATGGCCGAGGACCAATCCACCGTATCCGCAGATTTCTGCGAGGGCGCGTAGCTGGGCGGCACAGGGGCATTCTCGGAGACATAATACCCGGACCGCCCCTTGGAGATCAGGTAATCATTGGCCAGAAGCTCTGTATAGGCCAGCGTCACGGTGATGCGACTGATGCCCAGATGCGCGGCCAGCTTGCGCGAGGAGGGCAGTTTCTCCCCCACGCGCAGGCGCCCGGAGAGAATGCCCTCCGCAATCATTTCCTGGATCTGCGCCTGCAGAGTGCCGTGCGCATCGGGGTTGAGAAAGAAGGTGTCGACAGAGATAGCCATGAATCACTGTAGGCTGGACATAAATGGGGTGCAATCTGGACTTAGTGCCAGTTTGTGGGAATCTGTGCCGTGTACTGGCTTGAGACCGGTGGCGCAGGCCGGTTCCACCCTATCAAGCGGGGTGGCAAGACGAATATGCTCATTTGCCGTTTTGATCCCCTGCACCAGATGTGTCTTGCGTCTCACCATTAAAACGATAAAACTAGTTATATCGAATAATTTGAGGCCAGGACGAGGCCAAGAGGTGCGTTATGGAATGGGAACATGCAGCGGGTGGATTTGCGGCGATGGGATCGGAGGCGCGGCTGGCGGTGTTGCGCTGTCTGGTGCGCGCGGGCGAAGGCGGGTTGATGGTGCAGGATATTCAGGCCCGCACGGGCATTGCACCGTCCACATTGGCCCATCATCTGAAACTGCTGGCAAGCGCGGGGCTGATCCTGCAGCGCAAGGAAGGGCGCAGCACCTATAACACGGCAGATTATGCCCAGTTGAAGCAAATGGCGGAGTTTATCCTCAGCGAGTGCTGCGCGGATGATGTCTCTGTCCGGGAGGTGGCGAACGATGGCTGAGCTGACACAAAACCTGCGTCCGGTGACGCTGATTGCGCGGGGGATTAAAACGCCATGGGCGCTGTGTGTAGCGATCCTGCTGGCGGTGGCTGTGCTGGATCCCGGCAATCTGGCAGAGGTCATCCGGTTCGCCGGGGCGGCGTTGCTGCATACCGGTCGTTACATTCTGTTTGCGGTACTGCTGTTGTCCTACCTGAAGGCGACGGGGGCCGAGGTGATGGTGGCGCGGGCCTTTGAAGGGCGCGAAGTGCGGATGATCTTTCTCGCGGCGGTCTTTGGCGGGCTGGCACCGTTTTGTTCCTGCGAGGTGATTCCGTTCATTGCGGGGCTTCTGGCGCTGGGCGCGCCGCTTTCTGCGGTGATGGCGTTCTGGCTGGCTTCGCCCCTGATCGACCCGCCGACGCTGCTGATCACGGCGGGCGCTCTGGGCTGGCCCTTTGCCATTGCCAAGGCGGTGGCTGCGGTGGCGCTTGGCCTGTTTGGTGGCTTTGCCATCAAGGCATTGCGGGGCGCGGGGGCCTTTGCCAGCCCGCTGAGGCAGGCGCCGACCTCAGGCTGCTGTGGTTGTGGAGCGCCGAAGGCCGAGGCGCCGGTCTGGGCCTTTTGGCGGGAACCTGCGCGGCGCAGTCAGTTTCGGCAGGAATTCATCAGCAATGGCCTGTTTCTGGTGAAATGGTTGACGTTGGCCTATGTGCTGGAGGCGCTGTTGGTGTCCTATGTGCCTGCGGATCTCATTGCCACTTTGGTTGGTGGGGAGGGGATTCTGCCGATTGCCACTGCGGCGCTGGTGGGGATGCCTGCCTATCTCAACTCCTATGTGGCGCCGCCTTTGCTGGCGGGGCTGATGGAGCAGGGGATGAGCGCGGGGGCTGCCATGGCGTTTATGGTGGCCGGGGCGGTCAGCTCAATCCCGGCGATGGCGGCGGTTTGGTCACTGGTGAAACCGCAGGTCTTTGCCACCTATCTGGCCTTGGGGATCACCGGCGCGATCCTGTCTGGGATCCTGTTTCAGATGGTTTAACAACTGCGCAATGAGCGGGGGCACGGCTCCCGCCCGTTGCAGGGCAATCAGAGATGTCCCTGCGCCCGTTGGGCCAAGCGCCGCGCATCTGCGCGGCGCAGCGCGTTTTGAGGTGGCCGTCATCTGCCCTGCAGATGTAGCAGGTGGGCGCGGATCGTTGGCCATTCGGCGGCGGTGATCGAATAGACCGCCGTGTCACGCTGGGTGCCATTGGCCAATATCATATGAGCACGCAAGATACCGTCCAACTGCGCGCCGAGCCGTTCGATGGCGGCCCGACTTTGGCGGTTGAGACGATGGGTGCGGAACTCCACCGCGATGGCATCAAGGGTCTCAAAGGCGTGGCTCAGCAGCAGGAATTTGCATTCGGTGTTGATGCCGCTGCGCTGCACCGATGTGCGATACCAGGTGGAGCCGATTTCCAGCCTGCGGTTTGCGGCGTCAATGTTCATATAGGTGGTCATGCCGACCGCACGCCCGGTGCTGTCGAGAATGGCGAAGGGGGCCATGCTGCCGCTGTCTTGCAGGTCAAGGCGGCGACTGATTTCGGTTCCGATATCCTGCGGCGCGGGCACTGTCGTGTACCACAGCCGGTGCAGGTCGCCGTCGGCGGCAGCCTCTGCCAGATCGCTGGCGTGGTCGGGCAGAAGCGGGGTGAGGGAGACGGTTTTGCCCGTCAGGGGGAGCGGAGAAGCCCACATGGTTGCGCACCTTTGATCTGAAATATCCAATCCAGAGGTGCAAGAAAGGTGGCCCGGTTCAAAGGGCCACCTTTTAACTTTTCGATCAGGCCAGATGGCCCGATCTGGAGATATCAGCCAAAGACCTTGGTCAGGGCCACATCCACCGCGTCGGTGATCTTGTCCACATCTTCTGGCGTGACGATCAGTGCGGGGCTGAAGCACAGGGTGTTGTTTTTGCCCGGAATGGAGCGGTTGGTCACACCGATGATGACGTTCTGATTGCCACATTCAGCCACAACCGCCTGTGCCAGTTTCTCGTCCACCGGTTCCTTGGTCTCGCGATCCGCGACCAGTTCGGCGCCGAGGAACAGACCTTTGCCACGGACATCGCCGATGACCTGATGTTTCTCCATCAGCGCCTCAAGGTTGGCCTTCATCCGCGCGCCCATGGCGGTGCAGTTGTCGAGCAGGTTCTCATCCTCGATGATCTGCATATTGACCAGCGCGGCCGCAGGGCCAGCGGTACAGCCGCCGAAGGTGGAGATGTCGCGGAAGTAGTTCAGCGGATCGCTGGCGTCATCCTTGAACATGTCAAAGACCGCTTCGGTGGTGACAAGGCAGGCAATCGCCGCATAGCCGGAGGCCACACCTTTGGCCATGGTCACGAAATCAGGCTGAATACCGTAGTGCTGATAGCCGAACCAGGTGCCGGTGCGGCCAACGCCACAGACCACTTCGTCGATGTGCAAGAGGATGTCATACTGTTTGCAGATCTCCTGCACGCGCGGCCAGTAGCCTTCGGGCGCCTCAATGACGCCGCCGCCTGCGGTCACCGGTTCAAGGCAGAGTGCGCCAACGGTGTCGGGGCCTTCGCGCAGGATGATCTCTTCGATCTGGTTGGCCGCTGCAATGCCGAACTCCTTGCCGGAGAGATGCTCCAGACCCAGCTCGTGCTTGCGGTACTCCATGCAGTGGGGAACCTTCACGAAATCGGGCGCGAAGGGGCCGTATTGCATGTTGCGCTCTTCCTGACCGCCTGCGGACATCGCCGCGAGGGTGGAGCCGTGGTAGTCGCGGTCGCGATAGAGGATCTTGGTTTTCTTGCCGCCGTATTTCTTATGCGCAATCTGGCGCACCATCTTGAAGGCTTTCTCATTCGCCTCAGAACCGGAGTTGTTGTAGTAGACCCGGCTCATGCCCGGCATCTTCTCAATCAGCTTCTCTGCGAACAGGGCACCGGGGATGGACCCTGCCGACTGGGCGAAATAGCAGAGTTTCATCAGCTGGTCATAGACCGCCTTGGCGATTTCCTCGCGGCCATAGCCGACGTTGACGGTCCAGACACCGCCGGAAACGGCATCGAGCCATTCCTTGCCGTTCTGGTCCCAGACCCGCATGCCCTTGCCCTCGACGATGATGCGGGGGTCGTTTTCTTCAAAAGGCTTGTGCTGGATCAGGTGATGCCAGACGTTGGCCTTGTCTGCGGCGATGACCCGGCTCAGGTCGTTTTCATTGAACGTGCCATCCATGACATGCCCTTTCCAAGTTGTTCGAAAATGCGGTCTGCCATGGATTGTCTGGTCAGACTCGCCCTGTATCTACGAAACGCTATATTTACGTTTTGCTCTAGGTCCAGTTGCCGGCGCAATTTAGCTCCAGACGCGGAGCTGGCGGATGATCTTGCTAAAAAACATTTGTTCTGGATTTGCCGGATTGAGAACGTGCGTCGTTATGCGCCAGATCGGTGCAGTGACACAGGCGGAGCGAAGCGTTGACGACATATCATCTGATGGTGGCCCCCAATGGGGCGCGGCGGCGGCAGGCGGATCATGCAGGGCTGCCGTTGCGCACGGCGGAGATTGCTGCGACGGCGGCGACCTGCCAGCGGGCCGGGGCGGATGCGCTGCATCTGCATGTGCGCGACCGGGACGGCGGGCATTCTCTGGATGCGGGACGCTACCGCGCGGCGATGGCCGCGGTGGCCGAGGCCGCGCCGGGCATGGCGATCCAGATCACCACCGAGAGCGCCGGGGTTTTTGACGTGGCCGATCAGCTGGCCTGTCTGGAGGCGCTGCGTCCGACGGCGGCCTCGATCTCGGTGCGGGAGCTGGCACGCGATGCGGATCTGGCGGCGCGGGCCTATGCGATCTGCGCCGAGGCCGGGACACAAGTGCAGCATATCCTTTATGACCTGAACTGTGTGGCCCAGCTGCGGGCGGGCTATGCTGCGGGGCGGATTCCCGCAGCGATGCGGTCAACGATATTCGTTCTGGGACGCTACGCGCCGCCGCGTCTGGCCCATCCGGCGGGGCTGCGCCCGTTTCTGGCGGCAACTGCGGATCTGGATCTGGACTGGGGGCTCTGCGCCTTTGGCCAAGAGGAGCACGCCTGCCTGCTGGCAGGGCTTGAGGCCGGCGGGCGGCTGCGGATCGGGTTTGAAAACAATACCCAGGCTGCAGATGGATCAGAGTATCCTGACAACGCGGCCTCTGTCGCGGCTTTTGTCGCATTGGCCCGCGCGGCGGGGCATCGCCCGCACATGATGTCTGTTTTTAGCGATCAAGGAACCCAGTTATGAGCCATGTTTTCCCCCGCCACACCAAGGCCGTTCTGCCCACCGCCGTTGCAGGGGACGGCTGCTACCTGATTGATGCCAATGGCAAACGCTATTTCGATGGCTCGGGCGGCGCGGCGGTGTCCTGTCTGGGCCATTCCGATGCCGAGGTGATTGCGGCCATACAGGAGCAGGTGGGTAAGCTGGCCTTTGCCCACACCGGGTTCATGACGTCGGAACCGGCAGAGGCGCTGGCGGATCTGCTGATTTCACAGGCGCCGGGGGATCTGAACCGGGTCTATTTCGTCTCTGGCGGGTCAGAGGCGACCGAGGCCGCGATCAAGCTGGCGCGGCAGTATCATCTGGAGCGTGGCGACAGCGCGCGCTGTCACGTGATCGCGCGCAGGCAGAGCTATCACGGCAATACGCTGGGGGCGCTGGCGGCGGGCGGCAATGCATGGCGACGCCAGCAGTTTGCGCCGCTGCTGATCGATATTTCGCATATCGCGCCCTGCTATGAATATGTCGATCGGGGCGAGGGCGAGAGCCGCTATGACTATGGTCAGCGCGTCGCCAATGAGTTGGAGGCGGAGATCCTGCGGCTTGGACCAGAAACGGTCATGGCCTTTATGGCCGAGCCTGTGGTGGGGGCGACATCCGGCGCGGTGCCGGCCGTTGAGGGGTATTTCAAACGCATTCGCGAAATCTGCGACCAATATGGCGTGTTGCTCATTCTGGATGAGGTGATGTGTGGCATGGGGCGCACCGGGCATCTGTTTGCCTGCGAGGCGGATGGTGTCGCGCCGGATATCCTCTGTATCGCCAAGGGGCTGGGCGCTGGCTATCAGCCGATTGGCGCGATGCTGTGCAGCCGTCAGATCTATGACGCCATTGAGGGCGGAAGCGGTTTTTTCCAGCATGGCCACACCTATATCGGCCACCCGGTGGCAACGGCGGCGGGGCTGGCAGTGGTGCGGGCGCTGCTGGATCGCGGGCTGGTGCAGCGCAGTGCAGAGATGGGCGGGACGTTGCACGCGGCGCTGGTCGCGCGCTTTGGCCAGCATCCGCATGTGGGCGATCTGCGTGGGCGTGGGTTGTTCCGGGGGATCGAGCTGGTGGCAGATCGGGAGAGCAAGAGGCCCTTTGATCCCGGCCTAGGCATTGCGGGCAAGTTGAAAAAGGCCGCGTTCGAGGCCGGGTTGATCTGCTACCCTATGGCGGGCACGCGGGATGGGCGCAACGGTGATCATATCCTGCTCGCGCCACCCTTTATCCTGAGTGAGGATCAGATTGGCGAGATCACCGACAAGCTGGAGGTTGCCTTGGATCAGGTGTTGCCCTGAGCCACTTGGTACTGGGGCGGTCTCAAGAGATTCGCGGACTGGCCGATCAAACCATGGGGATGCAGCCCGGTGCATGGGATTTTGATCGGTTTTTGGTGTATATTTGGGGTCATTATATTTGCGCACTGACTTAATTATGCAGTAAATGAGTGAATGTTTTCCGCTCTTGCTTGGTAGTGTGTTGGAATAGACCAAGAGGACCGTTCAAATGACCACAGATATCGCCACTCCCGACCTTCTTGATCGCTTCAGCGCGTCACTTGCCGGGGCTGAGTGTCTGGACCGGCTGCGGGCCGGTGTCATTGGTGAAGGGGCGGAACTGCCAGGGCCGAATGGGCCGGTGACGATGATCTATGCCGATTATGTCGCCTCTGGCCGCGCCCTGCGGCAGGTTGAGGACTTCGTTCTGACGGAGGTGCTGCCGTTCTATGCCAACAGCCACACCGAGGCGTCTTATTGCGGCAGCTTCATGACCCGGCTGCGTGGCGCAGCACGGCAGACAATTGCGCGGATCTGCGGTGCGGATGATCGCTTTGCCACAGTGTTTACCGGATCGGGTGCAACGGCGGGCCTGAACCGGCTGGTGCATCTGCTGGGGGTTTCCGGCGCGGTGGCTGCGGGGCAGACGCCTCTGGTGATCCTTGGCCCTTATGAGCATCATTCCAACATCCTGCCGTGGCGCGAAAGCGGTGCCGAAGTGGTGGAGATTGCCGAGGCGGCCGAGGGCGGGCCGGACATGGCGGAGCTGGAGGCGGTCTTGCAGCGGGCGGCGGGCGGCGACCGCCTGATCGTGGGGGCGTTTTCAGCGGCGTCAAATGTGACAGGGATTGTTACCGACACCGATGCCGTCAGCCGTCTGCTGCGCCAGTACGGCGCGCGGGTGGTCTGGGATTACGCCGGTGGTGGCCCCTATCTGCCGATGGATATGGCTGCGGGTACCGATGCCGAGAAGGACGCGATTGTATTTTCAGCCCATAAGTTCCTGGGCGGGCCGGGGGCGTCTGGTGTGATGATCCTGCGCAAGGCTGCGGTGGCAAGCACACGCCCGACGCTGCCCGGTGGCGGCACCGTGAAATTTGTCTCCCCCTGGCGGCATGATTACGCGGATGATCTTGCCGCGCGGGAAGAGGCGGGCACGCCCAATGTTGTGGGCGATATCCGGGCCGCGCTGTGCCTCCTGGTGAAGGAGGCGATGGGTCAGGCGTTTATGGACCGGCGGCAGGAAGAGTTGCGCCAGCGGGCGCTGGCGGCCTGGCAGGATCTGCCCAATCTGCAAATCCTCGGCAATCCGAACGCAAGGCAAAAGCTGCCGATCTTCTCGTTTCAGGTGCAGGATCCCGAGACCGGCGCGCCGATCCACCAGCAACTGTTCACCCGCATGCTGTCGGATCACTACGGGGTGCAGGCCCGTGGCGGCTGCGCCTGTGCGGGGCCTTATGCGCACCGGCTGCTGAATATCGGGCAGAGGCAGTCCCGCGCTATGCGCGCGGCCATTCTGGACGGGCAGGAGATCGAGAAACCCGGCTGGACGCGGCTCAATTTCTCCGCCACGCTGAGCGATGAGAAAGCCGATGCAATCATCCACGCGGTGCGCGACCTTGCACAGGATCCGCAGCGGTTTTGTGAGGGCTACAACGTCGATACCTCTACTGCGCGTTTTGCGCCGAAGGTGGCATAATGTGCCGTCTGCTCGCCTGGAACGGGGCCCCGCGCTACCTTGAGGATCTGGTATTTGTGCCGGAACATTCGCTGGTGCATCAATGCCGCAACGCGCTGATCTGCAAGACGCCGATCAACGCTGATGGGTTTGGCATGGCCTGGTATTCGGACCGGCCCGAACCCTGTCTGTATAAGGATACTCACCCGGCCTGGTCTGATCCCAATCTGGCGCAGATTTCGCGGCATACCAAGACAGGGCTGTTCCTGGCCCATGTGCGCGCCTCGACCGGAACTGCGACTTCGCGCAACAATTGCCACCCTTTTGCCAGCGGCAAATGGAGCTTTATGCACAATGGTCAGGCAGGCGGGCATATGCAGTTCCGTAAACGGCTGGATACGATGATCCCCGATGCGTTTTACGATCACCGTCTGGGCGGCACGGAGAGCGAGGCGATATTCCTCATTGCCCTTGGTCTGGGGCTGGATGCCGACCCCATCGGGGCGGTGGCTGCCGCCGTACAGCAGGTTGAGGCCGTCTCGCGTGATCATGGCACCACGCCGCATATGCGCTTTGGCGCCTGCTGGTCCGATGGTACACGACTTTATGCGGCGCGCTATGCGTCCGACCGGCATGCGCCGAGCCTCTATTATAGGGTCTACAAGGAAGGGGTGATTGTCACCTCTGAACCGTTGGACAGTGATACTGGCAGCTGGATTGAGGTGCAGCCGAACCGCGCACTGGTGGTTGAGGGGGGCGAGGTCATGGACCTGCCATTCACCACGGCCTTGGCGGCCTGATCCAACCCCGGCGCGGGCGGGAGAGCAGCGCCAGCGCGCTGGTGGCCTGGGAGAGCAAAGCGCGGTTGACTATCGGCGCGTTGCGGCGCAACCCTGTGGCGAAAATGGACGGCGATACCGGAGCGGCCCAAGTCGGCCGGGGCGTCGCTCGTCGCCGCTGTCGGAGGAACCATGTCGCGCGAGGCCCCCCCAACCTATCCGCTGATCCGCAATGTCGGGCTGTCGGGAATGCTGGTCAGTTTTGGTGATCAGCTGGATGAGGCCACCAACCGGGCCACGCTTGCTTTTCGCAGCGCGGTCAACGAGTTGGGGCTGAGCGGCGTGGTGGAGACCGCGACCTCGCTGGCATCGGTGTTTGTGCGGTTTGACGCCGCGGATCTGCCGCATGACCGGCTGCGCGGGGTGCTGGCAGATCTGTTGCAGGCCCGTGACTGGCGAGAGGCGCCCTTGCCGCAGGGGCGGCGGTTCTGGCGGGTTCCGACAGTTTACGGCACCGAGCTGGCACCACAATTGGCCGAGGCCTCGGATCTGGCAGGCCTGAGCGAGGCGGCGGCAATTGACGAGTTGGGGGCGGCGCGGGTTCGGGTGCTGACCATCGGCTTTGCGCCGGGGCAGCCTTATCTCGGGACGCTGGGCGAAACCTGGGACATTCCCCGCCAGAGCGAAGTCACACCTCAGGTCCCGGTTGGCGCGCTGGTTTTGGCGATCCGTCAGTTCGTTTTGTTTTCGACCGCTTCACCAACCGGCTGGCGCCATGTTGGGCAGACTGGTCTGACACTGTTTCAGCCGGAGGCTGCCGACCCCTTTGCGCTGCGCGCGGGGGATGAACTGCAGTTTGAACCGGTGAGCCGCGCGGCGTTTCAGCGGTTGCGGGACAGCGGCGCCGAACAGGGCGGTGCAATTGTCAGCGAGGTCACATCATGAGAGCGCTGCGGGTTCTGCGGATCGGCCCCTCCTGTACGGTGCAGGACCGCGGTCGGGTTGGCTACCTCGGGCAGGGGCTGTCGCAGGGCGGCGCGGCGGATACGCTGGCGCTCGCCGAAGGCGCGGCGCTGCTGCGGCAGGATGCCGGGTTGGCGGCGCTGGAGATGGCCGGGATAGGCGGGCAGTTCGAGGCGAGCGCGCCGATGCGGATCGCCCTGACCGGCGCCGAGATGGTGGCAACGCTGGATGGTACGCCGCTGGTCTGGAATGCCTCGCACCGGATTGAGCCGGGGCAGCGGTTGGAGATCGGTGCCGCAAAACGGGGCGTTTACGGATATCTGCACGTGGGGGGCGGGTTTGCCACGCATATGCAGCTGGGCGCGCGGGCGGCGCATCTGGTGGCGGCCCTTGGCGCGCCGGTGGCCGAAGGCGATACACTGCCGGTGGGAGCTGAGGTGCTGCCGGCGGCGCGGCAGGTCACGGGGTTGGGGCTGCGCGTGGCGGACCGGTTTTCCGGCGGGGAGCTGCGGCTGGTCGAAAGTTTCCAGTCTGATTTGTTCCCAGCCGAGGTGCGCCGTCGCTTTGCCGAGACGTCCTTCACACCGGGGCGGCGCGCCAGTCGCATGGCGTTGCAGCTGATGTCCGAGGGTGCCGGATTTGCCGCTGAAGGGCAGCTGAATGTGCTGTCGGAGATCATTGTCCCGGGAGATGTACAGATGACGGGCGATGGCCGCCCGTTCCTGCTGCTGCGCGAGGCGCAGACCACCGGGGGCTACCCACGGATCGGTACGGTTCTGCCCTGCGATCTGTCGCGGGCGGTTCAGGCGGCAGCTGGGGCTGTGCTGCGGTTTCGCTGGGTCACGCTTGAGGAAGGGCTGGCCCAGCAGGCCGCCCATGAGGCTGCTGTTGCGGGGCTGCCCTCTGCCTGCCGCCCGTTGTTGCGCGATCCGGCTGATATGGCTGACCTTCTGTCTTATCAGTTGATTGGTGGCGTGGTTTCCGCCGCAGCGGATCCTTTTGAACACCGAGATGAGCCTGGAGCTGAGACATGAGCAAGACCGTCGATCTGAACGCCGATATGGGTGAGAGTTTTGGCCCCTGGACCATGGGAGATGATGCAGCGCTGCTGGAGGTTGTCTCCTCGGCGAATATCGCCTGCGGCTTTCATGCGGGGGATCCGGATGTGATGGCGGCGACCATGGCGCGGGCCCGCGATCACGGGGTGGGGATTGGCGCGCATCCGGGGTTTGATGATCTTCAGGGCTTTGGCCGCCGCAGGATGCAGGTGCCACAGGATACGCTGGCCAATCTGATCCGCTACCAGCTGGGCGCGGCGCAGGGCATGGCGCGGGCGGCGGGCACTGAGGTGCGGCACCTGAAGCTGCATGGGGCGCTGTCCAATATGGCCTCAGTGGATCATGCCATGGCGCGGGCCTGCTACGAGGCGGCGTTGGAGCTGGACCCGGATCTGATCATCATGGTGCTGGCGGCCACCGCCATGGAAGAGGTGGTGCGCGAGCTGGGCTGCAACTGGTGCGGTGAGATCTTTGCCGACCGGGCCTATAATGATGACGGGACGCTGGTGGACCGGTCGCTGCCGGGTGCGGTGATCCACGATCCGGCGCTTGCCGGGCCGCGCATCCTTCAAATGGTGCAAGAGGGGGCAATCATCACCGAAAGCGGCGCGCGCATCCCCACCGCCATCGACACGATCTGCCTGCATGGGGATACGCCCACAGCGGTTGAGCTGGCGCGCGCGGTGCGTCGGGCACTGTCTGAGGGCGGTATTGAGGTTCGGGCTTTTGACGGGCGGCGGGGTTAGGCGGCGTTGGGGTAGATTGGATGTTGATTTTATTGTTTTAAATCAATTTATTAATCTCACTATCAATAATATTGGATTTTGGAGCCTATCCCTTGTACGGATTTCTGGGTTAAACCTGTGGCAGCCTTTCGCTGCAACAGGATCCGCCTATGTCCCTCCGTTTGTTTTCGACCCGGTCCCGCCCGATACATATGGGACCGTTTCCGATGGAGCGGGTGCAGCCGGGCCCGATGCCAGATCTTGCGGCAGTGCCGCCGTTTCAGCCGCTGAATTTCCGACGGGCTGATATGCCCAGCTCCATCGTCAATGCGATGGGGGAGTATCAGGCGATGATGGATGCGATCCGCGACGGGCTGGTCAACAAGGCGCAGGCTGACTGTCCGAGCGACCCGCAGGAGCGGGCCGATCATATCAAGGCCTTTGGCTATTTCAGCGATGCCGCAATGGTGGGGATCGGGCCGCTACCCGCATCGGCCCGCCTGGCACAGCCCTATCGCAACCCCGATATCGACCGGCTGGCCCACGATCTGAAGACCCGCCAGACCAAGACACTGGCTTCGGGCATCGACATGATCATGGCGGATCTGCGCGATGCGATGGAGGCGCCGCCGACCACGATTGGCGATCACACTCATTCGATTGTCTTTCTCTATGATATGCCCCGCGATCCGCGTCCGGAGGAGGCGGGATGTGACTGGCTGGAGGGGGCCGAGCGTCACCGCGCCTGTCTGCGGGCCTCGGAGACGGCGGTGGTGCTGGCGAATTACATCCGCCTGCTGGGCTGGGATGCAAAGGCGCATACCGGCACCTCGGCGGATGTGGATCTCAATCAGCTGACCGTTGCGGCGGGGCTTGCCACGGTTGAGGACGGCAAGCTGGTGAACCCCTATCTGGGCACACGGTTTGGTGTGGCGGTGGTGACCACCGATTTTGAGATGGCGCGCGACCGGCCGCTGTTGCCGCAGGATCTGCAACCGGTGATGCAGGTCAAAGGGCCGAAATGGTGGCTGGGGATCGGGTCGGAACGTTCAGCGCTGAATGGTGATCCTTTTGCCCGCCGCGATTTCCGCGATGGGCCGCATCCGTTTGAGACGCTGAAGCGGGTCGCGGATCCCACCACCTATATAGATGAGGCCCGTGTGGCGCGGGTGCCCAAACGCGCCGATATGTTTGCCCGCAGCCAGTTCGGCGACATGGGCAAGACCAATCAGACGGCGGCAACCGGCGGGTTTTATGTGCGCAAGGCCGCGCCCTCGATGGCGCAGCGGCGGATGCTGGGGGCTTTTGTGCTGCTGCAGGATGGCGCGCCCGCCCCGCAGGCTCCGCGCCCCACAGATGCGGAGCGCAACGCCGCCAATATCAAGGCGGCGAGCTATTGGCTGGGGATTGATGCGGTGGGGATCAGCCGCTGCCCGGATTGGACCTGGTACAGCCATGACGCCACCGGCGCAGAGATCCACCCGGAGCATGATCAGGCGATTTCGATGATTGTCGATCAGGGCTTTGACACGACAGAAGGCACCTCGGGGGACGACTGGATTGCGGTGGCGCAGTCCATGCGGGCCTACCTGCGGTTTTCGTTGCTGGGCGGTGTGATTGCGCGCCAGATCCGCAACCTCGGCTACAAGGCGAAGGCCCATACGGTGATGGATGGTGAGGTGTTGCAGCCGCCGCTACTGCTGTTGTCGGGACTGGGGGAGGTGAGCCGGATTGGTGAGGTGATCCTGAACCCCTTTCTTGGGCCGCGCCTGAAATCCGGTGTGGTCACCACCGATATGCCGATGGCCCATGACAAGCCGATCGATTTCGGCCTGCAGGCGTTTTGCGAGGCCTGCAACAAATGTGCGCGCGAATGCCCGTCGGGGGCCATCACCGCGGGGCCGAAGCTGATGTTCAATGGCTATGAGATCTGGAAATCGGACAGCCAGAAATGCACCACCTATCGGATTACCACGCCCGGCGGGGCGATGTGTGGGCGGTGTATGAAGACCTGCCCCTGGAACCTAGAGGGCATATTCAAGGAAAAACCCTTCCGCTGGGCGGCGATGAATATGCCATCGGCGGCGCCTGCGCTGGCGCGGCTGGATGACATGGTCGGCAATGGCGAGATGAACCCGGCCAAGAAATGGTGGTGGGATCTGGAACTGGAGGAAGACGGCGGCTATCGCCCGACGCGCCATCCGGTCAATGCGCGCGCGCTGCAGAAGGATCTGGATCTGCGCTATGAGGATCAGACGCTGGCGGTGTACCCCGCACATCTGGCGCCGCACCCCTGGCCATATCCGTTCCCGATGGACCGGGAGGCGGGGATTGAGGCCTATCAGGCAATGATCACCGCCGAAGAGTACAAAGCCCGCCGGGCGCGGGGCGAAACCGGTGATTGGGATCACATCTATAGCAATGACGACGACAGCCCCGTGTTGCGGGTTGAGGTGTCCAACGTGGAGGTGATGAGTAGCGGCGTCACCAAATACGAATTCAAGAGCCTCGACGGCAGCCCCCTGCCGGAATGGACGGCGGGGGCGCATTTGGACATCGTGGTCGCGCCTGAATTTTTGCGGCAGTATTCCATGTCCGGCGATCCGACGGATCGGTCGAAATATCAGATCGGAGTGCTGCGTGAGGATGTGGGACGAGGGGGCTCAAAGCTGCTCCACCGGATTTTCACCAAGGGGCGGCGGGTCTTTATCTCCAAACCGATCAACCATTTCCCACTGGTGGAGGAGGCCAGCCGCAGTTTCCTGATGGGGGGCGGCATCGGGGTGACACCGATGATTGCGATGGCGCATCGTCTACATGCGTTGGGACAGCCGTTTGAGCTGCATTACTCCGTGCCCTCGCGCAAGGATGCAGGCTACCTGAATGATCTTGCAGCGATGCCTTGGGCCGAGCATGTGCACATCCATGTCTCGGATGAGGGCAGCCGCGCCGATCTGGATGGATTGCTGGCAGGGTATCAGGGCGGCTGGCATGTCTACACCTGCGGGCCGGACCGCTACATGAGCGGCGTGATGGAGGCGGCAGAGCGGCAGGGCTTCGCTGAGGAGGCGCGCCATCTGGAGTATTTTTCCGTGCCGGAGGTGCCGGAGTATGAAAACCACGACTTCACCCTGAAACTCGCGCGCACCGGTCGCAGCCTGCACGTGCCAGCGGAGAAGACCGCCACGGATGTGCTGGCGGAGAACGGCATTCATATTGATGTGAAATGCTCTGACGGGATCTGCGGCGTATGCAAATGCGGGCTGGTGTCAGGCGAGGTGGAGCACCGCGATTTTGTCCTGTCCAAGGCGCAGCGCAAAGAGGCGGTGATCCTGTGCCAGTCGCGGGCGGCGGAGAAAGATGGCGTGATCGAGGTCGATCTTTGACAGCGGAGCCTTGAGCCCGCGCGCGCCCAGATGTTTCGGGCCGCGTCACAGATGGCGCGGCCCGGTCGCTGTCACAGAGGGATTGGCACCCCGATCATGGGGTTTCAGTGGCTGACCTCTCGCCCGCGCGGAGAAGGGCGGCGGCCAGCGCACTTTCGGAGACCGGTTTTTGCACAATCGGGCAGGGCGGGTAGATATCCACGATATCCTGCACTTCGCCGTAGCCGGTGGTCAGCACAAAGGGGATGCCACGCCGCGCCAGCTCTTCGGCCACGGGGACCGATTGTTCGGAGCCGAGATTGACGTCCAGCACCGCATATTCAAAGCCGCCCTCCGCCAGTGCGTCCAGCGCCTTGCCGACGGAGGAGGCGCTGGCGACCTCGAAGAAACCCATATCTTCGAGCATGGCGGTAAGATCCATGGCGATGATGAAACTGTCCTCAACCACCAGTGCTTTGCCACCCAGCTTCGGGGCTTCCTTGGCCTCGGAGAGGGGCGCGTCAGGAATGGTGTTGCTCTCGTTATGCTTGATCTTGTCGAGATAGCGGGTGGGGATACGGAACCGCGCCTCAAGGCCGGTTGTCTTATATTGGACCGAGGCGTCGCCTTTCAGCTCGTGCGGGATGGAGTTCTCCACGATGGTAGAGCCAAAGCCGCGTCGTGCAGGCGGCGCCACGGGCGGGCCTCCGCGTTCAATCCAACTGATCAGAAGGGCGCCGCTGTCCTCTTCTTCCAGAACGATCTCGACACGGCCAACCCCATTGCTGAGGGCACCATGTTTTACCGAATTGGTGGTCAACTCATGCAGAACCAAGGCCAGAGTGGTGAAGGCCACCGGCGTGACCAGCGCATCAGGGCCGGTAAGGACAACCTCATCATCACGACCGGTGGTGTAGGCCTCCAGTTCGCAGGTGATCAGCGCCCGCAGGGAAGCGGGTTCCCATTGCTCACCCGTCAACTGGTCATGCGCGCGCGCCAGCGAATGGATGCGGCCATCCAGGTTTTCGGTGAATTCGGTCAGCGTCCGCGCCGTGCCCTTGGTCTGGGTCACCAGTCCACGCATCAGGTTGAGGATGTTTCGGACCCGGTGGTTCAACTCGGAGATCAGCAGCTGTTGCTGCTCCTGCGCCCGCGCCCGCTCTGCATTGTTGGCTTCCGTCACCTTAAGGAAGATCTCCAGCAGCACGGTGCGCAGCATATTGGCGCTGTGAAGGCTGTTGTCTGCCCAGGGAGCAGAGCGCCATTCGACGGTTTCCTGCCAGGCCTCGAAGCTTTTGCGGGGGGTAAGCCGCACGCCATTGGGACCGACTTCCATCGGTTTGGTCGGGTCGCCCGCCCATTCCACCGTCTGCGAGATATTGCGGCGGCACAGGATCAGATAGTCGCGCGGGCGTTTTGAAATCGGGATCGCGAGGATACCGGCGCAGCGGTCGATATAGTCGCGTGCTGGTTCGTGAAGGCTCTCCAGCTGATTGGTCGAGAAGGCCGTGGCTCCAATGGTGAGATCCAGCATTCTGGCGAGTGACCGGGTCTCCTCCGCGGTGGGTGTGGTGCCGGTGGCGTGAAATTCGCCATCGGAGTAAAGCACCAGACCGTCATGGGGGATCACATCCTGAATGTCTTCGGAGACTGAAATCAGGCTTTCCTTGAACGGGCGGCCATCCGCCAGCATTGCCATCAACTGGGTCTGCAGGCGGCTCATGCTCTTTTCTTCGCGGCTGCGCTGGGTGGTCTCGAACTGGCTCAGTTCATATGAGAACACATGTGCGAACATCTCGATGGCGGTGCGGCGTTCATAGTCGATATACCGCGGGCGCTTGTGATGGCAGGCAAACAGGCCCCACAGCTCCCCATCTTTCATGATCGACACTGACATGGAGGCGCGCACGCCCATGTTGCGCAGATATTCCAGATGGATCGGAGAGACCGCGCGGGTCACCGCCAAAGACAGATCTAGGGGCGCCCCATCGATTTTGAACGCCGGGCTGATCGCCGCGCCCTCATCGTCCACATAGGCAATCAGCCGCAACAGCGACCGCTTATAAAGTGCGCGCGCCTGTACAGGGATATCGGAGGCGGGAAAGAACATGCCTTCGTATTTCTTGGTCCGGTCGCTGCGTATCTCGGCGATCACCTGTCCGGAGTGATCCGGCTGGAACTGATAGACCATGACACTGTCGAAACCCGAAAGCGCCTGCAGGCCGCGTGCAGCCCCCTGCGCCAGTCGCGAAATATCCTCGTCCCGGCGCAGCTGCGAGAAATGCGGGTAGATCTCGGACATTACATCGCGCTCGCTGTGCTCGAACTTCGGTTCGAATTCGATGACCAGATGACGGCCGCTCTGATGGATGCTGACATCAAACGCCTGGCTGCGGTCTTTCAGCGGGATATTGAAGAACCGCAGGTTGCTGTCTGGGGCCTCCAATGCGCTCAGATTGCGACGAATGCGGGTGAAGGCGTCCTCCGCGATCAGATCTCCCAGCGAATGGCCGACAGCCGCCTGCGCCTCGATGCCCAGTATTTCAAGGAGATTGTCTGAGGCATGCTGCACCAGCCAGTCCGTCGAAACGGCAATCAGCGCGCCGTAAGATTGCACCCGGCCCAATTGGTGGATCGGTTCACGGTCGCAATTGGTCAGTGTGGTGGTGGAGACTGTCTGTTCCAAAGCCATTGTACAGGCCCTTTTTTTGATAAGCCGTTTGCACGTCGCGCCAACGGCGCTGTCTTATATGTATTACTCTATATCAGATCGTGATCAGATCGTGGATGGTCTCAGCGGATTGAGCCGCGCCGCAGTCTCAAAGAGACCGAACCCTTTACGGGTATCTGCAATAATGCACCGGGCCAATGCGCGCCCCGGCGGAAGCTGGTCCAGATCTGTGCAGGTGGCGCGCCATGCCACCAGATGATCTCGGGGTGTGAAATAGGCAGGCAGCGCCGACTGGCCCGCCGCCTCGCTCAGGCGGCGGCGCAATACCTCATTTCCCATACGCGACCCCAGCACGAGGTAATCCACCGCCAAAGGGTGCAGCCGGGGCAGGGTGTCGACAGGGATGGTGGCCGGGTGGTCGCCATTGTCGGCGCAATCTGCGCGCAGCGCTGCTGTCAAATCGGCGAGCAGTGCGGTGGCGCGTCCGCTTTTGAGACAATAGGTGCTGGCCAGCGCATGTAGTGCAGTATGCTGGCAGGTCAGAAACCAGGCCAGATGGGGCAGGGGGCTTTGGTGAAACGGGGCAAAGGCCAGTTCAGCGGCATCGTGTTCGGGACGGGTGGCTCGTCGCAGCTCAAACCGAAACCCGGGCTTGTCCTGAAGGCTGCGATGCGTGCCACGGGGCTGCTGCATTTGTCCGCCTTCTGTTACGGAGGGGGCATCGCCTTTCAGCACAGTGTTCAGGGCGTCCCGGCTAGGGGCGTCGTTGGTATCCTCGGTCAGGGTGAGTGATGCGGGGAGGTGAAGATCTGTCATGGTCTCGTATCTTGGTCCTGCGCGCACGCGTTTTGAATTCTGCATGGACAGGATCCCTCGGTGATCCGGTGCATCCTGTTGTCGTCTCCGCGCTGATCTCTGCGCTGATCCTTGCGGCGTAGTCATGCTTGCAGCTTACCAAAGCCCATGAGGAGGTGTGGCACAACCCCTAGCCCCAACAGTGACCTAGCGGCGTTCTGAGGGTTGACCAGTATTCCGTAGGGGGAGACGGATTTGTGCAAAAGCATCGCTTTGATCGGCAGTTTGCGGTTCGTGATTCCGACTCGAAGTGGGTCGAGGCGGCGGGCGCCTAGTGGTCGCGCACGGTCGAGCACCTACATATAGATACCGCGCTGTCGCGCTGGCGCTTGGGCAAGCTGTGAGTCGTGAGAAACGCGCCCGAAATGAGAGGAGTTTGGAGAAATCTCATATTATAAGCTGTTGATAGAAATGAATAATAAGTGATTTTTGGGAAAACTTCATGAAAACGTCAAAAAACCGC